>NZ_PVRI01000003.1:0-495056 GCF_002998775.1 Bacillus sp. YBWC18 | reverse complement strand
ACGATAAATGAAAAATCAATGTACTGATCAATTTTACGAAGCAGGTGATCCTCTTCGACCAGTTGATCTAGCAATACAAATTCGGCTTCGTGCTGAGAAGAATTTCTAGTGTGGAACATGAGAAAAACACCTTCCTTAAGTGGGTTTTTCTCTATTATAAAATGAGGAGATGGAAAGTTTAAGGAAAAAATAAAGCTGTCGAGATTTTCTCGACAGCCTGAGAAGACTACATGACTGTAGTCTTCTTTTTTTATGATTTGAATGGGGCAGGTTTTTCTTCACTTAATCCAAATCGATGGAGGAGCTCTTCGACAATTCGTCTCGAGGCTTGTCCGTCACCATAAGGGTTAGACGCCTTCGACATATTGTCATACTCTTTCTGATCTACTAGCAGCTCTTTTGCCATTTTGTAAATGGTCTCTTCATCTGTACCTGCAAGCTTAAGCGTGCCGGCTTTCACGCCTTCTGGACGTTCTGTTGTATCACGCAGCACTAATACTGGCTTCCCTAGAGAAGGCGCCTCCTCTTGTACACCGCCAGAATCCGTTAAGATAAAGTGTGAAGCGGCAGCAAAGTTATGGAAATCAACGACTTCAAGCGGTTCAATTAAGTGTACCCGATCGAGACCGCTAAATTCTGTCTGAGCTGCATCACGTACAGCAGGGTTTAAATGAACAGGATAAACGACCTGAACATCTTCAAACTCTTCTACAACACGTCTAATGGCTCTAAACATGTTTTTCATCGGCTGTCCGAGATTCTCTCTGCGATGAGCCGTTAACAAGATCATTTTATCCGTGCCTATTTTCTCTAAAATAGGGTGCTGATACTGCTCAGTAACCGTTGTTTGCAGGGCGTCAATCGCTGTATTCCCTGTCACACAAATGGTCTCTTCTTTTTTATTTTCAATTAAAAGATTCTGCTTCGCTTCGTCTGTAGGTGCAAAATGAATATCGGCAATAGTGCCTGTCATTTGACGGTTCAATTCCTCTGGGAACGGCGAGTACTTATTGTGTGTTCTCAATCCAGCTTCGACGTGACCGACTGAAATTTGGTGATAAAATGCAGCCAAGCTTCCTGCAAAGGTTGTTGTTGTGTCACCATGGACAAGGACAATATCAGGTTTTTCTTCTAGGAATAATTGATCTAGCTTTAACAGTGCATTTGATGTAATTTCAGATAATGTCTGGCGCTGCTTCATGATGTTTAAATCATGATCTGGCGTAATCGAAAAAGCCTCAAGAACTTGATCAAGCATTTCTCTATGCTGGGCTGTTACAGTGACAATTGAATTTATCTGTGGATGTTTATTTAATTCAAGGACAAGTGGTGCCATTTTGATCGCTTCAGGTCTAGTACCGAAAATAGTCATTACATTTAGTTTTTTCACTTGTTTAATCCTCTTTCCTAGTATAGTACTTTCAATTATACACAATTTGGAGGATAAATTTAATGATATAAAAAAAGAAATTTACATTGAATTAACGTTAAATTTCTCTTTCCTTTACATTTAACATATAAAATATGAATTATCTAAAATTCATTTTAGTGAAATCATTTGTCTTTCCTATGATTTGTAAGTTACACTTTAAACAGACGACCAAGAACAAACATTGAATAATTAAATCGGTTATCTATGTAAGGAAGGTGCAAAGTTCATTGAAAAAAGTACGTAAAGCCATTATACCAGCAGCAGGTCTTGGGACACGTTTCCTCCCTGCAACAAAAGCTATGCCTAAAGAAATGCTGCCAATCGTTGATAAACCAACCATTCAATATATTATTGAAGAAGCTGTTGAATCAGGAATTGAAGACATTATTATCGTCACTGGAAAAGGGAAAAGAGCCATTGAGGATCATTTTGATTTTGCACCAGAGCTAGAGCGCAACCTGGAGGAAAAAGGGAAGAGCGAGCTTTTAGAAAAGGTGAGAAAATCCTCTAACATTGCTGACATTCATTACATACGTCAAAAGGAACCTAAAGGACTTGGACACGCCGTTTGGTGCGCACGCAACTTTATCGGTGATGAACCTTTCGCCGTTTTATTAGGTGATGACATTGTTCAAGCCGAAACACCTGGACTTCGCCAGCTGATGGATGAATACGAAAAAACGCTTTCCTCTGTGATCGGTGTTCAGCAGGTGGCAGACAGCGATACGCATCGCTACGGAATCATCGACCCTCTGACACAAGAAGGACGCCGCTACCAAGTGAAAAACTTTGTTGAAAAGCCGCCGCAAGGAACAGCACCATCCAATCTCGCCATCTTAGGGCGATACATTTTCACACCAGAGATCTTTATGTACCTTGATCAGCAAGAAATTGGTGCAGGCGGAGAAATTCAACTGACAGATGCCATCCAAAAGCTGAATGACATTCAGCGCGTATTCGCCTATGATTTCGAAGGAAAACGATACGATGTCGGTGAAAAGCAAGGCTTCATCGAGACGACTCTAGAGTTCGCCCTTCAAGATGAGGATCTGAAAAAGAAACTCATTCCATTTATGAAACAGCTTCTCGAAAAAGAAGAAGTGAATTAAAAAAAGCTGCCGGGATCGGCAGCTTTTTATTTGATCACTGAAATCGTCAGTGTATGCTGTTCATTATCAATGACAAACAAGTTGTTTTCGCCCTTCACTGCGAATTTCGTTTGTTTCTCATTCATCCAAACGTTCTGTTCTGTCAGCCCAAGTGTTGAAGGAGAGATTGACATGATCTCACGGAATACCATCGTATTCGCTTGACCATTTTGAATGACATAGTCGGCTTTCTCTGTGGTCAAGCGTTCAATCATTCCGCCTTGATTACTTTTGATCGAGCTCAGCGTTTGCATTCTTTGCTTAAGCACAGATTCTTCTTTTCCAAGGAAAGAAAGTAAATACTCATACGAGCCTGCAGATGCGGGCGATACATAGGAATTGAACTGACCTGGTCCAATGGATAATGACTTTAATTCTTCTGCATGTTGAAGCCCATCAGCTTTGACAAAATACGTCTCTGATGCTGTTTTGATTTGAACGGTTTGTTTATTTTCAGCGACAGCTTGTACTTCTTGTCCAAATGGCAAAGTGACATCTGCCTTCTTTTTCATGGCTTGATCTTTGTACACCGTGAGTGGATCTGCCGTGACAATTGCCTGTCGATCCACCTTTTTCATATCAGGCGCCCCTTTCGATAGCGGGTTCTTTGACTGAAGCGATTCTGTCTTATCTGATGGGATGGCGCCAAACGTCGCCAGTGTACGAAGCGGGCGATCCGAAAACATCGATAAGGCAAGTAAAATAGTTAAAACAGCTATTATCGTCACTTGAAAGGCTGGTCCAAAAAATGAACGTCGTTTTCCGTTCTCATCATATCGAGACACCTTTTCTGTCTTTTTTTGTACGCCTTTACGCCCTTCTTTGTGTTTCAATTGATATTCTTTTTTTTCTTTTTTAGAAAGCTTGTTAAACCATTCAACAAACTCCTTATACTCTTTCACGACCTTCTTCGTATCATCAAACATACGAAGCTCACCATAATGCATCCAAGCCACCCGGTCACAGATTTTTTGAATTTGGCTAATGGAATGGCTGACAAAAAAGATCGTCTTCCCTTGTTCTTTGAATTCTGTGATTCGATCCACGCATTTTTGATAGAAGGTTTGGTCACCAACAGACAATGCTTCATCAATAATCAAGATATCTGGATCGATATGCGCTGAAATGGCGAAGCCAAGGCGTGATTTCATTCCGCTTGAGTAGCTCTTTACAGGCTGATCAATAAAGTCACCAATATCCGCAAACTCTACGATTTTTTCATAAAGCTCGTCTATCTCTTTATTCGTCAGCCCCATCATTAAGCACTTGAGGCGAATGTTGTCCTTCCCGCTTAATTGGTTGTTCAGCCCTGCCGCAATGGCAATTAACGAAGGCTGTCCGTCCATATCAATTTCACCACTTGTCGGTGGAATGATTTTCGCTAGAAGGTTTGACATCGTTGATTTTCCAGATCCGTTGATCCCTACAAAACCAATCGTCTCGCCTTCATATACATCAAAGGACACATCACGAACAGCAAAGAAACCTTTTTCATTTTTATTAGGAAAAAACAGCCCTTTAATCTTATCTGACTGTTTTTTATATAGGACGTATTGCTTGGATACGTTTCGAAACGAAACTTTTAGTTTCATCGTATAATCTCCTTACTTTTTAAAGAAAATCGACAAATTTATCCCTAAATTTCATATGAAGCAATGAACCGACTGTTAAAAGAAGAAGCGTGATCAGCCAAAAATAAAGCGTATATTTCACATCATGGAAGAACCATTCTCCCTTTAACAAGCTATTTCTAAAACCATCAATAATGTAGAAAAGAGGATTCAATCTTAATATATCCCCGATCCAAGCTTTGTCTCCAGTGAGCTTCTCTGAGATATTCCAAAAAATCGGCAGCAAAAAGAAAAGTAAACGTGTCACTGATTGTAAAAGAAATTGATAGTCTCTCACGAGTACGCTAATCGTGGAATTAAACAAACTAAACGAAAACATAAACGCGATCATACAAATAAGATAGTATATATATTGCAGCCAGTGCGCATCAGGATATATGCCATAGGAAATGAGCACAATCAGATAGACACCCATCATGACAAAGTAGCTGAACAAGTTGGACATTATCACTACAGACGGCAGCGCACTAATCGGAAAGTTCATTTTCGATACCATATTAATGCGTTTAAACACACTGTTTGATCCATCAAGTATCGTCGGACTAATGAAGAACCAAGGGATTAATCCGGCAAGCATCCAGATGATAAATGGAACTTCCATCCCTCCAATGACAATTGGCTGTCCTCCGCGAATTCCCAGACCAAAAACAAACCAGTAAGCCAGCATTTGAATCAATGGATTTAAAAACTGCCATAAAACACCTAAATAATTCATCTGATATTTTGATTTTGTTTCATAAACAGCAAGTCGCATAATCAGCGGAAATGAGCTAATTTGCTCCTTTAATATCGTCAACATTGCGTTCATTCTAATCTTCCTTAGATATAAGTTTTTGGGATTACTTTTTTAAAAAGCACCGCTCATAATTGTAACAGATAACGATGCACATTTCACCTTATAACAAAAGTCATGCACGTCAAACTAGAAGACAAAAAACCCCTGAATCCTTTCAATCGTTGATTCAGGGGGTCCTAACATATTAGATAATTTGATGTTCTTTTAAGAAATCCGTAATTCTTTTCGTATTCTGATTATCGTTAAAGCTGTTGATTTTCAGATATTTTTCTTTATATTCATCTTCCACAACATACTGACGATCGATCGCATGTTTAACAATCCGAATCAGCTCTTGTGTATTATATGCTATCGGTCCTGGTGCATTTTCATCGTTTACAGGAGGAATCGCCTTATACTGTCTAATCAAGTAATCTTTTTCTTCCCAATAAAAAATAGGATAGGCACCTCTATATTGTGCATCATAAATAGCAGAAGAATAATCAGTGATAAACACTTTTGACACTTTTAGCGCTTCCGATGGGTTATCAGAAATAAGATGTTTATACTGAGGCAGGTTTTGATAAACGTACTGCGAAAATTTGTTATGCGGTACAATTAACAGACGATCAAGAAGACCTGCTTCTTCAAAGCTTTTGATGATTTTGATCAGAACTTTATAGTAAGATGTTTCTTCAATTCTATTCGTATAAATAAGACCCTCTTCCCAATATCGGTAAGTTGGCATAAAGGCGATCTTATCTGCACCGTCTACTAATTTGGCATGATCAAAGGTTGCTAGCCCTGTCAAAATCAAATCCTCACGATCATATTTCATTTTGTAGAATTCACCAGCCTCTAGTTCAGAGCTGATGACTGATTTATAAATATTATATTGGTTCTTGTCTTTATGGAATCCAAAGGCCATTGGATTATCAACCGGTTTAGCAAACATAATTCCATGCTGTAAAAAGACGAGTGGAACACTCATGATTCTCTCTCTGAGATGATCAATATATAATCTATCATTCAGAACATGGTTAGATAATTCACTTGATATAAAATAACTGGCATTAAAGATACTTAAATAATGTCTGAGACTATATTTCGGTATGATACCCTTTCCATATTTCGCTTTCAATGCTGGATATGCGCTTGATTTCTTATTAAGAATAAAGTAATTTTTTGAGCCTGTTTGACAATTGTCTTGTACGTAGTTATACACTCTAATAGCTGATTCATCTGCTTTATCACTCTTTTTCTCAAAAAACAAATTCACACCATAATTTTTGTCTTTATAGAATGATGATAGGATACTCGCTATTTTTATTTTCACTTTACTAAATAAAGAATATTCCTGTGAATAAGGAATAATGGTCGATGTCACATTCCCAAATAGATTTGTTCTTAGTACTTGAAGCTTGTCCCCATTCTTTTTCGTGATATATGTTTTGACCTTTTTATCCTTTTTTTTCAACCTTAAACTATGGATAATTCGGTGATCATTTCCTACGAACAAGTTATTGTGGATTCTGCTGTCTAAATCAAGATCATTTAACGAAATTTTAAAGAAACCGTATCTTTTCAAGAATTTAATCTTCCTAAATGGTCTTATAAATTTCGCCAGCTGGTGCTCAGAATTTCTAATGTAAAGATATTCATATTTTTGATCTGAATTATACGCATAATGCGTCAATCTTCCATAAACATAAAAACTATTAAACAAACTAAAGATGCGTAATCTCGACGTATGTTTTGTAACGAGATATGGGTTTCCTCTTACTAAGTAAACGCCATTCGTTCTGACATAGATGTAATATCTTTGTTTATTAATCACCAAGATATTGAGAATATTGTCATCTTTGAACTGCTCCAAGGTATCTTTACCAAAAACTTTAAGCGGCTGATATCTAGGAACGAGTCTAAAGTTGACGATTTTCTTTTGATCCGTCACTTTATTTAAAATTTTGATTTGATTACGATTATTCACAGTCACTTCAATATCTTTATGTTCCTGCATCACATCAAACAAAATTTTCCTCACATTTAGTTCCTTATTCTGACAATCATAGGTAATAACAAAGTGGAAAGCACTGTATTTAATAAAGGAGATATCCACAAATCGTCTACCTACCTTTTTAATGGGCAAATCTATTTTATAATTCCGATTGATCTCATCTACATTCAGCAGCCCTGAAAATAATAACAGTTCCTCTTCGCCGCTGTATAAGCCAAAGCGATCTAACCCTAATTGCTTGACATAGATATCATCAAATTGATTATTAATTTCAATGGGAAGTACTTGATCTGGCTGGATCATGTCTGAGCTTTCTTTGACAATATATAAGTTATGATCCTTAGCATAGAGATAGATCATTTCATTAGAATTGTCTATTGTGGATTCAAAAATCATCTGATCCTTTACATTAATTTCACAAATCCACTTTGATTCATTTACATTTAGCTCTTTAAATTCATAAGTGCACAATTTCTCTATGTTATCAATATATAAAACTAACTTGTGTTCATCTAAATTAAGAATTTCTAAAAAATTATGATAAAGTTTGTACATTGAAGCACCTCTATATTATTTTCAGCAAATTTACATTACCGGATAATCTTATCTAAATTTAGCATGTTTAATGTTAAATTTCTATGTTTTTTTATTTTTACCATAACTTTTAAATATGTGTACAATGGAATAAAAAACACAAAAAAGTACCGTTCAAAAGGCGAAGAACGGTACTTTTTAAACTATTTTTCAGAAAACACTACTTCCACCACTCGCTTCGAAGACTCCCCGCTCTCTAAATAGCAGAATTTTTCATAAAACGGTGCGAATGACGCTGGCAAAGTAAAGGTTGGCTGTTCTGTTTCTCTTACCCAGTCAATGACGCTGGCTGTTTCTTTCACAAGAGGTCCAGGTGCTTCTTGTTCAAAGTCGAAGTAGAAGCCTCTCAGCTTGTCACGATATGTTTCGATGTCTGGTACATAGAACAGCATCGGACGTTTAAGGTTTGCATAATCAAAGAACACAGATGAGTAGTCAGTGATGAGCAGATCAGATATCATATACAGGTCTCTAATGTCTTCGTAATGAGAGAAGTCATAGGCAAAGCCTTCATATGGTCCTAAATCAAAGTTTTCAGCGACTAGATAGTGCATACGCAAAATGATGATATATTCGTCTCCGATAGCTGCTCTTAGCTCATGCAGATCAAGGTCTAAATCAAATTTGTACTGCCCTTTTTTATAAAATTGATCGTCTCTCCATGTCGGTGCGTATAAGATCAATTTTTTATCAAGCGGCAAGTTCATTTTTTGTTTGAGTGCTCTCATCGTTTCTTCATTGTTTTGATTATGAAGGAAGTCATTTCTCGGATATCCTGACTCAATCATGGTCTTTTGAAATTGGAATGCACGTGTAAAGATTTCAGTCGAGTAAGCATTTGGAGAAATGAGATAGTCCCAATTCGATGCTTCTTTCGTGAAATTCTTTTTGTATTTCTTCGTGTTTGTTCCAGGCATATGCACCTCGTCCATATCCATCGCAAGTCGTTTTAACGGCGTACCGTGCCATGTCTGCAAGTATGTTGTATGCTCTGGTTTTGGAATCCATAGCGGCAAACGGCTGTTGACGACCCAATACTCGGCTCTTGCCATCGCAAAAATCCATTTCAATGATAGACGGTTGATATAGTAGATGTCCTTTTCCTTGAACGGTGCTTCATGCCCTTTTTTCACACTCCAGATCAACGTATATTCAGGATGATTTTCTTTCATATACTCATAGATCCCACGCGGATTACAGCTGAATTGTTTTCCATTAAAGCTTTCAAAAACAACCGTTTTCTTTTTCACAGACAGCTTACTTGCCAGCTGAAAGGTCGTTTGGAAGGTCCTTGTTACAAGGCGGTTACGGACTTTTTTTATTTTGCCGATTTTCTTTTTGAACTTCTTCCACTTGCTTTTGACGTAGTACTTCGCTCGTGTTTTCATTGTATAATCATTAATTCGAATGCCAAGCGTTTGTCTTTTTTTCTTTCGATACACTTCATATCGAATGGGTACATCGTTTCGTTTATGAATTTGAACAAGTCCTTTGAGTTTGTTCGAGCGATCTCCAAGCACTAAAGAAGCGGTCGTTAAAGTCTCCTCTACTCCATCTACATCACAAATAAATTCAAGATAGAAGCGATATACAAGGCGGTTGTTTAACGAATAGGTCAATTCCTTTAAAGGAACTTCTGCTAGAAATTGATAGAGCTGTGGTACTTGTTGATCATCACGGTATTTGACCACTTCATCTTTTATTGGGGTCATATTTACCGGAAAGCGATGCTCAATTGGTTCTTCACCATTTCTCTTCAATAGAAGCTTTACTTCTTTGATCTCATAAGGATGCTCTGCACTGAGAACGCCTGTATACCCAGTTAAAGATAACGTACATTCTTTGTTGAGCTCGATATGATTGAATTTCACAACCTTTAGCTCACGCTTGATTTTAAACGATGCATTCCCTTTATCCGTACGATACGGGATGACATACAGCATCGCATCTTTATTTTCTAAAAAAGTCAGCTCTGGCTTGTCTATTTCCATTTTTAAACGGCGTTTATAGTATGGCGTCTTCTCTTCTACTTCGGCGTTATCCGTTTCTTTTAATTCGTCTTCCTCTTCTTCTGTATCAGAATCATAGGCTGAGTCCTCAAGCTCGTCTTCATCCTCTTCTTTGTTTGCGCTGAGATAGTCTGTGACATACAGGTTATATGTCTGGCCCTGCTCTAATGCAAGCGGCAGCGATGATTCACTCAATACGAACTTGAATAGATTCTCTTCTTGATGAACAAGCGGAAGGAAAAGCTCTTGTTTTGATACCCTTTCCCTCATAAACAAATAAAATTCTCTATCTTTTAATGGCATGTCATCGTCGATGCGAATAAGCATTTCTAGTTTCTCATGATGATTTTTTAACCCTTCAACGACACTCTTCTTATGAATTCCCTCTTCAATCATTAATCGTTAATCTCCTCTGTTCAGAAATCTTACCGTTGTGTTGTCACGTTATTTCACTTTCCAAGAATAGTTTCCTTGTTTCGTTTGATACGACCACCCATCGATTGACGATGGTTTATTGGTGAGCAGCTCTCCCTCTACTTCTAGACGCTGCAAAACTTCCTGAAGTTCTTCTGTTTTAAAACGAATGTAAAAATCAACGTATTTTGTTTGGTTGGTTTCAATGTTTTTCTTTGTTTGAAAATGACCAATTGGAAAGCTGACTTGATGGTTTTCATCGATTGTTTGAGATATGATTTCAGCTCCATTGCCTCGATCATATCCTGCGAAATCGATTTGCACATGATCCGCATGGCTCATTTCGTCCTTCAACTCAAGCTGAAGATGAAGAACATGATGTTTAGAGCTTAGATCACGCAAAACCCATTTCGTACGGTCCACGATCCTTCTCAGTTCATCTTTTCGCTCACGATTTTCGAGCATATGATGAAGTGCTGTATTCCAAAGAGACATTTCATCAGAAGGCACAAGATAAAAATAGGTTTGTTCTCCCAATACCTTCTCAACATCTACCTTATGCTTAGTATCTCCAAAGAAGACGGCATCCACTTGCTGTTTTCTTATTTGTTTAAATAATTCTCCGTAATGAGAATAGAGTTGATGCGGATCTTCTTCATAATGTGCGTCATGTACAAATGCAGCGTAATACGTTGTTTCAGGCTGATCGATTTTAAACAGGTGGCGGTCCTGATCCCGGTCTTCTGTGATCATTAGTTTCAAACGGTCATTTTGTGTTTGAATACTGGATAACCATAGTTGCTTTATATCCGTTTTCTTTGTAAAAGTTTGAATTCCTGTTTTTTTATACCAATTAATATGCCGAACTGGATTCTTTTTTGCATCTCCTGAGTAGATGATCTCCATATAAATGCCGCCATCGTCATTGATTAGTTCCTCCAAGTATAGAGCACCTGTATGAGGAACAAAGCTTTGTACTCTGCACAAAACGCCCTGCCAATTGTATTCTTCCCTCTTCACTAATTGCTGCTCTTCATTATATTGATCAATATAACAAATAGGGGAAGAAGGCAGTTCATATCTCGTCACCTGTATCATTGATTCATCTACTGGCATCACTGCTTCATTGATCGAATGAAATGATGTACCGATGATAAATTCCGAGTAACGTCTTTTACTTCCGCTTTCTGGTAGAATATAGTGTTCAAATACATTCAAGATGTCAACTTGGCGAAGAAAGGTCTCCTCCATGCTATGAATATGTTCTTTCACATTTGCATCATAATTCAAAGTTAAAATGGCATTACGTTTATGTTTGTCAGCCAATGGCTTTAATCTCGCTTTTAAAGACTTCGTTGAGCTCTCATCCTGTTTTGGTACATCACCCATGATAAAGTAGTAGTCCATATCAGGCATGTCAACTGATGTCATTGTTTCATGTTGTTGAGGTTGATCCAATGTGTGTTCAACTTTTTTCTTCATCCAATTTTGAAACAAAGGAAGCTCTCCTTAAAAATAATGATAACTTGCTCATTGTATTTTACATGAAAAAGTACTTCTCACCAAAAGATAAGAAGTACTTTTTTTCGATCTATTAAAGTCCAGCAATTTCTTCCTTAATTTGTGTTGTCGAGATGCCTTCTGTTCTCTTCAAGTACACGACTTCGCAATGCTCTTTTAAGAAATCGAATTTACCTTCCCAGTCATCTCCCATGACAAACACATCAATATCGTGCTCCTGCACGTCACGGACTTTTTGATCCCAGCTGTTTTCTGGAATGACTTCGTCTACATAACGAATCGTTTCAAGAATCAGCTTTCGATGCTCGTAGCTATGATAAGCCTTTTTTGATTTTTGTAAGTTAAACTCATCTGTCGAAATGGCCACCACTAAGTAATCTCCAAGCTGCTTTGCACGTTCGAGCAGCTTAATGTGCCCCCAGTGTAATAAATCAAATGTACCGTAAGTAATAACTTTCTTCATTGCAAACATGAACTCCTTTCTTCATTCCTTATTCAACTGCTTTCATGCAGTAATGTTTATCCGTAATCCTATTATCATCGTTCGTATTTTTTCGCTCTTCGGAACCTCATTATATCACAGCGCCCATCAAACGTTAAGCAGATGTAAAGACAAACTATTTCCAATTTATTGGGCGCAGAAGGGAAAGTCCGAAGAATCAATGTTTCTCGCAGCATCCTCCTTATGAATTGATGAAAATGTCATGAAATTTAAAGGTTTGTAAAGTTATTGTTAATATTTCATGGAGTATCTGTGATAAAATGATGAGTAGACGAAGAATGAATTTACAGTGAACGTTCATAGATAACAAGATGAAAAAGGAGGTCTAAACAATGCAAACAGAAGTGGTCTCTAACCTTTCTTATGTAAACGGCGACCTAGATGAATTTATCAGCTATATGAATCACCATCATATTTCTCAAAGAAGAGGCGCCATGATTGCGACTGTCAATCCAGAGATTGGCTATGCTGTTATGAAGGATCATGCGTACCATCAAGTCGTCTCTTCTGCGGATTATGTTCTGCCGGATGGTGTAGGCGTCGTCTTGATGTCACGTTTGACACAAAGTCCGCTGAAGTCAAGAATTGCTGGCTTTGATGTCTTCATGTCTATGCTTGATCTAGCAAACAAGCAGTCTAAAAGTATCTTTTTATATGGAGCGAAAAAAGAAGTGCTTGAGGCTGTTAAACAGCGAATTGATACGGAATATCCAAATGTGGTCATCGCGGGCAGCTGTGACGGCTATCAAGCCGATAAACGTTTCGTAGCGAAGCAAATCGCCCGCTCGAAAGCAGATATGGTGTTCGTTGCTTTAGGTTATCCAAATCAGGAGAACTTTATTTATGAATACCGTCATTTATTCCCGCAGGCTGTTTGCATCGGTTTAGGCGGAAGCTTTGATGTATTTAGCGGAACGGTGAAGCGTGCACCACGATGGATGATTAAGACAAATACAGAATGGCTGTACAGACTGATTGTGAATCCGTGGAGATGGAAACGAATGCTGAACATTCCTAAATACGCTTTTGCCGTATTGAAAGAAAACAAAGGAAAAAAACGTTACTATCCTGAGCAAGTAAAGGATCAGACGAAGCAGCTGTGAGAGACTGACCAATGATGAATATACGCTCAATGATCATTTCATGCTATGCAGCTTTCGTTTCTTTAATTGGATGGCTGATGAGCGGCGTGAAACCGCGTGAAAACCAGGTGACGCTGCTTGTTTCATTTCAAGAGAATGCAGCTGCTCTCATTGATACTTATCAACAACAGGCGAACATGACGATGAAGCTTACAGTCCTCTATACGAAGCATGCTTCTGCGATAGAAAAGGACGGGTCTCATCTGTCATTTCGCTATTTTCATGAAAAAAATCCTCTCCATCTCATTCAATGTATTTATACAATGTTTAAAAGCAAGGTTGTCGTGACAGATAATTACTTTCTCATGACAAGTGTACTCAGAAAACGGCCTTCTACCACATGTATTCAAGTATGGCATGCCAATGGGGCGTTGAAAAAATTCGGTCTTGAAGATGCATCAAATTCGGAACGAAGTCCACGTGATATCGAACGCTTCAAACGAGTCTATGCGTCTTTCGATTATATCGTTACAGGCTCAGATCACATGCGCGAGATTTTTAAGTCTTCGTTTGGGGTCAATGATAAACGTTTTTTACCAACAGGTGTACCGATGACGGATGTGTACTATGATCAGTGCCTGCCTTCCTTGAGGCCATATGATTTTCCTAAAGGGAAAAAGCTCCTACTTTATGCACCGACCTATCGAGACTTTGCAATGGACGATCTTGTCCTGCCTTTTTCAAAAGAGCAATTGCAAACAGAGCTAAATGGAGACTATATTCTGCTCGTCAAGCTTCATCCTGCGGTCAAACATTTAGCAAAGGCGGAAACAGACGGTGAATGGATATTTGATGTGTCCGATCAGCCGCTCTATCCATTGCTTTGTACTTGCGATGTACTCATGACAGATTATTCGTCGATTGTGTTTGAATTTGCGCTGCTTGAAAAGCCTGTTTTGTTCTTCACTTATGACTTAGACACTTATCGAGCGAAACGCGGCTTAGTCGATCGGTATGAGGACATCATTCCTGGAAAGGCTTGCGTCACTCAAGACATGCTCTTGAAGGAGCTGCTTCATCTAAACGAATCAGATCACAGAGAACGAATCAAAACCTTCGCTGAGGAATGGAACCAATATTCAAAGGGCGAGTCTAGTCAGCAGCTTCTATCATTTATTGAACAGCAGCTCTTACACAAAAAACGTCCGGCTTCTCATTAGGAAGCACGGACGTTTTTTTATTTGTTATAAACCGGGATGTCGTAATACAGCGTATAGTTATCAAGTAAGTTATACAAGCTATACATACGAGTGACTTGCTTATAAGCCCAGCCAATATCTGTTGCATATTGATGAGTCGCTGCACTAGACCAGCGCATTTTATAAATCGTATCTTGCTTATATGTGGCGTGATTGATATAGCTGTTGCCAATGAATTTTGCCCCGCCAATAATCGCTGCCTCTGGCGTGAACCATTGTTGTTCATACGCATATTTTGCACCGAGGTAATTCGGATTGCTGTCGTATGCGCCAATGCCATACATATTATATACTTTCTTTCCATTAAACATCGTACCATTCGCTAAAATCGAACTTCCGTTACCCGTTTCAAGCAACGCATGAGAAATGAGATAAATTTCGTTGATATGATACGTTTTCGCTGCCGTAATAAAGGCTTGTCCTTTACCTGCAAGAATCCCTTTACCTGCTAGAATTTTGGAATTGACTTCTGCCGGATTGAGATTCGCAGCTTCAGAGAGTTTCAGAAATTGAAAATAAGATTGAGTGCCCTCAGCAATATTGGCTGGGTCTACATATTTTTGCACCTCTGCTGAACTTGCATTTCTCCAGCCCAAGCTGATCTTGATCCAGTTTCCTTCTTTCCCAAGCTGTCTTACTTTTGTTCCTTTGTTCAGCTGCGCCACGATGTTGCTTGCAGAGCTCGAATCAGGTGTAGAACGAACATTTAAGCCGTCTGTATTCACAGTTGACGTCGCCGGGTCTACATATGCTGCATAGACATAGGCTGCACCGTCTGTCTGTGGTGACACCTTCATTTGCTTGTTCACCATCTCATTGACAGTGAGGTTGTAGTTCGTTTGCATGACCATTGGGCCATTTTTGATTTTTACGGCTGTGGCTGTCCAGCCATATTGGCTTTTCACAAAAGCAATCGCCGCATTTACAGTTGGTAATCCTGTGAATTGCTGCGTAATGTTGATTTTGTAGGTTGGTTTCGTTGTTGTTTTATAAGCAGCTGGTTCATTCCGTTTTTTGAAAAATGCCAGGCCTTGGTCGCGCAATGCAGCTGTGGAAATGACACCGGTTTTAATCTGATATTGACCATAATCAGTTGTTCCTGTTTTTTGAGCAGCTGCTTTCATTTTTTGTTTCGTTAAATAGTTTAACGCTTGATTCAGTTTTGTCTGATTCACCGTCGGCTCTGTCGTGATCCGGTATTGCTTAACCGCTTCTGTCAGCGTTTTTGTACTGCTGGCAACGCCATTTTTCTTGATGATCTCTTGAGCCTGTTTCACTTTACTTTGTTCATATACAGGTGTTGTCTTGAGACTATACGTTTTGCTGACAGCTTGTCCTTTACTTGCCTTGATGCTGCTTGTCAGCTTCTGCGTTTTTAAGTAGGCGGCCCCTTTATTCACTTTCGCTTGGTCTACTGCTTGATTGACGACGAGTCGATACGTGCTGTCTGAGACCTTGCCAGTTTTTTTCGTTGTCGCAGATACTTTTTTCTTTTGGAAGAAAGCCGCTGCTTTTTTCGCTTGGTCATCTCCTAAAAGGTTTCCAGTCACTACTTGATATGGCTGTGTAGAAGAGATCTTTTTGGATGTGTAGCGCCATTTCTTTTTCTTGAAAAAGGCTACCGTTTTTCCGTATGCTGTATCGTTCAGTTGATTGAGTTTCACGATATAATTTTTTGTTTTTCCCACTCGCTGCACAGTCCCTGCAGCGCCGGTTTGTTTCTTGATCTGAGCCGCAGCTGAGGATGCTTGTTTGTTGTCTTTGAAATAGCCTGATTCCAAGCGATAAACATTTTTTAAAGCGCCTGTCTTTTGAATCTTCCCGCTGATCTTTGCTTCTCTTTGCAGCTGGGTAAGGAGCGTCTGTGCTTTTGACTGGCTGGCTTGTGCAGCTGATGTGACGATGTAATATGGCTTGCCTGCTGTCACCGTTTGAAGCACTGCTTTTAAACCAGACTCCTTTTGAAAGCCTTGCAGGATGGTATTCGCTTTACTTTGTCCAACGATACCGCCTGAAATCAGCTGATACACAGTGCCAGCTTTGTTTTCAGTTTGGTATGTACTGGTGACACCGGCCTGCTTTTGTAATTCGGTTTGAATATTTTTGACTTTCGTTTCAGAATCAATGGTTCCTGATATGACCTGATAAGAAGGTCTGCTTTGATTGATGACTTCATAGGTGCTATTGAGCCCTGATGTTTTCGTTAGCTCGAGCGAGAGCTTTTTTGCCTGAGCTTCATCATTGACTGGGTCAGATACGACCTTTTGTAAAGGAAGGCGGTCACCTACTGGAGACACCGTACCGCTCATGCCCGTCTCTTTTTTTAATGCAGCTGCACTTGCACTCGCTGCTGTTTGCGACTCATATCCTGAGGCAGTGAGCTGATAGGTCGACGTGTTTCCTGAGGTTTGATAAGTGGCTGTCCACTTTTTGTCCTTCTTCAATGTTTCCACTGCTTTTTTCACTTCTGATTCTGTTGTAAATACCTTTGAGGTGTTCATCGTATAAATGGATTGATCGACATAGGAGGCTGCTTGCGCTTCTTTGCCCGTCTGTACTGTCATACCAAAGGCAGCTGCGAGTAACATAATCTTGATGGTTTTTTTCACGTTCCCTGTCCCTCTCTTAACTTTGCATAATAGTCTACTAATCTCTTTATCGACAAAAACAAGTACTCTTTCAAGTCATTTATGCAATAGAAAAATAGAGGACCCCTTCGAAGTCCTCTTTTCCTTTATATATGCGACACAATCAGTTCACAAGTTCCTTCAATTGAGAAGCTCCCTGTTTCAGCCGGCAGGATAAAATGAGCTCCTTTAGACAGTGGATATGTATGTCCATCATGCGTTAAAGACCCTTCTCCATCAATCACACTGCACAGCAAAAACGGATAATCTTGCGAAAGCTCTACTGTTTGATCAATTTCCCATTTATACACAGAGAAATACTCTGCTTCAACAAAAGTTCGAATGGTCAGCCCACGGCGTGTTTCAACTGATTCATCTGTATAACCGTCTACATGAGGAACCGTTGTGACATCAATGGCTTGCACAAAATGAAGTTCACGTTCATTGCCATCCTGATCTTTTCGTTCATAATCATATACCCGATAGGTTGTGTCTGAGCTTTGCTGCGTTTCAAGGACAAGCGTCCCTTCGCAGAGCGCATGAATGGTTCCGCTTGGCACATAATAAAAATCACCAGGCTTAATCTTCACCCTTCGCAAAAGACCTTCCCAATCTCCACTGTTCATCATGGTCACAAGCTCAGTTCTTGTTCTTGCATTGTGCCCATAGATCATTTCTGCTCCTTCTTTGCAGTCAATGATATACCAGCACTCTGTTTTTCCAAGCTCGCCATTTTCATGTCTTTCCGCGTAATCATCATCCGGATGAACTTGAACGGACAAGTCTTGGTTTGCATCTAAAATTTTGGTTAACAGCGGGAATCGATCGCCTTCTATTCCCCCGAACAATTCTCTGTGATTGTCCCATAGTTCGATCAGCGTTTTCCCTTTATATGGACCGTCTTGCACGACACTTGGTCCGTTTGGATGAGCAGAAATTGCCCAGCATTCTCCCGTTTGATCAGAAGGAATATCATAGCCAAATTGATCCCTTAAGGCTGTACCTCCCCATATTCTCTCCTTCAATTCAGGCAGTAAAAAAATTGGTGACTGCTTCATTCAGGATGACTCCTCCCTTTGCTACCCTTTGATAATCCTTGCCAAGCTTGATGAAAACTAGCAAGTCTCAACTTTTATTATGACGCTATCTAAAGAGAAGTCAATCCTTTCAGTACACCAAATGAAAACGATAACACAAAAATATTTCATCCTTTGACAGAGCCTGCGAGAAGCCCTTTGACAAAGTATTTTCCGAGCAGAATATAGACCAAAAGTGTCGGCAGTGCGGCCAATATCGCCCCTGCCATTTGGACGTTCCATTGCACAATTTGACTGCCTGATAGATTTTGCAAGGCGACCATCACCGGCTGATGCTCCGCAGTGGTCATCGTGACTGCAAATAAGAACTCATTCCACACATTTGTGAACTGCCAAATGGCGACCACAACAAACCCAGTGATCGAAAGCGGAAGAATCATATGTCTGAAAATCCCGATAAACCCTGCGCCATCCATTTTTGCCGATTCAATCATTTCATCAGGGATGCTCACATAGAAGTTTCGGAACATGAGCGTTGTGATCGGGAGTCCATATACGACATGGACAAGCACCAGACCTGGAATCGAATTATACAATCCGACTTCACGCAAAAATTGAATGAGTGGTATGAGGATACTTTGATATGGAATAAACATCCCAAACAGCATCAGCGTAAAGACCACTTCTGACCCTTTGAAACGCCATTTTGATAGGACATAGCCATTCATCGCTCCTAGTACAGCTGACAATAAGGTAGCCGGAATGACAAGATAAAGTGAATTCATTAAATTGGGCGCTAGCTTTTCAAATGCGATTTGATAGCTTGAAAAATCGAGTGTTGATGGCAGCGCCCACATTTTCTCAAGGGTCACTTCACCTAATGGCTTCAAGCTTGTGACGAGCATGACATAGACTGGCATCAGAAAAAAAAGACTGCACAAAATCAATAAAGCATAAAGGACTGGACGGACAAACCATCTAGCTGTCATGATGACGCCCCCTTCCGGCTCGACAGGAGATACGGCACGATAAAGACAGCAACAGAGATCAGCATAACAATCGCAATGGCGGCACCGCCTGCATAATGGTTTCCTCTAAAGGTCATTTCAAACATGTAAACGCCCGGAACATCTGTGACAAAGTTTGCACCCGGTCCTGTCATCGAGTAAATCAAATCGAAAATCTTTAATGAAATATGAGCCATGATAATAATGACACTTGCAGTAATCGGTTTCAATAGAGGAAAAATAATCTTCCGGTAAATCTGCCATTCGGTTGCGCCATCCATTCTAGCAGCCTCTCTTACTTCCTCTGGAATTCCTCTCAAACCCGCCAAATACATCGCTAGAGAAAATCCAGCCATCTGCCAAACCGCTGCAATCACGACTGCAATCATTGCCGCAGGGACACCAAACTCAATTTTCCCCCAGACAAATCCGGCTAAAATATTCGTATCCGTGTACCACTTAGGCTGGATACCAAGCGTTTTTAAAAACAGATTCACCCCAGTTGACGGGTTTAAAATCCATTGCCAGACGACCCCTGTCACAACGAAGGAAAGGGCCATCGGAAAGAAAAATAAATTCCGAAATAGAGATTCACCCTTGATCTTCTGATCTAGTAAAATCGCAAGTGCGAGTCCAGAGGCAATGACGGCTCCAATAAAAAATAGAGTAAAAAAGACCGTATTTCGAAGATCTGACTGAAAGCGGAAATCTTGAAACAGCATGATATAATTTTGAAGACCTGCAAAAGAGAAATTCGGAACAAGCGAGGTCCAGTTTGATAATGACACATACCCTGTCCAGCCAATAAAGCCGTAAACAAAGATGAATAATAAAACAGCCGACGGGGCTAAAAATAGCAGCGCAAGCAGCTGATCCCCATTCCATTTTTTCCGAACACGTTTGACTTTAGGTGTTGCTGCTTTTGTGAACGGCGATGTGTCCATGCGCATGAAGCTACACTCCTTTTCAAAAAAGAGGCGGTGCTTAGCCGCCTCCTCGTCTTTATTTCATTGAATCTTTTAAAGATGAAACAAACTGGCTGCTGTCTTTTTGCGTGACGAAGATATTCACGGCTTGATTCGCTTTTGTCACAAACCCTTCTTCAGCAGCTGAACCATGTGCGAGAGACGGCGCCAGCTTTGATTCTTTAAATGCCTTCATCGCCGATTTTCCGTATTCATCATATTTAGAAACATCTGCATCCACACGTGCCGGAATCGATCCCTTTAGCGGATTAAATGCATCCTGTCCTTCCACAGATCCTAAAACAGATAAGAATTTCTTCACGTTTTCTGGCTGTTTCACGCCCTTTGGCAGTCCGAATGTATCGGTGATCACCATAAAGCTTCCCTCGGTTCCAGGAGTCGCCGCGTATCCAAAGTCTTGATTCACCTTCAGATCGAGATCATTCACAAAGTACCCCTTTGCCCAGTCGCCCATGACATTCATTGCTGCTTCCCCTTTTGCCACGAGCTGCGAGGCATCCTGCCAGTTACGGGAGCTGTGATCATCATTGACGTATTCGAGCATACGCCCAAAGATGTCTGCCGCTTCCTTCACTTTTGCGTCATCCATTTTCATGTCGCCAGCCCAAAGTTTTTGATATCCGCCAGCGCCTAAAACGCCGAGCAGCACACTCTCAAACAAATGCGTCGCTGCCCAAGGCTCTTTATCCCCAAGTGCAAGCGGTGTAATGCCTTTTTTCTTTAAGGCATCTGCTGTTTTGAAAAATTCATCAAAGGTCGTTGGCGGCTCTAAGCCTGCATCATCAAATACCTTCTTGTTATACCAAAGCACATTGCCTCGGTGAATATTCACTGGTACTGAATAGATTTTCCCATCTTTGCTGACAAGGTCGATGAGTGATTCCGGAAATTTGTCCTTCCAGCCTTCTTTTTCATATAGATCATCCAGCGGCTCCATTTTGCCTGCTGCGACCCAGCTCTCATTCAGCTCCGCTCCGCCATGTACTTGGAACGTAGCTGGCGGGTCATTCCCTTGCATCCGGCTAGTCAGAACAGCCTTTGCATTTGTACCAGCACCACCTGCGACGGCTGCATTTTCAATTGGGATGTCTTTATTTTTCTCTTCAAACAATTGAATGAGTGCTTTCAGTCCGTCCTCCTCACCTGCTCCAGTCCACCAAGAGAAAATGTCTAGTTTCTCTGCTCCGCCCTCTTTTTTTGCATCTGAGTTGGTCGATGAACTACAGGCAGTGACGATAAGCATACAGAGCGCTAACAGCGTAAAACCTAATTTGAACTTCATGATTGATCCCCCATCCCTATTTTGTAAGCGTTATCAAAATAAGTATAATGGCAGATCCTCGCTTTTTTTCAGCAAACTTCTTCACTTTTTTATGAAATTCTTCACTTTTTTACGGTTTGTTTTCGATATTCCTTCGGTGAACAGCCGACCATCTTCTTAAACACACGGCTGACGTAATTGGGGTCTGTATATCCTGCCTGATAGGTAATTTCTTTTAAACTAAGCGAGCTGTCTTTGAGAAGCTTTTTGATTTTATCCAGCCGGCAGGTTGTCACATACTCTTTAAATGTCAGCCCTGTCTCGTCTTTAAAGCGCTTTGTGAAATAGGTTGGACTTAAATCAACATAGGCGGCAGTCTGCTCAAGCGTGATCTGTTCACAAAAATGCGTTTTGATGTAGCGTTTTGCCCGCTCAATATCATTCACGGTCTGGGTTCTCGCTTCATACACATCAAATAAATGTTCACAGCACTCACGGCATTCAGCTGCGGTGCTGATCGTTAATATTGGCCAGTCTGCTCGGAGCCGTGATTTAAATAAAATCAGCAGCTCTTTTAGTTGTGAAATGGTCGCTCCCTCCAGTTCAAAGGCATCGAATAAAGCCAGCGCATCCTCTCTTCTCCCTTCTTCCAGTGCCTGCATCATATCGTCTGCAAGCTCCGGCAGATGGATCAATGGATGGGACTGTTCTTCTGTTTGGTAAAAACCATAACGAACAACGCCGGGACTCTTTTTCCGCTGATAATAGGAAAGCTTCGCCTCTGCTGCACTTTTCTGAAGATAAAGCGGGTTTGAGACCGGGTGTCCCATGCCAACGACAGGTGAAGGCTGATCGTTTGTTGTGGCAGTTCGAATCACCTGTAGGACATCTGCTTTTAACTGACCAGGCGCTTGGTGGCGATAAATGAGACATGTAAACAGCTCACCACTCACCTGAATCGGCACCGTATGAAAAAGGGGAGATGTCTGTAAATCAATCAACAGCTGATCCCCGATTGTCCGCTGAACAGCGATGACAAGACCTGCTTCATATTCGTGAAACATTTGTTGAAACTCCATGGAGGTATAAGACTGACCATTTATGACATGAGCTTCGAGCCACTTTGACTGCTGACCGGCCGCCACCGCCTGCCGCTGAGACGCCTCCTGCTGAATCTCTGCCGCAACCGTTCGAATGGCGGCGATGGTTTCATCTTTGTCAGCCGGTTTAACGAGATATTGCTTCACCCCTTCCTGCATCGCTTGCTTGGCATAATCGAACGTATCGTACGCTGTCAGCATAATGAATTTTGTATGAGGACTGCTCGCTTTGATCTGCTTGATCGCTGTCAATCCGTCCATTCCAGGCATCTGAATATCCATGAGCACAAGATGAACGGGCTCAGTTCGCACGAATTCAACCGCCTTCTTTCCATTTTCAGCTTCTCCTGATATATGACACTCTGGAAGCCAATCGGTCATGAATTTCCGCATCGCTAGTCGTTCTATTTTTTCATCATCCACAATCAGCACGTTCAGCATGCCGATCCCTCCTTCATCGGAATAGCCAATTGAATGGTGGTGCCTTCGTTTGGCTTTGAGTCAATTTGTAGGGCATCTTTTACCCCGTAAAACAAATGCAGCCTTGACATCACATTTCGAAGACCGATCCCTGTCGAGTGCCCTTTACTCAAGGTGTTTGGACTTTCCTCTTCTTTTTCTGATAGCAATCTCCTTATCTCTTGTTCTTTGATCCCCATCCCATTGTCCCGAATCCGAATCATCACATAGCCGCCTTCTTGATAGATCGAGAGTTCGACAAGCCCGTCTTCCTCCTTTGGTTCAACGCCATGAATAAAGGCATTTTCGACAAGCGGCTGTAAGGTGAGACTTGGGATATGTACAGATAAACATGATTCATCTATGGTCGTTTTGCATGTAATACGATCGGCAAATCTTGTTTCTTGTATATGAAAATATTCTTTGACCACTTTTACTTCTTGCTCCAACGTAACAGATGCACTCAGAGCTGACAGCGAATACCGCATCAACGTGGAAACGGATTGGATCAACCTCGATGTGGCATCCGCTGATTCTAAGTAAGCCATGCGTGAGACGATGTTTAATGTATTAAATAAAAAATGTGGATTCATTTGGTTTTGCAGCGTTTTCAGCTTCATGTCTTTGATTTTTTGATCTAAGGCTGCCTTTTGTTTCATCTCTTCAATCATCATTTTCATCTCTTGACGCATTCGCTGAAAGGCCTCATTTAATACAGAAATTTCATCCTTTGAGGTGACATGCAAGTCCGCTCCATCAAAATTCCCTTCTGATACTTCCTTTACGCTTCGAGACAGATGGACGATCGGCTTTGATATCCCTCCAGCAATCATATACGCCATCCATAATGCGACCCCAATGGACAGCGTAAACAAACATAAGGTAAAGAGTGCATAGGTTTGGTGTCTTTTTTGCAGAGATTGATAGAGTACTTGATACTCAGACAATTCATCATCAAGCAGGGTCATCGTTTGCTCTTGTATGTAGGAGGAGACGGTTCTCACCTCCTTTACACTTGCTGCATATTCTTTGATTTTCCCTTCTTTTACATGTGTCATGGTCGCATCACTTTCATTGATGAGCGTCCGCATCATATATTGGTATTTTTCAATAGAAGGAATCGCCGCATGAAGCCCGGCATCCTTTCGCAATGCCTGATCATAGGATTTCATTTTCTGTTTTGAGGCCAGATATTCTTTGGCAAACTGCCGATCCTTTTCAATCGCATACGCATTGACCTTTTCATACATCGTTTTTGCCTCGGTCGATATATCATTGAGCAGGAGAAAGGAACGAAAGCTTCTGCTATATTCTGATGTGATGTTCGAGCTGCTCCAATAGACGAAAAAAGCGGCCACGTTGCCAAGGAACACAAGGATTAAAAATGCCAATAACAATTTACTTCGAATCCTTCTCATGGCTGCACCCCCTGCCTTCTGTCTGTTTGCTGCAGAGGCAGATCCTCGCGCCGAATCACACTCGTTCCTGTGTACTGGAGTGGTTCTTCTTTTTCACCTTTCTGCAAACGTACAAGCGATTCCACTGCTTGATAGCCCATTTCATAAGGGTGCTGAACAACCACTGCATCAATCTTTCCATCATCGAGCGCCTGAATCGTATCTGGTAATGTGTCAAATGCGAGCACATAAAAATCTGTGGACGATCGATATTGTGCTGTTGCTTGAATGATACCTGCACCATCTAATGCACTCGTGCCGTAAAATGCGGTGAGCTTCGCATGATCGTTTAATAGTTTATACGCGGCACCGGAGGCCCCTGACTTCGTAATGGCTGATTCTTCTATTCCAGCAATATGAATACGTTTTTCAGCGGCGACGGCATCTCGAAATCCTTTGACACGCTGCTTTTGATGAACGGCATCAAGCCTGCCTGTGACAATTCCTACATACTGTTCGCCTTTTGTATCTGCGATGAGTGCCTGTCCTGCGATAAAGCCTGAATAATAATTGTCCGTGCCTACATACACTTGACGCTTGCTCCCCTCTGCATCCGTATCGACGGTGACAACATCAATGCCTTTTTCCCTCGCCTTCTGAAAAAGCGGTTTGTATTTTTTCGCATCAAGTCCCTGCGTCATAATGCCATCGACATGCCCTGCGATCGCCATATCAATGGTTTTCAGATGATCGTCTATATCTGCTTGCTTCGGACCCAAATATTCTAGATACACGCGATGAACGGCTGCCGCATCAGCAGCTCCCCTTTGTACCAGCTGCCAATATTCATTATCAAGTTCCTCCGGTACAAGGACAAAGTGATATTGATAGGTTGATGACGCTTTTTCGGAAGCGCTTTCAATTTTAAATAAATCTTGACCTAATAATGTTAAAAAAATAACAGATACGACACAAAAAGTGAGAAAGGCGCCCATCCCGATCCACTTTAATCTTTTCACCACATCCTCCCCCTTTCAAATATTGCGCATAAAAAAAGAGCTGCTTATAAGCATACTCTCTCGACCTCTATAATTCCTTTGTCATAAATAAACTGTTTGGATCTTCTTGATATGAATCGAAAGGCGGGCAAATATAAAAACCAACACTCTCATATAGTTTTCTTGCTGGCTCAAAGAAAGACATCGCACCTGTCTCTAAGCTGACACGTGAATAACCGCGCCTTTTCGCCTCTTGGAGAAGATGGTTCAGCATATACCTTGCTACACCTTTTCGCATATGGAGAGCTGCGGTCCTCATTGATTTGATTTCGCCGTGATCACTTGACAGCTCCTTTAACGCTCCGCAGCCAAGAAGCTCCTCTCCTTTCCGCACACTCCACACTGTGACATCTTGCTTTTTCAAATCAGCTAACGGAAGGGCATGAATGCTTTCTGGCGGGGAATGCTCTTTCATTTCTTCTATATGAGCGGTAATCAGCTGCTCTATTTGTCCATCCGTGAGTGTATCTTGTTGAATGTACATGTCTATCACTCCTTCACGATCATTGTACGTGAAGAGTCAGCATTCACCTGCTGTTATGTCAGATAAACGAACAAACAACCGGCCTCCATCCGCCAGTTGTTCGTTTGATATCAACTATTTATGAAGAAAGTACCGCTTGTAACTCTTCTGCTGTACTGCTTTCAAGCTGACTTCCGACTCCTACTGCCACTGCACCAGCTTTCAGCCATTTTGGCACATCGGCTGGATGAATACCGCCCGTTGGAATAAATTCAATCTCTGGAAACGGACCTTGTAAGTTTTTCATATAGGATAAACCGAAGGAACCGCTTGGAAAAAGCTTGAGCAAGCAGTAGCCATCTGCTTTTGCCTGCATGATTTCACTTGGGGTGAGGACACCTGGTACATAGAGTGTGTCGTGAAATGAGAGATGCTCTCCGATCACAGGGAGATATCCTGGACTGACAATAAATTGTGAGCCTGCGTCAATGGCTGATTGTGCCTGCTCAAGGGTTGTGATTGTGCCTGCTCCTACAATCAGATCTTGCTCACGCTGAAAGGACGCGATGATGTGTTCAGCATTAGGCGTGGTATACGTCACTTCAATGGCTCGAACGCCTTTTTTCTTTAAACGCTCAATGGTCTCAATGCCTTCTGCTTCACTCCCCGCTCTCACCACTGCGATCAGCTTACAAGCCGCGAGCTGCTCTTTAACGCTCAAACTTGCTGACTTGCCCATATCCTTCATCTCCCTTCATATATTCTCGTCTGTGATATCGTTTGGCTTCTTTCATAAAAGCCTGAAGCTCTTCCCGAGTAGGCAGTCCGTCTTTATCGCCAGGAGACATCACCGCAAGAGCCCCTACAGCATTGCCTCTTGTCACAGATTTTTCATATGATAAACCGTCCAATAAGCCGCTGATGACCCCCACGGCAAATCCATCACCGGCACCGACTGTATCAACGACATCTGGCACATAAAATCCGCTCACAATCCCCTGGCTGGCTGCACTTTTATAAAAGGCACCTTCTGCACCGAGCTTCATGACCACAAGCTTGACGCCTTTTTGCAAATAAACATCGGCAATCTCTTCCGGCTCGTGACAGCCTGTGAGCCTTTGCCCTTCTGCAAGCCCCGGAAAAAACCAATCCACTTGAAAAGCCATTTGATTCACCGTATGGATCATATCTTCCTCCTCTTCCCATAGCTGCAGCCGAAGGTTTGGATCAAATGAAATGGTTTTGCCTGCTTCTTTCATTTTTTGAAGAGCACAAAAAGAAAACGCTCTCATTTCACTGGATAATGCAGGCGGAATGCCTGTCATATGGAGGTGTCCTGCCTGTTTGAAATAGCTGGCGGGAAAGTCGCTTGGACTCATTGTGCTCGCAGCAGAGCCTTTACGATAATACGTGACGTCAGGGTCTCCATCCATCACTTTTGATTTAAGTAAAATCCCTGTTTGAGACCCATCATTTGAACGGATCACTGCACTTGTATCGACCCCTTCTTTTTGAAGCTCTTCTAAAATAAATGTGCCAAGTGAATCTGCTCCGACTTTGCTCATCCATCCCACATCAAAGCCAAGCCTTGCCAAACCGACTGCCACGTTACTTTCGGCACCAGCAAGCGCCTTTTGAAATGTCTGCACTTGATGAAGCTCTCCGGCTTCTTTTGCGTAAAACATCGCCATTGATTCCCCAAATGTGACTGCATCCAATGCTTTCACTCATTTCTCCCCTCTCTTGGTACCGGTTTCAAATCAGCTGAAAAAGAGAGAGCATGCACGTATGTATACTCTTCTCTTCTATCGTTTATAAAGATTTTCTTACGATGATTTCTCCATCAAGCTGAATGGTTTGGGGCGCACTTTCATCCCCTTCAAGCCGTGTCTTGATTTTTTGCATTGCGGCTTTCCCCATTTCATGAGATGGCTGGGCAACCGTTGTAATTCCAGGCCCAATCAGCTTATACCATTCTGTATCATCAAACCCTGCAATGCCTATCTCCTCTGGAATCTTTATCCCAAGCTCTACAAGTTCACTTATCAGCTTCAGCATGAGTAATCCATTGGCTGCTAAAATCGCTTTTTTCTGTTGGTTTAGTTGTACAAAACGGACAAGCTCTTCTCGCAATTGCTCCTTTTTCTTCAAATCAATTTCTGCAATAATGGACGGCTTATGTTTACTCATAGCTGTCTGTTCATATGCTTCTTTTCGTTCTTCACGAGGACTGATTCCATCGACCGGCTCAGTAAAGAAGGCGATGTGCTCATAGCCTTTCTCATACATTTGTTGAAGCAGCCGGATCGTGATATCACGGTTATTCGTTGTCACTGTGTCGACTTTTAGTTCAGGTAACTTCCGGTCAACAAGGACAATCGGTACACCGTTTTTCTTAAAATCCTGCAGAATGTCATTGTTCTGGCCTGTCGTATTGATGATGAGCCCTTCAATATAATGCGCATTCAGCTTGAGGAGCATTTCTCGTTCTTTTTCTGGACGGTTATCTGTGTTGCACACCATGATGCTGTATCCATATTCATCACAAATTTCTTCGACACCGCGAAGTGTCGCTACAGAGAATGGATTCGTAATGTCGGCTACAATAAACCCAATGACCTTGCTTTTTCTTACTTTCAATCCTTGAGCGAGCTGACTCGGACGATAATGGAGTTCCTCAATGGCTTTCTTGATTTTTTTTACCTTATCAGCAGAAATTTCATTTGTTCTGCCATTGATATATCTAGATACAGTTGATTTTGAAACACCTGCATAAGCGGCCACTTCGTTGATGGTGACTTTCGTTTGCTTTTTCTCTTTCATTCAAAAAACTCCCACAATCGATATCTTCTCATTTGTTTCGAAACCGATTTCAAATAACTTAAAAAGAGCATATCATAATTTCTTGTATTCCAGAAGATTTTTTTGCATGAAGAGGGCAAAAAATCATCTAAATAAATAAAAAGAAAACGATTTCAAAATAACGGTTGACGGCGTTCTCTTTTTCCTCTAGAATTTTCCTTGAAACCGATACCAAATAAAACATCAATATTTTGTTTCAGATGGAAAGGGAGGCTTATCTCAAATGGAAAATCGTTATGCTGTACACCCTGAGCAGGTCAAACGTTTTACAACAGAGGAACTTCGTCGTCATTTTCATATTCCTACGCTATTCGTCAGTGGTGAATTAAAGCTCTACTATTCGCATGAGGATCGCGTGGTGATTGGCGGAGTCATGCCGGCAGCAGAGCCGCTCAAATTAGATGCCGGAGACTTTTTACGTACGGAATATTTCCTTGAAAGACGAGAGATCGGCATTGTGAATGTCGGCGGTCAAGGAACGGTCACTGTCGATGGTGAGTCTTTTATGCTGGAGCATAAAGATTTCTTATATATTGGGCTTGGACACCAAGATGTACAGTTTGCTAGTTCATCAGGCGAAGAGGCCAAGTTCTATCTTGTATCAGCCACGGCTCATCAAGCGTACCCTACACAAAAAGCAGCCATCGCTGAATTAACACCGAATCACTTAGGGGAAGCGTCTGCTTCAAATGTACGAAACCTGTATCAAGTCATCCACGCAAACGGCATCCAAAGCTGTCAGCTCATGATGGGAATCACTCAGCTGGAAACCAATAACACGTGGAATACGATGCCCGCTCATATTCATGATCGGCGTATGGAAGTGTACTTATATCTTGATATCGAAGAGGATGCTCGTGTCTTTCATTTTATGGGAGAGCCATCTGAAACAAGACATCTCGTTGTCGCCAATGAGGAAGCGGTCATTTCTCCTGCCTGGTCCATTCATTCAGGATCAGGTACAGCGAATTATTCATTTATTTGGGCGATGGCAGGCGAGAACTATACGTTCAAAGATATGGACTTTGTCCCAATGGACCAGCTGAGGTAATGTGATGACGTCAGCATCCTATGTAGCGTCCCTCTTTTCTCTTGAAGGCAAAACAGCCCTTGTGACAGGTCCTGGAACCGGCATTGGGCAAGGCATTGCTGTGGCGCTTGCCAGATCAGGCGCAGATATTATCGGCACATACCACCACACACCGCTTGAGGAAACGAAAGCGCTAGTCGAACAGGCGGGCCGCTCATTTCATGCGGTTCAGGTTGACTTTTCCGACCCTCAAACGGCAAAGCAGGCTGTCGATGCCATGTTACAAAAGCATACGATCGATATTTTAATCAATAATGCTGGCACCATTAAAAGAGAGCAGGCCGCTCATTATTCAGAGGAAGATTGGCATACGGTCATGGATGTGAATATCAATAGTCTCTTTTTCCTCACCCAAAGGGTTGGACAGCAGATGCTGAAAAACAGGCAAGGGAAAATTGTCAATATCGCCTCCCTTCTTTCGTTTCAAGGCGGCGTCTTTGTCCCCGCTTATACAGCAAGTAAACACGCAGTCGCAGGGCTGACGAAGGCCTTTGCAAACGAATGGGCGAACCAGCATATACAAGTGAATGCGATCGCTCCTGGTTACATTGCGACCAATAACACGCAAGCCATTCGAGACGATGGAAATCGAAATGAAGAGATACTCAAACGAATCCCCGCCGGGCGCTGGGGTAAGCCCGAGGATCTAGCCGGCGCTGCTGTTTTCCTTAGCTCACCAGCCTCTGATTATATGAACGGTCATATTTTAGCTGTTGATGGCGGCTGGCTTGCCAGATAAACACACGAGAGAATTCCTATTTGCAGGGATTCTCTTTTTTCTATTTGCATAATTCTCCTCCTATCGAGTCACTCTATAAAAAACATGACATGAGGGTGAGGTATTATGAAAAGTCGTATTGAACAAGATATAGCGTCCGTCATCAAGCGTGTCAAAAGCTTTGCCGGGAAAAGTGATGATATCGTGTTCCACTCATTTTCATTTGGCCCTTCTGCTATCTCTGCATGTCTCATGTACGTTGAAGGACTCACAGAATTTGAGATGCTTTCCAAGCAAATCATTTCACCCATGCAAAAGGAACTGGACATCACCGAGGTTGATTCTACTACGCTTCCGTCCCTGTCTAAAACGTTCTTTGGCATTCAAAATGACGTGCTGGAAGATATGAACCTTGCCATCGAGCAGTTATATAACGGCAGGGCTATTTTATTTGTAAATGGGGCAACACAAGCACTTGCGCTCCAAACGAACCTTTTTCAATTTAGAGAAGTAGAAGAGCCGCAATCGGAAGTCCTTGTAAGAGGGCCGCGGATCGGTTTTATTGAAAATCTTGAAAAAAACACAGCTTTAATCCGTGAGCGGGCAAACGACCCTAACCTTGTCATTCAAAAGATAAATGTAGGTACTCGCAATAAAAAGTCTGCTGCCCTTGTGTACGTTCGTGATATTGTTGATCCCAAATTAGTAGAAGATATTTTATCACGCATGACCGAAATCAAAATGGATGACATCCCTGAAACCGGCTATATTGAACAGCTGATTGAGGACAGCCATATCTCCATTTTTCCGCAGATTCAAAATACAGAACGTCCAGACAGGGTGATTGCATCTGTGCTTGAAGGCAAAGTCTCCATTTTGCTCGACGGCACACCTTTTGCCCTCATCATGCCTATGACACTTACAGCCTTGATGCAATCACCGGAGGATTATTATCAAAGATGGACAAGTGCGACTCTTTTGCGCCTACTCCGTTATTTTGCCGTACTGTTAACGATTTTTTTACCAGGGCTCTACATCGCTCTTGTCTCATATCACCCCGGTTTATTACCAACACGAATGGCACTCACCATTGCAGGCAGCCGGCAGAATGTTCCGTTTCCTCCTGTTGTCGAGGCGATTCTTATGTCTTTTACGATTGAGCTGCTGCGAGAAGCTGGACTTCGGCTTCCTAGAGCCATCGGGCAGACGATTGGGCTCATTGGCGGCGTCATCATTGGTCAGGCGGCTGTCCAAGCCAATATCGTCAGTGCGTTAATGGTGATTATCGTGTCGCTGACCGCATTGGCCGATTTCACTGCCCCTTCGTATGACTTTAGTTTCCCGCTGCGCATCTTGCGCTTTATGGCCATTTTCAGTTCAGCGATGCTTGGGTTATACGGCTTGATCATGTGTTATTTATTTGTGCTTTGTCACCTGATGCAATTAAAGACCTTTGGTTTTGACTATTTCACACCTGTTTTATCTTCACCGTTTTCAGATTTAAAGGATACGTACGTACGTTTACCAATTGGGCTATTTAAATCGAGACCGAAAACAGCAAAAATAAAAAATCTCAAAAGACAAGGAGATTAAACGATGTACAGAGCTGAGAAGCTATCATTGTTACAAGTCACCATTCTGTGCAGCTCTACAATGATAGGCGCTGGAATTTTAACCATTCCACGCAGTTCTGCCAATTCAGGGTTCCCTGATGGCTGGATCATTGTATTAATACAGGGAGTCATCTTTGCTTTCGTTGCTTTTTTGTTAGGATGGATTGCTGAAAAAAATGCGCCGGACACCATTTTTGAGTCAAATAAAAAAGGAGCCGGTGCATTCTTTGGCACGATCTTTAATTTAATGCTGATCGCTTATTTACTAGGCATTGTCGGCTTTGAAGCGCGTGTCCTCGGGGAAGTGGTCCAATTTTTCCTGCTGGAATCGACTCCTATGGCAGTGATTGTGATGATTTTTCTTCTTGTGGCGATCTATCATTTGAAAAGTGGTATCTTTCCAATAGTGAAAATGGTGACATACATATATCCGATGACGATGATCATTTATATTGGGCTCATGCTGTTTAGTTTGAAAATATTCGATTTTGATTACTTACGCCCGGTGATGGCGAACGGGTTTAAAGATTTCAGTAATTTGTTCTCTCAAACATTTATTCAATTTACAGGCTTTGAGGTCATTTTGTTTGTTGTACCACTCATTTATAAAGACAAATGGTCGAAGGCGAAATGGGCCGCTGCGATCGGGGTCGGAATTACCTCACTTATCTATTCTCTCACGCTCTTTATTGTGATTGGTTCCATGACCGTTGGAGAAACGAAATCCCTCACCTGGCCCACTGTCTCCCTCATTCAAGCACTAGAACTTGAAGGGGTCTTCATTGAACGGTTTGATATTTTTTTACTGACGATCTGGACTTGCCAGCAGTTCATTTGTATGCTTGGCTTTTTCCAATTTGCCATTAAAGGGTGCCACACAGTCTTTAAGACGACCAATGTTACGAGACTGCTTTGGCTGCTGTTTTTGATTACCTCTGCCCTCTCTTTATTTCCGAGAAATATCAATGAAGTCTTTTACTTCTCTACTTTACTCGGCTACGCATTGTTCGCGGTTTTAGCCATTCCTTTTATTACAGCTGTTCTGCTGATGATACGTAAAAAATGGGGAGGTCGTTCTGCATGAGAGGAAGGCGTGTATTGTTCATCTTTTTATCCTGCTGTCTTATCCTTTTATCATCAGGGTGCTGGGATTTAAAGGATATTGAAAAACTATCGTTTGTACGCGGTGTTGGTATTGATGAGGAAGATGAGAATGGAGTTAAGCTGACCTACCAAAACCTTGTACCGAAAACAGGCGGAACACAAGAAGCCGATTCTCCTGGCTATGTGAATGTCGTCTCAAAAGGGAAAAATGTGCTGGAGGCTGTCAGTAATGTCGCCTTAAAGGACCCGCCGATCTATAGTGATCATCTGAAAATCTTCTTGTTCGGCAAAAATCAGGCAGAGCATCACGATATTCAAGGAACGCTCAATCACTTTATACGAGATGATGAGGTTCGGCGAAGCAGCTATCTTCTCGTGTCACGAAATGATGCGTCAAAAGTGATCAACCAAAAATTGAAATCTCAGCAAAAGGTTCCGGTTGAGCATATCTTTGAAACATCTAAAAACCGAAGCTTTAATGGGAAAATTTTGCTGCCAACACGTATTGGCCGGGCGTCCGATTACTTTCAGATGGGCATTAGCTTCCTTGTACAAAGTGTAGATGCGATAAACGGTGAACTTATTTATGATGGGGCAGGAATTATAGATGGAAAAACACGAAAACTGATTGGCTTCATCCCTTCGAAGGATGTCCAATCTTTAAACTGGGTGATGGATCGGATATCAGGCGGTGTTGTACCTGCCACCTACAAAGATTTTCCGATCACGTATGAAATTAAGAAAGCCAAAACCAAGGTTGAACCCTATCTGAACAATGGGAAAATTTCCTTTAAAATTTGCATACAAACAAATGGAAAATTATCAGAGGATCAATACCCTCCTGAAAATTCATACGATGAGCAGTACATCAAACGATTTGAGCGGATTTTCTCTAAGAAAATAAAAGAACGCATTCAAAAAGCAGTGACTCATATGCAAAATGAAGTAGGCGTTGATCCTATCTTTTTAAACAAGCATTTCCGTATTAAATACCCTGACTATTGGGAAAAGCATCGAAACGAGTGGGATACGCTCTTTCAAGAAGCGGATATCGAATATGATGTCAAAGTCAGCATTTTAAACTTTGGGGCAGAAGGCGCAACAAAAAGCTTCAAATGGTAATGCAAAAGGCGGTTATCCCGAAGGGGAGCCGCCTTTTTTACGCACGACAATTAAAAGCTGATATAGAGTCACTTGATCAGACAACGCTTTTGTTTGAAAGCCAAGTGACGCTCCTACTCTCGCCACCTCGTCAAAAAACAATTGGACGTTTTGATCAATCTGAACATTGATCCGCTGCTCGATCACCCGTTCAAACAAATAGTCTGGGAAAAGTGCACGCATCGTGTTTAGTGTGAAGAACCTCAGGTGGCCTCGGTCTAAAATCCCTGCATCTTGATACGTAAAATCCCCTGTCATTAACGGGAGAAGCACCTCCGCATGCATCATGTTTGGCAGGCAGCAAATGACCACACCGCCCGGTTTTAAAGATGCGTGCGCTTGTTCAATGATGTGCCAAGGATCTGACACATGCTCTAAAACATCAGAAAAAATAATCGCATCAAAAAAAGCTTTTTTCTCTAACCACGGGTATTCATCTGCTTTTGCCTCGATGACTTCTTCATAATATGCCTTTGCAATGGCTGCTTTTAATGGATCTTTCTCTACCCCGTACATGTCAACAGACTGCCGATTCATTAGTTCAAGCCCTGTTGCCCCTGCACCGCATCCCACATCAAGCACACATGCAGCGTCTTCAGGCAGCAGAGCCGCAAAGTACGGATGGGGGGTCATCAGATTGAGATCAATGCCCCATTTATCTAAAAACCGAAGCCTGTTCTCAGCAAACAGTGTAGAGATGTTCGTTTCTTGATTCGCACGAAAGGTTGCATGACCGTGATGATGCACAAATGAATCGTGGACGATTTGCAGCTGATATCCCTTTAGCAAGGATCTCAAACAAAGATCGTCATCCTCAAAAGATCCATACACGAACCGCTCATCAAATAACCCCACCTCTTCAATGAGCTCTCTTTTCACAAGCAGACAAAACCCCACAAGCCGATGTACATAAGTTCTCTGACCTTTTTTCGCAGCCGTATAATTCTTCGCAAATACTGGGAGCTCCTTCACATCTGTATACGATGGCTCGACCATTTGAGGACCGCTCACATAATTGGAGACTGGTCCTACCATCCCAATACGTTCTGATGCAAATAACGCCTCTTTTAATGGAGAAAGCCAGTTTTCCGTTACGATCGTGTCGTTATTTAAAAAGAGAATGCTATCTCCTGTCGCTTTTTTCGCTCCTTGATTACATCCCTTTGCAAAGCCTTGATTCTCTGTGTTTTCAATGAAAATCACATCTTTCAGTTCTCTCACATATTCCTTCGTACCGTCGGTTGACGCATTATCAACGATGATGAGTTCATATTGGTCACTTCGGGTATGGTGCTTGATGCTGTCGATACATTTTTTCGTTAAATGCAGTTCATTGTACGTCAGCATGACAATGCTCGTTTTCCCTTTCATCTCATTTCCACCTTTCGCTCGCCTGTTCCATATGTATGTCATATACAGCACGTTCAGAAGATGAGAGATTGTCCTTTCTTGATTAAACGTTTGTTTAACAAAGAAAAACCAGCTGCATGCGGGCAGCTGGTCGTTGTTCACACCGTTTTTCCTTCCTCACCTGTGACGGCACGGTTCCTCTTTTTTAAATCTTCTTCAATTTCTTCAAGACTTTTCCCTTTCGTTTCAGTCACCATATATTTCACAAACAAGAAGGCGCCTACGCCGATGACCGCGTAAATGAGAAAAAGATTACTGATACCCATCGCGCTTAATAGAGCTGGGAATGTAAGCGAGATGATTAAATTCCCTGTATGAAGGAGGAAAGTAGAGACGCCTGTACCGATTCCTCTTACATGTACCGGGAACAGCTCCGGAAGCATCACCCAAACGACTGGACCCCAGCTGACAGCAAAGATGACGATGAAGAGTCCTAAACATATAATGGTTGTCCATCCTGCAGCTGTTGACCCCTCGAAAAATCGATTGACCACTGACAGGACAATTAAACTTAGGACCATGCCAGCATTTCCAAATAAGAGCAGCGCTTTACGCCCTACACGGTCAATGATTTTAATCGCCACAAACGTCATGACGACATTCACTGCCCCAATTCCGACGGTTCCTAAAATTGCCGCTGAATTACCAAAGCCAACGCTTGTGAATGTTTTTGGTGCATAGTAAATAATTGTATTGGTTCCGATAAACTGCTGCAGAAAGGCAAGACCGACACCAGCAATTAATGCTGGGCGTACCCATGGCTCAAATAATTCCTTAAAACCGCCTTTTTCTTCACTTTCTGCCTGTTGAATATCTGAAATTTCTTCTTCAACTTCTTGCTTACTCTTTCTGAGTTTAGATAATATCTCTTTCGCACGGTCTGCCTGTCCATGGACAAACAGCCAGCGGGGACTTTCCGGCATAAACAAAATCCCACATAATAAAAGCACAGAAGGCACGACCGCAATTCCAAGCATCAGGCGCCATGCCTCTGCATCCGCTAAAGCGTAGTTCACAATATAGGCGAGAAGAATACCAAATGTGATCATGAGCTGGTTTAATGAGGACAGTGCACCTCGAGATTCCTTTGGAGCAAGTTCAGATAAATATAATGGAACAATCGTTGTCGAGCAACCGACAGCAAGCCCTAGTACAATTCGGAATAAGACCATCACTTCCGTATTCGGAGCAAGGGCTGTACCAAATCCACCGATAATAAACAAAATCGCTGCGGCGATGATGGCTTTTTTCCGCCCGAATTGGTCTGTCAGCTTTCCAGAAAGAGAGGAACCGAGCATCGCCCCGATTAAAATCGAGCTGACAACAAGTCCCTCTGTAAACGCGTTTAACCCTAAATCCTCTTTCATAAATAAGATGGCGCCAGAAATGACACCTGTATCATAGCCATATAAAGCGCCGCCAAGTGCGCCGAAGAAATAAAGCCATCCATTCCGATTTTTCATGTTCATAACCCCTCTTTTGTACTGGATGTTTCTCTATGGAAAATCATTTTCCTCACTTCCTGTCATTTCAAACATTTCGATGTTTTATGACAAATATATTTCATTTGCGTATCATTGAAACTTTTTAAGATAAGAAAACGTCAATTAAGCGTTAGTGAAAAAAATGTCGCACTATATCCCGTTTTAAGGTATATTTGTTTTAGTTTGTAAGCAAAAAGAAGGACATCTTTACTATAAAAATCATAGCGAGGGTTTAAAATATATGGATCAATCAAGAACGAAACGCAAAGGAAAAAAGCGTTTAAAGCCATGGGTGAAAGTCACTCTGTTTATCATCGGTATTCTTTTACTGACAACCGCTTCTGTCACAGGCTATGCCTACTACAAAGTGACAAGCGCTGCCAAAAAAGCGCAAGTATCTCTGGATCGCGGTGCACAATCTGTGAAACGGATTGAAGCATTCGATCCCGGGAAAGACAGCTTTTCTGTCTTGCTGCTTGGCATTGACAGCAGACCGGGCGAAACAGTGAAACAGGCACGAAGCGACGCAATGGTCTTAGCAACAGTCAATCGTACAAATAAAACCGTAAAATTATTAAGCATTCCAAGGGACTCATATGTGAATATTCCAGGGCATGGCTATGACAAAATTACACATGCACACGCATTTGGCGGTGCAGATTTAACCTTAAGTACAGTCGAAGATTTACTAGATATTCCGGTTGATTTTGTGATCCAAAGTAATTTCAAAGCATTTAAAGAGATCGTCAATGAACTAAACGGAGTCTCTATTAACGTCAAGGATGAATATGTGGTCAAACAGGTTCTAAAAGATACAAAGGGCAAGGTACAGCTTCAAACAGGAACTCATACACTAGACGGTGATCAAGCTCTCGCATATGTGAGAACAAGAAAGGCAGATAGTGATTTAATGCGCGGACAGCGTCAAATGGAAGTATTAAAAGCCATTTTTGATAAATCAAAATCGTTAACGTCTATTCCGTCATATGACAATATCATTGATACACTTGGTGATAATGTCGCGACCAACCTTTCGATGAAAGAACTAGTCGGGCTGTTCCCGCTTCTGACGTCATTGAAATCGGTGGATACCATTCAGCTGAAAGGCTCTGATTACCAGCCAAACGGAGTTTATTATTACCAATTGGATCAAAACCAGCTAAACGAAGTGAAGACTGAATTGAAGAAGCAGCTTGAATTATCATAAACAGAAAGCGTCCCTAAGGGGCGCTTTCTGTTTGTTGACAAAGGGCTAAAATGGTTTTTATTTTAGCTCTTTGTCTTCTTTTCAGCGTGATTGAAAACCTTTGAATTCTAGGAAGGACGAGCACTGGCGCGGAGCGAATTTGACATTCGTGAGCACCAGCGCGCAGGACTGACAAAGAATGCAAGGGTTTGTCTACACGCTGAAAGCGTCCCTAAGGGGGCGCTTTTCTACTTGTTGACGATGATGTAGATTTTAACCCTTTGGCTTATTCCCTTGATCATTCGATCATTTTTGTTTAGCCTTGATAGAGAGGAACAAGCATCCCATTGCTCATGAGAATGAAGGAAATCGTACATACTTTAAAAAGGCTATTGCATGCATGAAGGAGGATTTGACAGCGATGAAAAAAATGATTGCGATTGATTTAGACGGTACACTTTTAAATACAAAAAGTGAAATATCTGCTCAAAACCGGGAGGCATTGATTCGTGCGAAGGAAGCGGGATATATTGTCACCATCTGTACAGGGCGGGCGACTTTTGATGTAAAGGAACTGCTTGGCGATTTGGACATCCCCATTATTGCAGCAAACGGCGGAACCGTTCATACCGAAGGATACGAACTTTTCAGCCGTATCACACTTGACCAAGAAGCAGGAAAACGAGCGGCTAAGGCATTAGTAGAACGAAACATTTACTTTGAGGTCTATACGGACGATGCGCTCCTCTCTCCTTTTGATGGAAAAGAGAAGCTGAAAGCAGAATTTGATGTGATCAAAAGTGCGAACCCAAATGAAGATGTAGCTGATTTATGGGAAGGAGCGATGACTCAATTCAAACAATTTGGCATCAAACCAGTAGATGATATTCGCCAGATTTTTGAGTCGAATGAAGCGACCTATAAATTACTCTGCTTCTCATTTGATATGAACAAACTACAGGAAGCACGAGATCTTCTCGCGGAAATGCCTGAGCTTTCATTGACCTCTTCTGGAAAACATATCATTGAGGTACTGCCAAAAGAGTCTGGGAAAGGACATGCTCTCAAAAAGCTCGCAGCTCATTATGGCGTAGACCGCTCACATATTTATGCGATTGGCGACAGCCCCAACGATCTATCCATGTTTGAGGAAGCAGGCCACCGCATTGCAATGGGGAATGCCGTAGATGTTATTAAAGAAAAGAGCACCTACATCACAAAAGGCAATCATGAAGACGGTGTTGCTTACTTTATTGATCTGCTTATACAAAATCAATTCCACGAAAAAAAGACGCTAGTCTGATCAGCGCCTAGAGAGAAGTCTAGAAGTCCGATACGAGCGTGGATCGGGCTTTTTCTTTATTTTTTGATTCTAACAGCCGTCTCATACTTATCCTTCCAGTACGTACTTGTTTTCATATTCGTAAGCACGACACCATTTGAGACGGTCACATGAATGACTTGATTTGACCCTGCATAAATCGCCGGCATCAATGACGTTCCACTAAAGAAAACGAGATCTCCCGGCTTCAGCTCCGAACGTTTCACAGGCGTACCTGTCTTGACTTGACCTGACGCATAGCGAGGCAGATCAATACCAAGCACTTCTCGATACACGTATTGTGTGAACCCTGCTGTGTCAAATCCCTCTTCTGGATTCGTCCCGCCTTTGACATAAGGGACTTCCCCAATATACGTTGCCGCTTTTGAGACAACCGGATCTTCTTTTGATAATTTCAGATCCGTTAATCGTTTCGCACCTGTCCATTTCTCGCGCCAATACGATTCAGACAAATAAGAAATCGTGACACTTTCCGAACGGCTCGCATGAATAAAACGATCGCCCCCAATATACATCCCTACATGAGAAATACCTGGCTTATATGTGTTGCTAAAAAAGACAAAATCCCCTGGACGTATATCCGCTAATGCCACTTTTTCTCCAACCATCCACTGCTGTTCAGCACTTCGAGGTAAATAAATCCCTAGTGATTTTTCAAATAAATATTGTAAAAAGCCTGAACAATCAAAGCCAACCTTAGGGTCTGCTGCACCAAATACATAAGGAATACCTAAATATTTCATCGCATCTTTCACAAGACGGTCATCAGAGATTTCCGGTGTACCGGGCAGTCGTTTGACTGCATAAAATCGGTCTGTCCAGTATTTGCTTTTGCTGACATCTGTTTTCACCACACCTTGACTGAGCGTGATGTGGATGACCTGATCGTTACCAGCGTACAACGCCACATGTGTCGGGATATCCTTTGTTTCTTCAAGGCTGCGGAAATATACAAGGTCACCGGGCTGCGCTTTGTCCCATGATACCTTTTTTCCAATCTGATATTGGTCGATCACCTTCCGCGGCAAATCAAATGCTCCTGATGTCTTGTACACATATTGAATCAATCCAGATGCGTCAAAGCCCGTTTTTGGATCGGTTCCTCCTTTATGATAAGGTGTTCCGATCAGCTTTTCCGCTTGCTCCAAAGGAGACGCTGTTTGAGCAGATACTTCTGATTGAGACATGAACATCAGCCCTACGAGCGCACACCCACCAATCAATATTTCTTTCCATTTCATGATCTTTCCCCTCCTTTCTTCTATAGTTTCGGCATGACACCTTTCATTTTACACCTTTTTTCGACAAAAAAGAGCACGCAATGCGCGCCCTCTATGCTCTTTAAAATTATTTACTTGCTTCCGTTTTTGACTGCTTTTGCTGTTCGATTTTCTGCATTTCAACCGAGATCTTTTGTTTTTCATGATCTGTGAGGCTGTCACTAAATTTAAAAGCAGACATAAAGACAAAGACTAAAATTAACGCAACAAACGGCCAGCTTGCTTTTAGGAATTTCATTTCTTCTCTTTCCCTCCGTTTTCTTTTAAGTGTTTAACTTTATCAGCGTGATCTACTTCAAAGAAAATGTGTCCGTCTTTTTCTTTCCAATCCGCATTCGTACCATTTGTCAGCATACGGATAATGGATTTTGATTCAAAAGATCCTGCTTTAACCGGAGCAGGTGTTGCTTCCTTGATGTACATTGGGACAACTTCAAATGTCGCTTTTCCATCTTCATTCAGATGATACTGAACAAGTGCAGAATCACGTGTTCTTGACCAGCCTTGGTCAAAAATAAAGTTCCCTAAGCTATAGAAGATCGCCGTGCCGTTATAGACTTCCATTGGCTCAAGAACGTGCGGATGAGCACCGATAATGATATCAGCACCAGCTTTTGACATCGCTCTTGCCAATTCTCTTTGTCTATCGTTTACCTCATTGTTGTACTCCTGTCCCCAGTGAGCATGAACAACGACGATATCTGCCTTTTCAGCAGCCTGCGAGATCATCGGAATAAAGATAGATGGATCGGCTGGCAAGATACCCGCCTGGCGATTCGTTGCTTTAAAATCTTTCCCATACACATCAGTAAAACCAAGTGTAGCGATTTTGACACCATTTACTTCTTTGTACGAAATGTTCTGCTTCGCATCCTGAAGGTTACGGCCTGCGCCTGTATAATCCATGCCAGCATGTTCAAAGGCATCAATCGTGTTGTTCAGCCCTTTTTCACCATAGTCTGCCGCATGGTTATTCGCAAAGTTTAATACAGAGAAATTCAAATCCTTCAATGCTTTGACAGAATCTTCGTCTGTTTTCAAATGAATATTCTTTTGTGCCGCTTGTTCTTTATCTGATGCGACTGGATGCTCAAAGTTACCAGTCACATAATCTGACACATCAAAATATGGCTTGGCGTAACGAAAGAGATGCTGTTTTCCATAACGGTCTGTTACTTTCTCTACGTTTCTTCCAAACATAATGTCACCGACAAACGAAGCGGTCAGGATGTTTTCTGGATTCTTTTGTACAGTTGGCACTTGTGCTTTCCCGATAAACGTAAATAGAAATGTACAAGCAATGACAATCGGTAAAGCAATCAGTACGTGTTTATTCGTCTTTTTCTTTTGGTTCTTTGTGATTTTCAGCAGCTTTTCCTGAAAGCTCAATTTTTTATTCATCATTGGACACACCTTATCTTAAAATAGATAGTAAACATACATGATGGCAAATGTTGCACCACTTAGAAGTAACGTGCTTCCAAGGGTAATCGTAAGACCCTGCTTTTGAATCGTATTTGCAATCAATCCAGGAACGATAATACCGATTCCGCGGAATTCTGCTATTTCAAATGGAACCACTGGATAGAAGAAATCAAATACAAGCTTTAAGGCGATCCCTGTAATTAGCATCGCAGCAAACTTTCTGCGTCCGTATAAAATCATAAATTTCGATAGACCAAAGCGAACGATGACATACGTAAGCAAGCTGACAGATAAGACGACTAAAATAAAGACTGGCTGGTTAAATACAAGCGCCAGATAACCTGGGACAACAAGTCCAGCTGGTACGATTCCTGTTTTTTCTGCAAAGATTAAACTAAGTAGAACACCTAAAATTAACGAGATATAAAGATCTGATCCGAACATTTTCTATATTTCCTCCTAGCTGACAAGCTGCTTAATTTTGTATTCTTGAATTTTTTCGATTAACGGTTCAGCGGCACCATGAATATTGCCGACTCCATAAACCACTCGATTATGAAGCTTTTTCTCAAGCATATTCATAATTTCTCCTGTAGATTGATATTCAAGGTTGTGTAAGTGGTCAGCCGGAATTTTCCCATCCTCATATGCCTTCACAATTGGATCTGTTGTTTCACCAATCAAGACAAGATCACTTGCTTCAATATAAGGAAGTACATCCTCCGCAAACTGGATCGTTCTATCTACACGATCCGCACGGCAGTTCATGATAATAATCGGTTCATCTGTTGGATATCCAATCTCTTTCACACGCTTCCAAATGTTCAATGTAGATGATGCGTCATTTGCCGCAAAACCATTTACAAAGTGTCCAGGTGTTTTCGCGTCCATTAATGGAAGAATTCTCATCGCTCCTGGATCAGGTGGCGCATTTAACATTCCTCTGAATGCCGTATCTTCATCAATTCCTAATGCCTGTGCAACACCAAGTGCAAGTGAGGCATTATCTGGGAAGACCATGTACTCAAATTTCCGTAAATACTCATCAGAAATCTTGGAATTATCTGCAACAATGACTTCTGTGTTGCGTTTTTTCGCAATCTCTTTAAAGAATTCCGTATATTCACTATCCGTAATAACCAAGTGTCCATTGTAAGGAATTGTCGCTGTAAAGGCTTCTGCTATTTCATCAAGTGTCGGCCCCATTACGTCCATATGATCTTCAAGAACGTTTACGATCACGCCAATATTCGCTTGAAGCAGCTCTTCCTGAAAGATAATTTGGTAATCTGGATTTACTGCCATACATTCACTGACGATGGCATTTGCTCCTCTTTCAACGGTTTCTCTCATAACTTCCTTCTGCTCACCGATATTTGGTCCTTGCGGTTTCCTTTTAATCGGTTTCTCCTCTGGCGTATCCCAATAAATCATTCTTGCATCTGTTCCCGTTGTTTTGCCGACAGTTTTATAACCTGCCTCCATTAAGATACCGGTTGTCAATCTTGTAACGGTAGACTTTCCGCGAATACCATTAATATTGACGCGCACCGGCAAGGCATCGATATTTTTCTGGTGACGCTTCTTTTCAATAAAGCCAATCCCTAACATGATGACACAGGCTATAACGATTAACCACATCGCTTATCTACATCTCCTTTTTTTATGAGTGTGATATGTAAATTCAATCAACAGTATATATGTTCAGCATAAAATCACAATCGGTATTATGTAACATAATCTTTCACTTCCTCGTATGCCAAATTCCTCTAATCAGAAGGCGGATTTGCCTAGCTCTTCTTTAAATGAAAAGGCCAAAAGGCGGACAAAAATTGGTATGAATTTCAGCTTCAATCAAGAGAAAGCGTTACCATCAAGCATCGGAAAATCTTTTGTCCTTTTCTCCCTAAATTTTTTGACAATTATTAAGATGTATTTTGAATCAATGTTTTAAAGCCCTTTAAACTCTATAACATCAGTCATATCAGCGCTTTAAATGAATAGTGCGTGTTTTGGAATGTTTTCGATTTTTGAAGGAACAGGTTAGAAAGTCATCCTCATCGGTCAGAATGCTACGCGTTGACCTATGACAAAGGTCACCTCTAAAAAAATCAAGTCATATGCTTATTTTCGGGTCACAAAAAATTGGGATAAGATGTAAACTATTGATCATTTCGGAATACCTGCTTTTTACGATATTCGCTCCTTATGACCTAAACAATGAAACATTATTCATTTGTTTTTATCAAGATTCATCATTTCTTAACATTTTTAATATGATTTTAGTTGAAAGTTGTCAATTCATGTCATGCTTTCCCCAAAGATGACGAATAAAATCAGCTTCTCCGCTTACACTAAGGTTAAAAAATCTGTGAGAGGAGGCTAAAGATGCCAAACAGCAATGAGCAAACACGGTTGCATTTTTTATCAGGCAGCTTCGAGGAAAAAATCCGGATTCTGAAAAAGACATTTCAGCAAAGCGGGGATTTTGAATACCGAGAGTTAATGGTGAATGAAACGAAATCTGTCCTGTTTTTTATTAAAACAAGAGTAGATGAAGGCAAATTAAATGATTTCATAATCGGCAACTTGTTAGGACCTCCTGGAAAGCAGGAATATACGAAATCTCTCAGTACACTCGAAACTGGTGACTTGACGCTGATTACAGACAGTATTATTGCTGGAAGCATTGCGTTTCTTGATGAAAATTCCTCACAGATCAAATTGTTTTCTGTCGGTCAGCCGCCGCTGCGCTCTATTTCTGAACCTTCATCTGAAAGTATTATTGCTGGAGCACATGACGGATTTGTTGAAAGTCTTGATACCAACATCTACTTACTGCGTTCGCATTTAAATGATCGAAAGCTCGCCATTCAGTATCATAAGATTGGTACAAAATCTGAAACAAAGCTTGCGACTGTTTATATATCTGATATCGCTAATCAAGAAAAGGTAGAAGAGGTAAACAAACGGATTTCTTCTATTAAAGTAGACACGCTGCTAAGTCCTGGCTCTATTGTTGAGGCGATTGAGGATGATTCATTTTCTATTTTCCCGCAGCTTATTGATACAGAACGCCCTGATAAGGTGAGATCTGCAATCCTTGAAGGGCGAATTGTGGTGATGATGGATGGCAGTCCGATGGCCATCATTCTTCCTGTCACCTTCTTTAGCTTCTTTCAATCACCTGATGATTATAATAGCCGCTGGATTCCGGCTACGTTTATCCGTGTTCTCCGCTATCTTGCCTGTATCATCGCAGTCATTTTGCCATCTTTTTATATCGCTGTCATTGGCTTTCATTATGAGGTCGTCCCAGATGAATTAGCCATAACGATGAAAAATTCAATTATCGGTATCCCATTTCCTCCTTTGATAGAAGCGATGCTAATGGAAATCACCATTGAACTCATTCGTGAGGCAGGGGTGCGTCTACCTAGACCAATTGGTCAAACCATTGGTATCGTAGGTGGTTTGGTCATTGGGGATGCTGTTGTACAAGCAGGACTCATCTCAAATGTTCTTGTCATCGTGGTCGCCGTGACCGCTGTCGCTTCCTTTGTCCTTCCATCATTTGAAATGACGGCCACCATTAGGATGCTGCGTTTCCCGCTCATGTTCATGGCATCAATGTTTGGTTTTATTGGCATTTCATTTGGATTATCCATCATTCTCATGAATTTATGCCGCCTTGAATCACTAGGGGTACCATACTTATCACCTGTTACTCCATTTAACTGGCAGGATTTAAAAGATACTGTAATTCGCCTCCCAATGTGGATGTACAAAAATCGCCCTGTTTATTTAAATCCGCAAAAGAAAAAGCAAATTGAACATTTGAGAGGATGGAAAAAGAAAAATGAAAAATAAAATATCTCCACCTCAAGCTGTCTTTTTTCTCATTCAATCTCAAATTGGTGTCGGTATTTTATCGCTCCCCCACTTTTTGATGAAAGACATGGGACACGATGGCTGGATGGCGATCATTGTCGCCTGTTTTTTTATCCAAATCATCAATACAATTTTCATTTACATCATTCATAAATATCCAGAAACATCATTCTTCCAAGCATTAATTGATGTATTTGGTCAATGGATTGGGAAATTACTGATTGCACTGTATATACTGTATTTTGCCTCCGTCTGTATTGTCGTTTTATCCATTTTCACCAGAATTATTGGTATGTGGGTTCTGCCGCTGACGCCAAACTGGGTCATCAATCTATTACTCATTACTTCCATTGTTTATATTGCGAAGGAGCAAATTACAGCCATTGTCAGGTTTAACTTTATCTTAACTCCCCTTCTCCTTTTGCTTTCCTTGCTGATGTTCTATTCATTAAAAGGGACCAATATCGATTATCTGATGCCTTTTTTTCAAACAGACATTTCTCAGTTTCAGCTTGGGCTGAAGGACGTCGTCCTATCGATGAATGGATTTGAGATGATCCTTATTCTTTCTCCCTTTATGAAAGGCACGATTAAGGAACGGTATAAAATCATGACCATTTCAAATATATGCACGACGCTTTACTACCTATTTATTACATTGATTTGTTTTATGTTTTTTAGTCCAATTGAGCTTGATGTGATTCCCAACCCTGTTCTTTACTTATTAAAAACCATTTCCTTCGGTATCATTGAGCGGACAGATTTAATTTTTCTTAGCTTCTGGGTGTTTATTATTCTTGCCACATTGAGTAACTATCTGTACTTTTGTGCAAATGGCATTTCCAGTTTACTGAAGAAAAAGGATCACAAAAAATATGTTTATTGTTTCGCCATTCTGATATATGCGTCTAGCTGTTTTTTGGCAGTCGATAACTTTCGCATTCAGCGTTTCAATGATTTTACAACGATTGCTCAGTATTCGTTCATTTACACACTTCCAGCATTCATGGCGATCGTTATCTTTATCAAACAACGTAAAAAGAAGGTGAAATCACATGCGTCATAAATATGTCCTGACTCTCCTCATGTGCGTGTCTCTCACCATGATGCCTGGCTGCTGGGATCAAAACCTATTAAAAAACATCTCCCTTGTCCTTACTTCCGCCATTGATCAAGGGGAAGATGATAACGCAAAAGTATCGATTACCTACCGAAAAGTACAACAGTCTCAAAGTGTGCAGCAAGGAAGTTCAGGTACTTATTCAACCACTGTATTGACAACCAATGCTCCAACTTTACGTAAAGCGGGAACAGACTTCGGCCGAATGGTTGACCAAAAGATTGATATGTCAAAAATGAGGATTTTACTGATCGGTGATGAATTCTCTCAAAATCAACTTCTTCCCTACTTAGACATGTTCTATCGCGATCCGAAAAGTCCTTTGCTTGCCAATTTAGCCGTTGTGAAAGGCGGTTCAAGTATTGATGTCATCAACAAATTACTAAAAGAACAGCTCATTGTCAGTGACTATTTAAACAATCTCATTACAACTGCCTCAAGAGGTTCACAAGTGACCGCTGGAAATATTCAAAGCATACGCTCAAAGATGCTCCAAACAGGAGAAGACTTTACCCTGCCTTTAATTGTATTTGATCAGTCTAAACAACTAATCAAAGTAGCAGGTGTGGCTTTATTCGATAATGAGAAAAAAACAGGTGAGCTTTATGGTCAAGATGCCATGCTTCTCAATCTCATGAATAATAAAATCGGGAAATATGCAAATTTCACTAAAAAGATCAGAAATGATATGGAGTTGAAGGGAAATAACTATATTACCATCCAAGTCACCGACTTAAAACGAGATATTCGTATTCTCAATTCTGATCATCGCAACGTGACAATTGGGCTAGATTTCGAATTCAAAACAGCTGTCGTTGAATATCCGAAAGACAATTTAGATAGTACGAAAAAGATCGATGAACTAAACAAACGATTATCAGCTATTTTCACAAAGGAAGCAGAAAAAGTAATCTCTGTTTTGCAGAAATCAAACTCCGACGTGTTAAGTCTTGGAAGAAAGTATCGCGTTAAAAATTATGATGAATATGTAAAAATGAATTGGAAAACTGATTATCCAAATGTAAAAATCATCCCAAAAATCAAAGTGAATATTACAGAAACAGGGATTACTAGTTAATAAAAGGAAGATAGCATCTTTCTTTTATTTTTTTATTTTTTTAAGATTGTCATTTTAATGCTTTCATGATAATCTATCTGTGTAAACGGTTACACATTCACGAAGGGAGGCACTCCATTGGCTACAATTAAAGATGTTGCAAAAGCTGCACAAGTGTCTGTTGCCACTGTTTCACGCGTGCTTAACGATACTGGATATGTCCATACAGATACGAAAACCCGCGTGACACAAGCGATGCAGGAGCTGAACTACTTTCCCAATGAAGTGGCTAGATCCCTTTTCAAAAGAGAATCACGCTTAATCGGTTTGATTTTACCTGATATTACGAATCCCTTCTTCCCTCAGCTCGCTAGAGGCGTTGAGGACGAAATTCATGCGCATGGTTTTCGGTTATTATTCGGAAACAGTGATGAAGATCGAGAGAAGGAAATGGCCTATTTACAAACCTTTAAACAAAATCAAGTGGTCGGTGTCATCGCTGTCACAAACGAACCTGAATCAGATATATACAATGATAATGAATTACCGGTTGTGTTCTTAGATCGAACCGTTCCACATGCACCTTCTGTGTTTGCAGATGCTGCAGCTGGCGGGAAAATGGCCGCGATGGAATTAATCAGGCGCGGCAGCCGGCAGATCACACTGCTGAAAGGACCTGCCCACCTTCAAACAGCGAGGCAGCGATTCAAAGGTGCACTCGATGTACTAACCGAAAAAGGCGTCGACTTCCATGTGATGTCTAATGCTTCATTTTCCTTTCAAGAAGCCCGTAAGAGTGCCAAGGCTCTTTTCCAGCTGTACCCTGAAACAGATGGCATCATTGCCAGCAATGACATCGTCGCAACAGCGGTCATACACGAAGCGCTTCGGATCGGAAAAGCCATTCCAGATGATGTTCAAATCATTGGGTTTGATGATATTCCGCAAAGCGAGCTGCTCTTCCCTTCCTTATCTACGATTAGGCAGCCTGCCTATGAGATGGGAAAAGAAGCGGCACAGCTGTTAATCAAAGCGATTCAGAAACAACCTATAGATCAACCAGTTATCCAAATGCCCGTCTCTTTTATTGAACGAGAGACCACAAGAAAGGTGGATTCACAATGAGTCATATTGTCGTAGTAGGAAGCTGTTCTATGGATTTAGTCGTCACATCGGATAAACGGCCAAATGCCGGTGAAACGGTGTTAGGCGAATCATTTAAAACCGTCCCAGGGGGAAAAGGCGCCAATCAAGCAGTCGCAAGTGCCAGACTCGGTGCAGATGTATACATGGTCGGCCGGGTCGGTGATGACGCTTATGGTCAGGATATTGTCAGCAATCTACAAGATCAAGGGGTCCGCACCCCATATATGAAACCGGTTACCGAAATGGAAAGCGGCACCGCTCATATCATTTTAGCAGAAGGTGATAACAGCATTGTCGTGGTCAAAGGAGCAAATGACGAGGTCACTCCTGACTATGTTAGAGAGGCAATTTCTACAATAGATGATATTGGGATAGTTCTCATTCAGCAGGAAATACCTGAAGAAACAGTCGAAGCTGTCTGCGCCATTTGCAGCGACAAAGAAATCCCTGTGATTTTAAACCCTGCACCTGCCCGCAAAGTATCGCAGCAGGTTTTAGACCAGGCTGCCTATATTACACCGAATGAGCACGAAGCTGTTCTCATGTTTGATGGACTCCCAATTGAAGACGCCTTGCGTCAATACCCTAACAAATTACTCATCACAGAAGGGAAAAATGGGGTTCGATTTTTTGACGGATTGAAAGAAGTGCTAGTTCCAGGCTTTCCTGTTGAAGCAGTTGATACAACAGGAGCAGGCGATACCTTTAACGGAGCCTTGGCTGTAGCCTTAACAGAGGGCAAATCTCTCTATGACGCACTTGCCTATGCCAACCTTGCAGCATCAATGTCTGTCACAAAGTTCGGTGCACAAGGCGGCATGCCAACAAGAGAAGAACTGGAGAAAAAGAAATGAAAAAAAACGGCATCTTAAACAGTCATATCGCCAAGGTACTTGCTGACCTTGGTCATACAGATACAATCGTCATCGCAGACTGCGGTCTTCCTATTCCAGAAGGTCCAGTCAAAATCGACCTGGCGTTATCAATCGGCACACCGTCCTTTCAGGAGGTCACCTCCCTCCTTCTTCAGGAAATGGCGGTTGAACACATTACTGTGGCTAGTGAAATCAAAGAAGCCAATGAACGAGATCATCTATTTCTAAAGAAAGCGTTCTCACAGCCATTACATGATGTAGACCACGAGACGTTCAAAAACATGACCAAACAGGCAAAAGCAGTCATTCGCACGGGTGAAGCCACCCCATACGCAAACTGCATTCTTCATGCCGGTGTCATCTTTTAAAAGGAGGAGCCAGATATGAACATTGAGATGCATAACATCCATAAGGCCTTTGGAAAAAACACCGTTCTTTCCGGGGTCTCCTTTGACCTCGTCACAGGTGAGGTCCACGCGCTCATGGGCGAAAATGGCGCGGGAAAATCAACTTTAATGAACCTGCTCACAGGTCTTTATTCATTAGATCAAGGAACGATTCAAATCGACGGAAAAGAAACCGCTTTCAAAAATCCGAAGGAAGCGGAACAACACGGCATCGCCTTTATTCATCAGGAGCTCAACATATGGCCGGATATGACCGTCTTGGAAAACCTATTCATCGGGAAAGAAATCTATACGAAGTTTGGATTGCTAGACACAAAGAAAATGAAGGTTCTTGCCCAAAGCCAGCTGGACCGATTGTCTGTGAACCTCTCGCTTGATCAAGAGGCAGGCAGCTGCTCTGTTGGACAAAAACAGATGATTGAGATTGCAAAGGCATTAATGACTGATGCGAAGGTGATCATCATGGATGAGCCAACAGCAGCTCTAACAGACCGTGAGATTGAAAAGCTCTTTCAGGTCATTGAATCTCTCAAAAAAGAAGGCGTATCCATTGTCTATATTTCTCACCGTATGGAGGAAATCTTTGCGATCTGTGACCGGATTACCATCATGCGCGATGGGAAAACAGTCGATACGAAAGCCATACCTGAAACGAATTTCCATGAGGTCGTCAAAAAAATGGTCGGCCGCGAATTAACAGATCGATACCCTGAGAGATCGCCTTCTCTAGGAGATATTGTCCTTGAGGTGAAGCAAGCGACAAGAAAAGGACAATTTCATGATATCAGTTTCTCAGTCAAAGCTGGAGAAATCGTCGGTGTTGCAGGCTTAATGGGCGCTGGCAGAACCGAAATGATGCGGTCGCTGTTTGGTCTTGATCCTCTTGATCAAGGTGAAATCTGGGTCCATGGGAAAAAGGCTGTCATTAAAAAACCAAGTGATGCCGTCAAGCTCGGCATCGGCTTTATCACAGAGGATCGCAAAGATGAAGGACTCATGCTGGATGCATCCATCCGAGAAAACATTGGTCTGCCAAACTTAGAAAGCTTCTCTCCAAAAGGACTGATTGATAAGAAAAACGAACAGGATTTTGTCGACCTGCTCATCAAAAGACTGACGATTAAAACGGCTTCCTCTGAAATCTCTGCTCGAAGTCTCTCTGGTGGAAATCAACAAAAAGTCGTCATCGCCAAATGGATCGGCATCCAGCCGAAGGTCTTAATTTTAGATGAACCGACAAGAGGTGTCGATGTCGGAGCGAAACGAGAAATCTACCAGTTAATGAATGAACTGACTGATCGAGGTGTTGCCATTTTAATGGTCTCCTCTGAGCTCCCAGAAATTCTAGGGATGAGCGATCGAGTGCTTGTCATTCATGAAGGAACCATCAGCGGAGAATTAAATAAAGCAGACGCAACACAAGAACGAATTATGACACTAGCTACAGGAGGGAAGTAACATGAAACCACTTACTTCAAATGGACGATTTGACAACATCATGCAAAAGCTTGGGCCATTCTTAGGTCTCATCATCCTTGTCGCCATTGTTTCTATTTTAAACCCAGCCTTTTTAGAGCCATTAAACATCTTAAACTTACTGAGACAAATCTCCATTAATGCCCTCATTGCCTTTGGAATGACGTTTGTTATTTTAACCGGAGGAATTGATTTGTCTGTCGGTGCCATTTTAGCACTTTCTAGTGCGCTGACTGCCGGATTTATCGTGTCTGGTATGGACCCGATTTTAGCTATTATCGTTGGCAGTATCATCGGCGCTATTCTTGGGATGGTCAACGGTCTTTTAATCACAAAAGGAAAAATGGCTCCTTTTATCGCAACACTTGCCACGATGACGATTTTTAGAGGGTTAACACTTGTTTATACAGACGGAAACCCGATTACAGGACTCGGCTCGAACTACGCCTTTCAGTTATTCGGCCGCGGGTATTTCTTAGGCATTCCTGTTCCAGCAATCACAATGCTTCTCACCTTTATCGTACTTTGGGTGCTTCTTCATAAAACACCTTTCGGCAGAAGAACGTATGCCATCGGCGGAAATGAAAAAGCTGCGCTTATTTCAGGAATCAAAGTACCACGCGTAAAAATTATGATCTATTCATTGGCAGGTTTCATGTCTGCTTTAGCGGGTGCCATTTTGACTTCTCGCCTAAACTCAGCTCAGCCAACAGCTGGCACATCCTATGAGCTTGATGCGATTGCTGCTGTTGTACTTGGCGGGACAAGCCTGTCTGGCGGAAGAGGGCGAATTGTCGGCACACTGATCGGGGTGCTCATCATCGGTGTCCTGAACAATGGTATGAACTTACTTGGTGTATCATCATTCTATCAATCTGTTGTGAAAGGGATTGTCATCTTGATTGCAGTCCTACTAGACAGAAAGAAATCTGCTTAAGGAGGCAGCTGCTATGAAAAAATATCTCGTTCTCATTCTGACTCTCTCATTATTCATGCTTTCTGCCTGCTCGCTAGAACCGCCAGAGTGGGCCAAATCAACAAAAGATGGGAAGAAAAAAGACATCAAAATCGGGCTCTCGATCTCGACCTTAAACAACCCATTCTTCGTTTCTCTCAAAAACGGTGTGACGAAAGAAGCGAAAAAGCTCGGCATCGAAGTGGTCATTGCAGATGCACAAAATGATTCAGCGAAACAAACAAGTGACGTAGAAGATTTAATTCAGCAAGGAGTCGACGCATTACTCATCAACCCAGCGGATTCATCTGCCATATCAACTGCTGTTGAATCAGCAAATGCTTCTGATATTCCTGTCATCACATTAGACCGCTCAGCTGAAAGCGGAAAAGTAGAAGCACTTGTTGCCTCAGATAACGTCAAAGGCGGCGAAATGGCAGCCAACTTTATCATCGACAAGGTCGGTAAAGGAGCAAAAGTCGCTGAATTAGAAGGTGTACCAGGCGCTTCTGCTACACGTGAGCGCGGAAAAGGATTCCATCAAATAGCAGATAAAGATCTAAAAGTGACAGCCAAACAAGCGGCTGACTTCGACCGGACAAAAGGACTCAACGTCATGGAAAACCTACTTCAAGGAAACCCTGACATCAAAGCCGTTTTTGCCCACAATGATGAAATGGCACTTGGCGCTCTAGAAGCAATTCAAAGCTCTGGAAAAGACATTCTCGTCGTTGGCTTTGATGGAAACGAAGATGCACTCAACTCGATCAAAGCAGGAAAACTATCTGCCACAGTCGCCCAGCAGCCAAAGCTGATCGGAAAAATGGCAGTCGGCGCTGCAAACGACGTCCTAAAAGGGAAAAAAGTAGAAAAGAACATCGCAGCTCCACTGAAACTAGAACAGAAAAAATAAACACAAAACCCCCGATTTCCCTCGGGGGTTTTTCCTATTATTCTGGTCTTTTCAGCACAAATGACGTCCCTAAATGGGCATAATCATTTCCCGCTAAACGTGCGATTGGCTTCAATTCATGAGAAGAAACATATCCTTTTTCCGCATCATAAACAGCCTCATCTAAATGCGCACACACAACCCGGCCAATGATATGATCGACTGTGATCTCCCCTTCATCATTTTGAAAGGTCAGATGTTTTTCCAGCTGACATTCAAAGCGAATGCGTGCTTCCTTGATTCCCGGCACTGAGACCACACTGCTCTTCACTTGATGAAGACCGGTGCGATTCAGCTCACTCTCTTCCTCTGGCAAAGTAGCAGCTGTTTCATTAATATCTTCAATCATCGCTTCATCACTCACATGGACAACAAATTCTTCCCTGTCGATGATATGTTTTGCTGTATCTTTCATCTCTCCTTGACGCCGTCCGATGGAAACTGCGATGAGCGGCGGATGTCCGCTGATGACATTAAAGAAACTAAATGGTGCGGCATTGACAACATCGTCTTTAGACAGACTTGTAATAAACGCAATCGGTCTTGGAACTATAGAGCCAGATAATAATTTATATGCTTCTTTTCGTGACAGCTGATCCATTTGCAACGTAATCAATTCAGACACGCCTCCTTTTAGTGTAACGACATCATACCATACCCCTTTTTCTATGCCTCTGATTCCGGCTCGGTGCGATGCAGGATATGGTGGACAAGATGAAATAAAGCAGGATTATGATTCTCTCGTCTATAGGAAATCGTCCATTCCGCCAGAAGCTGTTCACCTTCAATGGACCGATACACAACATCTAGATTAAATAAACGCCGGGCTGATTTTGGAATGACCGCAATACCGATACCAGCTGTGACAAGGCCAATAACCATTTGATATTCCGCTGCTTCCTGCACAATATTCGGAGAAAATCCGTACTTTTCACATAGCAGGACAAAGTGTTGATAAAGGGACGGCCATGATTCCTTTGATAAAGAAATGATCGGTTCATGACGGATATCTTCGATCGTGACCGCCTCTTTTTTCGCCAGCGGATGATTTTTCGGAATCGCAAAAATACATTCACTTTGCTTCATCAAACGGCTGACAAGTTCTTCATGCGGAGATGTAGGATGTAAAAAACCGATATCAATCTCCCCATTTAAAAGCGCCCCTAGCTGCTGCGGAACAGAAAGCTGCTTCAGCTCAATACTGACAGAGGGATACAGCGCTCTGAATTCGCGTACAACTGGCGGCAGAATATCATACGTCGCTGTTCCAACAAACCCTATGATGATTTTCCCCAGCTCTCCTCTTGCTGTATGCCGGGCATGATCAACGGCTTTATCAAGCTGATGCAGCACACCACGCACCTCATGTAAAAAGACCTTTCCAGCAGCTGTTAACTCCACCACTCGCTTCGACCGGTGAAACAAAGGAAACCCCAATTCTTCTTCAAACTGCTTAATTTGCTGACTAAGTGGAGGCTGTGTCATATTCAACCGTGCGGCTGCTCTGCCAAAATGCAGCTCCTCCGCTACTGTGACAAAATACTGCAAATGTCTCAGTTCCATCCTTTCACTCCTCGCACACTTATTCGTGAAACATATTAAAACCACGTTAAACATATATTGGAAAATTTTCTTTTTGAAATGTATAGTAAATCATATCATGAAAATATATTTTCATAAAAAATTTTACTTGCCGAAAGGAGTGCGGGGTAAATGAATTCTCAAGCACAACCCCTAACAAGACGAGGAGCAGAATTGATTGTCGATACGCTGATTGCTCAAGGTGTGACCCATATTTTTGCGATTCCAGGTGCAAAAATTGATGCCGTATTTGATGTATTAAAAGACAGAGGTCCAGAACTTGTCCTATGCAGACACGAACAAAATGCAGCCTTTATGGCAGCTGCTGTCGGCCGCTTAACCGGCAAACCAGGTGTTTGTCTCGTCACATCAGGTCCTGGCGCATCTAATTTAGCAACAGGTCTATTAACAGCCAATACAGAAGGTGACCCTGTTGTCGCAATCGCTGGAAACGTCATTCGTGCGGATCGGCTGAAACGAACACATCAATCACTCGACAATGCGGCATTATTCAAACCAGTCACAAAATACAGTGTTGAAGTACAAGACGTTCATAATATACCTGAAGCCTTAACAAATGCTTTTCGCGCGGCACAAAAGGGGCAGGCTGGAGCAGCATTTATCAGCTTTCCACAAGATGTCGTGACAGAACACACCACACAAACACCAGTGTCTGCTCACCCTTCTCCAGAACTAGGTCCTGCACCGGATGCTCTCATCAGTTCGGCCATCGCCAAAATTCAAAATGCACACTTACCTGTTGCGATTGTGGGAATGAAAGCAAGTCGTCCAGCTGCTGCAAACGCCACTAGAACATTATTGAAAACACTTGGGATTCCATTTGTCGAAACGTACCAAGGAGCCGGCGTTCTCTCAAGAGAGCTTGAGTCTCAATATGTAGGCAGAATCGGCTTATTCCGGAATCAGCCGGGGGATCTACTCATTGAACAAGCAGATGTCATTTTGACCATCGGCTTTGATCCAATCGAATATGATCCGAAGCATTGGAATATTCAGCCGCAGCAGCGCCAGATCATCCATGTGGATGACATGCAGGCAGATATTGATCATTTTTATGAGCCAGCGCTTGAGCTTGTAGGCAATATAGCTGAAACCGTTAAACATCTAGCCCATGACAGTGTTCCACTTTCTCTATGCAAAGAACAAATTGATTTAGTCACTGAATTACAGGAGCTGTTAAGCGACATTGAAAAAGCACCAGAAAGAGACAGTCATCTATCTCACCCGCTGAATGTCATTCATACATTAAGACGCCTGATTCCTGATGACACGAAGGTCACGTGTGATATCGGATCTCACGCGATTTGGATGTCGCGTCACTTCCGCGTCTATGAGCCGAACACATTCCTGGTGAGCAACGGAATGCAAACATTAGGCGTCGCCTTACCATGGGCAATTGCGGCTTCCATACTGAATCCAGATGAAAAGATCATTTCGGTCTCAGGTGATGGCGGTTTTCTCTTCTCTGCAATGGAGCTTGAAACAGCCGTCCGCATGAAAACAAATCTCGTTCACCTTGTTTGGAATGACAGCACATACGACATGGTGGCGTTTCAGCAGGAAATGAAATATGACCGCACATCCTGCGTTGAATTCGGACAGATCGACTTAGTGAAATATGCGGAAAGCTTTGGAGCGACTGGATTACGGGTTAACTCACCTGAAGAGCTTTCAACTGTCCTTCAAAAGGGTATAAACATAGAAGGACCCGTTATTATTGATATTCCGATTGACTATCAAGACAACCCAGACCTCGCCAGTCAAAAATGGCCAGAAGTCTTTCGTGAAAAACACACATTGAACGTCAGATAAGATGTCCATACATTACATCAAAGGAGTGAGCGGATATGGGTATGATGCACCCAATGAATCAACAGAACGACACAAGACAACATGACAAACAGCAAGAGGTTTATCAAGTATCGACGATGACCTCTTTGCTGGAAGCCGTATATGATGGAGATTTCTCCCTTGCACATATTCCCAAGCACGGTGATTTCGGCATTGGTACATTCAATCAATTAGATGGAGAGCTGATCGGCTTTGACGGCGCATTTTATCGACTGCGCTCGGATGGAACAGCGACACCAGTTACCGATCAAGACTATTCACCATTCTGCTCTCTAGCATTCTTTGAAACAGATATCGTTCATCGAATTGATGCAACCATGACGTCCAAAGAGCTAGAAGAAGAAATCGACCGCATTTTACCTAGTAAGAATGTTTTTTATGCGATCCGCATTGATGGATCATTCAAAAAGGTTCAAACACGTACGGTCGAAAAACAGAAAAAACCTTACGTTCCGATGGTGGAAGCAGTCAAGTCACAGCCCATCTTCGATTTCGAGGATATTCAAGGAACGATCGCTGGTTTCCGTACACCGCAATACGCACATGGTATTGCGGTGAGTGGATATCATCTTCATTTCATTGATGACGATCGGAGTGTCGGCGGACACGTATTTGATTACACCGTTGATCAAGTGACCATCCGCATTTCTCAAAAACGTCATATGAATTTACACTTGCCAAATACGCAGGAGTTCTTCCAAGCAGACATTGATCGAGCTGACCTTGCACAACAAATTGCCAGTGCGGAAAGCAGCCCAGATCAATAAAATGAAGACACCCCGTTGATTCCGGGGTGTCTTTTTATGCAAAAAGATTATTTATCACTCCATGATATTTCATTTCGCTAGTAAATTGAAATTCATTCATTCTATTCGTAATGAAATATGATAAAATACCAACAGAAGAAAGGTGGTCATATGATGTCCAACGACTATAGCATTCCGAACCTAACATTAGATGAAAGGGATAAACAAATTTTATCTCTATTACACGAGGACGGGCGTATGTCCTATACAGATCTCGGGAAACAAGTCGGTCTTTCACGTGTTGCCGTACAAGCCCGCATTCAGCAGCTGATTGAAGCAGGCGTCATTGAACGATTCACTACAGTGATTAACCCTGCTAAGATCGGCATTCACGTCTCTGTCTTCTTTAATGTAGAAGTGGAGCCGAAATTTTTAGAAGCAGTAGCCCTTCAGCTTGAGCAGGAAACAGCTGTCACAAGCCTTTATCACATGACAGGGCCAAGCAAGCTGCATATGCATGGCATTTTTCAAAATGAACAGGAAATGGAGACATTCCTGACAAAAAAGCTATACCCGCTAGAAGGCGTCGTGAGTGTGGACTGCCAAATGCTCATTAAACGATACAAAAGCCGAATAGGCATGAAATTGTAGACAGGAGTTGAAGCACTTGCAATCATATATTGAACTCATCATCGCTATGGTGCGAACCGGTATTCTCGGTTTTGGCGGAGGCCCTTCCGTCATACCGCTCATTCGCCATGAGGCGGTGGTGAAATATCACTGGATCAATGATGACGAGTTTGGAGAAACACTCGCCATCGCCAATGCATTACCAGGTCCGATCGCGACCAAAATGTCTGCATATCTCGGCTATCGATTGAAGGGCGTATCCGGCGCAATTGTCGCAACAGCTGCTCATATTTTACCAACATGTCTCGCCATGGTGGCACTCGTCACACTTGTCAGCGTCTTAAGCTCCTCACAAATCATTCAAAATATGATTGGCGCCGTAACACCAGTTATTGCCGTTCTGCTAGGCATCATGGCATATGAGTTTGGACAAAAAACGCTGAAAGGCTTCGGAACGATCTTCGGTATCGCTCTATTCCTTCTTGCCTTTATCGGACTGCAGGTGCTGTCCATTCATCCAGGAATCATTGTCATCATCTTTTTATTCTATGGCGCCTTTCATTTCAAACTGAAACAACGCTGGAATCGAACAAATAAAGAGAAAGGAGTGTCTTCATGATGCTGATTCTCTTTTTATTCTGGGCATTCTTCTTGTCCAATCTATTAGGATATGGCGGAGGACCTGCATCCATCCCGCTCAATTATGAAGAAATCGTCAATCATTTTCATTGGATGACGAACGAAGGGTTCTCCAATATGCTTGCATTAGCCAATGCACTGCCAGGACCAATTGCTACGAAGATCGCGGCATATGTAGGCTATGACGTCATGGGCTGGCCGGGCTTTATCGTGGCACTGCTTGCAACTGTACTGCCATCAGCCATTGGATTGATTTTATTGCTCAAGCTGATTGACCGCTTTCGCCAATCCCCTGTCGTAAAAGGCATGACCTTATCCGTACAGCCCGTCATTGCGATGATGATGCTTTTATTAACATGGGAAATCGGCGGAGATGCAGTGAAAGCCATCGGCTGGACGCAATCATTCGCCATTGCCGCGATCTCCTTTTTCTTTATGACCAAATTCAAAATGCACCCCGCCTTTCTCATTGTGGCTGCCTTTTTATATGGCGGATTCATTCTGCCGCATTAAAAAAACCGATAACATGGCCTGTTATCGGTTTTCTTTTACATATAAATTGGAGAAACCGGTCTGCGCCCAATCGAATGATACTCGATCCCTGCTTGTTCTGCCGCTTCAAGCGTGTGACAGTTTCGCCCATCAAAAATAAGCGGCTGTCTCATCCATTCCTTGTAGGACGTGAGCGGAAACGTCTGAATCTCCGTCCACTCTGTTAATATACAAACTGCATGGACATCCTTTATCGCTTCTTCAATCGTTTGAGCAAACAAGACTTGATCCGGCAGTTCACGAGCGGCATGACGTGTAGCAACAGGATCATAAGCCACAAGCTCCGCGCCTAATTGATGGAGTTCATGAGCGATCGGAACCGACGGCGCCTCCCTCATATCGTCTGTATTCGGTTTAAAGGACAGGCCAAGAAGCGCAATTCGCTTCCCTTCAAGATTTGCCCCCAGTCTCTCCTGAATGCTTCGGATAAAACCAGCTCGCTGCTCATTGTTTACTTTAATGACAGCCTTTAGCAGCTCAAAATCGTGGGACACATGCCCTGCGATTTGGACAAGTGCATTTGTATCCTTTGGAAAACAAGAACCTCCGTAGCCAATCCCCGCCTTGAGAAACGAAGAACCGATCCGCTGATCGAGCCCCATTCCCCGCGCAACCCATTCAACATCAGCACCTGTTTTTTCACAAATGGAAGCAATCTCATTCATAAAGCTGATTTTAGTCGCAAGAAAAGCATTTGATGCATACTTGATCATTTCGGCACTTTTTCGGTCTGTTTTGACCACTGGCAGGTGGAAATCAGCATACATCTCCTCTAGCTGGTCTAATACGGCTTTTGTTTCAGCCCCAATGACAAGCCGATCTGCCCTCAAAGTATCTGAAATGGCAGAGCCTTCCCGTAAAAATTCTGGGTTAGATGCAATAGATAACGGCTCATTCCGTCCTAATTCTTGATGTATCATCTGATCGATTTGATCACCCGTTCCGACAGGCACCGTACTTTTCACCACAAGAACCGCACCTGATTTCGCTTTTGTGCCCATCTCCTTTGCAGCCCGAAACACATACTGTAAATCAGCTTGGCCGTCTGCCTGCTGCGGGGTGCCGACCGCAATCATTAACACATCAGCCCGCGGGTAGGCTGCCGCTCCATTTATGTAAAATTGAATTCTTCCTTGCTCAAGATTGCGTTTCAGCAATTCTTTTAATCCTGGCTCATACATTGGTGGATGTCCTTGTTTCAGCTGCATGACCTTTTTCCGGTCAATATCAATACACGCCACATTGTGCCCTGCCTCCGCTAAACACACACCTGTGACCAGCCCCACATATCCACAGCCTGCAATTGCAATATTCATGACACCATCAGCTCCCCATACGCCTTATGCTTGTAATGACATCGTATGCCGGGAGCTTTCGTTCCATTCATAAAAGCATACAAAAACCCCCTGCCATCACTAGCAGGGGGTCACTTTTATGAAACAAGACCATTTCGAATATGAGCAATCAGATTTTCAAGCATTTCTTTTGTGGTGACATCATTTGAATTCTCACCAATATCATGAGCGTACATCAAAATTTTTAAAAACTCTTCTTGATTTAAACCCTTATTGTCCATGTCTGTATCCTTTCGATTCCACTAATTTCATTATTATATGCTGTATGGTTGGTTTATGCAATACTCTAATACATCATTCGACAGCTTTTGAAATTTATGACCATTTTCATGAAAAACTTTTTTATAAATCACCATTGAGCTATAATAAAAGAATTGGAATCTTTTACTTGGTTAGGAGCGGATCAAATGCTTCAGCACAACATCAACGAAGAAGAAATCAAACAAACAGCCGAACAGCTCAAAGAACTTCTTCCTGCAACAGATGAAAACAAACAACTCATCAAAAAAGCATTGATTACTTATAGACAGGACAGTGTATATCGTCTCAAGCAAGAATCTGATACGGAATGGTCAGCTTATGTACATGATGTCGTGGCAGCAAGAGTCCACCTTCATGTGCTGTTTCCTGTGAGAAGCAGCTGCTCATGTCCGGCAGATGGACTTTGTAAACACATTCTCGCTGTCTTCTTTTCGCTATACGCTCAAGTAGAGAGTGTGACCGGATTTACAGAAAATTGGTCAGAAAAGGATGAATTACAACGCAGCAAAGAATTGATTCGCCAGCACTTCCAAGTGAAGCGCCCAGACGAACAATCACTCCAAAGCTGGATGAATTTTTTCCAAGAGGAATTTAACCTCTGGCTGAAACGGACACCAAAGCACCAGCAAACACCGCAGCATTTGTATTACGGCTATTTATCAATCCTAAAAAAACACGCACCTCATTCACCTGAATTCAAGAGTTTGTATGCGATTCATACCTCAATCGATGTGTGGTTAAGGATTCATGAATTGATCGACCTCGGCCGGCTTGATGCCGAGAAGGACTTTTATACCATGAATCCATATGTAGAACAGCTCATGAACACCATTTTCGATTCAGTGGATCACTTGAAGACATACGCCCTTTCCTTTTCCCTCGATCCGTTTCTTGAAAACACACCAACTGCCGTTCGGGCACTTCTTCAAATAAACGGACCTTTCCAGCATGAACGAGTAGCGGTCTTTATGGAGATTTGGGGCACCATATTAAATAGAGGGAAATGGGTTAAAAAAGAAACAGAATTACTGAAGAACGCTCAGCAGCAAGAACAAACGGTTGAACGTACCATCGGGCTGATGCACATGGATTATTTACAGAAAGAAGACGAAAGCCTCTTTCAGCAATTACAGCTGCTCAATGCAGATATGCTGCCAAATGTGCTCAATTGGCTGAAGGATCTCACAAACCGCAAGGACTGGAAGCGGCTCAAGCTCTGGTATCATGAGATTACCTATATTTTAGAGGAATATTGCCAGCTCGACCTTTCCTATAGAGAACTGCGAGGAGCCGTCAGTGATTTCTTCTTTTATTTAGACGCATACTTTAAGCAGACGAAGGATCATCATTTATATGAACGCTACCTCCAAATCTGCATGCCCTATGCGTTTACTGAATATAGTCAGCTATTATATGCACAGCAGCGTTATGCAGAATGGATTGAGATTCACAGCCTTGTTGGTTTCTCCATCAGTGAACTGGAGAAGGATCTGATCAAACAAATTGCAAAAGAGGAGCCTGAAGCGCTCATTCCATCGTACCACCGTGAAATCTCACTGCTTCTCGATCAAAAGAATCGAAGTGCTTATCGAGAATCTGTGAAAATGCTAAAAAAACTGCGCACCCTTTATCATAAAACGAAAAAAACCGCGATTTGGGAAAGATATGTCAAGCAGCTGCAGGATTCAACGAAACGGCTGCGTGCGTTCCAAGAGGAAATGAAGAAAGGAAAATTAATTGATGACACGCCATAAACAAATTGTCATTCATGCAGAACAAACAGAAGATTTCTCTTTCACCATTTCAGCGCAAACAGAGGACGGACTCCCTGTTCCACTTAATGAAATGAAGAGGCAGCTTTTCCAATGGCACGAATCGTCTTTTTACGGAACATTTTTAGAAGATGTGAGCTTTATTGGCACACCTGCCTTCCTGTTAAGCCCTTGGATGACCGTTGAATTGCTAGGAAAAAATTCATTTAATACCTTTAGTCATGTGACATTAACGGATGAAACAGAACCACTGATGAAGACAGCCTCCACCATTTACGAATTCATCGAGGACGAAGATTTCGTTCCCGATTACGAGGCGTGGACAGAAGGTGTGCTTCGGTTTAAAGACAAAGAAGGACTATTAGATGGCTATACGGCTGATTGGTTCTCCTTTGCCGTACAGGATTACATTCAATATGATGATGCCTTGCAGCACAAATGGAACCGCATGACAGCACAATCGCCTGCGCTCTCATCCTTCCAAGGACGCTTTTTAGATGAGCAGGATTTCTTGGAGACGATTGGCTGGATTGATGACGAGACGCCTTTCACTGTCGGCTTGCGCTTAAATGAACCGGATTTCGACGGAGATGATTGGAAAATCGAATTGTTTTTGCGTGATAAGAAAAACAGCGACCTTCACTTTTTTGAGGGTATCCGTTCATTGAAAAGGTCTTGGCATCCGTATCAAGATAAAATCTCAAGAGAGCTGGAGCGATTCAGTCAAATTGTACCTTGGCTCTCTTTCACATCTGGCACCACGCTCATGTCAGAAGACGAAGCATGGCTCTTCCTGTCTGAAGCAAGTGAAACACTTGTGAATATGGGCATTGAGATCCTGCTCCCATCGTGGTGGCAAATCGTCAAAGAAAGCACCATGATGCTAAAAGCAAGGATTTCCTCTACCCCGCGAGGCGAGTCGCATGTCGGAATGGATGCCTTGATGGACTTTAATTGGCGCTTTGCTACAAACGGCATCGAACTGACAGAAGATGAGTTCAACGATCTTGTCCAAAGTAAACGGCGCCTTGTCAACATTCGAGGGCAATGGATCAAAATCGATCCAACCTTCATCCAGCAAATGAAAAAATGGATGGAGCGCGCCGAAAATGAAGGGCTGCACATGTCTGATATTTTGTCACGCGAGCTGGCAGATCAAGAAGCATCCTCTGAATCGATACCAGAACTGCTAGACAGCTCAGCATTTGCACATATTCAATTTGAACTTTCGTCTCAATTAAGAGGACTTGTCCATCAGTTAAATGATACGCATGAGCTGCCTTCCTACGAAATGAGTGAGTCCTTCAAAGGCACACTAAGGCCATATCAGCAGCATGGTGTCAACTGGCTGTTATTTTTAAGATCTCATGGATTCGGGGCTTGTTTAGCAGATGATATGGGCCTTGGAAAAACGATTCAAATGATTGCGTATTTCACATATCTGAAAGAGCAGAAGCAAAATGCCGCTCCATCTCTCATCATTGCGCCGACCTCTGTTTTAGGAAACTGGCAGCGAGAGCTTGAAACCTTCGCACCACATTTGAATGTCGCTCTGCATTACGGGCCATCGCGCCCTCAAGGGGAACACTTTACAAAGGCATACGAGTCAACAGATATTGTCCTGACGTCTTATGGACTCTCACATTCTGATCGTGATGAATTAACGTCAGCAAAGTGGGATACGATTTGTTTAGACGAAGCCCAAAACATCAAAAACGCCCATACGAAACAATCGAGAGCGATCAGACAGCTCAAAGGGCAGCATCATATTGCCCTTAGCGGGACACCTATGGAAAACCGTTTGACAGAGCTTTGGTCCATTTTCGACTTCGTCAACAAAGGATATCTCGGCAGCCTGACGAACTTTCATAAGAAGTTCGTCCTGCCGATTGAAAAAGACCGTGATGAAAAAAGAATTGAACAGCTGCAGCAGCTGATAAAGCCCTTCCTATTAAGAAGAACAAAGCAAGATGAAGAGGTCGCCCTGAACCTGCCTGAGAAACTCGAAGAAAAAGATTTCATTCCGCTATCCGCTGAGCAGGCTTCTTTATATGAACAGCTCGTGAAGGATACATTCGAACACATGGCTTCGTTAACAGGAATGCAGCGGAAAGCCATTATTTTAAGTATGCTCGGCAGACTCAAACAGATTTGCGATCATCCGGCTCTCTATTTAAAAGAGAGTGGAACAGATGTGAAACTGCTGAAACGTTCATTAAAAATGGATAAACTCGCAGAGCTGTTAAAAGCAATACATGAGCAAGGAGAAAGCTGCCTCATCTTTACGCAGTATATTGGAATGGGGAACATGATCAAGCAGCTGGCGGAAAAGATGTTTGGAGAACCAGTTCAATTTTTAAATGGCAGCCTGTCAAAACAGGAGCGGGATAAAATGGTGGATCGCTTCCAGAAGAAAGAATTCAACATCTTAATTCTCTCTTTAAAAGCAGGAGGAACAGGACTTAACCTAACTGCCGCAAACCATGTCATTCACTACGACAGATGGTGGAATCCTGCTGTGGAAAACCAAGCGACAGACCGTGCTTATCGGATCGGACAAAAACGATTTGTTCACGTCCATAAGATGATCACAACGGGCACGATTGAGGAAAAAATCGATCAAATGCTCGAAACAAAACAAACGTTAAATGATCAAATTATCCAAAGTGAAAGTTGGATTACTGAGCTATCGACGAACGAACTAGAAGATTTATTCACATTAAGTGCGGCCGCTCAATCATCTTAATCCCAGCAAAAAGAGGACTTTTCTCAAACATGATGAAAAGTCCTCTTTTTTCATTTCATATGAACATAGGTTAAATGTGCAGCTTTTTCAATGCAGATTTCACGTTCATATACGTATTCAATTCACGGAAGTCCTCTCTCATTTCTCCCATTTTCATCGCAAGATTCGGTTTAATTCCTGTCACAATGAGTTCAGTACCAGTCATTAAAATTAAATCGTTCAGCTTAAAAATTGCATCTGCCACAAATGAATCCACTTCTAATAAACCAGACAGATCGACAATAAAATAATCGTCCTTGGATTGAGAGATATAGGTGGAGACTGTTGAGATAATTTTATGAAATCTTTGCGCTGTTAACGTACCAATGATCGGTAACACAGAAATACCATCTTTCACAGGAACAATTGGAACAGAAATATTCAGCACTTCATCAATCGATTGCTCAAGAAGCTCCTGCTGTTCCTTCTCTTTCGTGACATCTTTTTGCAGACCAACGAAATAAAGACGTTTTCCTTCATTTTCGTCAATCCAAAGAGGAGCCACACTTAACTCATTCCAAAACATCTGTCCAGATTTTTTATAATTTTTCAGCTGAACAGTGACAGCCTCTTTGTTCTCAGTAGCTGTTCTAATTTGATTGAGAGCGATTTGCTCGGTTTCATTTCCTTGAAGGAAACGACAATTCTTCCCCAATACCTCGGGTTCTTGATAGCCTGTCATATCTAAAAAGCCCTTGTTCACATATATTAAAGGATTATCAGGTAAAGACGGGTCCGTCACCGTCAGGCCAACCTGAGTATAATCTAAGGCTTCCTTGATTAAATGCAGATTTTCGGACTTATAAGATTCCAGCGCCATTCGTTTACTCTCCTTAATTTCTTACAAGCGGGTTATGTTCATAATTAAATTATATGATGTTCCACATCAGGTGTAAATAGAAGTAGTTCTGAATTCCTCTTTTGTAGAATGCGCTTTATCCTATGTGATTTATACAACGACATCCGATTCATCTATTTCAAAAGGTGTCGAATCATATGCGCCACACCATGTTCATCATTTGTTAACGTGACATGATCAGCGATTTCCTTCATATCCTGTCTCGCATTGCCCATCGCAACCCCAACACCAGCTGCTAGAAGCATCGATTCGTCATTTAAACTGTCTCCTACAGCCGCTGTCTGGCTTAAAGGAATACCAAGTCGTTCTGCCAGCCTTGTTAATGCCTGCCCTTTAGATGCTTCCTTTGAACCAATTTCAAAGTTATGATCGGCTGAACTAACCATTGTGACATCTGAATCATCACCAAACATATCCCATCCTGCCTTCAATCTGTCTTCAAAGAAAGAGAAACCTAAGATATTGTAGAATGAAAGCTTTCGATCCTCACGGAACAATTCTTTATATGTATCAATATAAGAAAAACCTGACTGACTGTATTGAACTTCTGCCGCTTGTTTTAAAATATTTCGATCCGTTTTTGGATTAGCACTTTTTAAGCGGTCCATTTCAATCGCAAGAAGCTCTCTACCGCGATTCGGTGTGAAAATGGCTTCGTTTGTAAAAACTTCATAATAATAGTCACGTTCTTCAAGCCATGACAATATATGTTTGGCCTTTTCTTCGTGTAAAACAGCTGAATGGTACACTTGTCCAGCCGGATCATGAATCACAGCTCCATTGGCACTAATCACCTATGTATTCATACCAAGCTGATCAAAAATAGACCTCACATCAAAATACGCTCTTCCTGTTGAAACGACAACTTCCATTCCATTCGCCGCTGCTTCCTTTAATGCCTGCTCATTTTCCCGACTCACTTTGTGTTCACTGTTCAATAAAGTTCCGTCTAAATCCGTTGCGATCAATTGAATGTTTGTCATCGTTCTCTCCTTTTTGTCTCCATTTTCGGCTATCATACCGCTGATAAAATCCATCATCATTATGAAATGAGTATCCACTATTTGCAAGAGGTGATCGGTTTATCAGTGAATAAAAGGGTACCCGGCCAAGCTACATGACCGGATACACACAAGGGGATTTACAGGGGACACATGACCTATACAAAGAAGCTATGGTTCTATTACGCAGTGTTCTTATGCACAAGGCAGCGTCTATCAGCTTTAGCTAGAGGGGGGCTGTCAGATGCTAGACGTTACCTTTTATTTCAGACCGTACCTCCTTTCCTTTCAACTGCCCTTAGTCTACTGAGAAAGGTCGTATGTGACAAAACATGAAAATGACAAAATGATCTCTCAAATTCTCTATTTCCTCTTTAATTTCTGTTTTTTACTGCTTGAGTATAAAACATCATCTTGTTTTGTTTGATGAAAAACTTATTTTTCATAAATTGATAAAAAACGTCTGAATGAATCCAATTACTAGAAGGCATGTGAATATAATCAGAACCGTCCCACGCAAACCAATAAAAACAAAGCTGCCCGTCATGAATCGACAATTGAAATTCAAAGCAGTCCATTTGATCCTCGGTGACGTATTGAAACGTGAGTGACTCGCCTTCTTCCATGTACACATCACAAAATGAAAGAATGTCTCCCCACGAATAAACGCGCATTGTGCTCTTTGCCTTCTCCTCGCCAATATGTATGTTTCGCAATTGATAGGACTCCATAAAACATCTCCTTTCACTCATATACAGCTCGTTCTAAGCAGGCAGCGGTTTCATTTATACAGATGTTGTATGCTATAATAATACTTACGAATAATGAACGCTTGTGAGGTGATAAATATGAAAACCTTTAGGCTGATTGATTTAAAAATCGAACTTGATCCAAAGCAAGATAAAATGTCCAGCATTCCCCTTCGTGACGGTTTAATCATTAATAAAGAAGATGGTGAAAATCACTGGATGATCGAGGCACTCATTCCAAAGAAACATAGACAGGTGTTTGAGGTGCTTTTTCAGCAGCACACTGAAGTGAAGATTCTTGTGACGATCACAAAAGAAAACAACCGCCCTGTTCATCTATCTGTCCAAGTCAAAAACATTGTTGCTTTAGAAGAAAACATTTCTGTGCTGCTCGATGGTAAAATGATTACAAACCGTTACAGAACAGAAACCGAAGAAGTACTAAAAGACCTCGTCAAAGAGGGGCTTTCCGGAGAAAAACTGCTGGATGCATTTAAACAAAACACATAAAAAAGAGCGGGATTGCCGCTCTTTTTCTATTGCACATCTTTCGATTGGCTTTGATTTTTCAATAGATCTCTAATTTCAGTTAGTAAAACTTCCGTTTGATCCGGCGTTTCTACAACCTCTTCTTCCTCTACCTTTTTCCGTTTTAATTTATTCAAATAACGAATAAAGATAAAAATGGAAAACGAGATAATCAAGAAATCAATCACTGTTTGAATGAAGCTCCCATATAAAATTTGAGCAGATCCAATCTTAATAGATAGACTGCTAAAATCATGTCCCCCAATAATAATACCGACGAGCGGCATGATCAAATCATTCACAAGAGAAGTGACAATTTTGCCAAATGCTCCCCCAATGATGACACCTACAGCCAAGTCAATGACATTTCCCTTGACTGCAAATTCTCTAAATTCTTTCAGCATCTTTTATCACCTTCATCTTTTTTTGTCTAATATGACGTTTTTTTGTCAAAAATGCAAGTCCTGATCCGTTCAGGCTGGTCGTTTCCATATAAAAAGCGATTCATCCTTGATGAACCGCCAGGCAAATCATGATACTTTAGGACCGATAGAAAATGTTAGTTCTGCTTCACATGCAACTTCGCCATCTACTGTAGCTACTGCTTTTCCTTTTGCAACCGGACCTCGGAGACGCGTCACTTCTACCTCTAAACGAAGCTGATCGCCAGGCTTCACCTGTCTTTTGAAACGGCAGCCGTCAATTCCTGCAAACAAACCAATTTTCCCTTTGTTTTCTTCTTTACCTAACATAATCACCCCAAACACCTGTGCAAGTGCTTCTACAATAAGCACACCCGGCATGACTGGGTATCCTGGGAAATGACCATTAAAAAATTCTTCGTTCACTGTGACATTTTTAATCCCAACCGCTCTTTTCTCTCCCTCAACCTCTAAAATACGGTCGACCAATAAGAATGGATAACGGTGTGGAATAATGTCTTGAATTTGCTGAGCATCAAGCATATCTTGATCTCTCCTTTTTTCTATATCGATGATCTTCATTTGATTCCTATAGAAGTATATTATGAATGCTCGTATTTTTCAACGTCCGCTCTGCATATATGGTAAAAAATAGAATATATCATTACCTATTGTCATCAAATATAATCCACACTACACTCATTGTTTTTTCACAAATATGGTAATATATATTACATCATTGATTGAATAAGAGGGTAAAAATGAATTTTATGAGTGATAAATCCATTAAAAAACTTCTCCATTCGTGGTATACAATGCTGAAGCATCGACATTTTTCGAAGGCTGAAGAAATCAAAACAACTCTATTAAAGCATAAACGTAAAATATCAAAAAAACAGGAACTCTATTTACATTATCAGCTGATGCTTTTTCGCCATCAGCTCTGGATGAATCAGACAGAGGACCTAGAAAAAATCAAACATGAACTGATGCAGCACAAAGATGATATGAACGAAGAACTGGCCTATTACTTTTACTTCTTTCTAGGGCTCTACGAAGCTTTAAACAGCGATCAAAATGATGCGATCTACTATCTCGAAAAGGCGGAAGAACGCCTGTCATTCCTTAACGATGAGCTGGAGGAAGCAGAGTTCCATTTCCGAACAAGTGGTGTTTATTATAACAACCGCTATTCGTTGTTATCAATTCGTCATGTTCAAAAAGCCATGGATATCTTTGCAAAGCATGGGGATGATCATAGCCTCTATCGTTGTAAAATTGTGCTCGGCCTTAATTATAGCGATCAAAAAAAATATGAGGAAGCAGAAGCTATTTTTATTGAGATCATCGAATACGTGAAAATCATTGATGATCAAGAATTGCTCGGTATCGTTTATTATGACGCTGGATTTATTCAGTCGAGACAAAATCGTCACAAGAAAGCGCTGGAATACTTTAAAAAAGCACTTCGTCTCCCAGCATACCGGAAGTCCGCACACTCCTATATATCGTGCCTCTACGAAACGGTGCGTTCTTGTTATAAAGAAAATTTAACCGATGAAGGAATGAAGTATATTCAAAAAGGATTAAAAGAAGCCGTTGTTTCTCAGTTTGATATTTTAAGAATCAAGTTCCAAATCTTATTTCTTCTCTACAGCCAAACGCCAAAGGCAGATGAGCAGATCGCAAGGCTCGTCACATGTCTTGAACGAAAAGAAGCTTGGATTGATCTTGAGGATCTGCTTGCCGATGTCTCAGATTTTTATAAAAAAAAGGGCGACTTTGAGCGAGCCGCCTTTTTTATCATGAGAGGCTGATGTCAACCTGCTCATTATCGAATTGTATTCACTAATCCAAGCATCTGATCACCCATCGTAATCGTTCTTGAGTTCATCTGATAGGAGCGCTGTGTTGTCATGAGATCTGTTAATTCTTTAGACATGTCCACATTCGACGTTTCAAGTGCACCTTGCTGAAGTTGAATCGCTTGGCGGTTTGCTCCATTTAGTGCCGTTAATGCACCTTGATAAGTACCGTCAACTGAGAACAAATTATCTCCTTCAGAGACAAGTGCTGAAGAGTTATTGACTTGTACAACACCTAGATTCACTTGCTGATTCGGTTGATTATCTCTTGAAATGGCTGTCAGACGTCCATTTTTATCAATTGAAATATCACGGAAATTCGCATTTAAGACGATTTCATTTCCGTTTTCATCAAGAATCGGATGGCCTTCGCTAGTGACAAGCTGCACTTGATTACGATTATTGCCTGGCTGTAAGTAAAGAGAACCATCTCTTGTATAACGAATATTACCGCCGACATTGACCTGCATATACTGAGATGGCGCTCCAAATGCAACATCAAGATCACGGCCTGTTTCTTTAATCGAGCCTTGCAGCGAGTTAATGGACGCATTGACCATCGTACCCGTACCAAGCCTTAGTCCATCAGGTGTCAGACGACTGTTTGCCACCTGCGCATTTTTTTCATCCACCTGGTTGAACTGTTGTCTGATCAGCTCTGAGAAACGGGTATTTTTCGCACGGTACCCTGTTGTTTCACTGTTCGCGATGTTATTACTGATAATATCAAGCTGCTTTTGCACTTCGTTCATTGATACAGCTGCATTGATCATCGTTCTAAGCATGAGAATCCTCCTTTCTTTGTCATTTCTTGATTAGTACACTCTGCCAATTTCATTTACTGCTTTTTCTAAGCTTTTATCATACGCCTGAACCACTTTTTGGTTTGTTTCAAATGCTCGATAGGCGGTTGTCATTTCTGTATATGATTTTGTCACATCCACGTTCGACAGCTCCGATACACCTTGACTTAACGTATAGGACATTTGACCGTTATTGACTGCGCTTGGCAGGGGCTGGTTATCAGCTGTACGGTATAAATCATTTCCTTCTCTCGCTAAGTTCCTTGTATCCATCGCAACACGTACATCAATTTGCCCGAGATTTTGTCCATTTTCACTCACAGTTCCATCTGCGTTCACTTTGAAATTCTCACTCTGAACCGTGATTGGCTGACCTGTCACAGAAAGAAGGGCACGCCCATTGATAGTCAACTGATTTTGTGCGTTCATTGTAATTGAGCTGCTTTTCGTATAACGAACGCCTTCTGGGGTATTGACCGCATAAAAGAGCGCTGATTTCTGATTGGTCTCCGGATTGATCGGCACATTATTTTCGACTAGTGCTACATCCGTTGTTTGATCTGTTGTTTTTAAAGTTCCTTGTGTAAATTGAGGGATTAGTTCCTGCATATATGTTCCCGTATTAATGCCGCCAATCGGCGTTTGCTGCGGAACACTAAAACCTTTTCCTGAGGAAGTTTGAAAACGTCCTGACTCCATTCGGCTTAGCAGCATTTCTGGAAATGCCCGCATGGTCCCCTCATCCGCTTTATATCCTGGCGTATTCGCATTTGCGATATTATTTGAAAGCATTTCTGTCCGCCGCTCTTGAGCGATCATGGCAGATGTTGCGGTGTATAGTCCTTTTAACACGTGCTCACCTCATTAAAATTCTTTCACATGACCTAAACACAATCTTCTATGAAATATATCGGCATATTTGCAGGGTTCTTTAATAAAAATCCCCCATTCTTTCGAAAAAGAATGAGGGACATCATTAGCTGAGTTTACGCTTTGGCAGCTTGTCCATATTATCAAGCATGACGCCAGTACCAACAGCTACACAATCCATCGGATTCTCGGCAACGAAAACTGGTACTTTCAGCTCTTCTGCAAGCAATTGATCAAGCCCGTTTAGAAGAGCTCCGCCACCTGTAATGATGACGCCGCGATCAATAATATCAGCTGATAATTCAGGCGGTGTTCTCTCAAGAACTTGCTTCGCAGCCTGAACAATCGCAGATACAGATTCACGCAATGCTTCTTCTACTTCTTTGCTTGTGACGGTAATCGTTCTTGGTAATCCTGTCACCATGTCTCGTCCACGAATTGAAATCTCTTCGTGACGTGCGTCTGGGAATACCGTTGCAACTTGGATCTTAATATCCTCAGCCGTGCGTTCACCGATCAACAGCTTGTACTCTTTTTTAATGTAGTTGAGAATTTCCAGATCAAATTTGTCTCCAGCCATTTTAATAGAAGAGGCGGTTACAATGTCACCCATTGAGATGACAGCGATATCTGTCGTTCCGCCTCCAATATCTACGACCATGTTTCCACTTGGCTGAAAAATATCCATACCAGCACCAATAGCTGCTACTTTTGGCTCTTCTTCAAGAAATACATGCTTACCGCCGCTTTTTTCAGCAGCTTCTTTGATCGCCTTCTGCTCCACAGATGTAATGTTTGTCGGGCAGCAGATGAGCATACGCGGCTTAGAGAACAGCCCTTTCACATTTAATGAATTAATAAAATGCTTGAGCATCGCTTCAGTTACTTCAAAATCAGCGATTACGCCATCTTTTAATGGACGAATCGCAACAATATTCCCAGGCGTACGTCCAACCATACGTCTAGCCTCTTCTCCAACAGCCAAAACTTTCCCGCTGTTTTTGTCAAGAGCTACAACAGATGGTTCATTTAACACAATTCCTTTTCCTTTGACATGAATCAGTACATTGGCAGTACCAAGATCAATTCCAATATCCCTAGCAAACATCTATATATATCCTCCTTGAAAATCTGTTTCCATAGCAAATACCACATTCTGCCCTAATTATATATTCTATCATAATTTGCAGAAAAAAAGATATTTCTTTACAAAAGTCTTTACAAAATTTGTGGTTAGAAACTACCGATATGAGGAAGATATATATGTCATGTTTATGAACAAAGAACTAAGCTTACTGTTTCACAGGCTCGCCTTCTAAAATTTCTTCTTTTTTATACTTTAATTTAGTGGCTTCTCCTCCTCGCAAGTGGCGGATTGATTTATGATAATCCAGTATCTCCTTCACTTCATTAGCCAGATCTGGATTAATTTCTGGCAGTCTTTCTGTTAGATCCTTGTGTACAGTACTTTTAGAGACTCCAAATTCTTTCGCAATTACACGAACGGTTTTCTTTGTCTCCACGATATACTTTCCTATCTTGATTGTTCGCTCTTTGATGTAATCGTGCACACCACTCGACCTCCCTAAAATGGATGTGAGAAGTGTGAAATGAGATCCGTATCAATATTATCCATTTTCAGGGGCGCTTGTTCGTCTTAATTTCTCATCCATTAGGTAGTAAATGCCAAACACGATCCCTCACCTCAAACACTCTCTTTGTCAGGTTTGTAACAGTGTATTAGCATTGCATAGGGAATATGCTAAAAATGAAGATGGGACAAGGGATTTATCAGAAAATGCAATCATTTCGAGTGGCGAAAATTTTCACTTTACAAGAATGGGTCGAGCACGTAAAATAGGAAAGGTGATTTTATTTACCTAGCTAAATATTTAAAAAAAGGTGAGCATATGGATACGTTAAATAGAGAGTGTTTACATCAAATACACCAAAGCGCCAGGTTGCTGTCTAAAAAGGCGAACGAAGCGCTTGTTGCTTATGACTTGTACATGTCCCAATGGACTGTACTTTTTTGTTTGGATACATTCGGCCCGAAAACCCAAAAAGACATTTGGACATATTTGAACGTCGAAGCCCCAACCATTACCCGAACCGTAACCCGTCTAGAAGCTAATGGCTGGGTGAAACGTGTACAAGGAAAAGACAAACGTGAAAATCTGATCGTGATGACAGATGATGCTAAGGCCCGATTTGAAGAAATCAAACGTACGATGGAACAATTTGAAGAAGAATGTCTTTCAGATTTCACCCACGAAGAAAAACAACTCCTCCATACACTTTTACACAAATTATCAACTGAATAGGAAGTGACATACATCATGAACGAACGCATTTGGACAAGAGACTTTATCATGATTGTCCTGGTGAATTTATTTACGTTCACCTCTTTTTATGCCCTTTTGACCTTGCTGCCTATTTACACAATGGATGAACTAAATGGAACAGAATCACAGGGTGGCCTTCTTGTGACGGTTTTCTTATTGTCTGCTATTGTGACAAGACCGTTTTCTGGAGCCATTATTGAGAAATTCGGCAAAAAACGGATGGCGATTTTCTCGTCAACGGCATTTGCCTTACTCACTTATTTATACATTCCGATTGATCAATTCCATACGCTTCTCATGCTGCGTTTCGTGCAGGGCATCTTTTTTAGCATTTTGACGACAGTAGCCAGTGCCATTGCGGCAGATATGATTCCAAAACATAAACGCGGGGAAGGACTCGGCTACTTTGTCATGTCCATGAACCTTGCTGTGGTTATCGGTCCATTTATTGCATTGAATCAAGTAGGAAAAGTAGGATTCCATTCCTTATTCCTTCTCTTTTCCATTATCGTTACCATCGGGGCTGCTTTTACGATGCTGATTAGACAGCCGGAGCCTGAAAACGGGGGAAGCATCGTCTTCCGATTTACTTTTTCCCACCTGTTTGAAAAAGGCGCATTAAAAACAGCGGCAGTCGGCATCATTATTTCCTTCTGTTATTCGCCGATCATTTCATTTATTTCAGTCTATGCCAATTCCCTTCACTTGATGGGTGCAAGCAGTTATTTCTTTATTGTGTTTGCGGCAGCGATGCTTGGATCACGTCCATTTACAGGCAGACTTTTTGACCGAGTAGGACCTCACATTGTGATCTATCCTTCCATTGCTCTTTTTGCGATTGGTTTATGGATGCTGACAGCTACACATTCAGCGACAATGCTTCTTTTATCAGGTGGTGTCATTGGACTTGGCTATGGATCGCTAGTACCATGTTTACAAACACTTGCCATTCAGCACTCACCAGCTCACCGTACAGGCTATGCGACGGCTACTTTCTTCACTTTATATGATACGGGGATTGCTGCTGGCTCATTTGTATTTGGTCTTCTTGTCAGCTTCACCGACTTTTCAAATGTATATCTCATTGCAGGTATTGTTGTCTTGCTCAGTATGATTGTTTTTTATTGGAGCGAACGAAAGCCCCAAGAAGCAAAAGCACAGAAGGTCTCCCTATCAGAATAGGATACTATTTTAAACTTCATCGGAAACATGCTAAAATATAGGATATTTCAAATAGACGATTATTTGAAAAATAGTTGGCATTAAGCGAAGGTATAGGTGATGTTTTGAATTACGAATTGTTTAAAGTCATACACGGGATGGCTCATCATTCTGAGTTTTTAGATCAGGCCATGATTTTCATTACGAAAAAGGCCATTCTTGTGTATGCCCTTGTCTTATTGATTTGCTGGTTTTTAGGTAATCACAAATTTAAGAAGCATGTCTTCTTTTCGGGTGTAACGGGTATCGCGGCACTTATCGTCAATTTTGCGATTACACTGTTTCATTATGAGGAGCGGCCGTTTGTGGCGCATAAAGTCGACACACTCATTCCGCACTCAGCAGACGCTTCCTTCCCAAGTGACCATACAACAGGTGCACTGGCTCTTTCACTTGCCATTCGATCTCGTAATAAAAAGCTTGGCAACATCTTGCTCGTCTTTGGATTACTCACAGGATTCTCCCGCATCTGGGTCGGTCACCATTATCCATTAGATGTCTTAGGCAGCTTAGTCGTATCGATCGTGGTTGTCTTTATCATGAATAAATTATGGAAGTTCTTTGACTCTCCAATTGACCGCATTGTCACTTTCTATGAGACAATTGTAGGGAAAATATTCAGAAGGAAGCAAAAGGATCAGGGCTCTGACCTGTCTAACTCTTAAGCGGCTTGCGATAATGTGATGAAGAATCTTCTTCCACTTATCGCGCCGCTTTTTTTATTGGCTGTCCTCCTCTGACCTTGTTCGAAAAATAAAGACTGACACCGATGCCGGTAAGGGAAATCATGATCAACGTCCAGCCTAACTGCTCAAAATGAGGACCAGCAATTTCATCCCCAAACAGCATACCGAGGACAGCAGACGACAGAATGGAACCAAGGTAACGGCATGTTTGAAAAAGCCCAGAGGACGTGCCAATCATATGCTGAGGACTTGCCTTGAGCATCGCAGCTTGCAGCGCAACATTCCCAATCCCGTAACTCAGTCCAAGCAGCGCTAGAACCACCCCTTTTCCCCATAATGGTGCCGGAATAAAAAAGAAGGTCATCGCAGACGCTCCAGCCAGCATCAATACCGCACTGGCTAATACTGGATGACGTTCATCCCCGCGGTCCACCCACTTTCCTGTTAGCGGCGACACAATGATGCTCACCCCAGACATGCACAGCATAAAAAGACCCGTCATTTCCACACGCCAGCCTAATTCATCCTGGAAATAGCTCGGCAAACCAAAGAAAAGACAATAGAAAAATATATTTAAAATGATAAATTGCACATACACAAGTGACAGCCGCTGCTCCTGTCTGAACATTCGAATTTGAATAAACGGTTCATCCACCTGATACTCCCACCAGATAAAAGCGCCTGCACTCACGAGACAAAGAATCCCCTGTACATATTGAATCCCATCACCTAGTGATAATAAAAACGAAAGCAGAAGGACAATACAAACTGTAAAAAGAAGCATCCCTGGCAAATCGAGCTTCCGTACCGTTTCACCTATACGAAGCTTTCTCTTTTTCTGCTCCTTTGGAAACAAAGTTAGTCCAAGAAAGAAGCTGATCAAAATAAAAGGCAGGTTCACTAAAAAGATAGCCGGCCAGCCGCCGATTGTCATCAAAAAGCCGCCAAGCGTCGGTCCAAGTGCCGTCATCGCCGAAGCAAAAATGGACAATACCGCTAACGCCGAAGCCTGCTTTTCCTGAATATGATCCCGAATGAGTCCGACACCAGAAGGATAAATGGCACTGCTCCCAATCGCCTGCAGCAGCCGGATCACAATCAGCACTGCAAACGTTGGGGCAAACGGCGCACAGATGGCTGACACCGCCACAAGACCTAGCCCGAATAAAAATAATGTTCTCCGGCTCATCACATGATCCCCAATCCGGCCGCTCACCGGCTGCGTCACCGCACTTGCTAAATAAAAAGACGAAATAAGCCAAGATACAGTCGTAAATGACAAACCGAATTCATGCTGAATTTGATGCAAGGCCAAAGAAATCATCGAGGAATTCAGTGGATTTAACATCGTTCCAAAGGCAATAGCAGTTAAAAAAACCTTTCGGCTGTCTCTCCACTTGTTCATACACCGACCCCCTTTTTGTGATCTGGCATGTTTTTTGCCAATCCTTCCGTTATTATGAGATTCATTTCCCTTTTTTACCCTAATCAATTCAAGTTCTCTCTCGGAAAAGCAAGACATACATTTTAAAAAGGGCGAGTGTTGGAAAAACACATATAAAATTGAGAATATGAGGAACAAATGGTAAGATGCTACACATATTTAAAAGCCTACTTTCTCCTTATATGGAGAACGGCTGAAAAGGAGGAGAAGCTTATTATTAAAAAAAGACGGTTTTGGGTCCCAGCCCTTTTCTCGGTTGCAGTATTACTTCTGTCTTCGTGTGGTTCAAATGAAACAAATGGGAACGGAGATAAACGTAATTCTACAGCGAAAGGGTCGCCAATTTTAGAGGATGGAAAATTTATATTTGCAGCATCAGGTGAATTTCACCCGTTCAGTTACATGGATGGAAATCAGATGTCAGGCTTTGATATCGATGTAGGCAATGCGATTAGTGACAAACTAGGCCTCGAGCCTATACAGAAGAAATATAAATTCGCAGGCATCGTCGAAGGTGTGAAATCAGGAAAATTTGATGCAGCAGTTGCAAGTCATACCATCAATGAGGAACGAAAAAAACACGTCCTTCTTTCTAAGCCCTACTACTACTCTGGTCCGCAAATTTTCACAAGACCTGGAGCAGACATTCAATATGCTGATGATTTAAAAGGCAAAGAAATCGCTGTATCTAAAGGCTCGTCCTACGCTGATATCGCAAAGAAACATAGCGGGCAGGAACCAAAATATTACGACAGTGATGTAGTCGCTTTAGAAGCACTAGCCAACGGAAAACACGATGCAGTCGTGACGGATTTTGCCACAGGTGCAGAAGCCATGAAGAAAAAATTAAAGATCGAAGCGCAGGAAAGACTCGGACAAAGTGAGCAGGCAATCGCTGTATCTAAAGAAAATGAACAGCTCATAAAAGAGATCAACGATGCGATTGACGCACTAAAAAAAGACGGAACATTAAAACAAATTAGCGAGAAATACTTTGATGAAGACATCACGGTCAAACAAAATTAAAACCACGATTGTGCGCCTTTTTTAGGCGCACTTTCTTCAAATGGAGATGATTGTTTTGCCTACCCTATCACATTTTTTTCAGACGCTGATTGATTCAAGAGGTATTTTTTTAGAAGGAATGCTGCTCACCTTACAGCTCACTGTGATCAGCATCTTCATCGGCATGTTCATCGGGCTCTTCTTTGCTTTATTGAAAATATCACGTGTGGCTGTTTTCGGTTATATCGCCAACGCCTATATCTTCCTTGTACGCGGCACACCTCTGATTGTTCAAATTTTCATCCTATATTTTGGACTGACAGAATTAAATATCCCCGACTTCTGGGCCGCTTCCATTGCGCTCGCCTTTCATAACGGAGCGTATATAGCAGAAATATTCAGAGGTGCCATCCAATCAATCGATCATGGGCAAAAAGAGGCTGGACGCTCTCTTGGCATGGGACGTTTTCTAACAATGAGACGCATCATTCTCCCGCAAGCGATGCGGCGCGCCCTCCCCCCTCTTGGCAACCAGTTCATTATCGGCTTAAAAGATTCATCACTCGCCGCCTTTATCAGCGTCAATGAACTATTTAACGTCGCCACGACCCAAGGCTCAAACAGCTTTGACAATATGACCTATTTACTTGTTGTAGCCGTCTATTACTTAGTTCTTGTCTTGCTATTAACATTTGCTGTCCAAACCTTTGAGAAGAAATTATCAGTCAGTGACCATTAGGAGGAGAAACATGACAGAATCAAAGGAACTCATTCGTGTTGAAAAACTCAATAAACACTTCGGAGAACTGCATGTTTTAAAGGATATCGATCTCACTGTTTATGAAAATGATGTGGTCGTCTTAATTGGAGCCAGTGGCTCTGGAAAAAGCACCTTGCTCCGCTGTATGAACTTTTTAGAAATCAAAAATGATGGAGAAATCATCATTGATGGCAGCCCTGTTCACCCAAAACGCGATCAATTAAACGAGATGCGGCAAAAAATAGGCATGGTGTTTCAGCATTTTAATCTCTTCCCGCATAAAACTGTGCTTGAAAACATCATCGAAGCGCCTGTCATGGTGAGAAAAACAAAAAAGGCTCAAGCTGTATCAGAAGCCAACGTCCTGTTGGAAAAGGTCGGACTTGCGGATAAGGCCAACGTATATCCTTCTAAATTATCAGGTGGTCAAAAGCAGCGTGTGGCCATTGCAAGAGCTCTCGCCATGAAGCCAGATGTCATGTTATTTGACGAACCTACGTCGGCCCTCGATCCAGAGCTTGTAGGCGAGGTACTGCAAACAATGAAAAGTCTCGCAAAAGAAGGCATGACGATGGTCATTGTCACACATGAAATGGGCTTTGCGAAAGAAGTCGCCGATCGTGTCGTCTATATGCACGAAGGCCGCATCGTCGAAGAAGGCATCCCATCAGAATTGTTCGATTCTCCTCAAGAGGAACGAACCAAGCTGTTTCTCAGCTCCATTTTATAGGTCAAACGCCCTTTATTTTTCGTGCTCAATGCACGTTTTTTCTCTTTTTTTACGAACTTTTCATCCATTTATATTGAATATAACCAAAAACTATGTAAGATTAACTTACACGGTTATGTTATATATGACTTTTCTCTCTATAATGAAGAATTAAGAAATCAATTAATTCTGAATGATTCAGGGGGAATGCAGCATGCAAATGGGTGATACAGTATTTATGTTCTTCTGCGCACTACTCGTGTGGTTAATGACACCGGGTTTAGCCTTATTCTACGGAGGACTCGTGAGAAGTAAAAACGTCTTAAGCACAACCATGCACAGCTTAACTTCACTAGCAATCGTCTCCATCGTATGGATCATGTTTGGCTATTCCTTGGCTTTTGCGCCAGGCAATGCATGGATCGGAGGCTTAGACTGGATTGGACTAAAAGGCGTTGGCTTTGAACCTGGTTCCTACAGTGAGACCATTCCACATTCATTGTTCATGATGTTCCAAATGACCTTTGCCGTCTTAACAACAGCCATCATCTCAGGTGCCTTTGCTGAACGAATTCGCTACTCAGCGGTCGTCGTGTTTACACTCCTTTGGGTCACATTTGTATACGCGCCAGTCGCACACTGGGTATGGGGCGGCGGTTGGATTGGCGAAATGGGTGCACTTGACTTCGCTGGAGGAAACGTGGTTCACATTTCATCTGGTGTTGCGGGTCTAGTCGTGGCGATTGTGCTCGGGAAGCGTAAAGAAGCAGCAAACTCTTCTCCTCATAATTTGATCTACACCCTTCTTGGCGGAGCTGTCATTTGGTTTGGATGGTTTGGCTTTAACGTTGGAAGTGCCCTTACATTAGACAGTGTCGCGATGTATGCCTTTATTAACACTAATACAGCTGCTGCTGCAGGAATCATCGGCTGGCTGTTAGTAGAGTGGATGATCAACAAAAAGCCGACCATGCTCGGCGCGATTTCTGGAGCCATCGCAGGTCTTGTCGCGATTACACCTGCCGCAGGTTTTGTCACCCCATTTGCTTCTATTATCATCGGAATCATCGGCGGGATCGTGTGTTTCTGGGGAGTCTTCTCACTCAAAGCCAAATTTGGCTATGATGATGCACTGGATGCATTCGGGCTTCACGGAATTGGCGGGACTTGGGGAGGTATTGCAACTGGACTTTTCGCAACAACCTCTGTCAATGACGGCGGAGCCAATGGCTTATTTTACGGAGATGCCAGCTTACTTTGGAAGCAAGTAGTCGCTATTGTTGCCACCTACGCCTTTGTAGCCGTTGTGACATACGTGATCATCAAAGTGGTCAATCTCTTCTTCAAGATTCGTGCAACCGAAGAAGAAGAATCAGTGGGCCTTGATTTAACCATGCACGGTGAAAAAGCCTATCAAGATTAAAGAAAAAGGGGTGTCTCGATGAGCAAAATGTATAAAGTGGAGATTGTCACACGTCCAGCCAATTTTGAAACATTAAAGGTGGAGCTTGGAAAGATTGGTGTCACCTCAATTACCTTTTCGAATGTGCACGGTTGCGGCCTACAAAAGGGACATACAGAGCTATACCGCGGCGTCAAAAAGGAAAGCAATGTGTACGAACGATTAAAGATTGAAATCGTCCTAAGCAAAGTACCTGTCGAACTGGTCGTAGAAACAGCTCAAAAGGTACTTCGTACAGGCGAACCAGGGGATGGGAAAATTTTTATATATGAGATAGAAAATACAATCAACATTCGGACAGGTGAAGAAGGGCCTGCCGCCCTATAAACCATCCTCCGCCAAGTGCGGAGGATTTTTTTAAGACAGAAAAAACCTCTGCATAATTCATACACAGAGGTTGCAAGGCTTTAAGATTGTTTTGTTTCTTCAGATTGACTGCTGTCTTTAGAGGAATCAGAAGACTTTTCTTGATCAGAGGATTTCCCCTTCTCATCAGACTTTTCTTCAGATTTTTCTCCAGCAGGCTCTTTGGCCTTATCTTCAGCAGCAGGTTCCTTCGTTTTTTCATCAGCTTTTGGCTGAGCAGGTTCTTTTGCTTCTTCCGTCACTTCTTGCGCGGCCTTTTCAATAGTCGAAACAGGCTTGTCAATGAAGCTAAGTGGATTAAGCGCTAAACCTTCCATACGAATTTCAAAATGCACATGGTTGCCGCTTTCAGCACCATAAAGATTTTTACCAGAAGCACCGATGACATCATTCTGCTTCACTTCATCGCCTTCTTTGACACTCACTTGTGACAACGATTGATAAACAGTCGATAATCCATCTTCATGTTCAATTTCAACGACGTGACCGAGAACTGGATCTTTTTTCGCTTGAACCACTGTTCCACTAAGAGCAGCTGTGACATCAAACACTTTGCCATCTTTATCTGCAAGATCAATACCTTTGCTCAAGGTATAGGTGTTATTATAGTTTACAAGTGCTGCTTCTTTTTCTTTTTGATCAGCATCTGCTTCATAGAACTTTTTCACGACAGAAACATTATCAGAATTCTGGACCGGCATTGCAACATTTTCAATTGGCTTTCCAACTTCAACGGCATCATCACGCTGTTCTTGCCCTGTTTGATTTCCATCAGATAGTTGGTCTTTCACATCTTTTGATACAGCTTGGTACCAAAGAACGGCTGTTAACACGACCGCTGCGCTGACCAAGTAAATAGCAGGGAATACCCAGCGCTTACGGAAAAATTGCTGAACTTTTGTGATTTTGGAAGTACGTTTCTTTTCTTCCTCTCTCATTTTTCATCACCTCAGCAACATTCTGAACACTTTTCAAAAAATATATACACACGAAATCATTTTTCTTTTTATTTTGCGCAATCGCACCAATAATATGTATGATGAATGAAAAAAAGATGGGGGACTTTATTGTGAAAACTTTCAACCGCATAGCAACAGAAGATGATCTCAAAGCGATCGTTGATATTTACAATTCAACCATTGCTTCAAGAGAAGTAACCGCCGACATAGAACCAGTTTCAGTTGAAGACCGCCGGCAATGGTTTTTGAATCATTCAGAGAAAAGACCTCTCTATGTGAAAACAGATGAGGATGGACATATCTACGGCTGGCTCAGCTTTGAAACGTTTTACGGAAGACCTGCATACAACGGGACCGTTGAAATGAGTATTTACTTAAACCAAGACGATCGAGGGAAAGGCTTAGGGTCACTTTTCTTACAAGAGGCCATTGAGTTGGCACCTTCATTAGGCATTCGAACGTTACTTGCCTTTATTTTCGGGCACAACGAAGCCAGCATTCAATTATTTAAAAAGCACGGCTTTGAGACATGGGGTCACCTGCCACGTATCGCAGAAATGGACGGCAGCAGGTACGATTTAGATATTCTAGGAAAAGAATTATAAAACGAGCGTCTCTCCAACAAAGAGACGCTTTTTTATGAAGCATGTAACAGCTGTTCAAACTGTTTCGCATTTTGAAGAGATTTTCTTTGCAGGATGATGCCATGTTCATCCATCAGAATCGCTTGCGGAACAACAGTTACCCCATACAGCTCCATGATTTGCGAAGAGCGCACATACACAGCTTGATCAGGCAGCAATTGAAGAAGCGATGCATCATCTCCTTGTTCATCTCCATTGATCAAAATGAATTGAGTATCGTCGCTAGAGATGTGCTGCTTCATATCAGACAAAATGCTTTTGCATGTCATACAAGTAGAGTTCACAAATAACAGCATCACGGCTCTTCCGCTCTGCAAATATTCCTTTAAAATGACCTTATCCCCTAAATGTGTATAGCTTCGAAATAACGGCGCCGCATCACCAACATCCGCTTCCTTTAATTCAATCCCATCAAGAGTTTTGATTTTATTCATAAATTTTCCGATAAAGCGGGCAAGCAAAAACACCACAGCCAGCTGAGCAATGACAATGAATAACACAATAATCAGTAGAATATCTGTCATTTCACTTGGTCTCCTTCTATAAATGATTCAAATTGATTCCACTTTCTTTTGAACATCATGATGTCTTTTCCCACCGCTATAATGAAACAGACAGCCACTGCAATCAGAAAACAAATAATGTGAAATTGCCATGGAATTGTTTCTACATAGGGATGCACATAAAACAAGCCAATCACAAGAGCCAGCATCGACACATTACGAATCACAATTCCCCAGTGAAGACGGTCATTTTCAAGTAAACCTCCACAGCCGCATGAAATGTTACGATGTCCTCTCAATAAATTGAAAGTGACCGCTCCAGTATAGGTACATAAAAGTGCTGTAAGACCAATCGCAGGTACAAGAGACATGTTCCATACGAACAATAGACCAGTACAAGCCAATTCAATAGTCAAAAACAAATAAAACATTGGCGCCGTGAGCGCAGAAGGCAGCAGCCGATAAGCATTCATCTGTTGCATATGCGCCGTTTGTTTTCTCACTTTATCAAGCCATGCACCTGCAAAGATGATTCCTAAGAAATAGACACCTATAAAATAAAAGACACTCACCTTACGCCATCTCCTTTTGTTGAAATAGTTGAGATTGTGCCTCATAAAGCCTTTTGTACTCTCCACCTAGCGCCATCAGCTCTTCATGGTTCCCTTCTTCAACGAAAGCACCATCTTTCATCACGATAATGCGGTCTGCTAAGCGGGCCGCTCCCATACGGTGTGTGATAAACAAGACCCCTTGATCCTGCGTATGATCGAATAGCTTTCGAATGAGTGAAATCTCCGATAGCGGATCAAGAGCAGAAGTCGGTTCATCTAAAATGATAAAATCACTTTCTCTAAAGAAGGTTCTCGCCATCGCAAGCTTTTGCCATTGTCCGCCAGACAGTTCATGACCTTCTTCAAAAAACCGGCCAAGCTGCGCATCGTATGTTTCTTCCATTTGATGAATTCTTTTCTCTATGCCTGCTTGCCGCGCAGCTGACACCATGCGCTCTTCCTCATCTATTTCGTCGATACGGCCAAATCCAATGTTTTCTTTCACAGTGAATTCGTACTTCATAAAATCTTGAAAAAGGACAGCCATTCTCGCATGATATGATTTTTTATAAATGGTCGAAATAGACTCACCATTGACCTTTTGCATATTCGGCTTGTCTGGATCATATAAACCGGTCAAACATTTAATCAAGGTCGTCTTACCTGATCCGTTATCCCCCACCAATGCAATGCGTTCACCTTTATTGATATGAAAATGTATATGCTCAATAGCAGGCGTTTTCATATTCGGATAGGTAAAAGAGAGGTTTTCTAGCGTAATGGACTGAATACACTCAATCCTCCGAAGCGATGCCCCTTTCTCTGTCTGTTCATCAATTTCTTCTTCTCTCTTTTGAAAAGTTCTCATTTCATTAATATAGAGACTCGTTTCATATAAACTAGAACATTCCCTCGTTAAGTCTTGAAAACCACTTTGAATATTTTGCACAGCTTGGAGCACAGCGACAAACGTACCCGCTGCTAATTTTTTTTGAAAGATAAGAAAGACAATAAAAAGACCGCAGCACACATAGGCAAATGTCATAAGCAATCCGCCCGCCATCTCCCAGCGAACCTGCCGTTTTAGTAATTTATATTTTTCATCTGCACTTTTTACATAATGACCTTTCCATTTTTGAAGAAGATAATGTCCTATTCCATATAAACGGATTTCCTTCAATGAATCTCGCTGTGCAACAAGGTCGGACACATACATTTCTCTTCGATCGTTAGCAGTTAACATGCGGTTTAGTTGATACCGTGCGCCTCCAAAGAAGAGCTCAATCCACAAGACAGGCAGGGTAAATAAGATCAGAATGGCCGCCAAACCCCAATGGATACCGATCATATAAATGAGAAGTGATACAACAGTAATCAATGCGCTCATGATTGTAAAAATACTTCTAACCATACTCAGAACATGCTGATGACTGTTCATCACACGTTGACTTTCATTATAAAAAGACGGATGTTCAAATGTAATATATGGCAGCCTGATTGCCTTTTGAAGCAATTCACCCTTCAAATGCAAACCAATCAAATTTGTCGCTTTTTGCTGACTAAGTTGAAGAATGAATTGAAGCCCATATCCTAAAACCACAATGACCATTTGCAACCCAAATAACCTTAAGACCTTTTGAATGTCTCCTGAAGAAGTCATGAATAAAATAATTTCATTAATCAATGTTTGAATAATCCAGACACTAGCCAAAGGCATAAAACCAACGATCACTTGGATCAATAGAGTTAACAGAAGATATGATCGACTTCTTTTCCAAGTATAGGAGATTGCATATAAACAATGGTTCACTGTACTCATCAAACGCTCCACCTTACACCATTTAGTATAATTGACATATTTTTGATATTTATATTATGATAGCTCTGCGTAACTTCATTCTGAGAGGACGATAACGATGAATTCAATCTTACTTTTACAGCTCACTCTTATTCTTTGCAGTCTTTTATTGACGATCGGAATCATCATCTATTTAAAACACCAGATGGAATTAATCATCTTACCGATCCAGCATGTCGGACAAAAACTTGTTCATCCGCTAATTGAAAAACCATCACCTATTCAAATGAATGATTTGCTGCAAACCAATCACAAGCAACAGCTGCTTATATTCACTGACACAGCATGTCCGCACTGCATCCCATCACTGGAACAATTCCTAGAAACGAAAAGGCAGCGTCAATTAGACATTTCTTTTAGTATTTTGCTAAAGAATGGGCAAGAAGAGGATCAAGAATTATATCGTGATAGCCAAACCATCATGCAAGTTATCTCAGTGGACGAACAAATGATAGGCGCCTTCCAGATTGAAGAGTTTCCATATTACATCATGGTAGAAGAAGATGAAACAATCTCATATGCAGCCCCTTTTCCGGATGGTCTTTATTCAAGGATTCCTGCAAAATAAAGATAAATGAGGCATGTGAAGACAACAAACACACGCCTCGTTTTTTTATTGGTGTGGATCTGCCTGAACATCCTGATCCTTTTCCCTTGCGGCAATTTCACCTGCTTCACTTGAAGCTGCCGCTTGTTCCTCAGCTTGTTCAAACTCACTGCGAGCCTCATTTGAAATGTCTACTTGGTCACCATGCTGATTCACAGTAACAGACGAAGAAGACGATTCTTTTTGAACCTCTTTCTCTAGTTCCTTTAATTTAGACACATGAAGCTCCAAATCTTTCCCTTGCTGAACTAGAGTCAGTTGTTGAAATAATGCCTTTCTCTCTTCTGGAGAATGGTCGCCTTGAACAATTTTCGCAGCTTGGTTTAAAAAAGAATTTGATGTTTGACCCGCTTGACGACTGTTTGACATCTGCACAGCATTTGTTAAAAATGAAATTGAAGATATGCTCATGCGTTCACATCCTATTAAATAAAATCCTTGAATTTAGCAGCCACATCTAACGCGTTCTTGGCTAGTACATATCTCACCTGTATCACGATCCACGTAGTAACGGAAAGTTCCAACACCTTGAAGGAAACAAGTTGGCGCTGATTTACATGAAGTGACTAATTTTTGTAAAATACATCTTGAAGCTGCAGGTTGAACATTGGTCATTTTGTTTAAGAAACGATCTAACATATGAATTCCACCTTCCAATTTTTATGGTAATACAACACAATAATAACCAATTACAAGACAACTAACAACATATTTTGATAAATTTACTAATTATTTTTAACTACTAATCTTATTTATGACATAAACTGTCGTTAAAATTTATAGTAAATGTTACTTTTTTCTTATTTGAAGATAATTTATTTATCCATAAATAGTAAAGTGAAGATAGAAATATTTTTTAATTGCTCTACATTCACTCTTCCTAAAGTACTACTTGCTCAAGTATGATAAAGAGTGAATACATAAAGGAGTGAACACCATTGCAACAAACTGAGAAAATCATTCAATCTCTTCATTCGATCACAAAGTGGGGGAAAGTTGGTAGTATATTTCTCTATATTTCAGGCGGCCTAGCTATTCTTATTGGTTTTTGGCTTGTTCTTCCTGCTGCCCTTGGCGTCTTCCTCATTATGATGGGAATCCATGTACAAAAATCTGTAAACGCAGCTGAACAATTAATTCAAGCTCCTGATACTTCTTATGAAGAGTTATTAGAACAATATGCTAAGATGATGAAAATGCAGACGCTATTTGCCATATCAAGTATTGTCACAGTCATTCTCTCATTCATCGCCATTATCTTGATGCTGATATTAGGTGGCCTAGCCTTTCTTCAAGAAATTCCTAGTGACGTCCAGCAATACGAAGGTGAATACGAACAAGAGCTTGGAGACTTTTATTAATGGAGAGGGGTATCAATGAACATTCGATACCCCTTTTGTTTGATCATTTGGCATTGTTCATCCTACTAAGCTTGACATTCCGCCTTGATCATTTTAAAATACAAATCGTAACCATTACGAATTAAAGGAGGATCCTATTACTGATGCGCGTAAAAATTACCTTAGCCTGTACTGAAACGGGTGACAGAAACTATATCACAACAAAGAATAAAAGAACGAACCCGGACCGACTGGAGTTAAAAAAATATTCTCCTCGGCTAAAGAAATATACCCTTCATAGAGAAACAAAATAATTTTTTAGATTTTAAATCGTAATCATTACTTTTTAAGTGAGGCGGAAATCAAAATGAGTATGGTTAAAAGGACAGAAAGAAATGAATAAGCGAATACCTGTTACAGTATTAAGCGGTTTTTTAGGTGCAGGAAAAACAACAATATTAAATCATGTCCTACAAAATCGTAAAGGGTTAAAAGTAGCTGTGATCGTCAATGACATGAGCGAAATTAATATTGATGCAGAACTAGTCAAACAAGGCGGTGAGCTCTCTCGATCAGATGAGAAGCTAGTTGAATTGTCTAATGGTTGTATTTGCTGCACATTGAGAGAAGATTTGTTAATCGAAGTAGAACGCCTGTGTAAGACTGGTCATATCGATTATATTGTCATTGAGTCAACAGGTATTAGTGAACCAATTCCAGTCGCGCAAACTTTCTCTTATATTGATGAAGAAATGGGAATAGATTTGACACGCTTTTGCCGGTTAGACACGATGGTCACTGTTGTAGATGCGAATCGTTTCTGGACCGACTTCCAGTCAGGAGAAAGTTTATTAGACCGTAAACAAGCCGTTTCCGATGATGACGAACGAGAAATTTCCGATTTACTTATTGATCAAATTGAATTTTGTGACGTGCTGATTATAAATAAATGTGATCTAGTATCAAACTCAGAATTAGATCGACTTGAGCGCGTGCTGACCACACTTCAACCAGAAGCATCTATCATCAGAACCTCAAAAGGTAAAGTACAGCCAAGTGACATTTTGAATACTGGTTTATTTGACTTTGAAAAATCCAGTGCTTCTGCTGGCTGGATCAAAGAAATCAACGCCGGGCATTCTCAGCATACGCCGGAAACAGAAGAATACCAAATCTCATCTTTTGTTTATGAAAGAAGACTCCCCTTCCATACTGGCAGGTTAAATAATTGGTTAGATCAGATGCCAGAGCAAATAGTTCGCGCTAAAGGATTTACATGGCTTGCCACACATCATGATTTAACCATTTTAATTTCACAGGCCGGAAAATCTGTTGCGATTGAACCAATTGCATACTGGATTGCTGCCTTGCCTGAGCAAGATAAGGCACGGATATTAAAGCAAGAACCAGAGCTTCTTGAAGAGTGGGACGCAGAATTTGGTGATCGGCATACAAAACTTGTGTTTATCGGCGTAGATTTGCCTAAAGCAGATATCATTCGCACACTAGATCAATGCTTACTCACACCTGAAGAATTTGATCAAGATTGGACTACATTTGAAGACCCCTTTCAATGGAAAATCCAACATTAAAAAAGGAGGGTTTTAAGTGGCAAAGAAATCTAAGATTGCTAAAGAAAAAAAGCGGCAGCAGCTTGTATTGAGATATGCAGAATTAAGAAAAGAGTTAAAAGAAAAAGGTGACTATGAAGCTTTACGGAAATTACCTAGAGACTCTTCCCCTACCCGTTTAAAAAACCGCTGTGAATTAACCGGCCGCCCTAGAGGTTACTTACGAAAATTTAAAATGTCTAGAATTGCTTTTCGTGAGCTTGCCTATAAGGGCCACATCCCAGGAGTAAAAAAATCGAGCTGGTAAAGATTGAGTTGATCTTATCACAGCTCTCATAAAAGTAAAGTAGCAAAAAATGTTTAAAATTCTATTTTCCAGGCATTTCTAAACCTTTTTGAGCTACAAAATAACATTTTAAAAACCAGCAGAGTTTCTGCTGGTTTTTTATAATGACTGGATTCATAAGATGAATAGACCTATTTCAAAAAAAGATTGTCAACAATGATTATGACTTTTTCTCTTCTTTTCAAAAATACATGATCATGATACTTTGTTGTCACTACCCACCGATGTATGACATTTCAACTTTTTTCTGATCTTTCTTCTGTTCTCTCTCGGCTGAATATTGATCATGTCTATTCGACCATAGTTCCTTCAATATATTCTTTATATCTTCATTATCTTTAGCCGAGCGAATCACCCGTTTCAGATCAAAACCCGACGATGCAAAAAGACATGTAAACAATTCACCGCGAGCAGAAAGCCTCGCTCTGTTACATGTTCCACAAAAAGCATCTGAAACAGAAGAAATAATGCCTATCTCTCCTGAACCATCTTTATAAAAGAATCGGTTGGCTACTTCACCTGGATATTGAGGAGGTTCTGGTTTGATAGGAAATGTTGAATCAATTAGACCAATGATCTCTTTCTTTGTCATGACATGCTCTAGATTCCATTTGTTCGTATTTCCAACATCCATAAACTCGATAAATCTGAGAACATGTCCTTCTTTTTTAAAGTAAGCTGCCATTGGTAAAACATCCTGATCATTCACACCTTTTTGAACAACCATATTGATCTTAATAGCAAGTCCAGCTTTTTTTGCAGCCTCAATCCCATCAAACACTTTTTGGATAGAAATATTCCTTCCGTTCATTTGCATAAAACGGTCAGGATTTAATGAATCCAAACTAATGGTGACTCTCTGAAGACCTGCTTTCTTTAACTTATCAGCATATAAAGGTAAAAGCGTTCCATTGGTTGTCATAGCAATGTCTTCGATTCCTGGAATTTTTGAGAGCTTTTCTATTAAGATAGGCAAATCTTTTCGCATTAAAGGTTCACCACCCGTGATGCGTATTTTCACCACACCTAAGTCCTTTGCAAAAAGGGTAGCAAGCTGTTCAATTTCTTCGAAACTAAGCAGTTCTTCTTTATTCAAAAAAGGATAATCTGGTCCAAAAATTTCAGCAGGCATACAGTACGTACATCTAAAGTTACAGCGATCTGTTACTGATATTCTTAAATCGCGCAATGGTCGATGTCTCTTATCCAATATACTGTCCATACTTTGCCTCCTATTCTGTAATACGCTGATGGTGAGTGTAGATATTAAAAGATTTTCCTCTGACGAATCCAACTGTCGTGATATTTAATTCTTCTGCCATATTAAGCGCCAGCTCAGTAGGTGCTGATTTTGAGATGACGATCGACACTCCTAGTTTTGCTGCCTTCAATAAAACTTCTGACGATATCCGGCCGCTAAACACAAGGATTTTATCTCTAAGTGGAATTCGATGAAGTAAACAGTATCCATAGATTTTATCTAAAGCATTATGTCTTCCTATATCAGTTCTAGTGATGAATAGCTTCTCTGTGTCACACAGTCCAGCATTATGCACACCACCAGTATGTTGAAATAATTGGCTTTCTTCTTGTAAACACTTCATTAGATGCATACAGGTTTCAGCAGAAATGTTGATTCGATCAATGGCTGTTTTTGCCGTTTTCACATCTTGGAGAAAATAAAAGTGTCTCCCTTTCCCACAACAAGAACCAATCACTCGCTTTGTAAAATCTGATGACTGAAATCCGCTTGGGTGAACTAAATCAACATATGCAAAGCCCATACTTTCATCTATTGTAAACCTTTTAATCTCATTTTCAAATCGAATGACTCCTTCTGAAGCTAAAAAACCGATAACCAATTCTTTCAAATGATCTGGTGAACAAACAAGTGTCACAAATTCCTCTCCATTCACGATCACAGTTAAAGGGAATTCTTCTACAACTTCATCTGTTTTGCAAGTAAATTGGCCTTCACTGTATTGGTGTATGACTCGTTTCTTTTTAACAGAAGGATTCATTGTATGATCTTCCTTTCAGCACAAATTTAGTTATATGATCCAATCAAATTATGATATTATTTTAAAAAGTCATAAAATTGTAACATATTCCTATCTTATCAAACTTTTTGATTGCTTTATATGGGGGGAACAAAATGAACAAATCGAAAAATCGCTGGCTCATTGCAACAAGTGCTGTAGGAATTCATTTATCTATTGGGTCTGTTTATGCTTGGAGTGTTTTTACGAATCCTTTACATCAAGCTTTTCAGTGGTCATTGACAGAAATAAGCTTGACCTTCAGTATTGCTATTTTATTTTTAGGATTATCTGCTGCTTTCATGGGGCATTTCGTTGAAAGGTATGGTCCAAGAGCATCGGGGCTTTTCTCAGCCATTTTCTTCGGTATCGGAATGACAGGATCAGGGTTCGCTGTCCACATGTCCTCACTCCCTCTCCTCTATTTATTTTATGGTGTACTCGCTGGGATAGGATTAGGAGTAGGTTACATTGCACCTGTATCAACTTTAGTGAAATGGTTTCCGGACCGAAGAGGACTTGCAACCGGCTTAGCTATTATGGGTTTTGGATTTGCTTCTCTTATTTGCAGCCCAATTATCCAATATCTCATTGAAAAAGTGAACATCGCAAATACCTTTTACATTCTTGGAATTTCCTATTTTATGATCATGGTGATCTCATCTCTTTATTTATCACCACCAACATCTGAAGACGTCAAACAGTTTGACGTGTTAAAAACAAATCAAAGAAAAATCCCTCAGGATTTATCACAGCTTACAGCAAATGAAGCGATCAAAACACGACGTTTTTATTATTTGTGGCTCATGCTCTTTATTAATATCACATGCGGAATTGCCATTATTTCAGTTGCATCGCCTCTTGCACAAGAAAGTGTTGGATTCACTGCAGGTGCTGCAGCTACCCTTGTTGGTATTTTAGGTGCTTTTAATGGTTTAGGGCGGATTGGCTGGGCATCCTTCTCAGATTATATCGGAAGGCCGAATACGTATACAATCTTCTTTAGTATCCAGCTCATTGCCTTTCCTTTACTCCCCTATTTAAAAGAACCGCTCGTCTTTTCAATCGTGATGGCGATCATTTATACGTGCTATGGAGGAGGGTTTGCTTCAATTCCAGCCTATATTGGGGATTTATTTGGCACGAAACAACTTGGTGCCATACACGGTTATATTCTGACTGCCTGGGCCGCTGCTGGTTTAGCTGGACCTTTATTTTCATCCTTTATTCGAGATATAACAGGTAACTACACGCAAAGTCTGATGGTGTCCTCTGGCTTATTTTTCATCGCTTTTATCATATCTCTTCTCATACGGAAAGATATTCAACAGCTTAGAGAAACAAACCTTACTGCTACTTCTTCTGTCTCAGCCCGACCTTAATTTGAATTTGACAGAATCACAATCTAAAGGTAATTTTTAGATATGAAAACGCTTCATAAAGTAATAGGAGGGTGATGATATCATGGGGAAAACAAAACATAAGGGGCCTATTAAGCTTAATAAAAAACCCTCACCAAAGCTATGGGCCTCTTTTGCGCCTATGGGGCTTGGAAAAGTAAAACCGAAACACATTCGAGATACGATGAAAGTGGCATGGGAAAACAAGGATAATCTCCCCTATGCATATCGTATTTTAACGCAGGGCGTGTGTGATGGCTGTGCCCTGGGTGTTTCAGGGTTATATGACCAAACGCTCGCAGGACCTCATATATGCACCACAAGACTAAATGTACTTCGTCTTAATACAATGCCAGCTATTGATCCAAAATGGTTCGAAGATATTCAACAGCTCAAACAAATGGACAGCACCTCTCTTCGCAAACTTGGCCGTATTCCTTATCCACTGATTCGAAAAAAAGGTGACAATGCTTTTACGCGTATTTCCTGGGATGATGCATTAGATCAAATCGCAGCTAAAATCAAATCAATTGATAAACGGCAGCTCGCTTTCTATTTAACGGCTAGAGGAATTACAAATGAAGTCTATTATACCGCTGCGAAGGCAGCTCGCTTTATCGGGACAAATCATATTGATAATGCGTCTCGCATTTGTCATTCACCGAGCAAAACCGCTCTTAAACGATCCCTTGGTATAGGAGCCTCCAGCTGTAATTACAACGATTGGATCGGAACGGATGTCTTAATTTTTTGGGGATCTGTCGCAGCAAACAATCAGCCCGTTTCCACTAAATATATGTATGCGGCGAAAAAGAAAGGAACCAAAATTATTGTCATCAATCCGTACAAAGAGCCTGCCATGGAAAAGTACTGGGTTCCCTCTATTCCAGAAAGTGCTCTATTCGGCACAAAAATCGCGGATGATTTCTATCAAGTCAATATAGGCGGCGATATTGCGTTTATGAACGGCGTCATCAAACATTGGTTTGACATGGAGCAGCATGCTCCCCATTCCGCTCTTGATCATGAATTTATTCAAGCCCATACTACCGGCATACAGGATTTAAAGCAGCATGCCGCACAGTTGAAGTGGGAGGACCTAGAAGCATCATCAGGCTTATCAAAAGAAAGAATGAAGGAATTTGCGATCCTCCTTGCCAATGCCAATTCAGGCGTTTTTATTTGGAGTATGGGTCTTACCCAGCACCGCTTTGCAACTGATAATATATCACAGGTCGCCAACCTTGCTATGTTACGTGGATTTATTGGCAGGAAACATTGTGGTGTCATGCCAATTCGAGGGCATAGCGGCGTTCAAGGTTCTGGTGAAATGGGTGCTGATCCATTCGTTTTGCCGGGCAGTGATTTTGATGAAGAGAATATTGAAAGAATCGAAAAAATTTGGGGGTTTGACATTCCGAAATGGCATGGTGACACCATTGGGCAATCCTTTGAGAAAATGGCTCTCCCAAAAGAACATCCGCAAAAACTCAAAATGCTGTTTACGAGCGGCGGAAACTTTTTAGAAACGATGCCAAATCCAGATGCGATCGAAAAAGCTTTATCTGAGCTTGAACTCCGTGTCCATCAAGATATCATTTTGAATACCTCTACACTTGTAGAGGCAGAAGAGACGGTAATTGTTCTGCCTGCTATGACAAGATATGAACAGCCAGGCGGCGGTACATCAACTAGTACGGAACGCATGGTATATTTCAGTCCAGAAATTGAAGGACCTCGTATTGAGGAAGCCAGAGCAGAATGGGACATTTATATTGATCTTGCAAAAAGAGTCCGGCCAGAAGATGCTGAGCTGATTCATTTCGAAACGGCTGAAGACATTCGCCGTGAGATTGCGGTCGCAAATCGAAACTATGACGGCATCCAGTATTTGCGTCATAAAGGAGACGTTTTTCAATGGGGTGGCGCCTGGCTATGTGAAGACGGGGAGTGTCCAACACCGGACGGCAAAGGACATCTTCTTCCTGCCCAGCTGCCTCAATACCGAAAAACCGAGGGACATTTTAATATCACGACAAGAAGAGGGAAGCAATTCAATTCCATGATCTATAGCGAAAAGGATGCCTTTAATGGTGGGAAGCGTCATTCTATCTTGATGAATGACGAAGATGCAAAAGAACTTTATGTTCAAGAAGGTGATCCAGTTGTTTTGTTTAATCAATATGGGTCCTATCAAGGAGTGGCTCAATTCGGGGAGTTGAAACGTGGCAATATCGCTGTTTATTGGCCTGAAGGGAACGTTTTAATTCCAAAGGGTGTGTATGAGAGCTACTCACAGATTCCCGAATATAATACGGCGGCCATATTAGAAAAAGCCGAAACTTTTCATGCAAGAAAAGATCAGCACTACGTGGAGAAACGCATTGATGAATTAGAAACCACTTTGAATTGATCTTCAACTAAAAAACAGCTGGGGAAAACAATCCCCAGCTCCCATTCATATCCTACTGACCAAAAGCGCTCGCTTCATTTTGTAGAATGTGATTCAATTCTTCGGCATTCGCAGCCGGTTGATATTGTCCACCACCCGCTTTTGCAACAGACTTTAGACTTTTTGCTTCTTTTTCATTCACGTCAAAGCCGATGATATTGACGATGGTGTCAATTCCGTCTTCATGTAATTCCTTTGCTGCTTGTGAAGGGCTTCCTCCACAAGTTTCTTTACCATCACTGACGACATAGACAATATTTTTTCCTTCAGCCTGGTGATCTTCAAAATCTTGTTTCGTATCTGTTAATGCTTTTGCAAGTGGTGTCCAGCCGGTCGGCTTATACACATTCAGTGCTTGCTGAAATGTTGATGGCTCATATGATCCAAATCCGTAAACGGCTTCAGAGCTTCCACAAGAAACTGCTTTTCCTGCATTTTTATTGGTTCCTTCATGACCAAACACACGTAGCAGGACTTGTGTATCTTCTGATAAAATACTTGCGAAGCTTTGAATAGAACGTTTGGCGATATCGATTTTCTTTTCGCCTTCAACTGATTGTGCCATGCTGCCGCTTAAATCAAGTAATATCACCACATGAGCAGGCTCCTGTTTTGTCACAGCATGAGCTGGTGAAGAAAGAAGCAGGACAAGACTAGCCAAAATGGTTAATACAATATTTCGTTTCATTCATAAAAACCTCCCTTTTTACATTTGTACAGAAAAAGAGAAACGATAGCATACATCAATCGTTTCCCTTTTGTTCAGCAAGTTATTCGTGTAGTTTTAATGATTCTGCCGACAAGATAGAACCCATTTCTTTACCAGTGCTTGCTTGGTAGTATTGGCCTTTACCCGCTTTGGCTACTTGCTTCAATTGACCTTCATAGCCGTCGTTAAAGTCTAATCCGATCACATTAACAACAGTCGATCCTTTTGAGTTATGCAATTCTTTTGCTACTTTTACTGGATCTCCGCCACAAGTTTCTTCACCATCAGTGATTAGGTACACAATATGTTTTGTTCCACCATTAAGCTGTTCATCCGTTTGCTTTGCATTTTCAAGAGCACGAGCAATCGGTGTCCAGCCATTTGGTCCAAGTCCGTTTAAAGAGTTTTCAAAGCTTTCTTTTTCGTAAGGCTGTACGCCATAAACGCCTCTAATGACTTCACATGATTGAGCTTTACCTGAATTTTTGTTGTTTCCTTCAGAGCCAAACAAGCTCATACGAATTTTAGCGTCTTTTGGAAGTGACTGAGCAAATTTAAATACCTCTTGTTTTGCGAGGTCAAATTTGCGTTCTCCCTCTACTTTTCTTGCCATGCTTCCACTTGCATCAAGTAAGATAGTAACTCTTACATCTTTGTTATGTTTTTTGACTGTAGATGCTTTTGCAAATACTGGTGAAGAGATTGACATAGATAATGTCAATACAGCTAAGGTTACGAGTGTAAATACTTTTTTCAACATCATTTTTCCTTCCTCCTTATGTATTTAATTGAAACATCTTAATCGTAAAATATTCTGTCTTGGAATGGTATAGGACTCGGTCCCTTTTTCTCTTTCATCAAAATCACTAAAAATCTGTCAGTTGTCTAGATATATTCACCTAACACATCATTTTTTCTTTTGTTTTCTCCTTCTTTCGAGGGGCTTTGTATCGGCCATCGGTTCTTGTCGGGACGTAAATGTTTAAGATTTCCTGAGGTGCGTCTTAAGTCGCAAATTGACACATTCTGTTCAAACCTCTTGGAACACAAAAAAAGATGCCCCATTTCTGAGGCATCTTTTGCTTTATTTTTTAGCCATATACGTGTTGAGAAAACGTTCAGCTGATTCAATTTGAATCCCTTTATAATAATGTTTCACGATAGCCTCTACTTTTTTGCCTGACTGTGCCATATAGTGCGCACCATACTGACTCATTCCAACCCCATGGCCATACCCTTTTGTCGTAATGATAATTTGCTGGCCCTGTCGTTCCCATGTAAAGTCCGCTGAATGAAGTCCTAGTGACTCTCGAATGTCTCTGCCTGTCAGTGTTTTACCGTTTATTACGGCTTTCGCTACTTGATTTCCTGGCGTCCGTTCTACTATCTGTCCTACCTGAGCCTGCTGAGTGAGCGTCACACCTAATTTTTGCTGAAATTCACTAACTGGGATGGTTTTCTTGTTTTGAAATTTTGGCGATTTTTCGTCCCATTTACTTGAGACACTTTTCAAATATGGGATTTCGTTTTTCCAATAAGCTTCAGCATTTTCCGTTTTTCCGTTACTTGTTGAAAAGAATGAGGCATCAATTGGTCTCTCGTCATAAGTCAGCACTTTTCCTTGTGTGCTGGCGACAGCTTCTGTGACTTTTTTTAACTTCCAATTGTACGCTTTCCCCCAAATTTTCTTGAGTTCCTGCTTGTTTTTATAAACTTGGAACATTTGGGTGTCATCTACAAGAGAGCCCTTTGGTGATTTGACGGTCTTATCGATGATCATTTGTCTGACGATATACGTTCTTGCAGCGAGTGCCTGTGCCTTGAGTGCTTCCATTTCAAAATCAGCTGGCATTTCAGACGCTACGACACCGATCACATACTCTTCTAAGGGGATGTTTTCTACCTGCTGATGAGCTGAACGATAGACGGGGATAGCGACGGGTGATTGCTTCAATTTGACTGTACCCTTCACTTCTTTTTTAACTGATGGCTCCGCTGATACATGCTGGCTTACCTCCGGTTTCCCTTGAAACGTCGGCAACACAAGTAAAGTTGGAATCATTAAAATAATGATGCATATTCCTGCGATTGTCCATATCATTGGTTTCATATTTGGCTGCCCCCATTTGTCATTGAATCTCTTTTATCCTATGGGCGGGGACAAGCTAATATGACAGCTTCTTTCATTCAGTGGACAAGTCTTTTGATGAAGATATGAGGCTGTTTATCAACTGATTTTACTGTTCGTCTTTATGAATAAAATTTAAGATGGTTGGATACACTAATGATAAGCTTTAAAAATAAAGCATTCTATGATTCTAAAAGAAATCAGCATGCCCCATGGACACACTGATTTCTTTATGATTACGCGTTCAGATCTGATACAACTTGTTCTTGTGTCACATCTGCTGTTTCATCGTTTACTCTTTCAATATCTGCACCGATTGCTGCAAGCTTCTGGTGGAAGTTCACATAACCACGATCGATATGCTTCAACTCCGTGACACGTGTATGACCTTCTGCTACTAATCCAGCAAGTACAAGTGCTGCTCCTGCTCTTAAATCAGTCGCTGATACTTCAGCACCTTGAAGTTGAACCGGCCCGTTGATAATCACAGAGCGACCCTCAATTTTAATATCGCCATTCATGCGGCGGAATTCTTCAGCATGCATAAAGCGGTTTTCAAACACCGTTTCTGTAATCATGCTTGTTCCGTTCGCACGAAGCAATAGCGCCATCATCTGAGATTGCATATCCGTTGGGAAACCAGGATGTGGCATTGTTTTTAGATCGATTGGCTTGAGCTCAGATGGTCCAATGACTCTTAAACCTTCTTCTTCTTCAATGATCTGAATACCCATTTCTTCCATTTTTGCTACAAGTGATGTCATGTGCTCTGGCACTGCGCCCTTTACAAGAACATTTCCTTCTGTAATAGCTGCTGCCACCATGAAAGTACCTGCTTCAATTCTGTCAGGGATGATGTTGTGTTTTGCACCGTGAAGTGTTTCCACACCTTCGATTTTGATTGTACCAGTACCAGCTCCGCGAACCTTACCGCCCATGGCATTGATGTAGTTTGCCAAATCAACAATTTCAGGTTCTTTTGCTACGTTTTCTAAAATCGTTGTTCCTTCAGCTAATGCTGCTGCCATGATGATGTTTTCAGTTGCACCGACACTTGGGAAATCCAAATAGATTTTCGCACCTTTTAAACGGCCTTTTACTTCAGCCTCGATGAAACCATTTCCTACTTGAATTTTAGCTCCCATTGCTTCAAAGCCTTTTAAATGCTGGTCAATTGGTCTTGAACCAATCGCACAGCCTCCAGGTAATGCAACTCTTGCATGACCTGTTCTTGCTAAAAGTGGTCCCATGACGAGCACAGACGCTCGCATTTTACGGACATACTCAAACGGAGCCTCAGTTTCTAGTGCATGAGATGCATCCACTGATACTTCGTTATTTTCAAAATGTACTTCTGCTCCTAAATGACGTAACACTTCATTGATTGTATATACATCGGAGAGCGTAGGTACATCACAAATTACGCTTTTTTCTGTACTTGCTAACAAAGATGCAGCGATAACTGGTAAAACGGCATTTTTTGCGCCTTCTACTTTAACTGTGCCGTTTAACTTTTGACCGCCGCGGACGATGATTTTTTCCAAGGTCTTCCCCTCCGCGTCCCAAATTCTCTATATTAATATTCAGTCGTTACGATTGGTGTGCCAACCGTAATCGTATGATTTTCGTTCATTTCCGAACTTCTGATGGCAATTTGAACATTCATTTTATCATTTGAAGTCATAATGAACTGTTCCCACTTATCTGTGTAAGCGGAAAGCGACACAAAATTAGACTCAACGAGATACTCAACTGGTTTTGCTTGAAATTCATTTGCTAACGTTTCAGCTTTTTTTTGCAAAACAACATCCATCATACCATTTACATGACCATCGAGACAAGTAAAAATTACAAATTTCTCTTGTAATATGCTTTTTGCATGACGTACGAACTGATCATATGTATGCTCCCAGGTATTCAGTGGGCGAGCACCTTTTTGCTCATATAATAAATACGACTTTTGATTGGATTTTGTGTCGGTCTTCACGAGTAAAATTTTCGATAAAGTATCATTTTTTTCATCTTTGTAAATTCCTGTGACTTTGGTGACATGTTTCTCTTCTTTTTCGGTCCACTCATACTGTCGTAGTTCGTCTTTCAAACGTTGCACTTTTTTTGAAAATTGTTCGGATGAAATGTCTACATTTGTTTTGGCGTGAAGGGTCCATCCATCTACTTCAATTTGCTGGTTTTTCAGACCTTCTGCTATTTGGGCGAGCGGAGAAGATTCTTCCGCACGAACACCTTGAATCATCAGAACAAAAAAAAGAATAAACGCAAATAATGGCCAACCTTTTACATACTTTCTCACTTGTCATTCCCCCTTGCTACAAGTGTTGCCGCAAGGAGGTCTATGCATACGTGGAAAAGTCATCAAAGACCATACTTTTGACGCTTCTTTTTACGTTCCCGCATAAGGCAGTGACCAAACCTTTTATGTTAGAACATATAAGGAATTTGTCTAGAGAAATTTAAGTAATCAAGGAAGAAATTGCTGACTGCAGATGCGATGGCAATGGTAATGAGCATCATCAGCAATCTTGCCTGAACGATTTTCCCTTTTTTAATCAGTGGATCAATATTTACGGCAAGCAATGCCCACCATGTAACCGCAATAAAAAACAGGTGGATCACAATACTCACGATGGCTTGTTGTCCTACGTCTTCCATACAGTTGAATCCTCCTTTTATTTATTTCTGTAAAGGAAAACTCCCTTTCATTATATCCTCGAAAATTGGAAAGATGAATCATTTGGAAAAAAGAGCTATATTTAGAGTAAATCCCCTCTTATCCTGGTGCCAGGGAGATGATATACTGCGTGTGGAAGGAGCTGAACACATTGAAAGATTCTTTTCCTGACTTTGTTGATTTGTACGGAGAACTGGTTCCCTCATTTGATCATGAATGGGAGGCCATTGCTTTCTACTTTGATTATAGACAGACACAGCTAGAAGAATTAGCGCAATTGTGTCATTTTCATAACATTTCTTTGGATTATTCTGAGGAAAGCCTGTATCAGTTAGAATCACTATACTTTGATGCATTTACCAAGCAGCTGTTTGCTGAGTGGAAAATGCCAATAGATGCATTAGAAGCGATGATGAGTGTGTATATGGGAGAGGTTGTCCTCCGTCATCATTCAGATGCTGACTGGGTAGTACGGCCTTATATGGACTCTCCGCATCAATATACGCTTGGTTTGCGCCGGCACAATAAAACGTGGCATAGTACGCAGTTTTGCGAGCACTTATATCTTGAAAAACAGGATTCTCACCCATATGTGTCGATGTACCAATCTCTCATGTCATTCTAAAAAAATCCTTCTTATCACAATGATAAGAAGGATTTTCTGTTTTATTTCCCTGCTACATTTAAACGGTTTAACGCCCGTTTTAATGCGAGTTCCGCCCGGCGTACATCACTTTCATTCGGGTGGTTCAAATGCTCTTCAGCACGCTGTTTCGCTGATTTAGCACGATCGACATCAACTTTATCTGATGTTTCAGCGGCCTGAGCAAGAATGGTTACTTGTTCAGGGCGAACTTCAACAAATCCGCCACTTACTGCAACCAATTCAGTTGATCCACTATGTTTTAAGCGAACTGCACCGATTTTTAGCGGAGCAACCATTGGAACGTGGCCAGCTAAAATACCAAGCTCACCGCTTTCTGCTCTGACACTGACCATTTCCACATCCGCTTCATACACTGGGCCGTCGGGAGTAACGATATTGACTTGAACGGTCTTCATGCTTTTACCCTCCTAAGGACCAGATTAGGCCTCTACACCCATCTCTTTGGCTTTTTCAACCACTTCTTCAATGCGTCCAACTAAGCGGAATGCATCTTCTGGAAGGTGATCGTATTTACCAGATAAGATTTCCTTGAAGCCTTTAACAGTTTCTTCCAATGGCACATAAGAACCCTTTTGGCCAGTGAACTGCTCTGCTACGTGGAAGTTTTGAGATAGGAAGAATTGAACACGACGCGCTCTGTGTACCACAAGCTTATCGTCCTCAGATAATTCATCCATACCTAAAATGGCAATGATATCTTGTAGTTCTTTATAACGCTGCAATGTTTGCTGCACTTCACGCGCAATGGCATAATGCTCTTCACCAACGATCTCAGGTGCAAGTGCACGAGATGTTGAAGCAAGAGGATCAACCGCTGGGTAAATACCCATTTCAGTCAGCTTACGCTCAAGGTTTGTCGTTGCATCAAGGTGAGCGAACGTTGTTGCTGGAGCTGGATCCGTATAGTCATCCGCAGGTACATAGATCGCTTGAATCGATGTAACCGATCCTACGTTTGTAGACGTGATACGCTCTTGCAGCTGACCCATTTCTGTTGCAAGTGTCGGCTGATAACCTACCGCTGAAGGCATACGTCCAAGAAGGGCTGATACTTCAGAACCTGCTTGGGTAAAACGATAGATGTTATCGATGAAGAACAATACGTCTTGACCTAGTTCATCACGGAAATGCTCTGCCATTGTCAAACCAGTTAGGGCAACACGCATACGTGCACCTGGCGGCTCGTTCATTTGGCCGAAGACCATGGCTGTTTTTTCGATAACGCCAGAATCTTTCATTTCGTAGTAAAGGTCGTTTCCTTCACGTGTACGCTCTCCAACACCAGCGAATACAGAAATACCGCCGTGTTCTTGTGCGATGTTGTTGATCAATTCTTGAATCAGAACGGTTTTACCTACACCGGCTCCACCGAATAGACCGATCTTTCCACCCTTGATGTAAGGAGCAAGAAGGTCAACAACTTTAATACCCGTTTCAAGAATTTCAACTTCTGTAGAAAGTTGATCAAAAGAAGGCGCTTGTCTGTGGATTGGATCTCTTTGAGCTTCCACACCAAGTGGCTCATCTAAGTCAATGTTATCTCCCAGTACGTTGAATACACGTCCAAGTGTTACGTTACCAACTGGTACTGAAATTGGTTTTCCAAGGTCTACAGCTTCCATACCGCGCTTCACACCGTCTGTTGATGCCATCGCGATGGTTCTGACTGTATTATCACCTAAATGTAGTGCTACTTCTAAAGTTAAGTCGATAGTAACTTCACTTTCGCTTTCCGCTTTATGCGAAACTCTGATCGCATTATAAATCTCAGGCAAGTGACCGTCTTCAAAATGAACGTCTACGACTGGTCCCATGATCTGACTGATGCGTCCTGTTTTCATTGCATTCCCTCCTGACAATTATTTCTATTCTAAGGCAGCTGCTCCGCCGACAATTTCTGTAATCTCTTGTGTAATCGCTGCTTGACGAGCACGGTTATAAGAGAGTGTCAGGTTGTCGATCAATTCTTTTGCGTTGTCTGTTGCACTCTTCATTGCTGTCATCCTTGCAGCATGTTCACTTGCTTTGCTGTCAAGAAGCGCACCGAAAATCAAACTCTCTGCATATTGAGGAAGGAGAACTTCAAGAATTTCTTCTTCAGAAGGCTCAAACTCATAAGATGCGGAACGTTTATTTGGTGTCGCTGCGGCCGAAAGGTCCGTTAGCGGCAATAATTTCTTCTCTGTTACTTCTTGTGAAATGGCACTGACAAAGTGGTTGTAGAACATGTAAAGTTCGTCAAACGCTTCATCAGAGAACATTTGAACTGTACTGCTTGCTAATTCTTTAATATCAGCAAACGCTACTTCGTCTCCAAGCCCTGTTACTTCAGAAATAACTGGAATACCGCGCTTTTTGAAGAAGTCGCGTCCGATTTTACCAATCACAATCACCGCATATTCATCAGCGGATTGATGACGAGATTGAATGGTTTGGTAAGCGGCACGCAAAATCGAGCTGTTAAAAGGTCCTGCAAGCCCCCGATCAGATGTAATGACGAGATACCCTGTTTTCTTGACAGGTCTTGAAAGAAGCATTGGGTGCTTAGCACTTGTTCCAGTTGCGATTGCAGCAACCACTTCCTGGATTTTCTCCATGTAAGGAACAAAAGACTTCGCATTGTTTTCAGCACGATTCAGTTTCGCAGCTGATACCATTTGCATCGCTTTTGTGATCTGACTCGATTTTTTCGTTGACGTGATCCTTGACTTTATATCGCGTAATGAGGCCAAAGATTTCACCACCTTTTTTCAGGAATCCGTGTTCATTTACGTGAAAAGAGAGAAAAAGAGAATCTTTTTCTCTCGGAAAGATTACTAATTAGTTGCTTGGTGCAAACGTACGTTTAAAGCCTTCGATTGCTGTATTCCACTCTTCATCAGCAGGCATGTTTCCTGTTTGAGAGATGGTGTCAAACAAGTCTTTATGGTTTTCTTCAATGTACATGAATAACTCAGCTTCAAAACGTTTGACATCAGCAATCGCGACATCGTCTAAGTATCCTCTTGTAAGTGCATAAAGAATCGCTACTTGTTTTTCAACTTTAAGCGGTTTGTTCAAGTCTTGTTTTAAGACTTCAACTGTTCTAGCACCACGGTTTAATTTTGCTTGAGTCGCTTGGTCTAGATCAGATCCAAACTGAGCGAATGCTTCAAGCTCACGATAAGAAGCAAGATCCAGACGAAGTGTACCTGCTACCTTTTTCATCGCTTTGATTTGTGCAGAACCACCTACACGAGATACAGACAATCCTGCGTTTACTGCTGGACGTACGCCTGAGAAGAAGAGATCAGATTGTAAGAAAATCTGTCCATCTGTGATTGAAATAACGTTTGTTGGGATATATGCAGAGATATCGCCAGCTTGCGTTTCTACGAAAGGCAATGCTGTGATAGAACCGCCACCCTTTTCGTCACTAAGCTTCGCTGCACGCTCTAATAAACGAGAGTGAAGATAGAAAACATCACCAGGGAATGCCTCACGACCTGGAGGACGGCGAAGCAATAATGAAAGCTCACGGTAAGCTGCCGCTTGTTTAGAAAGGTCATCATATACAACAAGTACGTGCTTGCCGTTATACATGAATTCCTCACCCATCGTTACACCTGCATAAGGAGCAAGGTAAAGAAGCGGGGCTGGCTGTGATGCAGAAGCTGTGACTACGATTGTGTAATCAAGCGCACCATGCTTACGAAGTGTTTCAACAACACCACGAACCGTTGATTCCTTTTGTCCGATCGCTACATAAATACAGATCATGTCTTGATCTTTTTGGTTTAGGATCGTATCAATTGCAACAGATGTTTTACCTGTTTGACGGTCACCAATGATCAATTCACGCTGTCCGCGTCCGATTGGAATCAAGGCATCAATTGCTTTAATCCCTGTTTGAAGCGGCTCATGTACAGATTTACGATCCATAACGCCTGGTGCTTCACTTTCGATTGGACGAGTTTTGCTCGTTAAGATTGGACCTAGTCCATCAACAGGCTGACCAAGTGGGTTCACAATACGTCCGATTAATTCTTCACCTACTGGAACCTCCATGATACGACCTGTACGTTTTACATCGTCACCTTCGCGGATATCTTTGTAAGGTCCTAAAATCACGATACCTACGTTAGACTCCTCAAGGTTTTGAGCCATACCCATTACACCATTAGAGAACTCAACCAGCTCTCCTGCCATAATGTTGTCAAGGCCATGTACACGCGCGATACCGTCCCCTACTTGAATGACTGTACCGACATCTTTTACTTCAATTTCAGATTGATAGTTTTGGATTTGCTGCTTTATCAGCGCGCTAATCTCTTCAGCTTTGATACTCACTAAGGTTTCACCCCTTCTAACGATTTTCGCCTGCAAGCTGACGTTCAATGCGGGAAAGCTTTCCGCTGACACTGCCGTCATAAATGCGGTTTCCGATACGGATTTTCACTCCGCCTATTAGATCCTTGTCAATCACATTTTCAACACGCAGTGATGTGACTCCGGCTTTTTTGGCAAATACTTCAGATAAAGATTGAATTTCAGCGCCGCTCAGCGGTTTCACTGAATACACGACCGCATCGTCTATTTGTTTCGTGCGGTTTGCAAGTTTCACAAACTCAGACGTCATTTCAGAGAAAATATTCGTGCGTCCGCGGTCAATCAATAAATACATTGTGTGCAATACATGTGTCGAAACACCTTTGAAAGCTTCTGCAATCAAATGTTTCTTTTTATCTGCCGTAATCTTTGGATGAACAAGAAAGTCATTCAATTCTTGGTCAGCCTTTAGAACTTTTTTGATCTCATTCAGCTCTTTTTCAGTTTCGTCTACTGCCGAAGAAGCAAGAACGATGTCAAAAAGAGCAGAAGCGTAACGCTTAGAGACAATAGTCACGCTCATCGGCTTTCGCCTGCCTCTTTAAGATACTCTTGAATCAATTTCTCTTGTGCTTGCTCATCAAGTTCTCTTTCAATCACTTTAGATGCAATGAGTACAGATAGTGATGCAACCTGCTCGCGCAGTGCAGCCACAGCTTGTTCTTTTTCTTTCACGATTTCAGTTCTAGCAGACTCTTTCAAGCGCTCTGACTCTTGACGTGCTGCTTGAATGATCTCTTCTTTTTGTTTCTCACCAATCTTTTTCGCATTTTCGATGAGTGTATGTGATTCTTCGCGTGCTTCTTTCAATAAGACACGTTGTTCTTCAAGAAGCTTTTCAGCTTGAACGTGCTTTTGTTCAGCACTTGAAATTTCATTTCCTATATAATCTTCACGCTGCTTCATAATACCTAATAAAGGTTTAAGCGCAAATTTCTTTAAAAGTGCAAGCAGGATGAGCATAGCGATAAGCTGGAATAACATATCCCCGGCGTTGAAACTTAAGCCACCTGCTCCTAAAACCACTGGTAACTGAGACATTTAGTACGGCAACTCCCTTCTTTAAATAATATGTTAAGAAACAAAACATAAAGGAATGGCGAAGTTTCGAACTAATCTGATCTTCGCCATTAAAATTCATATTAGAACGCTTCTCACATATTAACCAAAGAATGCCAAGAATGCGATAACGACAGCGATAATTGGAAGTGCCTCAACTAAAGCGACCCCGATGAACATAAGTGTTCTTAGTTCTCTACCAGCTTCTGGCTGACGAGCGATTCCTTCAACTGTTTTAGATACGATTAGACCGTTACCAATACCTGCTCCTAGTGCTCCCAAACCGATTGCAATTGCTGCTGCTATTAAATTCATTAAAAAGCTCCTCCTTTAAAATAACGTCCTTTTTGGACTCTCAATTTTTTAGTGTTCATCGCTGACTTTATGGGAAATGTACACCATTGTCAGCATGGTGAAGATAAATGCTTGGATTGTTCCGACAAACAAACTGAATGCCTGCCATACAATCATCGGCACGATGGCACCTAATGTACCAACGATACCAAGTGCAATGTTTTGCGTGTAGAAATTGGTCGCAAGTCCTGCAAGCAAACCAAGAAGAATCTCTCCAGCAAAAATGTTTCCATAAAGACGCAAACCAAGTGTTAGCGTGTTTGCAAATTCTTCAATAAGTTTCAATGGTACTAAAAGCGGAATTGGTCTGAAGTAGTCTTTCGTATATTCCTTGACTCCTTTTGCCTTGACACCGTAGTAATGTGTCAATCCCATGACCATAATCGCTAGTGTCATTGTGATTGCAGGGTCTGCTGTTGGTGATTTCCACCACAAGTTGTGATCGACCGTAATCGAGAATGGCAGTCCAAGCATGTTTGAAACAAATATGTACATGAGTAATGTAACGCCAAGCGCTAGAAATGGGGCTCCTGTTTTCATGTCCATCGAACTACCTATGATATTTCGAACAAAATCAACAATCCATTCCATGAAGTTCTGCGCCTTTGTCGGACGAATAGACAGAACACGAGTAGTCAGCACCGCTATGAGAAGAACGATGATACTAGCAATCGTAATCATGAGAACATTGGATAAGTTGAACGTTAACCCTAAAAATTCTGTAGTTTTTGAACTGTGACCCAAAGAGTATTCACCTCTCTTCCATAGTAGAACGTTTAAGTTGAATGAAGGAATCTATCATAATGACAGGATATATTGTCATTAATCCTATAACAACACCTGCCAGATGAACTTCATTAGGGTAACGCCAAGCAATCGCTACTGCGAGAATTGCGTTGGCCCACCTGGCTGTACTTCCCATTGAACGAATGGATTTTCCTTTTTTAACCGCTCGATCAAAAGCGTGCATTCTCCGTATAAGTAGGAATAAATTAAAGAAAGCAAAAATTGTGCCGATAATGAAACCAAGAAACAGTGGTTTAAAACCAGGCATGGCATAGCCAAACACAAAAATTGCCAATAGATAGAACATATATTTACTCTGTCTGCGGAAAATCGCGTTTGGATCGTTCATTCATCTGACTCCCGATGAAAAATATTGTAAAAAAGGTGATAATTGGTGATGAAAACTGCGTAGAAGACGCTTATGATAAGCAGTCCTGTTCGAAAAAAATCAATCACCCATCGGTCTAATTGCACAATCAGACTTGAAATCTAAAGATCTATGGGATGCTGCTTCATTCGCTGATACAAACCCTGATAATTAAAGGGTTCACAATGAGGATTAGTAGAGTGCTATAGGCTATGAAAACCTTACCATAATACCCTCGTTTAGCATACAATAGCGTCTATGATGTGTCAATCCGTTGAAAGTTAAAAAACTTTTCTATAGTGATAGAGCACACAAAATGTTCACAATTTCATCAAACTTTAGGAGACACGTGACATTCAGTCAAAAAAACAGCTAATGTTCAGTATACATTGATTTTTCTAAGAACGATATCAACCGTTTGTCATATATTTCAAAAAGCCCACATGCACGTTTGCATGTGGGCTTTTATTAAAACATGTTATTTCGTCCCATACATACGGTCACCAGCATCACCAAGGCCTGGGATAATGTAGCCTTTTTCGTTCAATTTCTCGTCTAATGCTGCAATGTAGATATCAACGTCAGGATGATGCTTTTGCATTTCTTCTACACCTTCAGGGGCAGCAATCAGACACATGAAGCGAATGTTTTTCGCCCCGCGTTTTTTCAAGCTGTTCAATGCTTCGACTGCTGAACCGCCAGTTGCAAGCATTGGATCTACTACGATAAATTCACGCTCTTCCACATCAGATGGAAGCTTCACATAATATTCAACAGGCTTTAATGTTTTCGGATCACGGTATAAACCGACATGTCCCACTTTAGCAGCTGGAATGAGTTTCAAAATCCCGTCCACCATTCCAAGACCTGCTCTTAAAATTGGCACAACACCGAGTTTCTTCCCTGAGATCACGTTTGATTTGGCTACTTGTACAGGTGTTTCTACATCCACCTCTTCAAGCGGTAAGTCTCTTGTGATTTCAAATGCCATTAATGTTGCGACTTCATCCACTAGCTCTCTAAATTCTTTTGTTCCTGTATGAACGTCACGAATATATGTAAGTTTGTGCTGAATAAGCGGGTGATCAAATACATAAACCTTTGCCATTGCTTGCTACAACTCCTTTTCTGTCATCTTCCGGTGAACTTTGCACACTTCCTACAATTCTACATAAAAAGACGTCATCTTTCAATATGATTCGCAAATCCTACAAAAAAAACCCACATGCCAATAATAGGCAAATGGGTCTGCTTTTTAATAATCTAATTCGTTATATAGAGGGAAGCGGGCAGTTAGATCAGATACACGCTTTTTCGCTTCTTCTAATTTCGCTTCATCTTCATGATGTTTTAGAGCAAGCGCAATAATGGAACCGACTTCTTTCATCGCCTCTTGATCGAAACCGCGGCTTGTCACTGCTGCTGTACCAACACGTACACCACTTGTGACAAAAGGTTTTTCTGGATCATAAGGAATCGCATTTTTGTTCACTGTAATACCGATTTCATCAAGAACATTTTCTGCAATTTTTCCTGTGATGCCAAGAGAACGCAAGTCGATGAGAACAAGATGGTTATCCGTTCCACCAGATACAAGCTGAATATCTTCAGATAACAGGGTTTCAGCTAGTTGCTTTGCATTATCAATGACGTTTTGTGCATATGTTTTAAAATCTCCGTTCAATACTTCACCGAAAGAAACAGCTTTTGCAGAGATGACATGCATCAGTGGTCCACCTTGAATACCAGGGAAGATCGATTTGTCGATCTTTTTACCAAACTCTTCACGGCATAGAATCATTCCGCCGCGAGGTCCACGCAATGTTTTGTGAGTTGTCGTTGTCACAAAATCTGCATAAGGAACTGGATTTGGATGAAGACCTACTGCAACAAGACCTGCAATGTGAGCCATGTCGACCATAAAGTAAGCACCGACTTCATCCGCAATCTCACGGAACTTTTTGAAATCAATTTGACGTGGGTATGCACTTGCACCCGCAACAATTAGCTTTGGCTTATGTTCACGTGCTTTTTCAAGTACATCTTGGTAGTCGATATGCTGCGTTTCTTTATCGACACCATATTCTACAAAGTTGTACTGTACACCACTAAAGTTGACAGGGCTTCCGTGCGTTAAATGCCCGCCATGTGATAAGTTCATACCTAGCACTGTATCGCCATGCTCAAGAATGGTAAAGTATACAGCCATATTCGCTTGAGCACCTGAGTGAGGCTGTACGTTCACATACTCAGCGCCAAAAATTTCTTTTGCGCGGTCACGTGCGATATCTTCTACAACGTCTACATGTTCACAGCCGCCATAGTAGCGTTTACCAGGGTAGCCCTCTGCATATTTGTTTGTTAATACAGAGCCCTGTGCTTCCATGACTGCTTCGCTTACAAAGTTTTCTGATGCAATTAATTCGATTTTGTCCTGCTGGCGTTTCCGCTCTAGTTGAATTGCCTTGAATACTTGTGCGTCTTGCTCAGGTAAATGTTTCATCAGCGAAATCCTCTCCAATCTATTTCCATTCGATGTTTTCACCATCTCATTGTACACGGTTTTTGAGTGAAATGTAAAAGTTTTTTTGGGAAATCGACTTCTCTTTTTGCGAAAAACCGAATATTCAAGCGGTGAAGCGTCTTCATCATTCAACATTATATTAGAAATATATCTAAGCTATGATCTTGTATAAACCGCTCGTTCTCCGCCAATCAGCTTCGGACGCGTTTTCGCAAACGTCACATGTGCATGTCCTAATTGATGACGACTGAGGCGAACAGGTACAGCGACTCTCTTTAGATGCATCCCAATCAATGTATCACCGATATCGATTCCAGCATGCGCCTCGATGGATTCAACTAACACAGGATGTTCCATGTGCTGATACGCATGAGCCGCCATCGAACCACCCGCCTTTCGGACAGGTACTGCCGCTACAATCTCTAGGTTAAGCCGGAAAGCCACTTCTTCTTCCACAACAAGAGCACGATTCAGATGCTCACAGCACTGGAAAGCGAGCTCAATGCCAGTCTCTCGTCTTAGCTGATCCAATTCTTGATAGATAGACGCAGCAATTTGCTCACTTCCTGCTGTACCAATATGCTCGCCAGCCACTTCCGATGTACTGCAGCCGATGACTAAAATTTGTCCAGCACGCAGTTCGACCATTTGATGAAACTCTTTTAACATTTCAAGCCAATCTTGACCAATGTTCATGTTAAGCGCTCCTTATAGGTGCTTTTCTTCGTAATCAGTGATTTTACCAATCCGCACAGCATGTCGTCCTGCCGTAAATTCTGTTGTCAGCCAAATGTGCGCAATCTCACGTGCTAATCCAGGTCCAATAACTCGCTCTCCCATCGCAAGGACGTTTGTATCATTATGTTCTCTAGTCGCTTTCGCACTAAATGTATCATGCGCCAGCGCACAGCGAATTCCTTTCACTTTGTTTGCTGAGATGCTCATACCGATGCCTGTCCCGCAAATTAAAATGCCGCGGTCGACTTCTCCGTTTGCCACCATATTAGCTACAGGAAAAGCATAATCTGGGTAGTCTACAGAACCTGATCCACATTCACAACCCATATCAATGTATTCAATCTTCAATTCATCCATCAGTTGTTTGATTTCTTCACGAATATTCGTTCCGCCGTGATCGGATGCAATGGCTACTTTCATCGGGCAATTCCTCCTAAGGGTGAGTTGATCTGTCATGCCTTACATTTATTCTTTATTTATAGTTATATTTTAACCTCCGCCTAGTCATTTGCAAACAAAAGCAGAAAAACCGTTGACGCAACGGTTTTACAGGTTGTCCATTATGAGGATGTCTGATCTTTTTTCAATCTCTCAGCCAGTTGAAAGAGCAATGCTTCAAGTTCATCACGTGTTTCCTGATAAACAGACAGACTTCCTCCAAACGGATCGGATACATCGCCTTCTGTTCCTGTCGCAAATTCCTTTAGAGTGAAGATCTTGTCTTTTGCATGCGCATATTGCTCCACAATCAACTGTTTATGCTGCATGGTCATGGTGAAGACGTAATCTGCTTCTCGCAGAAGATCCTCTGTCAGTTTTGATGAAGAATGGTTCAGTGGAATGCTTTTCTCAAATAATGCTTCGACCGCTTGAGGAGAAGCCTTCCCAGCATCTGAGGCAAAAATGCCCGCTGATTTAACAGTGACCTCTAAACCTTTATCATGTGCAATTGAAGCAAAAAGGGCTTGAGCCATAGGACTTCTGCATGTATTTCCCGTACAAACAAATAAGATTTTCATCTTTCGCCCTCCTTTTCTTCTATTATATAGCATTTCATTCTACATGTTATGTAAGGAGACTGACTAGAGCGGAAATAATAATTTGATACCAAAGGCTAGTAAAATGATTCCGCCAAGCGCCCCGCTATATGATCCAACCCATGATCGAACCTGTTTACCGAGTAATAATCCAAGCCATGTGAGGATCATACTAAAAAAACCAAACAATAAAATGGTCATCCACACGTGAGAACCGTAAATTCCGAGACTTAAACCAACGGAAAAACTGTCTAAGCTGACACTTGTTGCAAAAAGAACGAGACCAGCCCCAACAGGTGCGATAAATGGTTTATCCTCTTTGCGAATAGACGCAACGATCATTTGCAGCCCGAGCACCAAAAGCAGCGCCCCGCCGATATAGGTGGCAAGGAGACCGAGCCAGCCTGATAGGAGCTGACCTGTCAGCATACCAAAAAGCGGCATAAACATATGAAATATCCCAATGACAAGTCCAATATAAATGATCTGGCGGAACCTCAGCTGAACCATCCCCATGCCAAGTCCAACCGAAAAAGCATCCATTCCCAGTGCAAAAGCCATGATGCTGAGCGTCAGCAATTCGCCAGCTAGTTCGTACATGTAAATCCCCCTTGGACACGCATTCTCCTTTAACCTATGTTTGTCCAAGAAGGGTTAGAACTATTTGAACGAAGAGAGGGTACGCCCTCCTGCCGCTTTTTGCAGACGGTTCATGATCGCTGAACCCACTCCCTGCTCTGAAAAGGCTTCTGAAATAATGACATCTACATCTGTCTCATCAAATTGTCTCAGTACACGATATAAGTTTGCCGCAATCGTTTCAGGTTTCCCTCTCCATCCACAGCTGAAAACAACATCTGCCGCAAACAACGATTTCTTTTCTTCTGTTGTCAGCACGCCCACTTTTAGACCTTCTGCCTGGTATGTTTGAATGTGATGCTGCATCTCTTCATCACTTCCAGAAAAAAGATACATTTGAGCTTCAGGTGCATAGTGTGTGTATTTCATTCCTGGCGATACAGGCGCTTCGTCCTTTTTTGTCAGCCCCGGGTCGATACTGACCGCTCCAACTACCTCTTCTAAAGCTTCTTTTGTAATCCCGCCAGGCCTTAAGATCACTGGAATCTCGTCGACACAGGATACAACCGTTGACTCAACGCCAATTCCAGTTGAACCGCCATCGACAATCCCAGCGATTCTTCCATCGAGATCACTCGCTACATGGTCAGCTTGTGTCGGTGAAGGTTTGCCTGAACGGTTGGCACTTGGTGCGGCAATCGGCAGACCAGCTGCTCGGATGAGCTCAAGCGCAATCGGATGGTCAGGCATTCTCACACCGACCGTGGATAAACCTGCTGTGACCTGCTTTGATAAAGCACCCGGCTTACATGGAAGAACAATGGTTAAAGCGCCCGGCCAAAAGGCTTCCATCAGCGCCTTTGCTTTTTCACTTTCTATTTGCGCAAATTCGTGAAGCTGCTGAACCTCCGCAATGTGGACAATCAATGGATTATCACTTGGACGCCCTTTCGCTTCATATATTTTCATGACAGCTTCTGTCTCTTTCGCATTTGCCCCTAGTCCGTAAACAGTCTCAGTCGGAAAAGCGACAACTTCGTTTTGCTGCAATAACACAGCTGCCTGTTCAATTTGTGGATAGTATGTGGATAAACTCTTTTCTAAATCCACAGACCACCTTTTTGTATTTAACATCATACAAACTCCTTTTAAAAAAGATAAAACTGTTGATATATCTCAATTATCCTTTTGAAAGTATAAAAGATGATGATCAATAAAACAAGCGTTGTCCACAATTTGTGGATAACGCTTGTTTAACAGTGGATAAGTATGTGTATAAGTCCAGTATGTTGTGATTAACTTCCTTTTTTATGAAGAACCACAGCTTGTTCTTTCGCCAATATCTCTTTTGCATGTGCAGATACCCACATGCTTTCTGGAATGTCCTCTAATGGCGTGAAGCCCATCAATGCCAAAAAGTCATGTGAGGAGGAGTGGTTTGCGACGACATAAAAAGTATCCACACCTATTTTTCCTCCGAGCGTTTGAACACTTTGGAACAAAGACACGATGTGTCCCTGACCTAGTTTATCTGATATGACAAGGGACCGCAGCAAGCCCTCTTGTTCACTAAGCTGTTCAAGACCTAAACACCCCGCCAGCTGACCGTCCGCATCTTCCATGACAACAAATGTCGTACGCTCTGCAAGCGTGACGCCGCCTTTCGCTTGTCCCTTTTCAAGAAAAGCATTGATCGCTGGGGCATCTTCTTCTGTGGCTATTCTTAATTGATAATACATGCTTTCACCTCTTTTTGATCTCTTACTTCAACTCTATGAGGCAAAAACAGATTTATACCTTTTTTAGGAGAAAAGACTAGAGACCCATTCGAATAAAAAGAATTTCACTTCACCGGTCTCTTCTTTCTCTTCTTTCACCACTTCATTAACAGACTCATCTGTTTGCTGCGCTGTCACTTGGTTATCCTCATCCCCCTCTGGCGATGCGATGGCTTCTCCATTTGAAAAATCGATAAAGCAGAGCGGCGGGAATAACACACACCACCAATTGGCTCCATCCCCTTCTCCAAGTGTAATTAAAATGGCTTCATATTCCCCTGCAGGATACACGAAATTCCCATATAGCTTTGTTGGAAATGAGGCTTTTTGAAAGCTGACTGAGACGGATTGATCAATGTGCTGTTCCTTCAATTTCGCTTTGGCAATACGATTGATTTCTGGCAGCTTGGTCCGAATTACACGTCTTGCTTCTTCAATGGACGTGAGGTCTTTAACCCACTCTGTCATATTGGCATTGACCTCGTCACGAATGCTTCTTTTCACATCCTGATCCGCTGAACGATCACTATTTGCTAAAATGCGTAAGCGGATCGCTTCGTCTGGTATCACAACAGGCTGATTTGCAGAAGCAGCCGCTGTCTCCTCCCTTCCAAGGTTTGCAAAAGCACCGCATAATAATAGAAACATATAAAGACAAATCATCATTTTACTTTTAAACATGATGTGTTCCCCCCACTTTTTCTCTTCGCTACAAACATTGTGTCCAGGAAACCCATCTCATAAACAGACAAAATGATTTTTTTAATAGATTATAAGTCAAATCAAAAAAGCCGTCCCATTAAGAACGGCTTTGGAGTGAGGATTGGTAATCGGAAGGGTACAGTCTCCCATCCCAATCTCGGCTGATTTTTAACCCTGATTCTGTTTTGATGACAGTCATTGCTCCTTTTTTCTTGATTTCTTTTTTAACCTTTCCTTTTTGATCAATAAATTGAATCATCATTTCATAGTCAAATTCAATTCTGTCATCGCTTTCATCTGAAGGCGTAAACGTAATTTTCTTCAGCTTAATTTGACAATCTTGATCCTTTGCTGCTTCTAACACGCTCGGGAACATGCTGTCTTGTGTATATTCTTGATATTCATGCTCAGTTAAATAAAACTTCAGCTTCTCCTTCATGTCAGTTAGGTCATCTGTTCGATTCACTGTGTATTGTGCTTTTTTATAGCTTTCTCCAAATGCTGCTGCTTCTTTTTTAAAGCTCGGTTTACCACAAGCACTCACAATCAATAGTACACTGACGATGACCAACACCATCGCATACCTTCTGTTCACACCATTCGCTCCTTCAAAACAAATTTATGTAAAAAAATCATGATCAGAATGTTCATTCTTCTATATATACGTTTCTCTTTTACCATAAGTTTCATCTTTACATAATAAAATAGTCCGACTTTTTTCAGCCGGACTTTCCGTTTTGAATGTGTGCGCAAACAGCTCGGTCTTTCCCGTTTATGTCCTTGACGATGCGGACATCTGCCGCGGGAAATGACTGCAAGAGAAGTGCTTTTACATCTTGCCCTTGCGTATGTCCAATTTCAAAGACAACGACCGCCTGCTCATGAAGTACCCAGTGAAGATCACGAATGAGACGCTTGTAAAACCACAGACCATCACGTCCATCTGTCAGCGCATTCACTGGCTCATGCTTCGTAACCACCTCTGACAAACTGTCCATTTCTTCTGCTGCAATATAAGGTGGATTGGAAATAAACAGATCCACTTTGATGCCTTGATCCATGATAGGTTCGAGTAAGTCGCCTTGTAAAAAATGGACGTCTGCACCAAGCGCTTGTTGATTCCGCTTTGCTACCGCAAGTGCTTCATGTGAAATATCCGTTGCTGTGACAGATAATGTTTCTTTTTCAAGAGCCAGCGTAATCGCAATTGCCCCGCTTCCTGTGCCAACGTCCACTGCTTTGAGCGGCTGATCGTGCGGGAAGACGTCACTCACCAGATTCAGCGCCGCCAAAACGACCTCTTCCGTTTCAGGACGAGGAATGAGAACATGTTTGTTCACCTCGAAGGGACGGCCGTAAAAGAATTCAATACCCGTTAGATGCTGAACAGGCACGCCTTTCTTATGCTGCGTGACAAACTCGCTGAACAACCGATCTTGCTCCTCTGGCAGCAGATCATGAAAACGTGCAAGAAGTTCACTTCTGCTTAGGCCCATTACATGCATCAAAAGGAGCTCTGCTGCGTTTTGGTCTCTACCGGCTTCCGTTAACAAAGAAGAAGCCCATTTAAGGGCTTCAAAGATGGTTCGCTGATTATTTTGCATTTTGAAGCTTTCTTGCTTGGTCTTCCATAATTAATGCATCTATGACCTCGTCAAGTTTTCCTTCTAAAATTTGATCAAGCTTTTGAATCGTCAATCCGATGCGGTGGTCCGTTACACGGTTTTGCGGGAAATTGTACGTACGGATACGCTCTGAACGATCCCCTGTTCCAACAGCAGATTTACGCGTTTGATCATATTCAGCCTGTGCTTCACGCTGGAATTTATCATAAATTCTCGCACGTAACACTTTCATGGCTTTTTCTTTGTTTTTGATTTGCGACTTCTCATCCTGACAGGATACAACCACACCTGTTGGAAGGTGAGTTAATCGAACAGCAGACATGGTCGTATTGACACTTTGTCCGCCAGGTCCGCTTGATGTGAAAGTATCTACACGGATGTCTTTTTCATGGATATCAATTTCAACTTCTTCAGCCTCAGGCAAGACAGCAACTGTCGCTGTTGATGTATGAATCCGTCCGCCTGATTCTGTTTCCGGAACACGCTGCACGCGGTGTGCGCCGTTTTCAAACTTTAGTTTGGAGTATGCGCCTTTCCCGCTGATCATAAAGATAATCTCCTTATAACCGCCTGTGCCAGTGACACTCGCTTCCATCACTTCCGTTTTCCAGCCTTGCATTTCAGCATAACGGCTGTACATACGGTAAAGATTACCAGCAAAAAGCGCGGCCTCTTCTCCTCCCGCTGCACCACGAACCTCCACAATAACGTTTTTGTTGTCATTCGGATCTTTCGGGATCAGCAAGATTTTCAGCTCGTCTTCTAAACGTTCCGTTTCCTCTGTGAGCTCTGAAATTTCTTCTTTGACCATGTCGCGCATCTCGGCATCCAGCTTATCTTCCAGCATTGCTTTCGCTTCACTCAACTGGTCGTATGCCGCACGATATTGTCTATATACCTCAACAGTTTCTTGAATATCAGATTGTTCCTTCGAATATTCACGAAGCTTCTTAGGGTCGTTCACCACTTCAGGATCACTTAAATATTCATTTAGCTTTTCATAGCGTTCTTCAATTGATTTTAAACGGTCTAACATGGTCTTCACCTCTGTTTTGTGCGTAACAGTCTAATTATAGTATAGCGGGGTATGACAGTCAAAAAAATTTCCAAAACAATTGATTTTCTGCAATTTTTCGCTAGAAAACACGATCTTTGGCGATTGGTTACTTGTTTTGTCTAACGTGAAGGAACAGGTCCTCCTTGAAGAGAATGGTACTTATAATTGAAAAAAGGGAGGGCATTTGGTTTGAATACAAATGAGGTTGCAAAAGAAATTGGTGTTTCTTCAAAAACGATTCAGCGTTGGGTTAAACAGCTCAACATCCCTGTCGCCCGGAATGAACTTGGACATTATGAATTTCATGAAGATATTGTACAGCTGCTCAAAGAAGTCAAACACCAAATGAGTGAAGGTGTGATCCTCCAAGACATTCGACTGCCAATCCACGAGGAAACCGTTCAACAGTTATCACCTGCTGCAGAAACTGATGCCTCCACAAAGCGGATTGAAGCATTAGAAAAGCAAGTGAAACAGCTCATTCAGCAGCAATTGCATGTCACTACTGATGTAGAAAATCGACTCCAAGAACTCGAACGGAAACTGGCTAAAAAAGCAGATGAAGGTGTATCATACCAGCTGCTTCAGCACCGCAGAGAAATTGAAGATCTCACCACTAAACTTGAGCGTCTTGCTGCGAGCTTGAAACAACCCTCTCAAATAGAAGAAAAAAAGGAAATCACACACCCTGACATCAAAAAAAAGCGTGTGCTCTTCCCTCTGTTTCATTCATTTCGCTAAGAAAGGCTGCCTCATGAGGCAGCCTTCTACTATATTATACGGTAAGTGCAATAATGATCGGTAATGTAATGAGTGACATGATGGCACTGATCACAAATGCGGATGCAGTTTCTGCCTCTTGTTTCTCAAATCGTGTGGCGATCATCGCTGCAACAGCTGAACCTGGGAAGGCAACAAGCAATACAGCTTTTGTAATTTCGTCAGCCGAAAGACCCATAAGAACGGCAATAAGATACATAAGTAGCGGTTGTACAGCTACTTTTAATAGTGCAATACTAAATGCTGGTAAGCTTAGTTTAATTTTTCGAATACCTACAGTGACACCGACTGCGAATAGCGCAACCCCTGATGTCACACTTCCGATTTCCTCTAACATTTCATGTCCGATTTCAGGAAGTTTAAATCCTAAAAGTACAAGAATGATACTTGCTAGCGGTGCAAGTGCAAGCGGCTCTGATAAACCGTGCAAAATCGCTTTTGTTGTCATTTTTAGGAAACTTTCGCCGTCTTTGGCTTTTCCTTTTGTTTTTTCACCGACAGTTGACACAATAATGGCAATTGGATCAAGCAATGCATTTACAACTATTCCGGTAATAGCAATCGGAATTGCAACTTCTTGAGCCCCAAATAAACTGCCCAAGACCGGAATCCCCATAAATGCAAAGGTCGGTTGTGCTGAGTTTAACGAGAAAACAGATGAATCTGTTAAATCATATTTAAAAGCAAATTTCGTAACTAAAAGGATAATAATATAAAAACCAACGATTCCGAAAATCAATGCAATGAAAAATGGAATTTGACTATAGAATTTATCTTTTGGTGTTGACAGAATGCTGGCGATAAAGTGCGCTGGCAAAGCATACTTTGTAACAAGTGTACTTACACCTTTTGCAGATTTAGCGTCATAGCTGCCGAAGTTCCCTGCGAACCAACCCAGCGCGATAACGAAAAAAATCGGTGCTAGGAGGATCAAAATATTTAAAAAGTCCATCTTACTATTCCTCCTTGAATCTTTTACATGCCTCTTATTTTATTGCGGCATTGCTTAGATTACCCGAAACAATGCCGCGTTACACTTTTTATTATGCTCTTACTATTTTTTTATATTCAGGAATCCACATTGCATCTTTCACAGCTTGTTCGATGTTGTCAGGCGTTTTTCTTGCGACACCATCTTCAATAGCTGCTTTCGCTACTTCAACAGCCACATGGATTGACACTTCTTGCAATTTATCAATGCTTGGCAGTAGACCAGCACCTGGTTTCTCATGATCAACCATTTCAGCAATTGCATTCGCAGAAGCGACGAACATGGCTTTTGTGATGATTTTTGATTCTGTTACGATCGAACCAAGACCAAGTCCAGGGAAAACGAACGCATTGTTTGATTGTCCGATTTCATATTCGATTCCGTTATACTCAACGTTTTCGAACGGGCTTCCTGTCGCAATCAGTGCACGGCCGTCTGTCCATTTGAATAGATCCTCTGGCACTGCTTCAGCAAGTGGTGTTGGATTAGACATTGGCATGATCACTGGACGCTCTGTATGAGCTGCCATTTCTTTAATGATTTCTTCAGTGAATGCACCGCCTTGACCTGATGTACCGATAAGGATTGTTGGCTTCGCTTGGCGAACAGTTTCAGCAAATGAGATTTGTCCTTTTTCATCGCGTGCCCAGCCTTCTACTTCAGCAGAAGAACGAAGGTATGGTTTTTGGAAATCAAGCACTTCATCTTCAAATTGATCTGTTAGCAAACCTCTGTAGTCTAATGTCCAGAATGCATTGTTTGCTTCTTCTTCCGTTAGACCTTCAAGGACCATTGCGTCACGCACTTGATCTGCGATTCCGATACCAGCTGATCCAGCTCCGAAAATGACAACACGGTGATCTTTCAATTGAGTACCAGTTTTCTTGACAGCTGCAAGAACACCCGCTAAAGTAATGGCACCAGTACCTTGAATATCATCATTGAACGTTAAGATGTTATCATTGTATTTTTTCATGATGTTACGCGCATTTTTGTTTCCAAGGTCTTCCCAGTGAAGTAAGGCTTTCGGGAAGAATTTAAGCGCTGCTTTTACATAAGCATCAATGAATTCTTCGTATTTTTCACCTTGTACACGTTTGTGATGGTTTCCGATGTATAATGGATCATTCAATAATTTTTCATTGTTTGTGCCAACATCTAATACGACTGGAATCACGCGGCTTGGATCAATACCTGCTGCAGCCGTGTAAACAGCTAATTTACCGATTGCGATGTTGATACCACCAACACCCCAGTCACCAATTCCAAGAATGCTCTCAGAGTCAGTTGCAACGATAAGGTCAATATCTCCTGCTGTTGCATGTAAGTTTTCAAATGCTTTCTCAATGCCGTCAATGTTGTCGATTGAAAGATAGACACCATGAGGTCTTCTGTATTCATGGCTGTATTCTTGAATCGCTTCACCAACAGTTGGTGTGTACACAACAGGAAGCATTTCACGAAGCTTGTCTGTTAGAAGCTTATAGAACAATACTTCGTTACGGTTTTGCAAATCACTTAAGTATACGTTTTGACGAAGACGATCTGGCTGTGCCAGAAATTGCTTGTACGCTCTCTCCGCTTGTTGTTCTAGAGTGAGAACAGTTGGAGGAAGTAAACCTTCTAGTCCAAGCTCTTGTCTTTCTTCTTCAGAGAAAGCAACGCCTTTGTTCAACGTTGGAATCGATAATACATCTTTACCTGTCAAAGTGGTTTCGAGGTACCCTTCTTTTGTTTTCTTCACGTTGTTCATCAAAAACTACCCTCTTTCTAAAATATAAATAAAGTGAACTATTAATTTAAAGAACGATTAAGGAGGAAAATCCTTAATCAAAAAAATTATGACAAGAAATCGAACTTTTCGTTAAAATGCTTTACACTACAGTTAGTCATTTTATGCCTGCTTATGCTAAAACGCAAGCGTTGAAAATTAGATAATTTTTTCGTAGCGTTATTTAATTTATTTAAGTACAAATGATGGGTGTTCAGCCAAAATCTCGAAAAACGAAACACAGCGGCATTTGCTATTTTTTTAATTGTCAAGTGTTGTACCAACGTCAAGTCTTGGTACTTCATGGTGATGTCTGCATCGTGCTTCGTATGATTCCTGCGCACCTACTAAAATAATGGGATCATCATAGGATGCGGGTTTACCGTCGATCAAGCGTTGTGTTCTACTCGCTGGGGAGCCGCATACCGAACAAACTGCTTGAAGTTTTGTTACAAGCTCTGCACATGCCATTAAATGCGGAACAACACCAAATGGCTCTCCTCTGAAATCTTGATCAAGGCCTGCAACAATGACTCGGTAACCTTTATCAGCCAATTGAGTGACAATGTCAATGATTGTCTCATCAAAAAATTGCACCTCATCAATGCCAATGACATCGGTTCTTTCTGATATGTGCGTTATTATGTCTTTTGGTGAGGGTACTGCAATCCCATCGACTGATGAACCGTTATGTGAGACAACTGAGCTTGTACTATATCGGTTATCAATCGCTGGTTTGAATATTTTTACTTCTTGTTTGGCAAAGGTGGCTCTTTTGGCTCTCCGAATCAATTCTTCCGACTTTCCAGAAAACATACTTCCGCAGATGACTTCAAGCCAACCGCTTTGTTTCATCACATACATAAGGTCTTCTCCCCCGTTTTAAAGTTCCATCAATCCACGTAAAAAAACAGGCAAGAACGGATTCCTGCCTGTTTATTGTATCTATTATTACTTAAGACCGTATTTTTTGTTAAAGCGGTCAACACGTCCATCAGCAGAAGCGAATTTTTGACGGCCTGTATAGAAAGGATGGCACTCAGAGCAAATCTCGATGCGTACCTCTTCTTTTACTGATCCAGTTTCAAACTCATTTCCACAAGCGCATTTGACTGTAGCTTTTTTGTAGTTAGGATGAATTCCTGTTTTCATCTACTGTCATCTCCTTCCGCCCTGAATCCAATTCGGAAACAGAGTTAATATCTCAGAATAAATTCTGAAACGCACATGATGAAATTATAACAGTGTGAGTCTATGATTGCAAATGTATTTTTTCAACAAGCTATCTTCTTGATGCAGACATGTTCGCTTGTTTCCATTCTTGCGTTAAAATATCGAAAAATTCTTGGTTTGTCTTTGTTTTTCTCATTTTGCGCATGAACTTCTCAGCAAAGTCAGGTGTATCTGACATCGATTTTCTCATCGCCCATAGACGGTCAAGATGCTCTTTTGGTACAAGCAGTTCTTCTTTTCTCGTACCAGAACGACGAATGTCGATCGCTGGGAAAATTCTTCTTTCTGCAAGAGAGCGGTCCAAATGAAGCTCCATGTTCCCCGTTCCCTTAAACTCCTCATAAATCACATCATCCATACGTGATCCCGTATCCACAAGCGCAGTGGCTAAAATCGTCAAGCTTCCGCCTTCTTCAATGTTACGCGCAGCACCAAAGAAGCGTTTTGGACGGTGGAAGGCCGCTGGATCAATACCGCCGGAAAGCGTTCGGCCGCTTGGCGGGATGACAAGGTTGTATGCACGAGCAAGCCTTGTGATGCTGTCCATTAAGATGATGACATCTTTCTTATGTTCAACAAGACGCATGGCACGCTCTAATACAAGCTCTGCTACTTTAATGTGGTTTTCCGGTACTTCGTCAAAGGTTGAACTAACAACATCCCCTGCAACAGAACGTTCGATATCTGTTACTTCCTCCGGGCGTTCGTCAATCAAAAGGACAATCAGCTCTGACTCTGGGTGATTTTCAGAAATGCTGTTGGCAATTTCTTTGAGCAAAATGGTTTTCCCAGCCTTAGGCGGTGCAACAATTAAACCACGCTGCCCAAATCCAACTGGCGCCATCATATCCATAATTCTAGTAGACAGGTGATTAGGCTGTGTTTCAAGAATCATTTGACGATCAGGGAATAGCGGCGTGAGTGCAGGAAAGTGAACACGTTCCTTAGCTGATTCTGGGTCGTCCCCATTTACCGCTTCTACATGAAGGAGGCCATAGTAGCGTTCATTCTCTTTTGGAGGTCGTACCTTTCCAGACACCTTATCTCCGTTGCGTAAATCAAAGCGTCTGATTTGTGAAGCTGAAATATAAATGTCTTCAGAACTTGGAGAGTAGTTAATTGGTCTTAAGAAACCAAATCCCTCAGACTGAATAATTTCAAGAACCCCTTCCATAAATAAGAGATCCTCTTGCTCAGCGTTCGCCTTTAAGATGGCAAAAATTAATTCTTTTTTTGTTAGTTTGCTGTAATAAGAGATTTTGTATTTTTTTGCTAACTCATACAGCTCTTTTAATTTCATATTTTCCAAAGATGAAATCGAAACATCTTTCAATATGGACACCACACTTTTCTAGTCAATGTATTTCATTACAAATGCATGACCAATGTATTTGATTAGCTTTTAATTCCGTTTTTGTTGGAATGACCTCGCTCTCATGGTAACGCTCCCACTCGTTTTATCTTAAAAGATAGGAACAATGTGAAATTGAGCTTTGTCAACATAGAGAAGGATAATGAGTATATCGTCATGATGCGGCAGTTTTAAACTTGTTGAAGCTTAAAAGAAGTAAATTCGCAGAAAATTTCGCAGCACTCTTTAGTTTTACCTCATTTGCAGAGAATATTCAACTTTAAAAAGAAAATGATATACATTTGACACCTATATGAAAAGCGGGTAATGAATACCCGCTTTCAGATTACGGACGAATGACAAGATTCGGTTTTTTCTTTAAGCTGTGTCTGCCGTCTACGAAACGAACTGTACCCGATTTCGCACGCATAACAACACTATGTGTTGTTCCAACAGAGCCTTTGAATTGAACACCTTTTAATAGCTCGCCGTCTGTTACACCAGTCGCTGCAAAAATGGCATCATCACCTTTTACAAGGTCTTCCATTCTTAGGACTTTGCCAACATCCAGCCCCATTTTCTCACAGCGTCTTAGTTCTTCTTCACTTTGAGGAAGAAGCTTTCCGTGGATTTCACCACCAAGTGCCTTTAACGCAACAGCAGAAAGGACACCTTCTGGCGCTCCGCCTGAACCAAATAGAATATCAACACCTGTGTGATCAAATGCTGTATTAATAGCTCCTGCAACGTCACCATCATCGATCAGTTTAATTCTTGCTCCTGCTTCTCTCAGTTCAGCAATAATTTTCTCATGTCGATCTCTGTTTAAAATCGTTGCAACGACATCTTCAATATCTTTGTTTTTTGCTTTTGCCACAGCGCGAAGATTATCAATGACAGGCGCTTCGATGTCGATGCAGCCTACTGCTTCTGGACCTACTGCGATCTTATCCATGTACATATCAGGTGCATTCAGCAGGTTGCCATGATCTGCAACCGCAATAACAGCTAAGGCATTCCAGCCGCCGCTTGCCACAATATTTGTTCCTTCTAACGGATCAACAGCAACATCCACGCGGGGTCCGTATCCGTTCCCAAGCTTTTCCCCAATATAAAGCATTGGTGCTTCGTCCATTTCTCCCTCGCCAATGACCACTGTTCCTTTCATCGGAATGGTATCAAATACATCACGCATTGCACTTGTTGCAGCATCATCTGCTTCGTCTTTTAATCCTCTTCCCATCCAACGGGCAGATTTTAATGCGGCTGCTTCTGTCACCCGTACTAGTTCCATCGATAAACTTCTTTCCATTTTTGTCCAAATCTCCTCTCACAGTCAAAGCCTTACGAATTTTGAAGTTCTTCTATTTCTTGGTCATTCAGCTTTTCACGCCAGATGGTTGCACCCAAGCCTTCAAGCTTCTTCTCAAGCAAACTATATCCTCTGTCTATATGTTCAAGCCCTGTGATTTCGGTCACACCGTCTGCCATTAACCCTGCAACGACGAGACAAGCACCTGCACGAAGGTCACTTGCTTTGACCTTTGCTCCTTGAAGCTGCGTTTGCCCAGTTATAATGGCAGATCTACCTTCGACCTTCATGTTTGCACCCATTCGACGCAATTCGTCAATGTGCTTAAAGCGGGCTGAGTAGATCGTATCTGTGACCACACTCGTGCCTTTCGCCTTTGTTAAGAGCGCCGTCATCGGCTGCTGAAGGTCAGTCGGAAAGCCCGGATACACAAGGGTTTTGATATCGACAGGCTTGAGTCCTTCGTTTCTGCCAACGATCAGCATCTGATCGTTGCTCGTTTCAATGGTGAACCCCATTTCTCTAAGTTTCGCCGTAATTGATTCTAAATGAGTTGGGATCACATTATCAAGAACAACTTCATCTCCCATCGCAGCACCAGCAATTAAAAATGTGCCTGCTTCTATGCGGTCAGGGATGATGGAATGCTTACAGCCATGAAGAGATTCTACACCTTCGATTCGAATCACATCAGTACCCGCACCTTTGATTTTGGCTCCCATGCTTGCAAGCAGTGTCGCTACATCAATAATTTCGGGTTCTTTTGCGGCATTTTCAATCACCGTTTTTCCTTCAGCCAGTACGGCTGCCAGCATGATATTGATGGTCGCACCTACACTGACAACATCAAGGTAAATACGAGCTCCGACTAATTTTTCAGCGCGCAAATAAATCGCACCCTGCTCGTTTGTCACCTCGGCACCAAGTGCTTCAAAGCCTTTGATATGCTGATCGATCGGCCTAGGTCCTAAGTGACATCCTCCTGGCAGTCCGATGACAGCCTGCTTGAACCTGCCGAGCATGGCTCCCATTAAATAATAGGATGCACGCAGTTTCTTCACCTTTCCATTAGGAAGCGGCATACTGATCATGGAAGAAGGATTGACGATCATTTCACCTTTTTCAAACGTAACCTTTCCGCCAATCTCTTCTAACAGATCTCGTAATGTGTCAATATCTGAAATATGCGGAAGGCCCTCAATGGTTACTGGAGAATCAGCGAGAATCGTGGCAGGAATCAGTGCCACTGCACTATTTTTCGCACCACTAATATGTACGGTCCCGCGCAAAGGGTCACCGCCGGCAATGTTTAACTTTTCCATATTTGTCTCCCTTCTTAAAGAAGATCACTGTTGGAGTTATACTGTTTGTGGATGTCGCGCTTTAAAAGGTCTTGTCCAAAATTTAGCCAATATCAAGAGAAAGAATACAGGTTAAACGAAATTTGTCGGAAGAAAAATAATCGAAGCTTTGCGAGGCTGTGATGTTCTCTTCTTTGCACAAAACATTTCTTAGCGTTTTTAAGGAAAACTGCGGCAAACGGGAGACAATCCCGCCTGCCACAATCACTTATTTATTCCAGTCTGCTAAAAATTGCTCAATGCCTGCATCCGTTAACGGGTGTTTTGTCAGCTGCTTGATGACTTTCAGCGGCATTGTGCCGATATGAGCACCTCTAAGCGCAGCTTCTGTCACGTGCTGCGGGTGACGAATGGATGCAGCAATGATTTGTGTATCTAATCCGTGAACATCAAAAATGGTTTTCACTTCGCTGATGAGATCGAGACCATTTTGGCCAATGTCATCTAAGCGGCCGAGGAATGGAGACACATACGTTGCACCAGCTCTAGCTGCAAGCAATGCCTGGTTTGCACTAAAAATCAAAGTGACGTTTGTTTTAATACCAAGGTCTGTTAACGCTTTGACAGCTTTAAGGCCATCTATTGTCATCGGTACTTTGACCGTGATATTAGGTGCGATGGCAGCAAGCTCTTTTCCTTCTTCAATCATTTCCTCTGCTTTAAGGGAAATCACTTCTGCACTGACAGAACCTGATACGACGTCAGTGATTTCGCGAAGACGGTCGTGGAATGATACGTCCTTTTCTTTCGCTACTAAACTAGGGTTTGTTGTGACGCCTGCTAAAATGCCAAGCTCGTGCGCCTCTTTGATGTCTGCGATATTCGCTGTATCTACGAAAAATAACATAACCGTGCCACTCTCCTATCAATAATTGTCTGAAATGTAAATTTTGATTGCGCTTTCTCAAGATATGGAGAAAACCGCCTGTGACTCAGGCGGCTTTCGGTTCTCATCAAATTATGCTTGGTTAGAAGAACCAAATTCGCGCATTTTGCCGATAACAGTCGCTTTAATTGCGTCACGAGCTGGTCCAAGATATTTACGTGGATCATACTCTTCTGTTTTTGCAGCAAGTGTTTCGCGTACTGCTTTCGCAGAAGCAATTTGGTTTTCAGTGTTTACATTGATTTTTGCTGTACCAAGTGAAATTGAACGCTTGATGTCAGCAGTTGGGATACCTGTTCCGCCGTGAAGAACAAGTGGAAGGCCTGTCATTTTACCAATTTCTTCCATTTCAGCGAAACCAAGGTTTGGTTCACCTTTGTATGGACCATGAACTGAACCTAGTGCAGGTGCAAGGCAGTCAATGCCAGTGCGTTCTACAAGCTCTTGGCATTCTTTTGGATCAGCATAAATAACGCCCTCAGCGATGACGTCGTCTTCTTGTCCGCCAACAGTTCCAAGCTCAGCTTCTACAGATACACCGTGGAAATGTGCAAGCTCAACTACTTTCGCAGTTGTTGCTACGTTCTCATCGAATGGGTGGTGAGAAGCGTCGATCATGACAGAAGTAAATCCTGCATGGATTGCTTTTGCACAAGATTCAAAGCTTGAACCGTGATCTAAATGAATCGCAACAGGAACTGTTACATTATATTCTTCGATTAACGCTTTTACCATTGCGACAACTGTTTTGAAGCCGCCCATGTAGCGTCCTGCTCCTTCAGATACTCCTAAGATAACTGGAGATTTCTCTTCTTCAGCAGCTTGTAAAATCGCTTGCGTGAATTCTAAATTATTTAAGTTAAACTGACCAACAGCGTAACCTTTTTCCTTTGCGTCTTTCAACATTTCTGTCATTGAAACTAAAGGCATGATGAAAAATCCTCCCTATGTAGCTAATTTGCTTACTAAAAAAAGCTCTCCACCCTAGCATGACCAGAATTTCTCGCCATATGTAAACTTTCAAAGTCAGATCGCTTTCTTCTTCTTATCTAGGATACCAATTATTCGACAAATCGGCAACAGAATGACTCGATTCAATCATTTCCATCTAACCATTTGTTTCGAGCGGCAAGTATTCTTTAACAGCATCTCGGATTTCATCAATATCAAATGGTTTCGCAAAGTGCGTCAATGCACCGAGTTCTTTTGATTCTTGGATCATGTCTAATTCGCCATAGGCTGTCATAATGATGACACGGATGTCTTCATCAATTAATTTCATGCGTTTTAAAATTTCAATACCATCCATTCCGGGAATCTTCATATCAAGCAGGACAAGGTTTGGTCTATGATTTTTCACAATATCTAACGCCTGAAGTCCATTGGCTGCTTGGAAGGTTTGATAGCCTTCTTTATGAAACACTTCATTCAATAATATTCTAATACCGTATTGATCATCGACAATTAAAATTTTCTCATTCATCTGTTACACCCCATTGCTTTCATTTTTCGCCATAAAAAGAGCTGTTGTTAAATAATTCTGTTTGATTTTCACATTTCCTTTATTTATAATAGTTTACTTTACGACATTTTCTGAGCATTTTTCCTAATATTCTCTTTATATTCTATTATAAAATGATCTGACCGAAGGAGGAAATCAGTCTTGTTAAAAATTTTCACGACCCAGTTATCAGGTATTTTTTCACGTATTGGAGAAAAGCAGGCTGAAGCGATCGAGGATGGTGCACGCCTTCTTGCACAAGCCGTTGTCAGTGGACATGCTGTTTATTTTCACGGAAAGAATGAATTGGCTGCTGTAGCCCTAGAGGCAACTGAAAGCAAGGAGCCATTTCCATGTGCGAAAGTACTGCCGCTTGATCAAACGGAGCGCAGCTTGCTTCATCCAAGTGACAGGGTGCTGCTATTTTATTCAAACCCAGAAGACGAGGAGATTCAATCTCTTGTAAAAGAGCTGCACGCGCAAGGGACGCCCATTGTTGGTGTCGGTCCAGCACAAAAGGAGCCGTCCATGATTGAAGAGCATTGTGATGTCCACATTGATTTTCAGCTCAAGAAACCGCTTGTGCCCGCTGATGACGGAACAAGGTTCGGTTATCCTGCTTTAATGACATGCTTATACGTCTACCACGCTCTATCGTTTACTGTGAAAGAAATCGTTGAGGAATATGAATAAAAAAACTGCCGAGAAGATCATATTCTCGGCAGTTTTTGATTTATTTTGATTCAGATGCTTGCAGTGAAGCACCAACGAAATCTCTAAATAATGGCTGTGGTCTTGTCGGTCTTGAGACGAATTCTGGGTGGAACTGAGAAGCAAGGAACCAAGGATGATCCTTCAGCTCGATAATTTCAACAAGACGTCCGTCTGGGCTTGTACCAGAGAAGACAAAGCCTGCGGCTTCCATTTGCTGTCTGAATTCATTATTAAACTCATAGCGATGACGGTGGCGTTCGTAGACCACTTCGTCATTGTATGCAGCAAATGCTTTTGAGTCTTCATTTAATTTACATGGATACAGACCAAGACGAAGTGTTCCGCCTAGATCATCTACATCCTTCTGTTCTGGGAGAAGGTCAATGATTGGGAATGCTGTTTCAGGATCAATTTCCGCTGAATGAGCTCCCTCAAGGCCTAGTACGTTTCTCGCATATTCGATCGACGCAACTTGCATTCCTAAGCAGATTCCGAAGAATGGCACTTTGTTTTCACGGGCATATTGTGTAGCAATGATTTTCCCTTCCACTCCGCGGTCTCCGAAGCCTCCAGGAACGATGATTCCGTCTACATCTTGCGCGAAATCAGCCATATTTTCTGCTGTCACTTCTTCTGCATTGATCCATTTGATTTGAACGTCTGCATCAAATGCATAACCAGCATGGCGAAGTGATTCAACGACAGAAATGTATGCATCTTGCAGTTCAACATATTTTCCTACTAGACCAATTGTGACTTGTTTTGAGAGATTTTGTACTTTATCGACTAGCGCTGTCCACTCCGTCATGTCCGCATCTTGGCAGTCAAGTTTCATATGTTCACATACAAGCTTGTCTAGTCCTTGTTTTTGTAAATCAAGCGGAATAGAGTACAGCGTGTCTGCATCCTGACATTCGATAACAGCTTTTGTATCAATATCACAGAATAACGCAATTTTGTCCTTCATGTCTTGGGTCATTGGCATTTCAGTTCTGACCACAATAACGTTTGGCTGGATACCAAGGCTGCGAAGTTCTTTTACACTATGCTGTGTTGGTTTTGTTTTCAGTTCACCTGCTGCTCGGATGTAAGGAACAAGGGTACAATGAATGTACATCACGTTTTCACGGCCAATGTCACTCTTCATTTGACGAATCGCTTCAAGGAAAGGAAGGGATTCGATGTCTCCTACTGTTCCGCCGATTTCTGTAATGACCACATCTGCACCTGTTTCTTTTCCGGCACGGTACACGCGGTCTTTGATTTCATTTGTAATATGGGGAATAACCTGTACGGTTCCGCCTAAATAGTCGCCTCGGCGCTCTTTCTTCAGAACAGTAGAGTAGATTTTACCCGTTGTGACGTTGCTGTACTTATTTAAGTTAATATCAATGAAGCGCTCGTAGTGACCTAAGTCAAGGTCTGTTTCAGCACCGTCATCTGTGACGAAGACCTCACCGTGCTGATATGGACTCATCGTCCCTGGGTCTACGTTGATATATGGATCGAATTTTTGAATGGTGACATCCATCCCTCTATTTTTCAGAAGGCGGCCTAACGATGCAGCCGTGATCCCTTTTCCAAGTGAGGAAACAACTCCTCCTGTTACAAAAATATACTTTGTCATTTCGTATGCTCCTCTCTTTTTTACCCTTGCATGACTAGACATGCACAGCTTCATCCTTTTTAGAGTGTATCCCTAAATCTCTTGAAAAATAAGAAAGCTCCCTTTCAAATAAATGAAAGGGAGCGTAAATGAACGTATCTTTACGTACTCTTTTTAGAGAGCCCAAAATACATACTACATAGTTCGCTCTCGAAAGTCAAGACGGTTTTGTCCTGTTTTGAGGACCGGTTTGTGAGGGTTATTTTTCTTCCTTATTATCGTCTAAATCGTCTTCGTCAATTTCTGTTAAGCCGTCATCATCTTCGTCGTCATCGTCTTCGTCGAAGTTTTCTATATCTTCGTCAATTTCCTCATCATCGTCTAGGTCGAGATCATCGTCGTCTTCAACAAGATCAAGATCTTCTTCAAGCTCTTCGATTTCTTCTTCCTCTTCAATTTCATCGAAGTCTTCTTCAACGACAGCTGCTTTTGTTTTTTTCTTTTTCGCTTTTGTTTTCACAGCTGGCTGAACTTCTTCTTCGATTTGATCAACTGGATACCAGCTGCGAAGTCCCCATCTCTGATCACCTAACGAAATAAAGCGGCCATCTATATTTAAGTCTGTATAAAATTGAGCAAGTCGATCATCAAGATCAGATTTTTGTATCCCTTGTAAACGGACCATTTCATCTATTAACTCGGAAAACGTAATCGGTGTTTTGCTGTCTCTGAAAATTTCATATGCAAGTTCAACTAAAGACATGTGCTTGAGCTGCTCCTGTGAGTATTCTTTCAAACTCAAGGTCAGACACTCCCTTTCTATTACATGTATGTATCCATTTATCAGTGAAATAATAAGTGTTTATCCCTTATTTTTACGACAAACCATACCTCTCATTATAAACAAATTAGAGGAGTTTATGCCACCTTTAATCATGTTAATTTTTGATTTTTTCTCATGGGGCGCACCATCTGCGTGAAATTGGTCTGGCTTTTGTGTACGGTATGCTTTTTGTCTTTTAGTTTGTTCATCTCTATTTTAAAACTGGATTCTCTGAATGAATAAGATAACGATAGCAATCGTACATACCATTCCCGCAGGCATGAGGACAAATAGTTTTCTGCGGCTGTTTTCTTTTTCTTCCTTCTTTTTTGGAGACTTTGAAAGCTCTGTGGAGACCATAATCCATATGATCATCGTGACTAATCCTAAAATACCCATAAATGTTGTGTTCATCATGATAACCTCCATATTGATACTTTTGCACATTTTATCATATTGATAAGGTAGCATGGGACAATATTGGAAATGATTTCACATTTAAGAACTGATTATCGCACCAAAACAGACCACCTCACGTCAGGTGGTCTTTGCTTGGTTTCTACATATCTAGCAGTTTGCGCGAGATGACTAGGCGCTGGATTTCTTGTGTGCCTTCATAAATTTGAGTGATTTTCGCATCACGCATGTATCGTTCGACTGGGTAATCCTTTGTATAACCGTAGCCGCCGAAGATTTGAACGGCTTCTGTTGTTACTTTCATGGCTGTATCTCCAGCAAAGAGCTTTGACATAGCTGATTCCTTTCCATACGGAAACCCTTTCGTTTCAAGCCATGCTGCCTGATAAGTAAGCAGCCTGGAGGCTTCAATTGCAGTTGCCATATCTGCCAGCTTAAAAGCGATCCCTTGCTGCTGTATGATTGGTTTGCCAAATTGCTTGCGCTCCTTCGCATAATGGACCGCCGCATCAAGAGCGCCTTGTGCAATCCCAACAGCCTGAGCAGCAATACCGTTTCTACCGCCATCGAGCGTCATCATGGCTATTTTGAATCCTTCTCCTTCTTGTCCGAGCCGGTTCCTTTCATGAATCCGGCAATCTTCAAATCGAATTTCAGTCGTTGGCGATGAGCGGATGCCCAGTTTGCTTTCCTTTTTGCCAACCGAGAACCCGGGGGTCTCTTTTTCTACAATAAAGGCGGTTGTATTTCGAGATGCAGCTTCTTGGTCTGTCACGGCAAACACAATATAATAATCCGCAATGCCGCCATTTGTAATAAAGATTTTCGCACCGTTCAGGACGTATTCACTGCCTGCCTTTACTGCCGTTGTCTTCATTCCACCGGCATCTGAACCTGAACCGCTCTCAGTGAGTGCATATGCCCCTACCTTCTGTCCTTCTGCAAGCGGCTTTAAATAGGTCCCCTTTTGTTCATCTGTTCCGAAAGTATAGATGGGCCACGAGGCGAGAGAGGTATGAGCGGAGAGGGTGACGCCTGTAGAGGCGCACACTCTTGAAAGCTCCTCAACTGCGATGACGTAGGCTAAATAGTCACTGCCGATCCCGCCTACCTCTTCCGGCCAAGGGATACCCGTTAAACCGAGCTCCGCCATCTGGCGAAAAATAGCTGGATCATACGTTTCTGTCTCGTCCCGCTCTGCTGCTGTTGGCTCTACTTCATTTTTCGCAAAATCTCTCACCATTTTTCGGATCATTTCATGTTCATCACTTAATTGAAACTGCATCATGAGCCACCTCGTTTCATATTAGCTGTTTACAAATGACCAGCCTTTGAATTTCACTTGTTCCTTCGTAGATTTCACAAACTTTCGCATCACGAAAGTAACGTTCTGTTTGATAGCGATTCGTATAACCATCCATGCCGAGCAAATGGATCGCTTCTGTACTGATCTCAACTGCCGTTTTTGACGCAAATAGCTTTGCCATTGATGCTTCCTTTGTGACCGGACGATTCGCCTCTTTATAAGAAGCCGCTTGATAAACGAGCAGCTTGGCTGCTTCAAGCTTCGCCGCCAAATCACCCAGCCGAATGGTCGTTTCTAGACCTGCTGGGTGCTGCTTTAAATACGTGACTGCTTCAGTTAAAGCGGCTTCTGCAATGCCGAGGCTTTGAGCCGAGATACCGATTCTCCCCGCATTTAAACTAGACATGGCTATGTGAAAGCCCTCTCCTTCTGCACCGAGCAGCTGCTGCTTTGGAATCCGCACACCATCAAAATGAAGCGTTACTGTTTTTGACCCGTGCAGTCCCATCTTTTTCTCATCTTTTCCGATCGTAAATCCTGGTGTATCTTTTTCGACAATGAACGCCGATATATTTTTTTTCGCAGAGGCAGGGTCTGTCACTGCAAAGACAAGATACAGTTCTGCTTCCCCGCCGCTTGTAATAAACATTTTCGTACCATTTAACACATAGTGGTCACCTGCCCGCTCCGCTCTTAACTGAATACTGGAGGCATCTGAGCCAGCCTTGGGTTCAGTCAGGCAAAATGCCCCCAGTTTCTGCCCGGATGCAAGCAGCGGAACATAGGATTTTTTTTGCTCATTCGTTCCAAAAACCAAAATAGGCATCGTCACAACAGATGTATGAACGGACACAATGACACCGATAGTCGCACTCACTTTGGATAATTCATGAATCGCAATGATATATGTTGTAAAATCTGCTCCTAAGCCTTGATACGAAGCTGGTATTGGAATTCCTAGAAAGCCTTGGCGTCCCATTTCAGCTAAAAGTGTTCTTGGGAACTGACCTTGTTCCATGGCTTCCACTTCAGGGAATACACGCTGTCTTGCAAATTCTGCTGCCTGTTCTCTCCAGAGACGCTGTTGATCCGTAAGCAAAACATCCATCTTGACTCCCCCTATGAGTGGTCGTGGTATGTGTAAAAACCTCTCATTGTCTTTTTGCCCAGCCAGCCTGCATTTACGTATTTTTTCAAAAGAGGACAAGGTCGGTATTTGCTATCCCCAAGTCCTTCATGAAGGGTATTCATAATAAATAAACATGTATCTAGTCCGATGAAATCAGCGAGACGAAGCGGCCCCATTGGGTGATTCATTCCAAGCGTCATGACCCCGTCAATGCTTTCTGCATCTGCCACGCCTTCATAAAGGGTGTAAATGGCTTCATTGATCATTGGCATCAATATGCGATTTGATACAAACCCTGGGAAGTCTTCCACTTCAATTGGGGTTTTGTTTAATGTCTTTGCTGTTTCATAAACGATTTGATACGTGTCGTCACTTGTTTGCAGCGCTCGAATGACCTCAACCAGTTTCATGACAGGCACCGGATTCATAAAATGCATGCCAATCACTTGCTCCGGTCTCCCCGTAACAGCTGCTAATTCTGTGATTGACAAGGAAGATGTGTTTGTTGCAAATATCGTCTTCGCCTCTGCAAATTGATCAAGTGTTTCAAAGATTTGTTTCTTCACACTCATTTGTTCAGATGCAGCTTCAATCACTAAATGAGCCTGCTGCACGTCCTTTAAATCTGTGGAAACGGCAAGCCGCTGCGTAATATCTCGGACTGCCTGATGGGCCAGCTTTCCTTTTTCTGCTCGTTTCGTCAGTTGTTTGGTCATGGAGGAAATGGCTCGATGAATCTGCTTTTCAGATGCATCATGCAGCAGGACTGTGTAGCCTGACTGAGCAAAAACTTGGGCAATGCCTGATCCCATTTGACCTGCTCCAACGACCATGACGGTCTCTTCTGTACTCATGACGATGAACGCCTCCCTTTTAATCTACCTTTATCATGATGGCATCTCCTTGACCGCCTCCACTGCAAATCGCCGCGATGCCAATGCCTCCGCCTCTTTGTCTCAATGCATGAATCAAGGTCAATATGATACGTGTTCCGCTTGCCCCAATGGGATGACCAAGCGCTACTGCACCACCATTGATATTCATTTTCCGCCGGTCCAGCCCGGTTATTTTTTCACATGCCAGCGCCACAGCTGAGAAGGCCTCATTGATTTCAAAGAGATCGATATCCTCTAGACGCTTGCCTGTTTTCTGTAAAATCTTCTCGATGGCAAAGGCTGGTGTTTTCGGAAAATCCTTTGCCTCTACGGCTACCTGCGTATGCCCAAGCACGACTGCCATTGGCTTTACGTCATGCTGCTCCGCATATGTGTCTTTCATTAAAAGAAGCGTACTTGCTCCATCATTGACACCTGGTGCATTTCCAGCGGTAATGGTACCCGTTTGATCAAAAACAGGCATGAGCTTTGACAGTCGTTCATATGACGTATCACGCCGCGGGGATTCATCTTCTGTGATCAGCCGCTCTCCCGTTTTCGTCTTGACGGTGACTGGGGTGATTTCCTGTTGAAAAAAGCCGTTTTTCTGCGCTTCGATGGCCCGTTCATGACTTCTTAGTGCCCAAAGGTCTTGCTCTTCCCGCGTGATACCAAGCTCCTTTGCAGCCATGCTCCCATACTCACCCATATGAACGCCTGTAAATGAACAGGTTAATCCATCTAAAATCATCGCATCTTGTACCGCACCATCTCCCATTTTGTAGCCCCATCGCGCTTTTTTTAGCAAATAAGGGGCGTGTGACATGGATTCCATACCGCCCGCTACGATGACCTCAGCATCTCCAGCTCGAATGATTTGATCTGCTGTGCTCACACTGCGCATTCCTGATGCACAGACTTTATTGATAGTTTGCGTCGGAACGGACCATGGAAGATCAGCATTTCTTGCTGCTTGCCTTGAAGGAATCTGACCTTGTCCTCCCTGTAAAACACTTCCCATGATGACCTCATCCACAAAATGTGAATCCCGTACTCTTTCCAGCGCAGCTTTGATCGCTATTCCGCCTAGTTCTGCGGCAGTCAACCCACTGAAAGCACCGCCTAGTTTTCCAAATGGTGTTCTTGCTCCAGATACAATGACCGTCTTACTCATGTATGTCCCCTCCCGTTTGTTACCGCTTACATATTATCTAGGCAGCTGATGTACAGCGCCATGTATAAGCAGATGAATATCCTATTCATCGGCCTGTTTTGTTTACGAAACCTGCTTTCCAGCCTCACCAAACACTGATTTTTCAAGAAGTTCTGCGACATCAAATGTGCCTACCTGCTCCTCTACTTCCTTCGCCTTCGTGCCATCTCCCAGCATGGTGAGGCAATAAGGGCATCCTGAGCTGATGATGGACGGCTGCACCTGTAACGCCTGCTCCGTTCGGGCAGTGTTAATCCGGGTACCTGTCTCTTCTTCCATCCACATTAAGCCCCCGCCTGCACCGCAGCACATACCGGTTTCACGATGACGCTCCATTTCTCTCAGCGTCACACCAGGGATGGCTTTTAAAATGTCTCTCGGCGGATCATACACTTCGTTATATCTGCCTAGGTAGCAAGAGTCGTGGAAGGTAATCACTTCGTTCACTTCATGTACAGGCGTTATTTTCCCTTCTTTCACTAGCTCTGCCAGTAATTCTGTATGATGGTACACTTCTGCCTCAAGTCCGAAGTCTGGATACTCATTTTTAAATAAATTGTAGGCGTGCGGATCAATCGTGACGATCTTTGTGACCCCGTTTTTCTGGAATTCTTCAATATTTTTTGCAGCAAGCTCTTGGAATAAAAATTCGTTTCCAAGTCTTCTTGGTGTATCGCCTGAGTTTTTCTCTTTATTGCCTAGGATGGCAAAGGAGACCCCTGCTTCGTTGAGGAGCTTTGCAAAGGCAAGCGCAATTTTTTGGCTTCGATTGTCATATGCCCCCATTGAACCAACCCAGAATAAATAATCGAAGGTTTGATCTGCTTTTTTCAGCTCTTTTACTGTCGGCACATGCACATCTTCTCTCAGTTCACGCCAATTTTCTCTTTCTTTCCGGTTCAATCCCCACGGGTTCCCTTGGCGCTCAATGCTTGTCATGGCACGCTGTGCATCTGCATCCATTTTCCCTTCGGTCAGCACAAGATATCTGCGCATATCAATAATCTTGTCAACGTGTTCATTCAAGACAGGGCATTGGTCTTCACAGTTTCGGCACGTCGTACATGCCCAAATTTCTTCTTCTGTAATGACCTCACCAATGAGAGAAGGATGATACATTGAGCTGGCCGCCGATTCCTCTGCACCTGCTCCTCTCGCCTGCAGCGCCAGCTGATTTCCTGTTGTCTGCCTAAAGGCAAGCTGCGGGACCCATGGTGTCTTCGATGTAATGGCGGCCCCTTTATTTGTTAAATGATCTCTTAACCTTAAAATTAAATCCATTGGAGACAGCATCTTCCCTGTTCCTGTTGCCGGGCACATATTTGTGCAGCGCCCGCATTCCACACAGGCGTAAAGGTCGATCAGCTGTGACTGACGGAAGTCTTCAATTTTTCCCACACCGAAGGTCTCTTGTGTCTCATCTTCAAAATCAATTTTTTGCAGCTTGCCTGGCGGGTCTAATCTGCTGGCAAATACATTCACCGGTCCTGCAATGAGGTGAGCGTGCTTTGACTGCGGGACATATACTAAGAATGTCAGCAAAATAAGGAGATGCACCCACCATGCGACATAAAAAACGACCGTTGCTGCAAGAGGTGAAATTCCGCCCAGCAAGAAAGCAATACTGGAGGCGATTGGCTCAGTTGGTGATAGAGAGGGTCCATGCCAAATGATGTTCATCCCGTTCCCCAGTAAGACTGTCAGCATCAAGCCGCCAATAAATAAAAGCACTAGACCTGATTTAAAGCCTCGTTTTAAACGGACAAGCTTCTCCACATACCTTCTATGGAATGCCCAAACAACGGCTACTAAAATGAGAAGTGTGACCACCTCTTGGAAAAAGGTAAAGACACCGTACAGCGGACCTAAAGGGAGTCCGCTGCCCGGAACAAGTCCCTTCATAATAAAATCAAGGGCTCCGAACTGTACAAGAATAAACCCGTAGAAAAACAGCACATGAATGATGCCGCTCTTCTTGTCCTTTAACAGCTTCTTTTGCCCAAACACATTGACCCAAACACGCTCTAAGCGTCTCTTCATGTCTTGTTGAAATTCTTCTTTTTTACCAAGACGAATATACGCCGCTCGTGTTCGAATGAGATAAATAAACAAATACACAGCGTAAGCGGTCACCGCCGCAAATGCGATCAAGTTCATTATTAAAAGGCTATTCATCTTGCTCCCCCTTTCATTCCCCAAAAACCACTTTGTTCCGTTTCTATGTTGTACCTCTATCATAAATAATGAATGAGCATTCAGTCAATATTTTTTACACGTTTGGGTACACTATTGAAATATGCAAAAAAGGAGGAAGCTTCATGATCGCATTGATCATCCTACTCGTACTCATTGCCATCGTTTTTCTCGTGATGGTAGACCTTTATATGGGAAAGAAATATTTTTCTACCCACGCTTTTGAACGGTCTTTTGATAAAACAAGCGGTGATGCCGTCTTTTATCATGATGGCGAACCATTTTTTGATCAGCTGCTCGCGGATATTCAACAGGCCTCTTCTTCTATTCATATGATGTTCTTTATTGTAAAGAACGACAAGATTGGCCAAAGGGTCTTACAAGCACTGAAAGCCAAAGCGGAACAAGGGGTTTCAGTCTTTTTGCTGACCGATCGACTAGGGTCCTATCCGTTTGATCAAAAGTCCATTGATATGCTAGAAAAAAGCGGTATCCAATTTTACTTTTTAAATAAGCCTCGTTTCCCTTTTTTGATTTATCGGTTAAACATGAGAAATCATCGTAAAATTACGGTGATTGATGGAAAGATTGGCTATATTGGCGGGTTTAATATTGGCGATGAATATGTTGGGAAAAATGGCCAGTTTGGCATTTGGAAAGATTATCATTTGCGCATGACAGGGCAAGTTGTCGCAGATCTCCAGCATGTGTTTTTGAATGATTTATACCGGTCATCTGGCATTCATCAGCTGCAATATGAGGTTTTTCCTGCTTTGGAACCGGGAACACTACAATGCACAACACGCGCGACTGCTGGTTTTTCTTTAGAAGCTTTGTTTCTCAAAGATATTCAGCAGGCGAGAAAGCAGATCATCATCTGTACGCCTTACTTTATTCCATCTGCCCCTCTTCTGAGTGCACTGCTTGATGCACGAGAGCGAGGTGTCACGGTTGAAATCATCATCCCAATGAAAGCGGATCATCCACTTGTCAAAGAGGCTGGATTTCATTATTTGAAAGACCTCATTGCCTCTGGCTGCCTTGTGTATCGTTTTTATAAAGGATTTTATCATGCGAAAGCCATTCTAATTGACCAGAGACGCTGTATGATTAGCACGGCAAATTTTGATAAACGCAGCTTGTTTCTAAATGAGGAAGTAGACGTCGCCATTGATGATGCCGACTTTACTGCACACGTAGAGGAAAAAATTCGGGAGCACATGGAAGTGTCTGAGCTTATGACAGAGGAGAAATTGACCCAGCGTCCGCTTTTGTCACGTCCGCTGGAATGGGTTGGCGCCATGTTCTCGTACTTTTTATAAAGGAGATGACCTATGCGCTATCGATTTGGTTATGTATCCAATGCCGTCACCTTGTGGGAAGCTTCTCCTGCCAAGTCGCTGACCTTTGCAAGATACAGTAAGCTCTCAAAGGAAGAGAGAGAAGAGGCTTTATTGCGAACAACGAAAGCCAATCTCGTGAATACATTAAGAACGCTCTATTTCGCCATTGCCCATGATATCCCGCTTTACCGTTTTTCAAGTTCGATCGTCCCGCTCGCGACCCATCCCGATGTGCGCTGGGACTTTGTGACACCTTTTCAAAAGGAGTTTCTTGAAATTGGCGAGTTGGTGAAACGGCATGGGCTGCGTGTGAGCTTTCACCCTAATCAATTTACCTTGTTTACTAGCCCAAAGCCTTCAATCACAGAAAATGCCGTGATCGATATGACGTACCATTATCAAATGCTTGAGGCGATGAAGCTCGAAAAGGAAGGCTATATGAACATTCATGTGGGCGGTGCGTACGGTGATAAAGAATCGGCGCTTCAACGTTTTGATGACAATATCAAAAAGCTTCCGGCGCATATCAAGGCGAGAATGACGCTTGAGAATGATGACAAAACGTATACGTCGTTAGAAACCCTTGGTGTATGTGAAAAGCACGGTATTCCATTTGTTTTTGATTACCATCATCACGTGGCCAATAAAGATGACGATGCCGCGCTTGAAGACATTCTGCCAAGAATGTTCGACACTTGGACGAGCACTGGCATTCCGCCTAAAATCCATTTATCCTCACCGAAATCAGAAAAAGCCATACGCAGTCATGCAGATGGTGTAGATATGTCCTTTGTCTTACCGCTTTTTCATGCATTAAAACCGTATGGGCGTGATGTAGATTTTATGATTGAGGCGAAGTTAAAGGATCAGGCACTGCTCCGACTTGTCGAAGAGCTGTCTGCGATAAGAGGCAACAAGCGAACAGGCGGAGGAACCATTGAGTGGAAATCATAGAGAAAGGTTTATCCCTATGCAAACAAGGGTAACAAAGCTATTGTGAGAAAGTAATTAACAGGAGGATATGAAGATGTCTCAAATCTATTCAATCCAAATCGCTGCGAAAGCATTGAATTTACATAAGCTTATTTCTCTTTATGAAAAATGCCATCAGGCTCAACATCGTCTATATGTGTATTCTAAAAAAACAATGTGCAACATCAAGAACATCGTAGAGCTTGAAACCTTCAGGCTCACTCATTTAGAGTCTGATTACTTAATTGTCGTAGAGGGAAAAAAAGCGCAAGATCTCTTGCAGCCATTTGAAAAAGAGAAGATTTCATAAAAAAGAGCAGCCCTCAGGCCGCTCTTTTGTTATATCCACTCTTTTGTCAACCAAACTTGTTTTGAAGCTGCATCCAATTTCACTTGTGCCCCGATTGGCATCGTAAGCATCGGGTGTGTATGGGCACAGTCAAAATCTGCGATGAGCGGTCTCTTTGTCTCTCCAAGCACCTCAAGTAAAATCTCGTAAGGTTCTTTTCCCGTTCCCTCATCATCAAACAGCTCATGTTTTCCCAAAAGAATACCTGATACCCGCTCAAACACTCCATTTACTTTCAATAAAGAGAAGTTTTTTTCTACAACCGAAGCGGTTTTCATGCAATCTTCAATAAGGAGGACGTCTCCGTTTTGAATGGCTGGCATGAACTCACTTCCCCATATGCCGTACATGGCATTCAGATTCCCGCCAATCAACCTGCCTTCTGCCTGTCCCTCTATGACGCACAGCCAATCGTTTGGACGCTGCTTTTTATCACACGTCTTTTCTTCCCAATTGATTCGTTCATCCGTCCAAAAAGGTGGTTTTTTGACCTGATAAGGAATGGTTTGAGGCTGCATCAGGATGTCTTCGAACGACTGATATGTATAAGCGACGAACGGTTCAAACTCTCCAAAAGACGGGACAAGCGCCGGTCCGTAGAATACAGGCAGTCCCGTTTTTTCGTAGGCTGCTAAAAGAATCGCTGTCGCATCTGAATAACCGATCATGATTTTCGGATGTTGATTCAGCAGCTCAAAATCAAGATAAGGCAGCAAACTATTTGAATTTGTCCCGCCAATCATTGACATAACACACGCCAAGTCCTCTCTAGCCATTAGCTCATTCAGCTCATCGGCTCGTTCTTGAATTGTACCTGAACGATAGTGATCCTCTTTCCCTGTTAATGATCCTGGTACCACAATGAATCCTTTTTGCTCAAGCCACTTCTTCGCCCGCTGATACCTAAGAGGCGAGGTCGCTGATGCAGGACTTGAAGGTGAAAAAATACCGATCTTATCTCCCTTTTGTAATCGCCGAAGCCCCTTCATTCCATCAGATCCTTCCTACACGAGTTTTTTCTATCCTAACAAAAAAAGCCCTTTATCAAAAGGGCTTTCAGATTTTTGACAAAGGGCTATAATGATCTTTATTTTAGTCCTTTATCTTTTTTCAGCGTGATAGAAAACCTTTGCAGTCTAGGAAGGACGAGCACTGGAGCGGAGCGAATTGAACATTCGTGAGCACCAGAGCGCAGGACTGACAACGAATGCGAGGGTTTGTCTACACGCTGAAAGCCCTTTATCAAAAGGGCTTTCTCTTTCTTCTTAATGACCAAACTGCGCTTCGTGCAGTCTGCTGTATACGCCGCCCATTTGGATTAAGTCTTGGTGGCGGCCTTGTTCTTGAATGCCTTCCTCTGTCACGACGATGATACGGTCGGCGTGTTTAATTGTCGCAAGGCGGTGGGCAATGACGAGCGTTGTCCGTCCGACAGCCAGTTCGCTCAATGCATCCTGTATGGCTTTTTCTGTTTCTGTATCAAGTGCTGATGTGGCTTCATCTAGAATGAGAATGGACGGGTTTTTCAGGAACATCCGCGCAATCGACAGACGCTGCTTTTGACCACCTGACAGTTTGACGCCGCGCTCACCTATCACGGTATTTAACCCTTCTGGGAAACGCTGAACGAGTTCCTCTAAATGCGCACTTCTTACAGCCTCCCAAATCTCTGCATCACTGGCTTCTAGGTTGCCGTACGCAATGTTTTCACGAATGGTGCCCGAGAATAAAAAGACATCCTGCTGCACAATACCGATCTGCTGCCTTAAAGAAGACAATGTCATAGACTTTGTGCTTACACCATCAATCGTGATCTCCCCTTCATCCACATCATAAAAACGAGGCAGCAGACTGCAAATGGTTGATTTCCCCGCTCCTGAAGGCCCGACAAACGCAACCGTTTCTCCTTGTTTGATCTTTAAATCGATATCCTTCAGCACATGGCTGTGTTCATCGTAGCCAAATGTCACGTTTCGATATTCAATTTCACCTTTCAGTCCGTATACATCACGTGCTCCCTCTGTATCCTTCACATCCGGCTCTGTTTCTAGTAAATCGACATAGCTTTTAAAGCCCGCAATGCCTTTTGGATACATTTCAATGACCGTGTTGATTTTATCAATCGGTCTAAATAAAACATTTGTGATCAGAACAAACGCGATAAAGCCACCTGCCGTTAATTGACCTTGCAGGACAAACCATGTACCTGCGAGAAGGACAAACAGTGTCACAAGACGTGTCAGAATATAGCTGATCGATCCATTGACCGACATAATTTTATAGGAAAGAAGCTTCGCCTTCCGAAAACGGTTGTTGTTTTCAGCAAAGCGTTTTTTCTCAAAATGTTCATTGGCAAAGGCTTGAACAAGACGAATACCGCCGATATTGTTTTCAACCCTTGCATGAAAGTCTCCAATGTCATTGTTTAGCTGTGTAATCGCATGCGTCATTTTCTTATTAAAATGAAGGGCAAGCCAGATGATGACAGGCATGATCAGGAAGGTTAAAATAGCCAGCTGCCAGTTAATCATCAGCATGACAGCAAAGGCACCAAGAATTGTCATAATCGCTATAAACAAATCTTCAGGACCGTGATGCGCCACTTCTCCAATGTACATGAGGTCGTTTGTCATCCGTGACATGAGCTTACCCGTTTTGTTGTTGTCAAAGAATTTAAAGGATAGGCGCTGAAAGTGATCAAACAGCTTCTTCCTCATATCTGTTTCAATATTAATTCCAAGCATATGCCCCCAGTACGACACAATAAATTGCATAACCGAGCTGAGTGCATAAATGACAAACAGCGCAAGTGCGGTCCAGCCAATGACCGACCAGTTTCCTGTTGGCAATAATGTATCAATGAAGTAGTTCACGATAAGCGGGAAACCCAGTTCCATCAATCCAACGGCGACAGCGCAAAAGAAATCTAAAAAGAACAGACCTCGATAGGGCCTGTAATAGGCGAAAAAGCGTTTTAGCATATGTAAAAGAACCTCATTTCTCTATAATTGATAATCATTTTCAATTATAGAGGAATCCTCTTCAAAATACTAGATCAGGAAATGATTTCTTTGACTGGAAATCCTCATAACACGCCAGAAAACAACCGGGCAAAGGATTCCTTTAAGCGCTCTTTTAAGCTTCTTTTATAAAAATGGACAGGTCCCATTTGCTCACATTCTTTCATATCTTCTTCATAATGGGCCATCAGTTGCTCAATGGGCTTTTTCGCGGCTGTAAAGACATTGACCTCAAAATTGAGCTGAAAGCTTCGCATATCCACATTTGCGGTACCGACAGAGGCAAGTTCTCCATCTGCGATCATCACTTTTTGATGCATGAAGCCCTTTTGATAGTGATACACCTTGATGCCCTCTTTTAGGAGCTCAGAAAAATAGGATCGTGTGGCGTATTGTGTGAGAAAGCCGTCATTGATCTCCGGTACCATCACCCGTACATCCACCCCTCTTGTAGCAGCAATTTTTAATGCTGTACGAAGGGATTCATTTGGGACAAAATAAGGTGTTGCAATCCAGACAAATTGTTTCGCATTTGAGATGAGTGCATCATATAAATCACTCATACTTTCTTTCATATCGGGTCCAGTCGGTACAACCTGAATGACATCCTCTCCCGTCACAGGATGCGGCGTATGATACTTCGGATCCTCAATTAATACTTCATCTGATACATACTCCCAGTCGAGCATAAAAACAGAGTGAAGGGTCTGAACAGCCTCACCCTTTAACATGGTATGCGTATCACGCCAAAAACCGATATTTTCATCACGTCCGACATATTCTTTTCCGACATTTAACCCGCCGACAAACCCTGTCTTCCCATCAATTATCACGATTTTGCGGTGATTTCGGAAATTGAATTTTTGATTAAAAAAACCATATTTTAAAGGCAGAAAAGGAGCGACCTTTACTCCTTCCTGCTTCAAGCGTTTAATATCTTTTCGGGAGAAGCGAATGCTGCCAGCCGCATCATAGATGAAGCGAACCTCTACCCCTTCTTTCGCTTTTTCTATCAGAATCTCCATCATCCGGTGCCCGAGGAAATCTGATTTGAACATGTAGTATTCTATATGGATGAACGATTTTGCCTTTTTTAATTCTTCAAATATACGGGGAAAAGTCTCCTCCCCATTCTTTAAAATGTCCATATCACTATTTGTGTTCACATGCATGCCTGTTGCTTTTTCTGTGTAATGAAAAAAAGTTCGCTGATTTTCGGTTAGACGCGATTCATCCGGCTTGCTCTCAAGCTCAGATATTCTGCGTAACTTTTCACGGTTGTACATTCTCTTTGATTTGAATAAATGACCTTTCACATAGAGCTGTCCTGAGAACAAATAAAACATATAGCCAATGATCGGGAAAAAGATCAGCACATACATCCATAACAACGTGTGCTGTGATGTACGGTTCTCTAGCATGAGTGAGATGATACTAAATAAAATAATGGCGATATAAACTGCCGCGTACAGCTGAATGCTCCACGCTGGCACAGGCCACCAATACACCACATATGCCCCGAATATCATAAAATATAAAAATAAAAATTCCAGTCTCCTCTTTTTCACATTCTCCGCCCTCATTCGTTTCTGTCTTTTTCTCTTCCATACCCTTTGCACAGCTTGTATGAAACGCACGGCCTATGCCTTTCTCCTAGCTTTTACAGACTTGGGCCATTTGATCCGATATAATGGAGAAATATGTGATGGAAAGGAAGATTTGTTTATGCATACACCCTCTCCTTTAAAAAAGGGCGATCATATTCGTGTCATTGCTCCAAGCCGAAGTGCCAGCATTTTATCAGAAGATGGAATCTCTCAATCAAAAAAACGTTTAGAGACCTTAGGTTTCACTGTCTCTTTTGGAAAACACGCGTTTGAATGTGATCTTCATTCCTCGTTATCCATTGAACACCGCTTGTCTGATCTGCATGAGGCGTTCACAGATGATGAAGTCGACGGTATTTTGACAGCCATCGGAGGCTTCAATTGCAATGAACTCTTGCCTTACATTGATTACGACTTGATTCGTCAGCATCCTAAAGTTCTTTGCGGCTACAGTGATATCACCGCACTCGCAAGCGCCATTACCGCCAAATGTGATATGGTGACATACTCTGGCCCTCATTTCTCCAGCTTCCAAATGGAGCAGGGGCAAGAGGAGCAGTCCGCTATGTTTCAAGCCTGCTTGATGAGCGGCGGTGAGCCATTTGATGTGATCCCTTCGACAAAGTGGAGTGATGATGCGTGGTATCTCGATCAAGCGAACAGGCAGTTTCATCCGACGAAATGGAAAATGTATCAGGAAGGAACAGCTGAAGGCACCTTGTTTGGCGGAAACCTTTGTACACTGAACTTACTGCAAGGGACGTCGTTTATACCTCATATCAAAGATGCCATCTTATTTGTGGAGGATGATGAGTTGGTTTTCCCTGAAATGTTCGCCAGAGACCTCACATCCCTCTTGCAGCATGCAGAATCAATCAAAGGACTGATCATCGGACGCTTTCAGAAGAAATCCGAGATGACAGAGGAACATTTAAGATTCATTCTAGATAAGCACCCAATGCTCAAACACATTCCAGTGATTTACGATGTCGATATTGGACATACGCAGCCGGTTTTCACCTTACCGATTGGTGGAAATGTAAAGCTAGCGTGTAAAGATGGAGACGTGAAGCTGCGCATTCATTCATAACTAATAAAGGCTAAAAAAGCACCCGAATATGTGGTGCTTTTTTCTATGCCACCATCTTTTTTAAAAATTTTTTAGAAAAAGTGATCCAACCCTCCAACCCCTTCGTTAAGTAGATGTAAAAAGAAAAGAGAGGAGGCAAAAACATGTTCTCTGATGTACTTAACCAATTATTCGATTCTATTTCTAACATTATTAATACACTTGGATAATTCTAATTAACGCACACATACTACATGCTTACCGAAGGGAGGATACAAACTATGTTTTCTGATGTACTTAGCCAATTATTCGATTCTATTTCTAACATTATTAATACACTTGGGTAATTCCAATGACACGCACATACTACATGCTTTCTGAAAGGAGGATACGCTCATGTTCTCTGATGTACTTAGTCAATTATTCGATTCTATTTCTAACATTATTAATACGCTTGGTTAATTTTCAAAACCCGCTATCTCTCGAGAATAGCGGGTTTTTTATATAAAGAAGCCCCGCTCATAAAATAGAGCGGGGCTTTTTGCATTACATTTTTTCCGGTGCAGATACGCCAATGAGTTTTAATGCGTTGGCTAGTGTAATTTGTGTCGCCTTCATCAGTGATAGGCGTGCTGTTGTTTTTGTTTCGTTTTCTACATCAATGACCTTCTCGGCATTGTAGAAGCTGTGAAGGGCTGATGCAAGGTCATAAATATAGTTCGTTACACGGTGCGGAATACGCTTTTCAGCTGCTTCTGCTACAACTTCTGGGAAGCTGCCAATGATTTTGAGAAGATCGTACTCTTTTTCCGATTGAATGTGAGAGAAATCTGCTTTTTCAAGGCTCGGCTCGTAGCCCTTTTCTTCACCTTGACGCAGCATGCTGCAAATTCTCGCATGTGCATATTGTGCGTAGTACACAGGGTTTTCGTTAGACGTAGAGATGGCTAAGTCTAGGTCAAAGTCCATGTGTGTCGCCGCACTTCTCATCGCAAAGAAATAACGAGTGGCATCTAAGCCTACTTCTTCAATCAGGTCACGCATGGTGACAGCTTTTCCTGTACGCTTACTCATTTTCATCTTTTCACCGTTTTTGTAAAGGTGAACGAGTTGAATGATTTCTACTTCGAGCTTGCCAGCTGGATATCCAAGTGCTTGAATCGCCGCTTTCATTCGAGGGATATAGCCGTGATGGTCTGCTCCCCAAATGTTAATGAGCTGATCAAAGCCTCTGTCTAGTTTGTCTTTATGATATGCGATGTCTGGAAGCAAGTAAGTGAAGCTGCCGTCTTTTTTAATCAGCACGCGGTCCTTGTCATCGCCAAAATCAGTTGAACGCAGCCACGTTGCGCCATCTTCTTCAAAGACATAGCCTTTTTCACGAAGGGTTTCCAGCGCTGGTTCGATTTTTCCGTTTTCATATAAAGAGGTTTCTGAATACCATACATCAAATGGGACACGGAAATTCTCAAGGTCTACACGTAATTTCTCTAATTCGTATTTCAAGCCGTATTCACGGAAGAACATCATCCGGTCTTCTTCTGGCTCATGCACGAAACGGTCACCAAATTCATCTGCCAGTTTTTGCCCGATGCCTTTGATGTCTTCTCCTCTGTAGCCGTCTTCAGGCATTTCTTTTTCAAGACCTAGTGCCTCAAAGTAACGTACTTCTACAGATAAAGCGAGGTTATTGATTTGATTCCCTGCATCGTTGATATAGTATTCACGGCTCACCTCGAACCCTGCTTTATCAAGGATGTTGCAAAGAGAATCACCTACAGCTGCTCCGCGGGCATGTCCAAGGTGAAGGTCACCTGTCGGATTGGCTGAGACGAATTCGACTTGCACCTTTTGGCCGCCGCCTGTATTCGTTTCGCCATATGCCTCTTTTGCTTCAAGGACAGCTGGGATGAGCTTTGTTAAATACTGATTGTTCATATAAAAGTTAATGAACCCTGGACCTGCGATATCCAGTTTTTCAATAGAAGCTTTCCCTTTATCAAACGCATTGACAATGTCCTCTGCGATTTGGCGAGGTGCTTTTTTCGCAATGCGGGCAAGCTGCATCGCCATGTTGGTGGAGTAATCACCGTGAGTTTTGTCTTTCGGCACTTCTAAAAGGACATCTGGTACCTGGCTTTCATCAGCAAGTCCTGCTTTGACGACTGCCGCAATGATTTCTTCTTTTAACGCATCTTTGACCTGTTCTGCGATATTCATGAACGTAAATCCTCCTTATACGAAATCGATAATGTATGTAAATGCTTTTGATCTTCCCCTGTCAGCATATTGTACGTAATGTGCAGCAGTCCCTTGTCCACATCTAGATCAATGCCATGTGTGTGTACATCAAGCTGTAGTGTACCGAAGGGCATGGTGTAATGTGTGACGGTCGTTTCTCCGATGAGAAAGCGCTGCTTCATTTGAATGGCACCTGATCTCATGACAAAAATTTCTTTTTCACTCATTTTCACAACGGTTTTTACTTGACCCATTTCATGTTCTTCATGGTAAGTGAGATACGTTTTGTCATTCTTCTCTTGATACGTTCCAGTCGTGCGGAATTCGATCGTTTCAGCCGGCTCCGTCTCTGGTTTCATCACTGACTTGACATGAATTGAAATTTGGTTTTGTGTCATTTTGCACTTCCTTTGCTAAGACCCGTTTAACTAAAATAGTATACCATATTCATGATCGCCTATCATACCATCATTTCTCTTCTTCACGGCGATTAAACTTCGTTTTTGATCTTCCGCCATCCCTTTAGAAAAAAAGAAACAGGACACTCACTAATACCACCAATCCAGCCTTTACGCCCAAGTCTTTTCTGTTGATTAAATAAAAAAGAGCTTGTATGCCTGAACTTGCCAAAAATACCTGAAAAAAATCAAATGGCACGATTTGCGTCTGCTTACATACCACCTGCATGAATAACGCAATGGCCGTCAGATAGAAAAAGCCTCGATCCTGAAACAGCCCCATCATCTTTTCCTTTGCTTCCTTTTTCGAAGCAAAAACGGGCGGCTCAGCTTTGAGCTCTCGTTTCAGCGTGAGAATGCCTGCCGCTAACACACATAAAGCGAGAAGCACCATCAATATAGAAGAAAACATGAACTGCCTCCTTTTCCATGTAAAAAAAGAGCTTGTCCACATGAGATGACAAGCTCCTCTATCAAGGTGTTATTTCACAAATCCAAGCAGCATTTCGCGTAAAAGCTTGCTCGCTGTATTCGCTGTTTGGTCAGAATGATCATATACAGGTGCTACCTCAACAAGGTCTGCACCGACTACTTGGACATCAGATCCTGCAATCGCATGGATAGATGCAAGCAGCTCTTTTGATGTAATACCGCCAGCATCCACCGTGCCTGTACCAGGTGCATGAGCCGGGTCTAATACATCAATGTCGATCGTCACATAAACTGGACGCCCCTTCAGCTTTGGCAATACTTGCTTCAATGGCTCCAGCACTTCAAATTTAGAAATGTGCATGCCCGCTTCTTTTGCCCATTCGAATTCTTCTTTCATTCCAGAACGAATCCCGAAAGAGAACACATTTTCAGGTCCAATGAGTCCTGCTACTTTACGAATCGGTGTTGAATGAGACAGCGGCTCACCCTCGTATTCCTCACGAAGATCCGTATGTGCGTCCATATGGATGATCGCTAAATCAGGGTATTTCTTATGCATCGCACGGAAAACCGGCCAAGATACAAGATGCTCGCCGCCCATTCCTAATGGAAACTTCCCTTTTTCTAAAATGCTGTCGACATATTCTTCAATTAAGTCTAAGCTTTTCTGTGCATTTCCAAAAGGAAGTGGAATATCACCGGCATCAAAGAATGGCACCTCGTGCAGCTCACGATCTAAATAAGGGCTGTATTCCTCTAAACCAATCGAAACTTCACGAATACGGTTTGGGCCAAAACGTGAGCCTGGCCGGTAACTGACGGTCCAGTCCATCGGCATACCGTATAAAATGACTTTTGCATCTTCCCATGCCGGATGACTTCCAATAAACACTTTTCCTGAATAAGCCTCGTCGAATCTCATGCAAGATTCCTCCTTTTACGCCTCAAAAAATGCGCAAACCGTCATTTGCGCATGTCCATTCCGCTTGATTTATTTGATTAAGTCGCTCACAAATTTCGGCAGAACGAATGCCGCTTTGTGCAATTCTTTTGTGTAATATTTAGTTTCAATATCAAAGAAACGGCTGTCTTCTACAGCAAGTGGATCATATTTTTTAGAACCGATGGTAAATGTCCAAAGACCACTTGGATACGTTGGAATATTCGCTGTGTAAAGCTTCGTGATTGGGAAAATTTCTTTCACATCACGCTGTACATTTGTAATCAGCTCAGGTGTGAACCAAGGGTTGTCCGTTTGTGCCACGAAAATACCGTCTTCTTTAAGTGCTTTTGAGATTCCTGCGTAAAATCCTTTAGAGAACAGGTTCACAGCTGGCCCAACTGGTTCAGTTGAGTCCACCATGATGACATCATACTCATTGTCAGCTTCAGCAATGTGCATAAAGCCGTCTCCGACTTTGACATCCACACGAGGATCGTCTAGTTTTCCAGCAATAGAAGGAAGGAATTTCTTCGAGTATTCGATGACTTTTCCATCAATATCAACAAGTGTCGCTTTCTTCACACTTGGATGCTTCAGGATTTCACGAATGACACCGCCGTCTCCTCCACCTACGACAAGAACATTTTCCGGATTTGGATGAGTGAAAAGAGGAACATGTGCCACCATTTCGTGGTATACAAACTCATCTTTCTCAGATGTCATCACCATACCGTCTAAAAACAGCATATTGCCAAACTCTTCTGTTTCCACCATTTCTAAATGCTGAAAATCTGTTTGTTCTGTGTGAAGGGTTTTGTTCACCTTCAATGTAATACCAAAATTCTTCGTTTGCTTCTCTGTATACCAAAGTTCGCTCATTGTCCATCTTCCTCTCATCCAATAATAAACAAACATCTATTGTTAGCGCCTTTATCGGCTATGACTATATCGATTGTCCAAGAAAAAAGTATAGTGGATTCATATCAAATTGTAAAGAACCGCATGAGTTCTCTTCAATTTTAATGCACGCTCTTGCAATCATTTGTTTAAAACGGTTTTCTTTGTTCCATACTGATAAAAAACCGTCAAAATGGGGGCTTTGCATGGACACAATCATGAGTAATAAAAAAATCCGCATGACCGTGAAAACGATTCGAGCCTGTTTTTTTATCGGCTTGCTCGCTTTTCTATTTGCAGGCACTGTCTTTTTGACGATTCTTTTACTTGCCAAATGGCAAGGTGCCCCTTCTGTTCAAGTTCCCCAATCCACGACCATTTATGCAGCCGATGGTTCAAAGCTTGGAGAATCCAGCTTTGGAGAAAAGAGATATTGGGTGCCATTAAAGGACATGTCCTCTCATATCAGGCAGGCAGCTGTAGCTGTTGAGGATAAAACTTTTTATGAGCATCATGGCTTTGATGTGAAACGGATGGCAGGTGCTGCAGTGGCTGATATTCGTGCCATGGCTAAGGTACAAGGAGCCAGCACGATCACCCAGCAATATGCACGAAACCTGTATTTAGATCATGATAAAACGTGGAAGCGGAAGTGGAATGAAGCCTTTTACACGATCCGCTTAGAACAAAACTATACAAAAGATGAGATTTTAGAAGGATACTTGAACACCATTTATTATGGTCACGGAGCGTACGGCGTGGAAGCGGCGTCCCGTCTGTATTTCGGGAAAAAAGCGAAGAATTTGACCCTCGCCGAATCTGCCTTACTTGCCGGTATCCCAAAGGGCCCTTCTCTCTATTCCCCTTATGTGAATGAAGAGAAAGCCGGCGCAAGAAAGAATATGATTCTGAGGCAAATGCAAGAGGACGGCATGATTACGAAAAAGGCAGCCGCTGAAGCCGCGAAAGAAAAACTGTCCTATCGCCCTTTGCAGCAGAAGCAGCTGCAAGCAAAGCAAGCCCCGTATTTTTATGATGATGTGATTCGTGAGTTGAAACAAAGCTTGGGGTTAACTGAGGAACAGATTGAAACCTATGGACTTCATATCCAAACGACTTTAAATCCAGAGTTACAGAAAATCGCAGAGAAGACGTTAAAAAACACAATATATTCGAAATCAGACATCCAAATCGGCTTTACCGCTATCCATCCCCAAACAGGTCATGTACTCGCCCTCATCGGGGGAAGAGATTATGAGAAAAGTCCATTCAATCGGGTGACACAGGCGAAAAGACAGCCCGGTTCAACAATGAAACCTCTCCTCTATTACATTGCCTTGCAGAATGGGTTTACACCAGCAACCGTCATGCGCAGTGAAGAAACGGTTTTTGAGCTCGATGATCAAGGAAGCGGTGCTGCTTATTCACCAAGCAATTATCATGGCTATTACGCCAATGACGGCATTACCATGCTTCAAGCCTTGGCGCTGTCTGATAATATTTATGCCGTGAAAACCCATCTATTTTTAGGAATGGAGCAGCTTGTACGTGCTGGCAAAACATTTGGAATCAACGAAAAACTAGATCAAGTGCCATCACTTGCCCTTGGCACGTCCCCTGTCAAACCAATTGAAATGACCAATGCTTACGCCATGCTGGTCAACGGCGGAAAACGCGTCAAACCAACCTTTATTACGAAAGTAACGGACGCAAAAGGCAACGTGCTTTATGAAGAAAAACAAAAACGAGAGCAAGTCCTAGATGAAAAGGCAGCATTTGTTACCACCGATATGATGTCAGGAATGTTCAATGATCAGTTAAACGGCTATACGAGTGTCACTGGCCGCACCATTATGAAGGATCTAACGCGAACATACGGAGGAAAATCGGGAACGACAGGAGCCGACAGCTGGATGATCGGCTTCTCTCCCCAGCTCGTCGCGGGTGTGTGGACGGGCTATGACAAAGGGCGCACCATTGACTCGGTCGAAGAAACAGCCTATGCAAAAAAGATATGGGCATCCTTTATGGAATCAGCCCTCTCGAAGCAGCCAGCCTCCTCCTTCATGCCGCCAGACGGCGTAAAAGGTGTGTATATCAATCCAAAAACCGGCGATCTGGCAGGCCCAGGATGTGAATCAAAGGTATTCACCTATTTTATAGAAGGAACGGAGCCGACAGGTGTCTGCTACGGTGCTGAGGACAAAGCCTCTGAACAAGATCCGGTTCAAGATCAAAAACCAAAGAAATGGTGGGAAAAGTGGCTGAAACGTTAAAAAAGGACATGAAAAACCCCGAGATCTGCATCTCGGGATTCTCCATGTCCTAGCTTTAATACCAGTTTACTCAAAAAACAGCTGGAATTGGTAGCGATCCGCCATTCTTCACAAAAATTTCACAATTATTCAGAGACAGACAATCCTTCTTTTAATTCATCTGTGGATGCTTCCCATAGTGCTTCATTATGACTCTTCAAGAAATCAGCCAGCACCTTTTTCGATACGTCATCCATATGACTGACGACGATTTTTCGCTTCATCGATTTATCCATTAAATTCACATGCTCTGGAAGCGACTTATACCCGCGGCGGATTGAACGGTCGACGGTCATTTCACAAGCCGTCACACCCGCATAATAAGGGCCATCTTCTCTGCGGTCAATGGTCACCCATACGAGCCAATACGGCTTTCCGTTCGGCACCTCTTCTTTGCTTTTCAAGAATTTAATTCCTTTTTCCACGGCACTTCTTGCATGCATCGCACCAATATCAATGACAGCTTCCTTTTCCTCTACGTCAATGATCACTGGCGAAATGTTATCAAGGCTGAGCGCACCCGCTCCAAAGCCCCCGTGTCCGTCGGTTGCATCTGTTTTTTTAATGATGTTAAAACCAATTGGTTTCTTTTTTTTACCTTCCATTCATTAGACCTCCTAAAGCAGCGGTTTCAAAATAAGATTAAACCAGTATATGATTTGATCCCGCATTCCGATCAATGGACCAAAAACAAACTGTCCTAGCGGCGTGATCACGAATATGAGAAAAATGATGATCCCATATTGTTCAAATTGCGTCATTTTCGCCCGGATACCAGGGCTGACAACGTCCTCAATAATACGATACCCATCCAGCGGCGGAAGTGGCAATAAGTTAAATAGGAACAAAATGACGTTCAAGTTAATAAAGATCCGGAAGAAATTATCGACTCCCGGCTCAAAGCGCATGATCCACTCCCCGCCAAATTTCTGAAGAAGTACATACACGAAAAAGCCTAGAAACGCCAACACCAAGTTACTTAAAGGGCCTGCAATCGAGACGCAGATTCCTGCTAAGCGCGGTTTTTTAAAATGATAACGATTCACCGGCACAGGTCTCGCCCAGCCAAACCCGGCGACAAAGATTAAAATCGTCCCGAATATATCGAGATGCTTCAGTGGATTTAACGTGAGTCTCCCTTGATTCTTAGCTGTCGGGTCTCCGAAACGATACGCAACATATGCATGCGCCAGCTCGTGCATCGTAAATGCAACAACAAGTGTGATGGCGACATATGGAATCAGTTCTAATGGATACACAAGAAATTGGTTCAAAGGCATGAATCCCTCTTTCTTTCTATACAATGATTTACTTCATTCAGTATACTATAAGAAGTCCCTTAAACTAAAGGGAAGCGTAGCACGAAAAGGAAAAAGGAGGTTTTCGCATTGCCGATTGTCACCGTTCAAATGCTAGAAGGAAGAACAGACGAGCAGAAAAGAGCTCTTGTGGAGAAAGTCACTGATGCTGTTGTTGAAACAACAGGCGCAGGTGCAGAAAAAGTCTCTGTCATTATTGAAGAAATGAAAAAAGAACACTATGCCGTAGCAGGAAAACGCATCAGCGACCTGTAAGCATAAAAAAGGACAAGCACATAGGTGTTTGTCCTTTTGTCTCTTATTTTATCTGTACCACGCTTTGTTACGGTTCACTTGATTTTTATGAGCCGCATCAAAGAAATCGACTGTGTAGGAATAATCATAATTCATTAAGCAGACAATGCCGCTGCCTTGAGGGTCATGCGGTAAGCCAAAGTTATGGCCGTATTCATGCGTAGCCGCTTTTGCTGTATTCGCTGTTCCTTGATCAAGGTTGACGGCAAATGCACTTCCGCGCGGTGCACTATTGTATACATATGCGATTCCGCCCGCATCAAAGTTTGGATTTGCTGTAAATCCTGTGACAAAATCGTATCCTCTGCCATCAAAGCTGCGCGAAAGGTTAGATAAAATTTGCTCTGCATTTGATCCTGAAGACGTCCAAGATCCTACGGCTTGTACGACAAAGTCCACATCATGATCACGGTTAAAGGTCACGTCTGCTTGCTCAATGATGCTGACAATCCGCGTCTGCCAGTCACTATATTTCGCACGATACTGCGCATCTGCTACAGCATAGACCGTTACTTTCTGACTGCCTGTACTTGCCTTTGTTGAAATAGAATCTCCTGTATTCGCCTTAAAGGTTCTAGAGCCTACCTGCTTACCAGACTCATCTAATACCTTTGTTTTCACATCTCGTTCAATTGGAGGTGCTTTCGTCAAATCTTTAAAATCGTTTGCCTTTGGCAACCCCTCACTAATATGTGTTTCGAACGGCGCATGACCATGATCATGCCCATGACCAGCACTCGCGACTGGTGCTGAAGCTGAACTTACTCCCGGTAACAAACTACCTACCAATAAAAATGACAAAAAGACTGAACGCTTTTTCATTCCTATCCCTCCTTTGATTTTCACAAGGTTATATATTCACTGAAAATTCACCATTTTCCTTCTATTCAGTCAAAAACAGGGAATTGGATACACAGAAAAAAAGTCGAAATACGTCATATTCACTAATTTTTCGGATATTTCAGCACTCATTTCATCGGAAAATAGCGCTTTTGGTCTGGGTCTTACAAAACAAAAAAAGCCCTAAATGCTGGGCTTTTGCGAAACTAGTTCAATTCCTTCAATTGATCAATATAAGCAAGAGCATCCTCAAATTCTTCGTCCGTATAGCGCTGCTTGCTTTTAATAGTGAAGACCTTTTCCTTTACCTCATCTTCTGGCAGGTCATCAAAGTATAAAATTGTGGAGACGAGCTCTAGGAAACGAGACGACTGCTCGTTCATCTGCTGCGTCAGTACTTTGAGGTCAGGCATGTCCACTTCACACTGATCGAGAAACTCTTTCCCATTGTCCGTCAGCGAATAGCGATATTGATAGTATCCGCCCTTTTTTTCCTTCATTTCGTCCAAGAATCCAAGGTTGCACAGCTCTTCAATTCTGAGCGTCAACTCCTCTGAATAGGGGCCATAAAAATGAAAATCGTATTTCTCATAAAAAGGCAAATCTAGCTTTTTTGCTATGTAAATCATCTTTTGCAGCTTCTTCCGTCCAACGATTTCCCCTGATTCAGAGAATACCTTCATCAACTTTGCATGCTCTTTCAACAAATTCCCGACATCTCCTTTTTCAGTACTTCCTTATCCCAATCCAAGCAGCTTCATGATCGCCTTCTTTTCTTCAGCTTTTTCCGACATATCTACAATTAAGTCCATCGGGAAATAAAGTTTATGATCGGTTCTTCGTTTACCGGAAATGGCATCAACAATATCTGACTGTCTCGACAGCTCTTTAATATGACCACTTTGCGTCAAAAGGTGGATCGGCAGTCTCTCTTCTTCCTCCCCTGGTCTGTAGAAGTCGTAGGGCAAGTCAGAGGAAGAGTCGACGACTAAATAATAGTCAGGATCAATGCCTGCCTCCTTGAACAAGGCGGTCAGCTTGAAATATTTCGTCATTTCTTCATTCGGATTAAACTCTGTATATTGGAACAATCGGCGGTTCATAAAACGGCGGCACAAATCAGCCAGCACGTGATCTTCTTCGTCTTCCCACGCCTGAAAATAAAATAAGACAATGGATTCATCCAGCTTAATATAGTCCTCTGTGGTGACATTCCCCTCAAAGATCGAATAAAAATGAACAGGGGCATGTGTGAAAATATAGCCCGTTTCATGCAGCTCTTTTGCACGATGGAGAATTTTCGTTAAAATGACTTCCGCACTGCGTGTCACTGGGTGGAAATAAACTTGCCAGTACATTTGATAGCGGCTCATAATATAATCCTCGACCGCATGCATCCCGCTCTGCTTCATCACAATCTGATCTTCTCTCGGACGCATCACGCGCAAAATACGTTCCATATCAAAATGGCCGTAGCTGACGCCTGTATAGTAGGCATCACGCTGCAAATAGTCCATACGGTCGGCGTCAATTTGACTTGAGATCAAACTGACCACCTGTTTGTTTTGATACGTTTTGGCAATCACTTCTGCCACATGCTTCGGGAAATCATCACTAACCCGGCGAAGCACTTCATTGACTTCGGTTTGCCCTAAAATAATATCTCTTGTAAACGATTCATGGTCTAAGTGGAAGACCTTTTCAAAGGAATGAGAAAATGGACCATGTCCGAGGTCATGAAGCAAGGCTGCACTCAGTACAAGCTCGCGTTCTCCCTCATCCCATTCCGGCCGACCTTTGAATACATCATCCACAATCCGTCTCACAATCTCGTATACACCGAGTGAATGATTGAAACGGCTGTGTTCTGCACCATGAAACGTCAAGTAAGTGGTTCCTAGCTGTTTAATTCGTCGCAGGCGCTGAAATTCTCTTGTTCCTATTAAATCCCATATTAATGCGTCCCGTACGTGAACATAACGGTGCACAGGATCTTTAAATACCTTTTCCTCAGATAATTTCCCTTTTGGATACGCCATCGTTTCGTCCCTCTTTTTTTAAGACGTGTTTCTATTATATCGGGTAACTTTCCCCGAAAACATCCTTGAATTTGCTGGTGAATGTGTTCTCAAAGATTGCACGGACGTAAAAAGCCCGACCTGACAGGGACGGACCTCTTTTTAGGTCGACTGAACACATTCAGTGACTTTATTTGACTTTTTTTTGAACCTTTTCGAGTAACTCATCTTCTGTTGGTGCGGATAATGGGCGATTGTTTACAAACGCAAAAGCCTTTTTTCGTCCTGGACCACAATAGGATTGACAGCCAATCTCAATTTTTGCATCAGGGTCAACCGATTTGAGTCGAGGCAGCAACGTCTTTAGGTTCGTCGCATCACAATCGTCACATACGCGAAACTCATTAGCCATGGTCTTACGCTTCCTTTCAATGATGAACTTCATTCTATATGAAACAGTTGGACAACCAAGAGTCATAATATACCACCCAACATTGTACATCGAAGCGGCTGGACTTGCAAGACGCATTGTAACCGCCGATACGTGCTTACATAAAAGCTAGTATTTTCCACTATCCTTTTAGCAAACTTGTATAAACTTTCTTGAACTTGGCTAATCTAATACCATCAAATCATATGGGGGTTTAAACATGTCAAAACAAAGACAAGATGCTTGGTCAGAGGAAGATGATCTCCTCTTGGCAGAAACCGTCTTACGTCACGTCAGAGAGGGCAGTACACAGCTGAATGCGTTTGAAGAAGTAGGAGACAAACTGAACCGTACCTCAGCGGCATGCGGTTTTAGATGGAATGCTGTTGTGAGGCATCAATATGAAAAAGCGTTAGCCCTTGCCAAAAAGCAGCGAAAACAACGGATGCGCGCACTCGGCAATGGCCAGCCTGCAAAGAAACGATTACTCTATCAGCCGCAAGTAGAAGAAACGGTCACGCAAGAGGAATTCTCACAGGAGCTGGAACCAGCGCAGGAAGAAACGTTTGCACCAGCATCTGAAACAGCCGAGCAGCTCCAGTTTGTGGATCAAAGCTACAATGAAGAGTTAGCTAGTTTATCACATTTATTGTCACAGGCTTCTCATGTCGTAGAGAAAAAGCCAGAAGCCAACCCTTTTAGGCAGCAACAGGATTTAACCATCGAAGATGTCATTGATTTCTTGCGCCGCTATGAAGGCGATGGACAGCAATCATCTGCCTTACGCATGGAAAACAGCCGGTTAAAACGAGAAAATAACGAACTTTCACATAAAGTCACGCAGCTAGAAGCGGAAGTGAAAAAGCTTGAAAAGGATCAGCTCACCATTCAAGAAGATTATGAAACACTTGTCAAAATCATGAACCGTGCAAGAAAACTAGTTTTGTTTGAAGAGGACGACACTGCCGCTCCAACCTTTAAAATGGACCGGAACGGCAACCTCGAAAAAATGGCAGAATAACCAAAAGTGCTCCCCATCTGCGGGCAGCACTTTTTTAAATGCCCAAAAATAGCATCACACTAAAAAGGACATTAATCAAAAAGACGAACATAAAAATATACCTGACTTGTCTCACCTGAAAATCACCAAATATAAAAAGATAAAGGCCTGCGATGCCAAGTGTCAGTACAGGCTGAAGAAACGGCACCAAAAGCGAAATGCCGTAGCCGGCTCCCATGATGACAGGAAGCCATAGTAAATAGAGGTAACCGCCGTTTTTGGATTTCACCAGAACCCTTCCTTTCTTTTTACGAAAACACCTTTTCATTCCGCTCAATCATCCGCGTCATGTTTTTCTCAAATTCCAGTTGTTCTTCTGCGTTCAGTCCTGACGCTGTCAGCTGATCACTGAGCATTTGAAGCTCTTCTAGTAAAAGACGCATAAGAAGCGCGCAATCAATTGGTTCTCCAGTTAATTCTGATAAAGACGCCATCGTATCTGGATGTATATCAGGAAATACGGCCTTCACTTCTTCTCGTTTGTCTTTTAAGGCGGCGTCATAAAAACGGCGGATCAAGTCGGCACGTTCCCGCCCGCTTCCATCTGCACACAAATAAATTTGCACAGCGACTCCACCGCGTAATCTACGCTGAGAAATGCCTGCAAATTTCTTTCCATTGATGCTTAGATCGTAGCTGCCCGGACAATAAGAGCCGACAATCTCATAAGCTTCAATGTCCACCTCATACTTAGACAGCATCCGGCGGACCAATTCCACCATCGCATCATACCCGCGGTCAATATCAATGCCCTTCTTTTGTTCCGCAAAAATTAACGATACATTCAAGACACCTTCATCCAGCACCACAGCAAGGCCGCCTGAATTGCGTACAATGACGCGATAGCCCTCTTCCTCAAGCAGTTTCACGCCATCTTGCAGAAATGGAAGTCTTGTATCCTGAATCCCAAGCACAATCGTATTGTGATGTACCCAAGAACGCGCTGTCGCTGGTGAGAGACCCTTCCCAACCGACGCACAAAGCGTATCATCCATCGCAAAGGATTGCTTCGGGTCCACATAAAGACCGAGGCTCGATTGATCTATGATTCGCCATTTCGGCTGTGTCAGTAACTCAATAGGTTCATTTTTCATGTCCTGCATATCCTCTCGTTCATAAACTGTGTTTATTATAACATGGGGGGAGAATGAGAGAGAAAAAAGCTCTATGACAAGGAACGTCACAGAGTTTTTCAACTGGATGCTTTGGTTTTCTTGTTCTTCCTTTTTGCGATGAAATAAACAGTTGCAATCAAAACGACAGGAATCCCAACCACGAGGCATGCAGCGATCAATGTGTTCCACGGCAAATCGATCATCTCCTTAATAGACTAAACTTCTATGTAACAGCCCTCACTGACCCAACTCAACAAGTCTTCAGCCACCAATTCCGCATGCTGAGGGTCTATCACAGCAGCATCGACAATCCACACTGTTTTCTCCTCTTCTTCCTGCCGCATAAGAAATACTTGCCCGCCGCCATCGTCACCAATGGCTACATAGCAGCTGGCATAATGATGAACTTCCCACGTTGCATTGCGTTCCACTATGTCCTCAGTTCCGTATAGAAGCAGGTCGCCGCCTATGGAACATCCATTTGATTGTTTTAGTAAGGTCTTATAGACATAGGGGAAAATCAAATTTAGTTCAGCTTCTGCCTCTTTGATATGTATCTCACTTGCTGGCTCTTTCATGTTCAGATTTTGGATTTGAAATAGATTGATCATTTTTGAAAGCCTCCTATATTTTAAGCGGCTAATTTTTTCATGACACTTTTATACATCCGAAGGAGCAACTTTAATATGAAATAGAAAATAGCCACATCGAGTATAAAACCTAACCACAGAAATTCAAAGGCATGATGTGAGTGTAGAACTAGCCAATCAATGGGGAAACCTCGATATTCGGCATCTGAGAATGAAACTCCTCTCATCAAAGCTGTCCCAATGACAAGAAGAAAACCTGATACTTAATAGCCAGTTAAATGTTTTTTTGTTTTTGTGTTGTTTATGTTCCATATGCATTCCTTTCCCTGTTTTACTACCTACTACAAAACTTGATATTTCCTTATTCCTCTAGATATCAGACCTATTTCACCTTTTTCTAGAACAATAGACAGCAGTTCTATCTATGACAACAGTTCTTTATTTATTGCCATGCAAAGTGATATTATTCGCGTAAAGTAGTTGATTAAAATAAAGTAAAAAACCTTGAAAAGCAAGTCATAGCCATTCAAGGTCAATTGATTTTCACTATTTATTCCGATTAAGTCTAATCCTCAATTAAATCTAGATAATATTCATTATTATTGAGAAACTTTTTGAAAAAATCCTCTAACGATTCAGCTATTTGAGTATCAAAATAATATACTGGATTATTAACTAATTTTAAATCTAATGAAATATAAACACCTTCGTTTACTTCAAAAAAAATAAGTTTATTTTCATCATCAAAAAGTCCATCTAAATCTGGATCAAATTCAAAAACACCTTCTCTTAATCTAATATCTGCTACTGTCCCTGGTCCCATAATTCTATTTATTGAGTTAGCACTTTGACCTTTAATAAAACCATAGCCAATTTCTAAATATAATTGTCTTAAATCATTTGGAAAACTTATGTCCATTCTTTGTTCAGCTTTTAAAATGTCATCTTCAGATACCTTATAAGTTTTATTTTCTAGTTCATTAATAAATTTAAAATTAGCCATATGCTATTTTACCTCCTTGGAAATAGTTTACCTGATGGAGCTCCCTTTCCATGTATCCCTGATTGATGTTCGTTAGGATATTTAGCCGGATGAATATTCCACCACTCATGGGCGCCACCAAAGTTGTTCTCTATGATATGATGAGCATCATACGGTTGACCAACCCTCCGAGCAACCTCTCCATTCTTATCAAGTACTTCTTCTGTATATCTTGGCCACTTTTGTTTGGTTTTTTCTTCCCACTCTGCAATTAATTTATCTTTCAAGCTCGATGTAAATTTGCTTCTATGCTTAGCAGTCTCTTTTGGTGTCAATTTTTCATAGTTTTTGTTTCTTAAGGCTTCTTTAATAAGATGAATTTGATCTTTATTAACCTTACGTCCAGTTTTAGCCTCTATATCCCTAAGATAAGCTTTTGCTAAATCCTTATTAAGTTCACCCGCACCTTTAGCCGTCTTCTCAACCCTCTTTACCACATTCTTCCCTTGATCAATCTTAAAGACATATTTCCCGCCTTTAATGATTTTCATAAATGGGATGATAGAGGCTGCGGATAGGGCTTGATCTGTGCTACTAATATTTTCGCTAGTTTCTGGGTCTTTACCAGTAACCGCTCGGTATCCGTCATAGATGCCGCTGTATTCTAAAATGATGTTTTCGGCGGTTGAGACAACTTCACCGTCTAGTATGCGTTTGGCATTTCCGTGGCTGCGGCTTTCTGGGATGTTGTCGACTTCTTCTATTCTTACTTCGTCGTTTGCGATATACGTTCGAATGATTTGTTTATTGGCATAAACGGTGTATCTCCCGCCTATAAAATCAATGTCCGACGGATCTGTGATTACTTCATCAGCGATGTCGAATTCTTTTAGCTTTTTGATGCCTTTTACGTTATATAGTTTACCATTTACGACCCTGATGTCTCTAAGAATCTTACTTTTCCCGCTCACAACTTCTTTTTGTAATGTCGTAAGCCATGGATCGTTTGCTTTGACTTGCTTGTTGACGTTTCGGAGGGTGTCTCTATGAACCACCGTCCTCACATTTGCCTGTTCTTTCTCACCCAATTTCTTCAGCATGATCATCATCGGATTGTCTTTCGGGTTGTCTATTTTGTCATTCAATCCACTGGTCGTGCTTCTTACTTTTTCTTCTTTTGTGTCTTTGAAAATAGATCCCTTTTGATAGCTGGTGATCTCGATTTTTGGGCCGGTGAACATGGTGCTTAAGGTGTTTATGTATTGTTTCATTGTTTGCAATGCACTTGTTGTTTCATTCATAGCACTTGTTTGTTCTCTGTCAAAGGCATGGAGCAGTCCAATGGTTCTGGATGTCTCAAGCCACGCTTTTTGATAGCTCTGTTGAAACGCAGACTCGTCTACATGAGGCAAGTGAACGATATGACTGACCCTGCCGATCGCCTGGCTTACATCTGATACGATGTCAGAAATCGCTCGCTCCGCTTTTTTTAAACCTGAATCAAGTTCGTGTTCAATAAATGTTTGTGAAATAAAACCGTGTTGATTTGATTCAAGGGCATGAAGTGCCTGCTTTGTTTTTTTGAGTGCAGAACTGTATTCCTCAATGACAACCTGAAAGAATTGCAAGAAAGGAATATGGCATTCTGTATAAAATGCTCGAATGGCTTGCCCTGCCTCTCCCTTTAGTGCATCATCAAGTGAGATGATGTGGTCGATTTGTTTTTCTAGTGAGCTGATGTTTTGTGATTGCTGCTTTAACGAATTCAGTGTTTGGTCAATTCCATTGATTAGCGCAAAGGCGTCAAGGGTTTTCATTCCGTTCTCCTTTATTTTCTTTTATGACTAGAAGCAAGCGATTTGTCCGTTTCAATCATGGTGCTCACGGCTTGTTCTGTTTGTACAAGCTGTTTCTGAAGTATCTCTATATAGGATGTACTTAGTTCATTCAATTGCTGGTTGATCTTTTCTATCTGTTCTGTGGTGGAGAGCTCATTTTTCCCTTTGATGGTTTTTGGAAGTGTTGAATGGACATGAGCGCCTGCTTGTTTTACATTTTTTAATGCTTTTTTCGCCTCACTGGCATCTATTTTAATTTCTTTGCTCATTTTATTTTCCTCGTTTTTCTTCCAGTTGTTTTTGATTCTCTTTTTCTATCTTTCTTTCAACTGTATGAATATCACGTTCTAATGAATGGATATCTGCTGTCAAGTCATTGATTTTTTCATCAATTCGATTCAATAGATTGGTGAGCTGTGCATCCTTTATCTCTTGACTAACCGATTTCATCTCTTCCCTAAGGCTATCAAACGTATCTGCCAAGTGGCCAAACCATGTATGTGAAGTAAGGTCTGGACGCGTGATGTTCTTGCTCGCATCTGACAAGGCCATTTTTGCCTCTTTCACTTCTTTTCGACATATGCTCAGTTCGATGATTTGTTCTTTTTTTATGGATATGTCTGCCTTTAACGAATACAAGGCTGTTGTATAACCGATGATAGCTCCAGACATCGTCAAACACCTCTATTCCTCAAATAGTCCTCCGTTATGTTACCATTTCCTAGCACAAGAGGCATATGATTGAAAACGAATTCAATAAAAAATGAATCGTATGCATTACACGCAAAAAAAGCTAGCTTCGTGTGAAAACGAAACTAGCTTTTTTGATCGTTACTATTATCGTGCTTGAGCTGCTGTGATGAGCGCAAGGTTGTAAACGTCTTCGGCATTACAGCCTCTTGAAAGATCGTTTACTGGCTGGTTTAAGCCTTGCAGGATTGGACCTACAGCTTCAAAGTTACCTAAGCGCTGTGCAATTTTGTAGCCGATGTTTCCAGCTTCGAGGCTAGGGAAAACAAATACGCTCGCATCACCTTTGATGACGGAATCTGGCGCTTTTTTCGCTGCTACTGAAGGAACGAAAGCTGCATCGAATTGGAATTCTCCATCAAGTACAAGCTCAGGTGCCTTTTCTTTTGCAATACGAACTGCTTCAGATACTTTTTCTGTTTCGTCTGATTTTGCTGAGCCTTTTGTAGAGAAGCTAAGCATTGCCACACGTGGTTCGATGTCAAACATTTTGGCTGTGTTTGCACTTTCGATCGCAATTTCAGCTAGATCTTGGCTGTCTGGTGCAATGTTGATCGCACAATCAGCAAACACATATTGCTCTTCGCCGCGAGCCATGATGAAGACGCCAGATGTTTTCTTTACGCCTTCTTTTGTTTTAATGATTTGAAGTGCTGGGCGCACTGTGTCAGCAGTTGAGTGTGCTGCACCGCTCACAAGTCCGTCTGCAAGACCTTTGTACACAAGCATTGTACCGAAGTAGTTTTCATCTAGTAATGTTTTTCTTGCCTGCTCTTCTGTTGCTTTGCCTTTACGTCTTTCTACGAAAGCTTGTACAAGCTCTTCAAAACCTTCATATATATGAGGATCATACACGTCAACACCATCAAGTGTAAGACCTAATTCTTTTGCTTTTGCTTCAACTTCTTGTTTTTTACCTACAACAATTGGCTGCAATACTTTGCCATCTGCTAGTTTTTGAACGGCTGTTAGAATGCGTTCGTCCATTCCCTCAGGAAAAACGATCTTTACTCCTTTACCTGCAACCTTTTCCTGAACTGTTGAAAAAATATCTGCCACTTATATACCCTCCTTGATTTTACAAAAAAAGCGTTCTCTTTTAAGCATACTCTTCTTCTACATAAATTCAAACTACCAACTTACATTATAGCGCTTACAAATTAAATTCTTATTTTTCAAACTAATTTAATCAATTTCCATAAAAGCTGACTTCGTCGTTCAAGTTTTGATCACATCTTCATTTGGACAAACTATGTTATAGTTGGAACAGATGGAAAACTGTAAATAGGAGTGAAATAAATGAGCGAACAACATACAACCAATGAAGCAGCTCAAACACTAGACGGCTGGTATGCACTGCATGATTTTAGAACCTTTGACTGGACAGCTTGGAAGCTGCTGACAAGTGATGAGCGCCAAGCGATTCTTCATGAGTTCACAGGTCTATTAGAAAAATGGAAAACAGCTGAGCACGATAAGGCTGGAAGCCAAACAATCTATAGTATTGTCGGCCAAAAAGCAGATATTATGCTCATGATTTTGCGTCCAACCATGGAAGAACTGGGTGAAATTGAACTTGAATTCAACAAGACACGACTAGCAGAGTTTACGATCCCAGCTTATTCGTACGTTTCAGTTGTCGAACTCAGCAACTACTTAGCAGGAAGCGGAGATGGCGGAGATCCTTACGAGAACCCGCATGTACGTGCACGTCTATACCCAGAGCTCCCTTCTTCTCAATACGTGTGCTTCTATCCAATGGATAAGAGACGTTCCGGCAATGACAACTGGTACATGCTCTCTATGGATGAGCGTAAATCACTCATGAGAAGCCACGGCTTAATTGGCCGCAGTTATGCTGGGAAAGTAAAGCAGATCATTACAGGCTCCGTCGGTTTTGATGATTATGAGTGGGGCGTCACTCTTTTCTCTGACGATGTGCTTCAATTTAAAAAATTGGTTTATGAAATGCGCTTTGATGAAGTCAGTGCACGCTACGGCGAATTTGGTTCCTTCTTTGTCGGAAACCGATTAGCAAACGAGCAGCTGCCGTCTTATTTTCATGTATGATAAACTCTTAAGGCTTCGGATCTTTCCGAAGCCTTTTTATGTATTTTTTAGAAAGGTGATCACATCATGAAAAACTTCCCCATCGCTATTTTCGCTTTAACGCTCGGTGCGTTTTCAATTGGCATGACTGATTTTGTCATTATGGGACTTTTGCCAAACGTTGCTAACGACCTTCATGTATAAGTGCTCGTCAACTTTGCAATGACGATCTTTGGTTTTGCAAGTGTGTTTACAGCCTTTACGTATATCAGCCCGATCCTGCTGCAAGTGACTGGTTTTCAGGAAAATGGGGTGACGCTCATCCTTGTTCTCTTCGGACTTGGGGTCACCATTAGGAATTTAGTTGGTGGAAAGCTTGCCGACTGGAAGCTGATGCCAAGTATTATCGTGTTACTGATCCTGCTGATGGCTGTCCTGTTATTGTTTACAATCACTTCCGAATTCAAAGTGCCTGCTGTGCTGACCATTTTTGTGTGGGGAATCATTTCATTTATTCTTGTTCCTACCTTGCAATACCGCACGATGAACATGGCACATGAAGCACCGACACTCGCATCGACGACACAAGCAGTTACAGAACTAATGTCAATTACCCTTTTTATTTTTTTCCTAAAAACAGAATTATTTAAAATTATTCACTTAGCTATCAATAGGTTATATCCTACTGATAGCTTGTTCAAGTGTTGATTTCACTGTACAATTCAACTATCAGATACACTTGTCTTTTGATTTAATATTTTTTGGAGGGATTTTATGATTTTTGGGTATGCACGTGTCTCTTCGTTAGATCAGAACTTAGATTCACAAATTGAACAATTGCGAAACGCAAACGTAGATCAAATTGTTCAGGAGAAAGTGTCATGCGTACAAAATCAAAAAGAGGAATTACAACAATTATTGAATCGATTAGTTAAAGGCGATAAACTTATCGTTACAAGGATGGACCGTTTGAGAAGAGATACGAAGCAGTTGTTAGAACTTATTGAAGAATTAGAAGGACGCGGTATTCATTTGGTGATATTGAACCTTCGGATGGATACTAGAACTTCTTCAGGAAAATTCATTTTAACGGTTATGTCTGCGTTTAGTGAGCTGGATCGCACGATGATCAAAGAAAAGCAACAAGCTGGCATTGCAATTGCGAAAAGGAAAGGAACGTACAAAGGAAAAAAAACAGAAGTTCACTTTAAATCATGAAGGTGTCAAACAGCGATGGAATTACATGAGACTACGAATAAACCCGTAAAGGAGATCTGTAAGATCACTAATATAAGTGAAGCCACTTTTTATCGTCGATGGAGAGAGTATCAGAAAGAGAAAAGTAAGTTGAATACGCAATAAATCTTTAGCCGAATTAATTTGCATTTGGGTCAAAAATACATACTGGTGGACTGATCAGCACCACCAAAATTGGCATCTCGCAAATCTGACCGATAAAATTTTCCTGATATTCTTTAAATAAGTACATTAATAATTTGTTGGAAAAATTCTTTCCTATGCTATGATGAACTATACATAAATTTTTAAAGAAGGTTTAGCTTTTGGAATGGAAAATATTCCCTAGGTGCAACAGTAATCATACCTGATCAAGATTGAAGATGATGATGTTGCAGCCAATGAAACGTTTGAGGTCATGCCCCATTGGCATGTTGGGATTAAAAAGTATATTTAATGAGGTGTTGATATTATGAAGAAGTTTGTTTTTATAATCTTATTTTCTATTCTTTTCTTATTTTCTTGTTTTTCTATATATAACCGGCTAGCTAATGGAGATATGATGTCTCGAGAAGAATTGTTGAGAGATACTATTTTTGAACTTGTTAAAGAAGATTATTCTGAGAAGGATATTATTGATATTGATATAAAATATAACTTTATTAAGGGGGGTTCTATTCCTTATGAAGCTTATGTGAAGATAAAAGATAAAGAGGATGTTTTTATTTATAGTTGGGTTGATAAAGAAAGAACAGCAGTTGAAAAAGTAGGAATTACATCCGAATGAGTTAACTCATTCGGATGTTTTTTAATTTATTCTACCAATTGTTTTGAGGCCGTTAAAGTCACCGTTTCTTAAAAACATATATGGTTGAATTATTTCAGGGACGTCAAAAACGGTCACTGATAAATATGGACCACCAGCTACATACCAATCTTTAAATTTAACGTTTGCACCCTTATAATAGGCTTGCCACACTAATTTCGAACAATATGTTGACCTAAAATGGTATGGACCGCTTGAAATAAAATATTTTATTTTTTTATATTTTCCTTTTATGAAGTTCTTGTCAGCCCATAGTGCTGCTTGTTTTGCTTTACTTGCATTTTTGTATCGTACAATCTTTGTTTTGGGGAATCTTGATTTCCAAGATTTCAGACTTATCTTTCTTGGATGATATCCTGGTCCTGCAATGTGAATAACACTTTTTCCATCGTTCGCAACTATACCTGTATGGCCTACAAGTTTTGCTACTGGTCCAACTGGAGTTACTAAGATATCACCAGATTTGACTTTAGGGGCAGCTGCCTCTGTTTTTGGTGAAAAGATAAAAGTTGTAGCGATAATTGTTATTAATGTTGCTGTTATTAATTTACGAAGTTGCATTTTATACTATCCTTTCTGTTTTCAATTTTTCACCTGTATTACTAATATAGGTTTATTTTTTTAATTTTATATTATTTTTGATGGGAAAAACTACGAAAACAGCCTAAAATTTATGTAATTTTAAGGTTAAACTAAGGAATAAGAAACAGGTAATCACATTCCTATAATATGGGGTCTCAATAGTGGTTATTAAACTATCCAAAACTTTTACTGACCTAATGCCCTTATAATAGATGAGTTATATTGTATATGGATGATTTTAAATCTAACTGACTGACACCAATTAGAGGGTGGTTTTTAAATATGAATGCATCTAAAGATCTGTATACGTCTATGGGATGGAGTCAAAAGGTTTTAAAAGAAGATCCAATTTTCGAAGTTGGACAAAGATTTACAATAAATGATGGTTCCCAAAAAAATCTTTTGGGAGTTTGGGAGATTATTGACAACAATGATTCACCGCATTATCTATGTATTAAAGTTTTGAAAAATGGCAAACTTTCAAAAGGGAGAAATCTCGACTGCAAAAGACTATTTTATGTCACAATTATTAAGCAAGCATTGGAACTACAAAAATGATTATTCACTTTCCATATATGTACTTTTTTGTAATTTTAAACCAATACGGCAAAATATGACGTTTTTCTTATCCTCGGAGTGATAGGATAGTTTTGTATATTAGATGGTATCTAGTAAACAACAAAATTACAAGGGGGATATTCAAATGATTAAAAGTAAAACTAAAAAACTTTTAGGAACGTAGCAATTGTTGGAGCAATGCTAGTATCTGGGGTACATGTTGCTGATGCAGCAACTAAACCAGGAACTTTAGTTCCAATTCGAAACAAAAAATTTGATGACAAGGTTGAAGAGTACAAATGGCTTGGTAATGCAAAAGTGAGAGTTTACTTTAGAGACAGTGCAGGATATTCTTATTGGGACGATTTTGATTGTGTAACAGTAACAAATGGCGTTTGTTATGTATATGAATGATAGCAGGCTCACTGCTTCATTATATTGAATTTGACACGTAACAAATTCTAAAAAGTTCTTTGATCATGATTTTAATTCTGTCTCAATATCTAGTATTGTAGGTGGTTCTGCTATTCCAACTTTTGCTGCATCAGGATATGCTGAAAGCCAACTAACTTCAGCAAGTAACGAACTATCTACCCCATATATGGATTTAAGTGCATATGCAGATTCATCAAGTATTACTATAAGTCCGCCTAAAGGGAAAGCAGTGTCAGGAGCTGTGGTTGGTAAAGGTCAGTATAGTAAAATAAAGCTTTATTCTACTGGGATTGCAGGTTTATCGGTGCAAGAAAAGACCGAAAATAACTGGATAACTATGGGTGGATCTGCTGGTTTAATCTTGGAAGAGGGTGGCGAAGCTACGCAAGATTATTGGATGGAAAAAGGTAAGGAGTATAGGATCGAGGTAATCTCAGGTACTGCGCAAAAAACAACTGGAATGATAAGAAATTCACTATGAAAATTCACTTAATTGACCATGTACTTAAACTAACGGGTGTGATGTAATGTAATGGATCAGCTGTAGCTGGCTAGATGAACCATCCAAGTAATAAGATAAAATTACACTTAAACCACCAAATCCCCAAAAAAAACCAATAAAACTGCCCCATCTTGTTTTTTCATTTTCAGGATAAGTAAGAAACAAAACTAAACTCATGGCCCACAACAATGCAGTTAGGATGAACATCATTTTATTTCTTTAGCCTACTTTCAATAAATTGAAGTGTGTCAGCTGCTATTCTATTTCTAGATAGAACAATTCCAGCATGCCCACAACTGTATACGTGCCTTTTAGGTTGATTCCAGCTATTCCACAGAGTATCAGCATCGTTTATGTCGATATACATGTCATATTTTCCTGATATTAAGAGTACATTTTCTTTGTCTACGAGAAGTTTTGCTTTACTAGGGTTCATAATATCCCAAGCTTTGTCGAGTTCTTCATACGTTGTTCCATGTTCCTCCAGATCTCTTCGTATATACTTCCCAGGAAGAGTGTTCCAGATGGAATGCGCAATATTATTCGCATAAAAAGCTGATACAACAATATTCACGTCTTTCTCGACTGTTGCTAATAAGTTTGTTAGCCACCCTCCTAAACTAATGCCAATTACTATTATTTCTCCACCTTCGTTTTCCTTGATCCATTTAATCAGCCCTCTAAGTTCAACAATAGCTTGCTGGGAGGATTGCACTGTTCGACTTATATTGGCGCTAATCATGTGTTCACCAGAATATGTTGAATTTTGTGGTTCCCTATCGAAATGATAAGGCAGCGTGTAGTAATACATATTCCAATCATAATTTTTAACGATTTTATCGTGATAAATCTTCTTAATTCTGTCGTATGAATCCATGCGCCATCCATGTACGAAGATTACATTGGGCTTGTGCTTAGACTCTTTACGCAAAAACATTTCCCCAGAAACCTTGTCATTCTTATCTACATCAGATCTGATGCTTGAATTAAAAGAAAATATCCCACTTTTTAAGTTTGCTGTATGGTTATCGATGTGAAATTCTAAATCAATTGGCTGAGCACTAAAAAAACGATCCCTATTACCTACGTCAATAGGTAAATTATTATAGTGACTTTCTTTGCTTCTTGTTCTGTGCATATCCATTAATGCTGCGTAATCTATTACTTTTAAAAGCTTCAAAAGAATTAACTCCTTTAATCTCAAATTATTACTTTGCGAATATTTTAGCATAAAAAGGTTATTTTTTTGGAAACAAATTAAATAAATAAATTGATGAATGAAAGCTAATTAGTAAGCCAATGATGTGTAATAAACAAGATATATTAAAGAAACAATTAATATAAAGGTAAACAATAAAAATAAAAAGACAAAAAATATAAGGGAAATCATAAAAAACCTTATCGATGCATATATATCAATAGGTTGAGAGATTTTAAAGATTAATATAAATCCACAATCAACAAACTCACATCAGCAATAATACCTTATTAACAATTCACATTTTTATAAATACATTTAGTCTGTTTAAGATATCTTGTAATACAGAATTTTATTTTCTATATATGCCCTCAGCCATTCTGCCTTTAATATCGGGAATGCCGGCGGTGCAGCGCTTGACAGTCTTGCAGCTTGTACCGTTATTTGCTGCAGCTGTAACCTTCATTGGACTCATCATTACGATCATGAGCTATCAGTCAGATAGTCGAACAAAAAGGACCTGAGTCAGGTCCTTTTTTATTTCATCACGGTCATTTCTGGCTCTTCTATTTGTTTCACACGTTCCTGAACTGGATGGGAAAAGGAGTGCTCGGATAAGACGATATGAGATACGGTTTTTGTAAACCCAGACACTGCCTGAATAAAGGCTTCAATTTCTTCAAGAGAAGCGACTGACAGCTTAATGAAAAAGCATGACTGTCCTGCCACTCGATAAGCAAAAAAAGCGCGTGGGTGCTGATTCATAAAAGCCACAAAACGTTGATACTCCCCGTTTAGCACTGTGACTTCCAGCAGGCAGTCAATCATAAGCCCTAATTTTTTATAGTTAACCTGAACCGAATACCCTTCAATAATTCCTGCATCCTCTAATTTACGCACTCTTTCTGCTACCGCAGGTGCGGATAAATTGACTCGTTTGGACAATTCCCTCATAGACAAGCGGGCATCTTCTTTCAATTCATTTAAAATATGCACATCAACATCGGTGATTTTCATTCGTACCTCTCCTATCCGAAAGTCGTTCCATTTGAAAAGTATTTTATGATAATACTTATGATTCGAAATGTAAAATAAAACTAAATAATGGTAGAATTTATTTTAACGGAATTGAATGAAAAAGCAAGTATGGAGGGATCACCTGATGAAAGAATCTTTAGACAGCAAGGCTTCTAAAACGTTTCCCATCACACTTGCCATCGCGCTCACACTTGGCGTCTTTGCGGCGGGATCGGAAGAACTGGTGATTTCACCACTGCTGCCTGATTTATCAAACTCCTTTCAGCAGTCTCTTGATATTCTCGCCCTTTCCATCAGCATTTATGGGTTAGCTGTGCTGGTTGGAGCCCCGCTGCTCGTTCCTTTAGGGGACCGGTATTCAAGGGAACTGTGTTTGATCATCGGGCTTTCTTTCTTTTTGATTGGAACCGTGATGTGTGCGGCTGCCCCGAATTTGGCAGTGTTTTTTGCTGGCCGTGCCATTTCTGGGCTGGCGACCGGTGTATTTGTGCCAACAGCCTATGCTCTTGTAGGCGACCGGGTTCCTTACGAATATCGAGGCAAGGTGATGGGACTCATTGTGTCGAGCTGGTCTCTTTCTCTTGTCCTTGGTGTACCAATTGGCGCCTTTATCGGTCAGAGTTTGAACTGGCGCTGGACATTTTGGATCTTCGCCATCATGAGTCTCGTTGTCCTGCTGCTCGTCATCCTTGAAGCACGCAAACAAACCGCCACAGCGAATACAGGAACACCTCAAGCTAGGGAGAAAACTGGCTCTTTATGGGGAGCTTTGAAAATTGATCGTGTCCCCGCCTATTTGACCGTGACATTTTGTAATATGCTAGGATTTTATGGCATGTACTCGTTCTTAGGAGCTTATCTGCAAAGTCTGTTTTCTGGAGGGCAATCGACGGCGGGACTTCTGATCATGGCTTACGGCGTCGGCTTTTCCATGAGTGTATTTACAGGGAAATTAGCAGACTGGTTTGGCAAAACACGTACTCTTTTCTTTGTGCTGGGCGGCATTACGCTCGTTCTCGCCTTACTTCCTTATGCTCCTTTCTCATGGACATTGCTGATTTTTGCCCTATTTATTTGGGGTGCCATGCAAAGTTTATCCGTCACGCTTTTGAGCACTGTTCTAAGTGACTGCTCCCAAACCCACCGAGGCAAAGTGATGGCTTTTTACAGTCTTGCGTCCAACCTTGCCGTTATGCTTGGTTCCGCACTTATGGGACCTGTCTATGTCCATTTCGGCTATCATACGGTAGGGCTTGTATGTGCACTCATTACGCTTGTTGGTTTTCTTATTAGCTTCGTCAGCTATAAACGTGAACGAACCTTACAGCAGAAACATAAAAACACATTTGAAACGTAAGCTCAATTCACTGCACATCTAGGTATGTGCAGTTTTTTAGATCAATTTTTAATATCATCATAAAATACATTTTTTATAAATTTTGTTGACAATTGCCAATTTTATTTTTTATAATCTAGTAAAAATTTGAAAAAGATTGGATGGTAAACATGATCTTAAAGAATGATGTTTTTCATTTCAAAGAAGAGCCCATCGTTTCACCTAAGATGTTTACAGTCAATACACTAGGCCCTGAGGGGACAAGCAGTGAATATGCAGCAAAACATTTCATCTCTCATTCCACCACTACACTCGGCACTCATACGAAACTATCCCTTTACGACACGTTCGAAACTTGCATTGAACATACTCTCTCTAACGCACTCCAATACACTCTCGTTCCACACGCATACGAAGGAATCAAACACTTCTACATGAGACCTGACCTGCAGCTTTTACAAATTTTCAGATGTGACACACCCATGTATGGTTTGGCTGTCAGACCAGATTTCCCATTTCAAGAACAAATGCTCCACCATTTAAAAATTGTCTCTCACCCTGCACCTGTCAATTTGATTCAATATTTCATTCACCAAAATGCTGAATTTGAGCTGGTCAATTCGACAAGTACTGCCGCACAAAAAGTAAGAGACGGCGAATTTGATTTCGCTTTAACCAATGAAGTGGCCAGAGCCACATACGGCCTCACCTTCATTCGAACGTTTAAAAGCATCCCAATGAGCTGGTCCATATTCGGAAAAGGAGAGATATAATATGCAAACTGAACAAAAGACGCAAGAACGATATTTTCCTCAAGCCAAAAAAGTAGAATGGGAGAATGGTGTCACACAATATTCCACGGTCAGAGGTGATACGGAAGTGTTAATTTCATACGTCCCTCCTCACACGATCATAGAACCTCACGAGCATCCCGAAGCACAAATCGGCATCGTATTAAAAGGCGAGCTTCAAATGACGGTCGGCCCATCGACCCAATTGCTCACCCCTTTAGAATCAGCCTATATCGCACCACCTTTTGTCCCTCACGGCGCATCTAACCTGACAGATGAGGAAGCGATCGCCATTGATATTAAGAGATTAAAAGATGGCGAGGAATATACGGCTCCTCCTACTTATTTCTTAGATATTTTCAAAACACGGGATTTACTCCCTGGCATGGAAGTGACCTTTTTTGTAGAGGATTGGATGGAGCTCATGATTGCCAACATTCCTGGAAATGGCGGTGAAATGCCTTTTCATAAACACCGCAATGAACAAATCGGCATTTGCATCAGCGGAGGTTATGATATGACCATTGAAGGCTTTACAGAGAAAATGGAATTTGGCACCACTTATTTCTGTGATCCAAAGGAAGATCATGGTGCGATAAATCCAAAGCCGGAAGCATCAAAGTCTATTAATCTCTTCTTCCCTCCCCGCTATAATCGGTTGAAGCCAAAAGCGTCTAAGGTGAAGAAATGAACCTCGACGGAAAAGTCGTCCTGATTACAGGAGGTGCATCAGGGATTGGGCTTGCCGCAGTCAAGCTTTTCCTTGAGCATGGTGCAAAAGTAGCAGTGGCTGACATCAATGAACAGAGCGGCAAACAACTCGTCGAATCATTGCCGCACGAGCATCTTGCGTTTTTCAAAACAGATATTACGAATGAGTCTGACTGTCAAAAAACCGTTCAGTTCGTGCTGAACCGTTTTGGAACAATTGATGTTTTGATTAACAATGCAGGCATCGAAATTGTCTCCCCCGTTCACGAGATGACGCTGGAGGATTGGAACCACATTTTACAGGTCAACCTGACGGGTGTATTTCTTATGAGTAAGCATGCATTGCCGCATATGCTTGAAAAGAAAAGCGGAAGTATTATCAATACAGGATCTGTCGGAGGTCTTGTCGGCTGGCCTGACATCCCTGCATATAACGCAACAAAGGGCGGTGTCATCCAGCTAACCAAATCCATGGCGGTCGACTATGCCGCCCATCAAATCAGGGTGAACTGTATCGCCCCGGGCATTATTGATACGCCATTAAATGAAAAATCCTTTTTAGACAATCATTCAGAAAGTCTTGAGGTTGTCAAAAAAGAAAAAGCAAAGGTGAACCCATTACTTCGTCTCGGAAAACCCGAAGAAATTGCGGGCGTCATGCTGTTTCTCGCCTCTGATCTATCCAGTTATATGACTGGAAGTGTTGTCACAGCAGATGGCGGTTACACCGCTAGATAAAAAGGAGTGCTTTCATTGAGTAAAAAAACCGTACTTATCATTGCTGATCTGGGAGGATGCCCGCCCCATATGTTTTACGAAAGCGTGGCTGCATCGTATCATATCGTTTCTTATATCCCGAGACCCTTTGCTATTACAAAGGGACACGCTGAGCTAATCGAAAAATACTCCATTGCCGTCATCAAAGATCGAGATTATTTTGACACAAACCCTTCTTTTGAACATCCAGATTCTATTTACTGGGCACATGACGATTATCTGAAATCCGAGGAAGAGGTGGTGGACGACCTAGTTCGTGTGGCTTCCTTTTTCAAAGCGGATGCGATCACCACCAATAATGAATTATTCATTGCACCAATGGCAAAAGCCGCTGAGCGTCTTGGACTGCGCGGCGCTGGGGTAAAGGCAGCTGAATTAGCGCGTGATAAAAGTCAAATGAGGGCTGCATTCAACGCGGCTGGGGTCAAAGCAGTAAAAACTCAGCCTGTCACTACTTTAGCTGATTTCCAGCAAGCCATTGAACATATCGGGACACCGCTTATTTTAAAGCCTACATATTTAGCAAGCTCCATTGGCGTGACCCTTTTTCATGACCGAGCCGGCAGTGATGATCTCTTTTTAAACGTACAATCCTATTTGCAAACCATTCCCGTTCCAAACGCTGTGACGTATGAAGCTCCGTTTGTCGCTGAAACATACTTAGAGGGTGCTTACGAGGATTGGTATCAAGAGGACGGCTACGCTGATTATGTCAGTGTTGAAGGGTTAGTCGTTGAGGGTGAATATATCCCTTTTGTCATTCATGATAAGACCCCTCAAATCGGTTTTACAGAAACGGCTCATATTACTCCGTCGATTCTAGACAATGAAGCCCAGCAACTCATCATTGAGGCAGCAAAGAAGGCAAATGAAGGGCTAGGTCTTGAAAACTGTGCCACTCATACAGAAATCAAGCTCATGAAAAATCGAGAAACCGGATTAATCGAATCAGCAGCTAGATTTGCTGGCTGGAATATGATTCCGAATATCAAAAAGGTCTTTGGGGTAGATATGGCCAAGCTGCTGATTGATGTATTAGTCGATGGAAAAAAGGCTGATTTGCCAAAAGAACTGCTTTCTGGACATACGCATTATTTAGCAGACTGTCATTTATACCCTCAGCATTTCAAAGAGAGCGGACACATTTCGCCTGAGGTCACATATATCACCGTTGATCATGTTCATATTCCGCAGGACACTTTAGTTGGAGATACTGTCATCATCAGTGAATCCGTCCCACCTAAAGGGACCTTTGTGGACCTATCTTTATTTGAAGCATTTAATGGCATCGTGTCTCTTGAATTAAAAGGCTCGTCTTCTCAGGATGTTGCCGCATCCATCCGTAACATTCAGAAGCAGGCAGCCATTCAGTTAATGGATGAACTAGTGAAGGGATAGAAAGAGAGGGTAACGTGGTGAAGATCTTACCATCTAACATGATTGAACGGCTGCCAGAACAAAAATTTGGAACCGTATTTGAGAAAATTGCACATAAAACACAAAACGGAGCGAACATTGTGAACCTTGGTCAGGGAAATCCCGATCTTCCTACTCCTGCCCATATTGTGAGCGCCCTTCAAGAGGCAGCAGGCACTTTGCAATTTCAGCAATATGCTCCTTTTAGAGGCTTTGACTTTTTCAAGCAAGCCATTGCAGATTTCTACAGAAAGGAATTCGGCATTGAGGTTGACCCGCAGAAGGAGATTGCCCTTTTCAATGGAGGGAAAACAGGCCTTTATGTGATGAGTCAGTGCCTGCTTGATCCAGGGGACATTGCCCTCGTCCCCGATCCTGGATACCCAGAATATCATTCAGGCATCTTGATGGCGGACGCAAAGCCATACTGCATCCGACTGGAAGAGGAAAATGGCTATTTGCCGAATTTCCCGTCAATTGATCCAGACGTGTTAAAAAAGGCAAAGGTTCTTTTCTTAAATTATCCGAATAACCCTACAGGTGCTGTGGCAAATGAAGCATTTTTTGAAGAGGCTGCGGAATTTGCCTCAGCTCACGGTCTGCATGTGATTCATGATTTTGCCTATGGTTCATTTCATTATGAGCAAAAACCAGTAAGCTTTCTAAAGGCACCTCTTGGAAAAAAAGTAGGCGTGGAATTATATTCTTTATCCAAAACATTCAATATGGCAGGATGGAGAGTCGCTTTTGCTGTAGGGAATGAGGACATCATTCATGCCATAAACGCCTTCCAAGATCATGTGTTTGTCAGTATGTATGGCGGATTTCAACAAGCTGCCACCATTGCCTTACAAAGTGATGACTGTCATATTCAATCCTTGAAAGAAGTCTACCTTGAACGAATGAATTTCTTCATCCGTCAAGCGGAGAAGCAGCTTGGATGGACCATTGAACGTCCAGCCGGCGCCTTTTATTTATGGGCTTCGATCCCTGATGATTTCGAGGATTCTCATGCTTTTGCCGACTATTTACTCGAGCATGCAGATGTCGTCGTGACGCCTGGGGGTGTATTTGGAGCACATGGAAGACGTCATGTCCGCATCTCAATGGTGGCGCCAATTGAACAGCTTGCCCTTTTTATCAATCGGCTCCATATACTGCCGATTCGTTTTCATCAAAAAACCCGCATATAGCGGGTTTTTCATATTTATATACTTTTCATCGAACCACCATCGACAGATATTTGCTGTCCGGTGACATAGGAGGCTTCCTCTGATGCGATAAAAGCGGCCAATGAAGCCATTTCACTCGCTGAACCTACTCTTTGCATCGGGATTCCTGACGCAACAGCCTGTACAGCTTCTTCGCGTGATAATGACTGTTGACGCATCATGTTTCCGATAAATTGTTCATACCGATCTGTAGCAATAAATCCTGGGTTTAAACAATTCACTGTGATTCCTGAGGGCGCAAGCTGTGTGGCTGCATTTTTACTAGCATTGATAATCGCTGCATTCATCATACTGTTCGTAAACATTTGGTCACCAGGTTCCTTCCAGAGGTTCCCGACAATTTGAATGATCCGGCCGTATTCATGTCTTTTCATCATCGCTGCCGCACGTTTCATCGTATCAATGTACGCAATGGCTTTCTGAGAAAATGCTGCGAGCATCTGCTCACTTTCACATGAATCAAAAGTATCTGGCTTCCCTCCTGGAATGTTATTAATCAACACATCCAGTCTGCCAAACTCTTTTTCTATTGCCGCAAAGGCCTCAGCTCGCACTCCTTCATGCGACATATCGCCACAGAAAAGAGACACCGGCTCTTTTGTTTCTGCCATACGCCCAATGTGCTGCTGCGCATCTTCTAGTGAGGATTGATTTCTGGAATTGATGATGACTTTTACATGGTCCTGGGCGGCAAGCTTTATAGCAATTGCCTTTCCAATCCCGGTACTTGCCCCTGTGACAAATGCAATTCTTTTAGACAAACTCATCCACATCCCTTTTCTACTCAACTTAGTAAACATACATAAAATGACACATATAGAATGTATTTCAACAAAAAAAGACCTTTCTCCTGCGAAAGGCCTCTGTTCTTTATTTAAATGTCGTTTCCCAATCAAATCCGATCGTCTCATCATTCCAAGCGATTCTCTTTTCATCTGGGTTTTTCGGGTCATAGGATTCTGTCGTGAAATACACAATTTGCAGCGGCGTCTCGCCTAGTACCCGGTAGCCATGTGCGACACCCTTTGGGATGAGGAGCAGCATTGGATTGTCTTCCCCCATATAATACACGTCGGTTTGACCCTTTGTAGGAGAATCCTCACGCAAATCGTATAAAACGACCTGGGCATGACCTGCTGGGAAAAACCAAACATCGTCTTGCTTTTCATGATAATGAAAGGCTTTGATCACTCCTGGAAAGCTTTTCGACCACGATGCCTGCCCAAAGCGTTTCAGCATCGGCTCATCATCTCGAATGAGCTCTGCAAAAAAGCCGCGATCATCACAATGTTTCATGAGTTTTTTCGTTTGTACACCATCAATCATGCTGATGCCATCTCCCTTCTTTCTGCAAATATTCGTGAAGTGCATCCTTCCAATGTCTTGGTTGCCAGCCTGTGGCTTCAATCGCTTGAAGGTCTAACACAGAATAGGCTGGACGAGGCGTTTGGAAGCCGTACTCTTCCGTGGAAATTGGCTCAATGGTCGTAGACAGGCCGCTTTTTGCGACAATTTCTGACGCAAAGTCAAACCAAGAACAGCTGTCTCGGTTACTGACATGATAAATCCCTGCTTTTTGATCAAACAAATGAATGATCGCCTCTGCGACATCCTTTGTATAAGTAGGTGATCCTACTTGATCGTTCACGATGCGCAAATGATCCTTTGTTTCTGCGAGCCTAAGAATGGTATTCACAAAGTTATGTCCCTCATGTCCGTATAGCCAAGATGTACGGATGATTTTCACTTCGTCTGACACGAGATGAATCAATTCCTCACCAAGCTTTTTACTTTTTCCATAAATGGTTTGAGGATCTGCTTGTGCATCGACTTGGTAAGGGCTGTCTGCTTGCCCGTCAAATACATAATCTGTACTGACATGTAACACATCAGCCCCCACGTTCTTTGCCTCCAGCGCTGTATAATAGGCGCCAATGCCATTGACAAGATACGCCTTTTCCGTTTCTGTTTCACATTGATCAACAGATGTATATGCTGCTGCACTGACAACAATATCAGGCTGAAAGTGTCTCATTGCGTGTCTGACTGCTTGCTGGTCTGCGATATTGAGCATACTCCTCGTTAAGGCAATGACGGTGATATCTTTTTCCTTGAGCTGTCTGCTCAATTCTTTCCCTAGTTGCCCGCCTGCACCGGTGATTAAAACTTTCATCCGTCACCCTTCTTCGCCCTGATCAAATTTGGCACAATACCAATTGATCGTTTTTTCAATACCTACTTCAAATGACGTCTCCTGCGTCCAGCCGAGCTCCCGTTTCAGCTTACTGGCATCAATGGCATACCGTCTGTCATGCCCTTTTCGATCTTGAACAAACGCAATACGGTCATGACTGATCCCGAGCTGCGTCAGAATGGTCTTGGTCAAATCGAGATTCGTTTTCTCGTTGCCGCCGCCAATATTGTACACCTGCCCAGCTGTTCCGTTTTCAAGGACCCGCTTTACAGCTCTCGCATGATCCTCTACATACAGCCAATCGCGAATCTGCTGGCCGTCTCCATAAATCGGGATCTTTTCACCATTGATCGCTTTTCTAATAATAGTCGGTATTAATTTTTCTTCATGCTGATACGGTCCGTAGTTGTTGCTGCATCGTGTGATCATCGCGGGTAATTGGTGAGTGTGGATATAAGATTTCACAAGCAGATCTGAACTCGCCTTGCTTGCTGAATAAGGATTATTCGGTGAAAGTGGTGTTAGTTCTGTGAAAGCAGGATCATCCAGCTCCAAATCTCCATATACTTCGTCTGTTGAAATATGAATGAGTTTTTTCGCCTTTCCTTTTAAGACTGCCTCCAGCATACGATAGGTGCCGAGCACATTGGTTTGAATAAAGGGCTCAGCCGATTCAATACTGCGATCAACATGGGATTCCGCTGCAAAATGAATGATGGCATCATAGACTTCATCAAATGCTTGATCCAACTCATGCTGAAGGGTGATATCCCCTTGAATAAAACGAAAATGAGACAGCTTTAATAATTCATCCATCTCCTCTGGATGACTGGCATATGTTAACTTGTCAAAAACAGTGAGCCGGACATCGGTTTCCTGAAGCAGCAGCTTCACAAAATTTAGTCCAATAAATCCCGCTCCGCCTGTAATTAAATAAGACTTCGTCATTCGTATCCCTCTTTTTTCTTCATCGTTTCAAACATTTTCGTAGATGCTTGGTGGAGAGATTCATGTGTTCCTGCATCAATCCACCACCCTTTTAACATATCATAGGTCAGCTGGCTATTTGAGATATAAAGATTGTTTACATCTGTAATCTCTAATTCGCCTCGATCTGACGGCGAGATTTTCTCTATATATTGAAAGACTTCTTGATCATAAAAATAGATGCCTGTGACGCAGTAAGATGAACGCGGATGCTCCGGTTTTTCCTCAATTGATAAAATCCGGTGGTGAGCGGCATCAATTTCTGCAATGCCAAACCGCTTTGGATCTGCCACTTCTTTCAACAGAACCTTCGCTCCGCTTTCTTGCTGCTGAAAGGCTTCAACAAAAGGGCTTAGCGAATCCTCAAATACATTATCACCTAGCATCAGCACAAATTTCTCCTCTTCTACAAAGGGCTTTGCATAGGATAAACCGTCCGAAATTCCAGAAGCTTCAGGCTGTACCTGATAGACAATGTTCATCCCGAGTTCCTGATCGCCTTCAAGTAGCTCTTGAAACAGCGGGATTTGTTCTTCTTGTGATATGACCATCACATCTAAAATCCCTGCTTCTTTCAGTTTGAACAAAGACCAATAAATCATTGGATATGGACCAACCGGCAATAAATGTTTATTGAAAATCTTCGTTAAAGGTGCCAGTCGTGATCCCTTTCCTCCTGCTAAAATAACTCCCTTCACATCTACACATCCTTATGTTCTTTTTGGTGATGATTCATGAGGTGTATAAGAATGTTTTTCACTCGTTCGGTTCCTTTTCCATCAATGAGTGACCGTCCATTGAGATGAATGCTCCTGCGGAGAAAGTAACTGGCGGATAGTCTTTCAACAGCACGCCATATATCCTTTTCATCCACAAGGTCACCTAATCCAAGATGGTGGCAGGCTCCCTTTTGCGCAAAACGAGTGGCTGTCACTGCTTGGTGGTCTACTTGCGAAAGGACAATGCTGGGCACCCCGATACAAACTGCCTCATATAACGTCATCCCGCCAGCAACAATCGCCAGATCGGCTTCTGCAAGACGGGCAGGTAATTGATCCGTATGGCGAATGAATTGAATATGCGCAGCCTCGATTTGTTCTTCGATGCGAGAGGCTTTTCCTGTAACCGCTATAATGTGTAAATGGCCAGCTTCGAAGAGTGCTGATACAGCCTTTGATAACAATCCGCCTGGATCACTGCCTCCAAGGCTGATAACCACCTTTTTGCATTCTTTTCGAACCTCATATGTGTCTTTTAATCTGCTGATCTCGTGATCTAACAATAAATAAGGTGTTCCATAAAAATAGTCCGTTCCATTTACTTGCAGACGCTTTTCTTCCAGACCACCATAAATGCCATTCACGACAGCATCAGCAAGCTGGCAGGCTTCTGCTCTTTCTTCTTCAAATAAGACCAGCCTTGCAGAGCCGGAGGACGCTTTGATCGATCGAAGAAACTGGAGGTCACAATCAAGCACATCAATCAGCAGAAGATCAGGATTCAGCTCTTTTATGTCCTGCTCCATTTGAAGGAATACGTTTGGTTCCTGCATCAAATGAACGTGCCAAGCTGGATGCGTGAGCATTTCTACACAAATCTGTTCATTTGTATAGAAATATAAGTCGTTTCCTTCTTGAAACAATTCTTTTGCCAGCCGTCTCATTCTGGCGACATGCCCCATCCCTCTTAAAAAACCACCGTACACAACAATCATGATTTTTTTATTCATTCAGCATCCTTCTGTCTAACAAATTGATTCAACCGAACAATATCAGGATCTTGTTCACAAATGGAGATAAGCTCAGCCGTAGGCACAGCAATAGATTCACCAGCTTTCTCAAGTAAACGGGTGGCAAATACATAATCTTCTTCTGTATCAATCGTGAATCGATAAGCAGGATATGCAAGTTCTTTGGGCGGTGTGAATAATTGCAGTTGAAATCGCTCAGGATGCTTTCGGATATACAGCGTGACGTGCTCACGCTCCGGCTGCGTAAGGGGAAAATTGTCGATTTCACGTAAAATTGATGCGTCGATCATTTCCCCGGAAATACCGAGTGGCGTTCCAGTCGTATACGTGTAATCAGCCCTCTTCTGTCTATGTTCTTCAACCATTTTCGACAAAAGCGCTGGATCTATAAATGGATTATCTCCCGTTAAACGGACAATGGTTTGCGGTTCAAAATGACGGACAATCTGCGCAAATCGCTGCAGTACATCTATCTCACTACCGCGAAATACCTTATAGCCCTTTGATAAACAATATTGAGCCAACAGATCATCCTCTGCCTCGACTGTTGTGGCAATCATGAGGTTCTGGGTTTTGTGATTGTAATGATCTGATTGCTTTACCCGTTCAACAATGAAATCGATCAGTGCCATACCGCCGATCGGTTTCATCACCTTTTTTGGCAGCCTTGTTGAGCCCATTCTAGCTTGTATGACAAAGAGCACATCATTGATCATGCTCGGACTCCTGCATGAGCACATCTTTCCACGATACGCCTGTATGGGCTGGGATGTCTCTCACAGCCTTGGCGCCAAGTAAAATCTCCATGTACCGCGGATGCAGACCTTGGCTTTTTTGTCCTGGACGTAATACGGCTATGTTTTGTGCTGTCAAAGTCTCGCCCTTTGCAATACCTTTTGTTGTAAAAATCCCTCGATACGCAAATTTACGAATCTGCCCTTCAATGGCTGCTGTCGTTTTATAAGAACTGCCAAGGATCTCCTCTGACAGAGGATGAGCGTCTGTTTCTGATTGATTTCGGTCCTTTTCCGCCGCTCGAATATGCTGAACCATTTCCTTTAATTCTTCTGGATCGAGCGCAAAGGAATGATCGGCCCCAGGCAGCGTCTTATCTACCGTGAAATGCTTTTCAATCATGGCTGCCCCAAGCTTCACAGCGGCAACAGGGGCTTCAGTTGGATGCTCACTATGATCAGAAAAGCCAATGACTGCCTCAGGAAAAGCCGAGGCTAAGGTTTGAAGCACACGAAGATTCGTATAAGCTCTAGGTGCTGGATACTTTGCTACGCAATGCATAATGGCGACTTGATGGTTTTGCTCGCTTGTAATCGCCTCATATGCTTCATGAACATCTGCAATAGTGGCTCCGGCTGTTGAGAAAATGATGGGCTTTTGAAAAGAAGCCGTGTGACGCAAAAGAGGCAAATGATTGATTTCATAGGATGCCAGTTTGAAAGCCGGCGGATCGGTTTGATTCAATAGATCCGCAGATTCTTCGTCACACACTGTGCTTAAAAACATCAGCCCTTTTTCCTCGCAGCGCGTCAATAAAGCTGGCAGCCATTCTGGCGGCAGCTCCATTTGTTCGACTAAGGAAAAAATGGATACCTCATCTCCCTTGGCTGTTTCGTATAATCCCGGTTCCTTTTGATACATCCGATCAGCTTGAAACATTTGAAACTTCACTGCATCGGCACCTGCTTCTTTTGCCACATCAATTAAAGCAAGCGCCTGATCCAGCTTTCCATCATGGTTAATGCCTGCCTCTGCAATGATAAAGACAGGCGCACCATCCCCCACTTTGCGATCTCCAATATAGAAATGCGCCATCTTATCTCTCTCCTTTTTTCGGCCATACATGGTAATACAAGAAGCCATTTGTTGTTCTAAAGCCCATCTTTTCGTAAAGCTGAATGGCGGTTGTGTTATGCAGCTGTGTTCCGGCAGAAATAAAACGATGCCCTCTCTCATAAGAGACCTTCATCATCTCGATAAACAGTTTTTTCCCGATCCCTTTTCCTTGAACATCCGGTCTAATCGCAAACAGCTCAAGCGCCATCTCATCGCCCTTGGTCATCCCTTGTATCAAGCCCACGACTTCATCGTTCATCTTTGCCACGAGATTGATATCTGCACGTCCGAGCAAATTGTTTCTCATCCATTCTTGATAGAAATGCTGGACGACATTCTGGTCTAAAAATGGATCGAGTGCATACCGGCTTTTCACAAAAGCCTGATGACCAAGTGAAACCGCCACATCGTATTCCTTTTCATCCGGCAGACTTATCACCACATCTTCACCTGTTAATGGCACCTCCATGTGAACAGGCGGCGCCTCAAGCCGAGTGAGACCGCCCACATAGTACACATGTGACAGCCTTTGGACGATGCGGTTTTTTTCAAGATCAGCCGCTTCAAGACGTAAAAAGAAAAAATCGCATTTTTCTGTTCTCATCCAATTGATGAAGCGCTCCATCAATTCTTGAAAAGCAGATGATGACTCAGCTTCCGCAAACTTCACATGAAAAATATGCTGATCAAATATGCCGCTTTCCCATTTTGACCAGTCGAATAACAGCACCGCTTTGAGCTGGGCGCCACTGACAAGACCAAACTGCTTGAAGCCTTTCATTTGTTCAGCTTGTTGGCCGTATTTCTCCAGCCAAGCGGACAGCACCTGATCGTCTATTGCATGAACGGCCTTCATGAAGATGCCTTCTGATCTTTTAAAATAGACAACACCGCAGTGATGACATCCTGCACATCTTCATCGGTCATACTTGGATAAAGAGGCAGTGAGAGAGTCCGCTTGTAGTAAGCGAGTGACTCAGGGAAATCCTCTGGTGAATAGTGGTAGGTTTGTTGATAGTATGGATGTAAATGAACAGGGATAAAGTGAACACTCGTGCCGATTTTATACTCCTTTTGCAGCTGATCAATCAGCTCATCGCGTGTGATGAATGCTTCTTTTGGATCCACTTGCAGTACATACAAATGCCATGCATGTCTTCCCTCATGATGGACAGGCGGCAAAATCAGCCCTGCTTCTTTTTGAAATGCCTGATTGTATGTTTTCGCAATTTGTTCTCTCCGTGCCTGCATATCATCCAGACGTCTTAGCTGGACAAGCCCTAACGATGCCTGCACATCAAACATGTTCATTTTATAGCCAGGTTCCTCGACCTCGTAGTACCACGTTCCTTTTTCTCCATAACGATTCCACGCTCCCTTGCTCATCCCATGGAGTGCTAGTCTTCTGATTCGTGCGGCAAGTGCATCATCATTTGTCGTCAGCATGCCGCCTTCTCCAGTCGCTATGTTTTTCGTCGCATAAAAACTAAAGGCAGTCGCATCACCAATCGCTCCAATGGGCTGGCCATGGTACGTTGTATACAGAGCATGAGCGGCATCCTCGAGCACAAATAGATCGTACTTTTTGGCAATGGCTAAAATCCGGTCCATATCGCACGATTGACCAGCAAAATGAACAGGGACAATCGCTTTTGTATGTGGTGTAATCGCCGCTTCTAGTTTCTCTGCATCGAGATTGAGAGTCGCTGGGTCAATATCGACAAATACAGGTGCTGCCCCTGTATGAATGATCGTATTGGCTGTTGCGCAGAATGTCAGAGGCGTTGTAATCACCTCATCCCCATTCCCAATCCCTCTAGCCTTTAAGGCTAAAAATAAAGCAGCCGTACATGAATTGACAGCGATCGCATGTTTTGCACCGATCAGCTGCCGAAACTCTTCTTCAAACTGTCTTACTTTTGGTCCGGTTGACAGCCAGCCGGATTTTAATGTTCCAATGACTTCGTCAATTTCTTCCTGCTCAATCAACGGCAGGGCATAAGGAAGAAATTGCGCTCTCTTTTTTTCCATATCGCTTGCACACCCCTATCTTCATCTCTGAAAATCCACACCTGTTTTTGTTTTAAGCAGAGAAAGCAGAACATCGGTCGATCGCGCATGCGGATAATGTTGTTTAATGAATTGAGCTCCTTGCTGCTTTGCCAGCTTCATCTCTTGATCATCCGACAAAATACGAATGGCTTTCTCAGCCAGTTCAACAGGGTTTTCCATATGATAGCTGCCAAGCGACTCGTAATAAGGGTATCTTCTGCCTTCTGTCATTTTCCCGATCAGCACACTCTTTTCAAAGAGCATTGCTTCAAGACCGACGGTTGATGTGAGCGTAATGACCATATCCATATATGGCAGCAGGTCATATAAGTCGATATCTTTTTTAATCAATCTCACATGATTTCCAGCTCGTTCAATGGACACATACTCATTTAATCGGTTTCGGGCAATTTCCCACGGATGCGGCTTCATGATCAACTGAATGTCTTTCCGTTTTGCAATCGTTTTAAGAACATCACCATAGAAGGCTTCTGAGAACGGCTGCGTTGCCACAAGCACGGTCTTTTTGGCAGGATTGAAGTTCAATTTACGAAAGATGAGTTCCTGTTGAAGCGGCGTTCGATCCTTCACCAAATCAAACCTCGGATGACCTGTGATCTCCACCTGTTCCGGCTGACAGCCTTTGTCTACATACCAGTCCTTTTCATACTTTCCAAACACCCCATGACACGTCGTGAAAATCGGCAAAAAGGCTTCGTCTCCCATAAGTGCGCCGTGCTGAAGACAGATGCTCGTGAGCTGGCGTTTCACTGTTTGCAGTGCCAGTACGCGGCTGTAAGCATCCTCCGTCGTCCCCACAATGACGGCTGCAATTGGCTCCATCTGAAATAGAACTTCTGTCTGGTCAATCACATCAATAAATTGCACAATGTCCTTCCGAAGCTTTTCTCTAAAAAAGACATTGCCAAAGACGGGGTGCTTTGCGTAAGGTTTAAGGAGAGCATTTGCTTTTTCAATATATTCAGCATGGGCTTCTTTATTAACCTCTCCGGCTAATTCCGGCTTGCTGATGACGGGTAAACCGAAATAATCTGCCTTCTTCCAGCGAGCGAGCACCACCGTTTGACTCGTATGGAACCGCGTGTAATTTTGTTCAGTAAAACGCAGATGTTCAAAGTGAAGCAATACCTTTCCATTCGCCGGACGATAAGCAATTCGCTTGATCTGCTGCTTATGTTGATCAAAAAATGGCTGAATCTCTTCCGGCAATGGACAATCGGTTGTCAATTCTTGACCGAATGCTTCCTCCTCCATGCGTTCCCTCACTTCAGGACTGATATATTGATAGAAATTGCTGATCAACCCAAGAGGAATTTGTTTATAGGACAAATCCTTCATGAGATTCACATACTCAAAGTACACCTGCCAATAATGATGAATATAGTGCGACACTTCAGGTCACCTCCCATGTCTTTGTTTTAATATGTGGCGGAGCTCCCAGCAGGTAGACTGCTCAGGAAGTGCTTGAATAAAGGCACTTTTCTCTTCTTCTGCCAGCTGATAGTGAATCGACTGTTCTGTGATGTAATTTGTATCTAAAACTTCATCAAAGGGATAGAACGGATAAAAATGATTTAATCGAAAAAAGAACCGGGCATCTCCTATTCGATAAAAATGCGGACTCTCGTCCCAGTAAGACCCAAATTCAGCTTGAATCTTTGATAAAATAGATGCACGATGAACGACTGAGCAATGATCAATGGCACAGGGTGCATTCCATTGCACCGTTTGCGCAGGTCGAATCGTTTCCTTTACTGGCTCTTTTTTGCTATTTAAATAGATTACTTTCGATGCAGAATAGACAATATCCTCACCTGGTCGTGCATCTAGATAATGAGTGAGCTTCTCTAAACGGTCCGGGGCATAGACATTGTCATCTGTGGCATAGGAAATATACTCGCCCTTTGCCAGTTCTAATGCTTGATTAATCAGGACGGCGTATCGGGTTTTCACTGTTCTCTCCTCCAGCGATTTGACACCGCTTTGGATAAAATGAACACGGGGATCTTTGCGAAAGGGCTCAATCGCAGCAAGGGTTTTTTCGTTTGAACCATCATCCATGATAAATAGTTCAAAGTCTGACAGCGTCTGATGCAGGACCGCTTCAATCGATTTGCCGACGTAAGCCGCCTTGTTGTAGCTCGTCATAATGACAGTTACTTTTGTCAAAGTTTTCACCTCGGTCTCTTTCAAACTATGTTTATCATATGTGTCTCCTCTCAAAGAGACTGTAGAATGACCTATTTTTTATAAAATTGTATTTTTTTATCGATCTACCTTTGAAAATTGCAAACTTTTTGGTAATATAAGTAATCATTTATGTGTATTAAAGGAGTAAAGAACATTGGAATCTATGAAGAATGATCACTCCCAAGAAGAGGAAGCAAAAGGTTATTTTCGATTTTTTAAAATTTTCGTCGCAACAAAAACGATTATTCGCTCATATCAACGTTCCTCTATTCCAATTTGGCTGATGATGCTCCTTGCAAGTATCGCTGGTACAGGCTGGGTCTACGAAGGTTATTTTAGCGAGTATATGGGCAATCATATTCCGTTCCCTTTTATTCTGTTACAAGGAGCGGGATATGGTATTCTTGCAGGCAATCTGGTTCTATTTTTCGGTGTACTCATCCTAAAGTGGTTAGGGCGTCTTTTTTTCGGCAGTCAACCGGCGTATCGAGATGTGCTCAAAGCCTGCACGCTGACGATCTTTTTCCCTTCCGCTTTATTTTCACTCAGTTGGATTTTCACTATTGGAATGCTTGGTCCGTATACGTTTGTCAAAATCTCACCTTATTTAGATCAGCATTATGAAGTTTGGTATTATCTCGATCTTTTGACACTGATTGATGCTTATGCAAAGACGTGGATATTTGGAATGACTGTTTTAGGCATTGCCGCTGTGATGAAGCTCAGATTATGGCAAGCCTTTTTCATTGTGATCACACCGCTTGCGGTATGTTTTGTCATCATCACACTTTTATTTGATGTCCAGCACGCTGTAAATTGGATGATGTAAGGAAGGTTGAGCATCATATTCGTGAGCAACGAAACGCAGACCTGACAAAGAACGCGAGGGTTTGCCTGCACCTAAGGAACTGCACCGCAGTTCCTTTTTTTCGTTCAATGTACATATTCCATCCTCCTGTCTCATAGTGTGAAAGAGAGAAAGAATGCTATGGAAACAACAGGTGCTTAAGCGCCTTCTGTTTAGAACACCATGAGGAAAGAGGAGGAACGTTATGAAATTGAAAAATCAATTTGGGCAAGGTTCGGGTTTCGAAGGTCAAGATTTTCGCCAGCAGCAATATGGAGCAAATCCGTATCCTGCGCAGCAGATGGGTTATTCAGTCCCTCCCCAAACGCAGGGTCAAATGCAAGGACAAATGCAGCAGGGGTTTTCGCCAATGCCATCTACCGGCACTTCACAAGGAGGCCAAGGAACGCAGGGCGGCGGGCAGCCATATCAAATTCCTTCTGGACCGATTTATCAGCAGAATGTCACCGGACAGCTGCCTATTGAGCAGTCCTATATTGAAAATATTTTACGATTGAACCGCGGCAAGGTAGCCACGATTTATATGACATTTGAGGCGAGCAAGGAATGGAACTCGAAGATTTTTAGAGGCGTCATTGAAGCTGCAGGACGTGACCACATTATCATTAGTGATAACAAGACAGGAACACGATACTTACTATTAACGATCTACCTTGATTACATTACATTTGATGGGGAAATTCAATACGACTATCCATACTCCATGTCCACGTATTCTCCGAGATAGATAACGCCACATATAGCAAAAGCAAGGAGCAGGCGCCCTTGCTTTTTTCTTTTGACTAGGTTTTTGTCACACCTCTAGGGCGCTGGTCATAAGATGCCTAGTAGTTTTTATCAAACGCCTAGAGGTGACATCAATGACTGTTGAGCTGGATTATACATCACCAAACGTTAAATATTCATACGATCTGAATCAAAGCCCCCTTGTGAAGTACGATCAGCACAATCTGATTAATGTTTTAGGAAAAAAACAATTAAACTCGTTGGATCAAGTATCCCTGCTGGATATATATTTGAGTAAAAGCAAAGTCGTAGAGCCTCATTATCATCAAAATGCCGCAGAGCTTGTTTATTGTATAGCCGGTTCTGCTGCCGTCTCGATGCTGAATCCATTTACAAAAAAACTGCACACCTATACCATCACCCCTGGACAGGTGGCAAACGTACCTCAAGGCTGGTGGCACTACGAAGTTGCCCTTCAGGACAGAACTCATTTGTTAGCCATTTTTAACGCATCTACGCCAGAAGTGATCCTAGGCTCAGACCTTCTCACCCTCACCCCTGCTCACATCATGGCACATACGTATTGCATGAACGAAACACAGTGGAAGCAGGCGACACAGCCTGTGAAGCCGAGTGTGTTTATCGGACCATTTTGCCACAGAGAAGAGGAGGCACAAACGAATCCTGTCCCTCCGTCTCACTACGTCCCTTATTATCAAGCACCGCCAAATTATGCCCCTTACTGGAATTAAGAAAAAAACCGATGCCCCTCTCAGAGGATCGGTTTTTTGACTTATAAATTTTTTGCTGCTGCAATGACAAGCATGATCCAAGAAGCGATAAACGCCACTCCGCCAATTGGGGTAATGGCACCTAGAATCTTCACCTGTGTCAATGCCAGCACGTAAAGGCTTCCTGAGAAGAAAAGGATGCCTGCAAACATCACCCAGCCAGCAGTTGGAACTAGAGAAACACCTGACAGCTTATCTGCAAGAAAGGCGACAATAAATAATCCAATCGCATGGAACATCTGATATTGAACCCCTTTGTTCCATATGTCTATATACTTTTCAGGGATTTTCCCTTCCAGACCGTGCGCACCGAAGGCTCCGAGTCCAACAGCTAGCATGGCATTAATCGCACCTAAAATGAAAAATAGTTTCATTCGTCATTCTCCTTATCTCGTCAATTATGTTTATCATAGCGCGGGTGACAGACGACATTCAACTTTCCCTTTACGTTGACACGAGATTGTCGGATTTCTTTTTCTTTCGTAACAGGACTTGATCGACCGCGATCGCAATGAGTGTACCTAGAACAAGACCATTGCTTAATAATGAAATGAGCACAGGATGCATGCCTTTCAAGGCTCCCTGCGGTACAAACATCGCCCCTACACCTGCTAAAACGGCAATCCCTAGGACAAAGCGAATCCGCGGAATTTCTTCTTTCTCATACTGATCAAACTCAGACATCGCAATCCCAATCATCGAGGAGAACACCACAAAGTTTACAGCAAGCCCCACAGGTGATGGCAGTGCGGAGAAAAAGCTCATGAGCAGCGGGAACAAACTAATGAGTACAATGAGCAGACTTCCTATGAAAAATGGCTTTCTCGATGGAATTTTCGTTGTCTGGATAAATCCTGCTGCTCCGGAAATAGGTACAGGCGCAATGGCACCGATCAATCCGCTCAGTAAGTGACCAAATGCTGCGACAAAACCAGCCGGCCGAGCTCTCTTCCGCTCACGCAGTTCACCAAATGCCTTCACTGAACTTTCCACAATTCGAATACTTGCCAGCATGTTCACAATGAGTAAGATCGTAATGAAAAAGGACGTGACAAGCAATCCACTGTCAAAGACTGGCATGCCGAATGGGAACAGCTTCGGAAACTCGATGATTTTTTCTGGAATTCGAACCGGCTTTGCCAACCCGAGTAGAGCGAATAACAGCCAGCCTCCTGCAAGGGCAAATAACACAGAAAACTGCCTTAAGTAATGCCATTTTGAGCGGCTGATCATGAAGGTAAGGATAATAATCAAGATCGATAAGCAAAAGACAAGCCCGTCCACCTGATTTCCTCGATAGCCGATGCCCATCAGCCCTTTCATGATCGGCTGACTTAACTGCACAACTAGCAGCAGCAAGTAAATGCCTGTGACGACTGGCGTAAATAAAGACGCGAGCCAATTAATGATTTTAAATAAACTAAAAATAAAAAAGAAAGCGGCACTAAAAATTAAAGCCCCCTGTAAGGCTTGCAGGGTTTCAGGATACGTCGCAAAAATTGTTCCTGTCATGCCTGCATAAAGGGTATACACACCCCACCAAAGCCCTGCTGGACTTTCATTGATCGGCAGCATATGGCCGCATAAACACTGCACCATCGCCACAAGACCAAGTGAAAAGAATGTACTTTGAATCAGCTCCGCTGACTGCACTTGGTTCAATTCAAACGCTTGTGCAATCGCAATAGGTACGGCAATAGAAGCTGCGATAAAAAATGCCATCCACTGAATGGCGCCCAAAAATAGTTTCAAACCGATCACCTTCCCTTTGTCGAGACAAGACCATTAAAAATCAAAAATAGAGTCGCCGTTCCCATCCTTCTCTTTTTGCCCCTCTTCTTGATGCTGAAATTTCTTCGCACCACTCGCACCCATCAGTTTCTCAAGCATGGCTTGATCTGAGGATACGGGCGGCGCGGACGGTGTCTGTATCGAAGAAGGTGGCGAGATAACCGGCGACTGCGGCATTTGCACCTGTGATGGTGCATCGAGAATGACCTCACATAGTGAAGAAATCGCTGCCACATGACGTTTCACCTCTTCATCATTTCCACTTTGTTTCGCCTTTTGAACCGCTTCCTCCATTTTTTGAAGCAGGCTTGATATATGAATATTCAAGGGTAGACCCTCCAATCTAAAAAAGTCTCTTTTCAACATTATTTTACCAAATGAACAAACGAAATGGGTTCATTTTTTCAAAGCAGTGCGCTCCCGCCTCTCTTATTTGACCCGTCATAGCCCTTCACACATAATAAAAGGAACAAAATCGTCTATGAAAGGATTGAATAATGGACAAACTCACTTCTCTTTTTCAGAAACAAAAAGTCTTTCAAAAGCCGCCGGTTCAAGAACGCATCCGTCTCCTTAAAGACTTAAAAGCAGAAATCAAACAGCATGAAAAGGATATTTTACAAGCCTTAGCCCATGATTTACATAAATCCGAACAAGAAGCCTATACAACAGAGATTGGGATGGTATACGAAGAAATCAATCATACCATCAAGCACCTTCACAAATGGGCAAAGCCAACACGCGCGCGAACACCTCTGACTCATATCGGATCGAAAAGCATGATCATCAAGGAACCTTACGGCAGTGTGCTCATCATTGCTCCTTGGAACTATCCTTTCCAATTGGCTCTTTCTCCATTAGTCGGAGCTATTGCTGCGGGTAATGCCGTCATCTTAAAACCGTCTGAGCTGACGCCGCAAGTCTCACAAATAATCAGCGCAATGGTGGAACGTGTATTTCAAGAAGACCATGCAGCTGTCGTAGAAGGCGGTGTAGATGTCAGTACAGAGCTGCTGAAACTGCCCTTTGATTATATCTTCTTTACAGGAAGTGTGGCAGTCGGCAAAATCGTCATGGAAGCCGCCGCAAAGCATTTGACACCTGTCACACTTGAGCTTGGCGGAAAAAGCCCTTGCATCGTCATGCCTGATGCAGACATCAAACTAGCGGCGAAGCGAATCACTTTCGGCAAATTCACCAATGCAGGGCAAACATGCATTGCGCCAGACTATTTGCTCGTTCATGAGTCCATTAAAGAGGACCTTTTGCGGGAAATGACAGCTTGTATCCGGGACTTTTATGGTGAACACCCTGAAACACATCCGCACTTTGGGAAAAATGTCAGCCAGCGTCATTTTGACAGACTCTCACAATTCCTCTCAAATGGAACGATTGTCACGGGTGGACAGCGCAATGAACACGAGCTCAAAATCGCTCCGACCATTTTAGACCACATCACATGGGAAGATCCCGTCATGCAGGAGGAAATTTTCGGACCGATTCTGCCTGTCATGACCTTTGATTCTCTGCATGAGGCAGCGCATATGATCAAAACAAGGCCGAAGCCGCTTGCTCTTTACTTATTTACAACAAGTAAAGAAACAGAATTCTATATCCTAGACCATCTCTCATTTGGCGGAGGATGTATCAATGACACGCTCATGCATGTCGCTACTCCTTACCTGCCATTCGGAGGCGTGGGCGAAAGCGGCATGGGACGATATCACGGGAAAGAAAGCTTCTTTACTTTTACACATGAAAAAAGCGTCCTGCGCCAAACCAATCGCTTCGATTTTTCCTTCCGTTATCCAGATGCGAAAAACGGACTAGACTTGGTTCGTAAATTTTTAAAATAAACAGGACGAAGGGGCTCTCCCCTCGTCCTCTTTTCACTCAATACCTTGGATACACCAGTTGATTTCTTCGATCCCCATTTGCTTTAAATACGCGTTTACCTTTGAAAACGGACGACTGCCAAAAAAGCCGTTTCTTGCAGAAAAAGGACTTGGATGAGGTGACTCAATGATGTAATGCTTGTTTTGATCAATGCGTTCTTTCTTATTTTGAGCATGTCTTCCCCATAACACAAAAACGACGGGCTGATCACGTTCATTCAGCACATCAATGACACGGTCTGTCACACGTTCCCAGCCCTTGCCTTTATGCGAGTTCGCCTCGCCCTTTCTCACGGTCAGCACAGTGTTTAAGAGCAGCACACCCTGCTCTGCCCAGCTCACAAGTGAGCCATGATTTGGAACAGGACAGCCAAGATCATCCTTTAGCTCCTGAAAAATATTTCTCAATGATGGCGGATGCTTCACGCCAGGCTGAACAGAAAAGCTTAATCCATGTGCCTGACCTGGGCCATGATAAGGGTCTTGTCCCAAAATCACCACTTTGACCTCTTCATAAGACGTCAAATGAAGCGCACGATAAACGTCATCCGGTTTCGGAAAAACGGTCTGCGTGCGATATTCTTCCTTCATCCATTCACGTAATTCCTGATAATACGGCTGTTCAAATTCACTTTTCATCACAGCCCACCAGCTATCATTTAAAAATGGCTTCATTGGGGTTCTCCTCCTTCTATCTGCTGCGTTAGTCTGGAGATCATCGGTTTTCCGTCCCACACAATATCACTCTCTGATTCTCGTTTTTTCATCGCTGGTTCTTCTAATAAGACAGCAAAGTTAGCTGTCGGCAGGTCACCCAGCTCATGCTTTTCACTTAGATCATCTAAGTAGTTCTTCCTTGTTTCACCAAGATCACTAGACTGATTCCCACCGCCGTCAAAAAACGCATAGATCACGCTGGCAGCTGGCACTCGTTTGACACGGGCATGCTGTGATACACGCAAAAAGAAGTCCCAGTCCCAATAATGATGCATCGCTGGATCAAAATAGCCAATCTCATCGTGTATACAGCGTTTGTACATACTGCCGGAAGGAACATAGGTAGAAAAAACACGCATATCCTCAATAGCTGCTGTATAAGCAAATAAACGTCTCGACACCGGGAAACGGGTCGCGCCTTTTTCTTCAAATGACACAATTTCTGCATCAGAAAAGACAAAATCGGCGTCCTCCAGCGCCTTACTCATACGTTCAATATGACAAGGTGTAAAGTAATCATCGTCGTCACTCAGCATGATGACATCGCCTGTCAGCTCCCGCACCCCCACGTTTCTAGCATTCACATGCTGGACATTCTCATCTAAATGGATCAAGCGGATCGGAAGTTCAGAGTAGAGTTCCTGGATGATGTCGACTCGCTCTCCTGCATCATTCACAACCACAATTTCAAAAGGCTGTACAGTTTGTCTCGTAATGGATTCAAGCAGCTCACACAGTGCGCTGAGCCGGTTATGTGTCACAATTAATAAGGAAATCTTCATATTCAGCTTACTCCTTTAATAGATTCGTCTTTTTCCATTAAAACATAAAATGACGTTCTTCTCATGATATAAAAGGCGGTTTGATGTGACGGGAAAATGGGAATTTTTGATGAAAAGGAGTGATCACGATGGAATATTTCACAGTAGAAAATAGCAAAGAAGCCAAACAGACCATTGAACAACTACATTCAGCAAAGGATGATATTTTTGTTTTTGCGTACGATCCAGAACGCTCTGATACCGTCACAGAGCATACGAATGCCAAAAGCATGACAGCGGTCGATCAAGGGATTTTAGATCAAATCGCCAATGTCATCCGCACCCGGGATGACGAGCTCATGGCCAAAATGATGTCGGTTGGCGCGGATCAGGAATTAGCCTTAACACTTTTAGACGAACTGAAAAAAGGAAAATTGGTGATTTGTAAAAGGTAAGGAGAAAGGCGTTCCTCCTAGGGTGGAACGCTTTTTTATGTCGTTTCATTGTGATAAATGGAAAAGCTGATTATAATAAGGGATAGAACAGTAACTGTTACACATCACATTGGAGGTTCAGCAACTATGTCTATGAATAAAGCACTCACCATCGCAGGCTCGGATTCAAGCGGCGGTGCAGGTATCCAAGCAGATTTAAAAACGTTTCAAGAGAAAAACGTCTACGGGATGACAGCTTTAACCGTTGTCGTTGCAATGGACCCTCATAACCATTGGGATCATCAGGTGTTTCCAATTGATACGGCGACGATTCGTGCGCAGCTCTCTACCATTGTAGAAGGCATTGGGGTAGATGCACTGAAAACGGGTATGCTCCCAACGGTCGACGTGATCGAACTTGCAGCTGACACTATCAAAACATACGACCTAAAAAATGTCGTCATTGATCCTGTTATGGTTTGTAAGGGTGCGAACGAAGTGCTATATCCGGAGCACGCTGAAGCACTACGCGAAAAGCTTACGCCACTGGCAACCGTCATCACGCCTAACCTTTTCGAAGCAGGTCAATTAAGCGGAATCGGTGAGATCAAAACGATCGAACAAATGGAAGAAGCAGCAAAACGCATTCACGAACTTGGTGCCAAGTATGTCGTCATCACGGGAGGCGGTAAGCTAAGCCAAGATAAAGCGATCGATTTGCTTTATGATGGACAAACCTTCGAACGACTTGAAACAGATAAGATCGACACAGAATACACACACGGCGCAGGCTGCACATTCTCAGCAGCAGTCACAGCTGAACTAGCAAACGGCTCAGACGTGAAAGAAGCCATTTATGCAGCAAAAGAATTCATCACAGCTGCCATCAAAGGCTCTTTCCAGCTAAACGAATACATCGGACCAACAAAGCATTCTGCTCATCGTGTTGACAAATAGAACAGAAAAACCCGATTCGCCTTGTTAATGGGCGAATCGGGTTTTGTTTTTAACATGTTTTCTCTAGATCGTTCAATTGATTGGTGAAACCAGAATGATCTACCTGTGGTGCAATGTTTTCTAGAAAGCGAATGAACTCACGACCAGAATCAATGAAATGACGCACAAATTCTTTATAATCGGCAATCAAAATTTGATTTTCAAGCGATAACATCACTTCATGATCAGATTTTTTTTCTAACTGTATCTCTAATGGAACACTCGGATAATATATTTTTCCATACCCTTCTTCCACATATTCCTCAAAAATATTTGTGTAATAATGCCACAACTCTTCTATGTAATCAGGATTTTCAAAATCCTCAATTCTTCCTTTTTTTCCATGATCGAACGTGATTGTCCCTTCTAAATTAGTAAACCCTTGTTCCATAAAATCTTCTTTCTTAGCAACGAATTTCTTGATACTCTCAATGTCACGAATTGATACATATCTCTCTTCATTTTCTATATAAATATATGTTTTAATTTTCACCTTATAATCTCCTTTAACATTAAGATTTAGGATATAACTGACGCATATGACCATTAGAAACGCCTAGGACATATTTCACTCCATCTACTTTACCTTCTACTTGTCCTGAAACTTTTATTTTTGATAACTTCGTTCTATTTTGTTTTGCCACATTAATTGCTATACGTTCTATATCCTTAACAGAAAGTCGACTATCAAAAAAAGTTTGGGTCTTTTTAGATGTTCCATTCCAATACTTAGGATGATGCCTTTCTAACATATGCTTCATATCACTCTTCGTTATCTTATACGTTTTTGATCCTGCTTTATATGTAGCACCTTTATAATTTTTCAAACTATTTACAACTTTTGACTTAGGTGCTTTTTTAAACGTTTTCGTTCCTACTTTAATTAATTTAGAGCCACCTTGCAATACTAAACGACCGACTAACACCCAAAATGCGTCAGTTTCTTTATAGCCAATTTCCAAATGACTATTTTCTTGACCGAGAACTAAAGCCATTTTTGATGGCGGCATCGAGTAGTCATCATTTTCTTTAAGATAAACAGAAGGTGCAAATAAAGAAATCATTAAAGTAAACAAAAGAACGACAGCTATTTTTTTTCTCATTAATACTACCTCTTTCTTAAAATAGTGAAAAACAAAACTACAAATTATTCCCTACCATTTTAGGTAAATATTAATTTTAACATATTCGTAAAAAAAGCCCAAATCATATAATTTTATGAATTGGGCTTTCTCTCTCTTTTCTAACTAAAATGAAAAATCTTAATGATAAATCACAGCTAAGATAGTTATAAATAATTTTTTTCCACACTATAACTTAAATAAAAATGAAACAAAACATCACATTTCGTTACTTTTGCTGATCAGATTCTTTCGCCATTTTTCGAATAAAGGCTTCAATGGATTCAACAAATAAGGCATATTCTTTCATTTGTTTATACGTATCTGACAGCTTCTCTTTTAATTCTTCCTGCTCTAGAGAAGGTTCACCGAGAATAGATTGGACTTGAATGAGCAATTCTTTATATTCTTCACGTTTATCTTCAACATGATCTGCCATTGTCTCCAAGCGTTTTCTAGTCGTCGGCTGCTGTTTTGAATTCAAGTAAACAACCCCTTTTTGTCCTACCGCATTTGGATAAACGTCAGCCTCAGCTGTATATATTTTAAAATGATACCATAATTCCACTTGTTATCATATATGTAAAACGTCATCAAACCGCTTCAGACCACCCTTGTATATACATGTTATAGGTTCTAAGATGCAGGCGGATTTCACTAGAAAAAGCAGATCATTGATCTGCTTTTCTTTGTAAATGCCATGTTTTCAGTTTCAGCTTTGTTTCATTTCTGCCACTGATCGAGATTGATTTATTTCCCGGGGAAGGAAAGTAACGTGCAGTAAATACTTCTCGGCCTCCGTTTACAAAAATCTCAATCGACGATGCATCGATAAAGATGTGAAGATCGTGTAATTCCTCTATTGCTACTTCACGAACTTCTTTTGATCGATCTTCAAATCGATCTCGCTCTAATGTCAGTTTCCCTTCATCTTTATCATAAATGATACGGGCTGCCGCTCGAATACAGCATTCAAACCCTTTTTGTGTGTCAATTTGATCAATGAATACCTCTGCGCTTGTAATATCATCTACAGGAATCGATTGGACGGAGCGTTTGATATGAAAAACATTCTCTTGTTCATTGGTTCTCATCGCCTGGAGCTCAGTGACTGGTTTTTGAATCAGATGTCCGTTATCATCTAAACGCAGCTCTCTCGGGATCGTGAGGCAGTGTATCCATTGATACGAAATCGTTGGATGATGCTCTTCTCCTTGATCAGGCACCCCCATCCATCCGATTAAAAGACGTCTGCCTGATTCGTCTAGAAAGGTTTGCTGCGCATAGAAGTCAAAGCCGCGGTCCAGCTCCTCAAACGCTCCGTGCGTATATTGATAGGTATGATCATCCAATCTCCCAACAAAATAGCCTGATTGATGTGTATTATGATATTTTAAGCCATCCGACTTTAACCCTTGCGGCGACACAATCAATACATCCCGGCCATCTAATTCAAATAGATCTGGACATTCCCACATATAACCGAAATCCTCTAATCCATTTTTTCCACTGCCAGCAATCATGCCTTGAAACGTCCAATTGTCTAAAGTATCAGAGGTAAACAAGACGAGATTCCCTTTCAGGTCCAGGCTTTGTGCACCAAGAACCATGTACCACTGGCCATTTCGCTTCCATACTTTCGGATCACGAAAATGGGCGGTGAATCCTTCTGGCAGCGTCGCCACGACACCTTTTTTCTGAAAATGAATGCCATCTTCTGAAACAGCTAAACATTGATATGTCTCACGGTTTCCTTGTTCATCGCGAACGTTTCCAGTGTACATCACATACATCTGTCCATCGTCAATGACTGCGCTGCCAGAATAACAGCCGTTTTGATCAAACCAATCACTTGGGGCAAGGGCGGCTTCCTCGTGCTGCCAATTCACTAGATCTGTCGATGTGTAATGGCCCCAAAATTTTGCGCCGTGTCCCGTTTTGAATGGCTGCCACTGATAAAAAACGTGGTAAACCCCTTTCCACTGAATCAACCCATTCGGGTCATTTAAAAGACCAACTGGCGGCATTAAATGAAAATGCTGACGGTACACATCTTTTTTCACCAAATGCTCATAGTTTCGAATACGGTCTGCTACCTTTTGACGAAGTGCTGCGTCAGTTGTTGTCATGACTGTGACCACTCCTTGATTATTTTTCTACTTCTTTTACTTTAAAGATGATGGTGAGAGTAAATGAAACAGCAACAGCGATTAACATACCAATCACATAATTTACCACATTCTGCACACCGTATGGCGCGGCAATCGCAATCATCGGAATACCCGTTAAACCATAGGCGTTGGCTGCAACCTTCGTGAAGACAACAAATGCCCCGCCTAATGCGCCTCCAATCATCGCGGCAATAAACGGCTTACGATAGCGGAGGTTGACACCAAATATGACAGGCTCGGTAATACCTAGGAAAGCTGAGAAAGCTGCAGGAAGTGCGATTTCTTTTGTTTTCGCGCGTTTCGTTAAGAAAAAGACAGCCAATCCCGCCCCGCCTTGAGCTACGTTGGACATGGCCCAAATTGGCAGCAAATAGTTACGCCCAATATCATTCAGCAGTCCTGCTTCAATCGCATGGAAGCTATGATGAACCCCTGTGAGCACAATGAGAGAGTAGGCTCCTCCGAAAATGAGTCCTGCTAAGAAGCCTGCATGATCATAAATAAATGTCAATGCATTCGAAATTCCAGTACCGAGCATTCTTCCAAGCGGTCCAACTGCAATAAACGTCACAAATCCAGTCACAATCACCGTCACAAACGGGGTCACAAGTAAATCAATACTGTTCGGAATCACTTTTCTTAAATTCTTTTCAACAAGACACATGATGTACACAGTCAATAAGACTGGAATGACTGTTCCTTGGTAACCAAGAAGAGCAATATCAAAATTGAATAAATGCATATACTCTGGTTTCGCATCCGTCAGCCCCCACGGGTTGAGCAGGTTCGGGTGAATCATAATCCCCCCAATAACGGCTCCTAAATACGGATTTCCACCAAACTCTTTCGCTGCACTGACCCCAATTAAAATCGGCAAAATGATAAAGGCTGCACTTGAGAACATATCAAGCATTTGGAAGATCGCAGAGCTTGGGTCAGCCCATTTGAAGGCTTTCATCATGCCTAATAGGCCCATTAATAAACCGCTTGCAACAATTGCTGGAATGATCGGTACAAAAATATTTGATAACGTCTTTGCAAAACGTGCAAGTGGATTCATTTTTTGTTTCACTGCTTCATCATGGCTGACAGGCTTTTGTTTCTCGTCTCCTGTCTCAAGACCGGTCTCACGAGCAAATGGTTCATATACTTTGTTGACTGCCCCCGTTCCAAAAATGATTTGGAATTGTCCAGAGCTTGAGAAAGCCCCCTTTACCCCTTCAAGTTCCTCAATGGCTTCTTTGTCAATCAGTTCCTCATCTTTTATCACCAATCTGAGTCTTGTTGCACAATGCGTGGCACTGATGACATTTTCTTTGCCGCCTAATCGTTTTGTTAATTCTTTGGCTGTTTTTTGATAATCCATGTTGTCTCCTCCTTTTTTAAAGCAAAAAAGACCTAAAATTCACCAACGATAAAAGGACATACACGTCCCCTCGTTACGCAAATTTTAGGTCTTGCCTGCCTGGCAGTCACAATCCCACGATATCAAATTTTGATTACGCTTTCATCATAGTATAAGAGAGAGACGTGCGTCAACCTCTTTTTTCGAATCAATTGACCCATATACACTAATAAGAGTAGTGTGCATAAAAAAAAGCCTGCATGCAGGCACAACCACTAAACCAATTCGGCATCCTGCAGACGCTGGACATGCAGCGTGATGTAGCCGATCTCCGATTCAGGGAGATGAAGTTCATATTCATTTTTCAACAAATCAGCGAGTCCACGTGCACACCGGTAAGCCAAATCATACTTTGTTTGGATAAAACTCAGCATGTCATCGTCCATGATTTGAAATGCCTCATTTGATTCCAACCTGCCTAATGCATACCTCAAATGTGTCACAAGCCGCTGATAGGAAATACTATCCTCATCAATTGAATGCTGAAAATAGCTTTCTATATGCTCGATCATTTCTTTGATCATCGTTGTATATTTCACGGTCTTTTTCATAGACTCCGTATTCATTTTGGCCGTATGAATATGGAGTGCCACATACCCTGCCTCATCGTCCGGCAGTTCAACCCCAAGCCGATCCTTTACATAATGAATGGCATACTTTCCAATATCATATTCCTGCTTATATAAGACTTTGATCTCACCAAGCAATTTATTATATAGCACAATGCCCTTTTGAATGCGCTCTATAGCAAAGGATAAATGGTCAGTCAGTGATATATGGATATGATCACTAAGCGGCATCATCAGTTTACCCTCTGCATAACTGATGATATGCTCTGCCACCTCAATATGCGCTTCGGGCAATGTCGCAAGAATTTGTTTGAATTTCTCATTTTCTTCACGCACAACAAAGATTTTCTCTATTTTTTGAACGGGAACGACGTCATTTTTCCCCTTCTGAAAAGCAATTCCAGGCCCCATCACAATTTTCTCCTGATCACCTTCCTTTACAACCACTGCATTGTTATTCAATATTTTATATATCTTCAAGGGGTATCCTCTCCCACCAGATAACGTTTCTTATGTGGGATTTTACCCTGTTTCATCTCCCATGTAAAGGTAAGAGCGGGCCAGCACGCGCCTCTCTCGTCGTCTTCTCATCAAGCATCATCAGACTTTGCTTAAACGGTTTCTCTGACCTGCGCTTCTTGTTCTTTTCTTCTGCCAGCTTCTCTAGCTCTCTCTCGTTCACACCTTGAAAGAAACGATTATCCACCGCAGCCGCCTGAAACCGTTGCTGCTTCATCATCACACCAGGATTCACAAGCACATTCATCATGAAACCAAACCATACACTCAACCAGTTTTTGAATTTCTTCACTGAACATCCCTCCGCTTTTCTTAGAATCTAGCAGTTCTAGCAAAACAACTGCTCCTATCATATCCCGAGAAAAAAGAGAGGTTTGTCACAATCTGGGTGAAAAAACAAACTAGTTTTCAGAAGTTTTGTTGAAAAGTGGAGAAGATGATCATGTATGAGGGTGTTTGAATAAAAATTTTATACACACACTATCCAAAAGATAAGCACACCTTATCAACAGGGTTTATCCACATATCAACACCCCATTACTAGATTTTGTGTATGTGTTTTTTTTATTTTCCATATATATATCTAAATAATTGAGTTATCAACAGGAGTTTGTGCATAAGTGAGACTTTATAAACAAAATAGTTCTTTGTAACTATGTAAAATAAGACCATTTTAGTAAAGGAATTGTTTTCATCGTATTGAATACTTAATAACGGGCAGTGAATCTTTCCTATTTATCCACAAAAAGAAAGGCTATCTCCCTAAAAACACAGCTAGAAAGGGGAAAATTAATGAAAAAGGTCATCTCTCGTTCTTCTGTTCTATTGTTCTCTACTATTTTTATTTTATCCACATTCTTTACAGGTCAACAGGCTGCTGCCGCTCCATCGAACAAACAGGTGGAACTAGAAAAAGCAGAAATCTTCGGTGAAATCAATGTAAAATCTAGAAAACATACCACTGTTATTGTTGAATTAAAGGAAAAATCCTTAGTTGAAGCCAAGCAAGAAGGCAAAGCTCAAACAAAGGCCTCCCTCAAAAAATCTCGAACAAAAATAAAGAATGCAGCACTCAAAGAAATTGATAAAGCGAGTGTTCGTCAAGAATATGAAAAAGTCTTCTCTGGTTTCTCTATGAAACTTCCTGCAAACGAAATTCCGAAGCTGCTCGCAGTTGACGGAGTAAAAGCCGTTTATCCGGATGTTACATATAAAACAGATGAAGTGAAAAAGGAAAGCATTCAGCTTCCAAATGAAGATGTCTCCCCTCTTATGGATAAAAGCGCTCCATTTATCGGTGCACCAAAAGCTTGGGATGCCGGCTACTCTGGAAAAGGGGTAAAAGTCGCTGTCATTGATACTGGAGTAGACTATACCCACCCTGATTTAAAAGGAAACTTTGGTTTATACAAAGGCTATGATTTTGTTGATAACGATTATTCTCCGCAAGAGACGCCTAAAGGAGACCCTAGAGGTGAATCGACAGACCATGGCACACACGTCGCAGGAACAATTGCTGCCAATGGACAAATTAAAGGTGTCGCAAAGGATGCCACACTTCTTGCGTACCGTGTACTTGGACCAGGCGGGTCTGGGACAACTGAGAACGTTCTTGCAGGCATCGACCGCGCTGTTACTGATGGAGCAGATGTCATGAACCTCTCTCTCGGAAACAGTGTGAATAACCCTGATTATGCCACAAGCATCGCACTCGATTGGGCCATGTCTGAAGGCGTTGTCGCTGTCACATCGAATGGAAACAGCGGACCGAACAGCTGGACAGTCGGTTCTCCCGGCACGTCAAGAGATGCCATTTCTGTCGGAGCAACTCAACTTCCGTACAGCCTTTATAGTGTGAAATTCCCGAACTATTCTACTGCAAAAGTGATGGGCTACTACCAAGAGAGTGATTTAAAAGCACTTGACCAAAAACAAGTCACACTCGTCCATGCAGGTATCGGTGACGAAAAAGCATTTGAAGACATCGATGTGAAAGGAAAGGTTGCCGTGATCGAACGAGGAGCCATTGCCTTTGTTGATAAAGTAGACAATGCAAAAGCTGCTGGTGCAATCGGCGTTGTGATGTATAACAACACCGATGGAGAAATTCCAGTCGATGTACCGGGTCTCGCTCTTCCTACGATTAAGCTTTCAAAAGCTGAAGGAACGGCGCTTGTCAAAGCCATTGAGGCTGGAAACAATACAACGACTTTCTCCATTCAATTTGTCAAAGAACTTAGTGAGCAAGTCGCTGACTTCTCATCTCGCGGACCAGTTGTGGATACTTGGATGATTAAGCCTGATTTATCAGCACCTGGCGTCAGCATTGTGAGTACGATTCCAACGCATAACCCTTCTCAGCCTTACGGATATGGCTCAAAGCAAGGAACAAGCATGGCTTCACCGCATGTGGCAGGGGTCGCAGCGATCATCAAGCAAGCAAAACCATCGTACACAACTGAACAGATCAAAGCACTGATGATGAATACAGCAGAAAAACTATTTGACGCAAATGGCAGCCCATTCCCTCATAACACACAAGGGACAGGCAGTGTTCGAATCATCGAATCACTCCAAGCGTCATCTATCGTTTCTGATGCCAGCTATTCTTACGGCACTTTCTTGAAAGAAAAAGGCGTTCAAATCAAAACGAAGAAATTCAAGGTAGAAAACCTTTCAAAAGCACCGAAAACGTATACCATTGATTACAAATTCAATGGCAGCGGCATCAGCACAAACGGAACGAAAAAAATCACTGTCAAAGGGAATTCCACTGGGTCCTTTACTTCCGCGGTACAAGTGAAATACGGTAAAACCAAAAAAGGAACGTACCAAGGCAGCATTACCCTTCGTGAAAATGGCAGAAAGGTCACAGAGATTCCTACTTTATTGATTGTAAAAGAGCCTGATTATCCGCGCGTCACTTCGGTTTCCGTCGAGCCGGATAACCGTGCTGGAAGCTATGTCATTAGCAGCTATCTGCCTGGTGGCGCTGAGAACCTTGCATTTCTCGTCTACTCGACAGATGGAGAGTATATAGGTGAAGCAGGTGTTTATCAACATGTTGATAAAGGAGAACACCGTGTAAAATGGAATGGCACGATCAATCAAGGTCAAAAGCTGGAACCTGGTGAGTATACAATGCTTGCGTATGCAAGTTTGAAAGGGAAATCAGACACTGTTCAAACGAAGGAACCCTTCGATATTTATCCTGAATAAACGTGAATCACAAGAAAAGCCTTGTATGAGCGGATTAGCTCATCAAGGCTTTTCAATTATATATGGAGGAAAGAGAGTCTGATGTTGATATTGCTATGGATCGTTTCTTTTTTGACTGCTTTTTTTCTAACGATCACTTTGGTGTATTTTTTCACCCTTTTACACGCGAAACATCCTCGTCCTTTTCATCAAGCATGCGAGCTGACGGTCTATGTGTCCTTCATTTACCCGCTTAGTTTGCTGGTGACAGCCGCGTTTATTTTCATCATGATGCTCCTTTTCCCCCTCTATTGGCTGCGTGGACGGTAAACAGACATACATACGTTATGCATCAAAGGCTTCTTTTAATAAACGATACGATGTGAGCCGGTCTTGCATGTGGTGAGTGATCGTCACAGCGATTACTTCATTTGTACGATACGCTTTCGCTAGTGCCGTCAGCTGCTTTTTCACAGAAGATGGCGTTCCAACCACCATCCTTTGACGATTGGCAGCCACTCGTTTTTGTTCATATGGACTGTAGGAATAAGCTTGTGCCTTTTCATATGAAGGAAAGCCCCCGAGGTTTTGCCCCTGTTCATTGGCGAGTAAGGATAAATCTAAGCTGACTGCCAGTTTTTCTGCCTGTTCCTCTGTTTCAGCACATAAAACGAAGACCGCAAGACTGACGCGCGGCTCATCACCGAATGCTGAAGGTTCGAACCGGTTGATGTATTGCTCCACAGAATCTTCTCCGCCTTCGCCATTGATAAATAGAGCAAACGTATAGCCTGCACCTGCTTTCGCCGCAAGTCTTGCACTCCCTCCAGAGGAACCAAGCATCCATACCTCTGGTGCAGTCTCTACCTTCGGAGAAGCGGTTAAATGGGGCAGCGGGTAAAATTCATCCGCTAGGTCGTGTAAATAGACCTTCAATTCTTCTACCTGCTCAGGATATTGATCACCTAGTCGTTTTCGTTCATCATGATGAAGGGCAATGGAGGAAATGGGCATACCACCAGGAGCACGTCCAATCCCAAGATCAATTCTGCCAGGAGCCATTGCTTCGAGAACCCTGAAGTTCTCTGCTACTTTATAGGCACTATAGTGAGGCAGCATCACACCGCCTGAGCCAATACGAATATGTGACGTAACGGCTGATAAATGACCGAGAAGCACCTCTGGACTCGACCCTGCAAGCCAGTTTGAAAAGTGATGCTCTGATACCCAAAAACGGTGATAGCCCCACTTCTCTGCCTGCTTTGCCAATTCAACCGTTTGCTTCAATGCTTCAGCAGGTGTTGCATCTCCGATCAAAGGAGATTGATCCAGTATACTTAATTTCATCATGCTGCACCTCTTACAGAAATCCCCCTCTCTCAATCGAAAGGGGGGATGTCTTATTTATTTTCGATTAAAGCCCTTCTCTTTAACAAATTCTCCAAGGAAGGCACGCTTTGGCTGACTAAAGCCGCGAAGCATCTGCTTAGACCAAGTATCTTTTCTCTCTCCGTTTGTTCGTTCTTCATAATATGATGAAATACGATCATCGTATTCTTTTAAATAACGATCCACATGCGCTTCATCTTGCTGATATGCATTTTCATGATAAATGAGTTCAACTGGCAGCCGTTCCTTTTGTGACGATTGACTCGCTGGATGTCCGACAGCCAGACCAAATAACGGCAGCACATAAGATGGCGTTTCAAGTAATTCAGACACTTCTTTCAGTTGATTACGCAGACCACCAATATAGCAGATCCCAAGTCCCATTGATTCTGCGGCTACACTCATATTTTGCGCAGCGAGCGCCGTATCAATGACGCTAATGAGAAAGGCTTCCGTATTCTCAAGCGCCTCTTGATGATTTTCCCCTGCTTTTTTTGCAATATCATCATGGCGTTTCAAGTCTGCACAGAAGACAAAGAAATGCCCATTCTTCTTAACGTATGGCTGATTCCCGGCTAGTTCAGCAAGCTTGGCCTTCTTCTCTTGATTTGTCACACCAATAATACTGTACGCCTGTACATAGCTTGATGTCGAAGCAGCCTGTGCACTTTTAATGAGTGTCAGCACCTCTTCTTCGGACAAACGCTCGTCTGTAAACGAACGGATGGACCGATGATTTAATATCGTTTCTATCGTTTTGTTCAATTCGAAGACCTCCTTCACTTGTACTATCATATGACAAAGACATATGGCTTTTCAAAAATTAAAACTCGCATGAAAAAAGACAGTCTATACTTAGACTGCCCTTACCCGTTTTATTTAAATAAATAACTTTGGTATTTCGTTAATTGAACACTTGCGTTATAAGCAATCCCGAATCCAATAAGGACAGATAAGACAGAGCTTCCTCCGAAGCTGATAAATAGGAGCGGAATCCCTGTTACAGGCATCACGCCTATATTCATCCCAATGTTCTGGAACGTATGGATCACAATCAGTGCTGTATATCCTACACAGAAGAATGACGCAAACCGGCTATATGGATGGATACGGTCAATCAGCACGACAAGCCGGTAGATCAAGAAGAAGAACATGATCACAACAAACGCACATCCGACAAAGCCAAAGGCTTCTCCTATAATGGAGAAAATCATATCTGTTTGTGCTTCTGGCACATAGACTTTTAAGTTTTTAACCCCATTCCCAAAAATCTGTCCAGCACCAATAGCCATAATGGCCTGGTCTACTTGATATTTATCAGACCCAGACGCATCCTGAGTCTGCGCTTGATTGGCTGACGTAGAGCTATCAGGCAGCCAAGCGGTAATCCGGTTAATCTGATACTGCTGAATGCCAATTGTTTTCGCAACATCAGGGAAGAGAATGATCACGGCTAACACAGCGGCAACTAAAAGCACAACCACAGAACCGATGAGAGAAATCAGCTTCCAATTAACCCCTGATAAAAACACCATCACAACGACAATAAACATACAGACAGCTGCCGTACCTGCATCCTGTAAGAAAATCAGTCCAACTGGAACGGCTGCTACACCGGCAATTTTTAATAGTAGGAAGATATCATCTTCTAATGTCCGTTTTCCTCTAGGGCTTGACTTGCCAATAACAGATGCGAGCATCATAATCAAACCAATTTTCATGAACTCTGAGGGCTGAAGTGTTCCGATCCCCGGTATCACAAACCAGCTTTTTGCACCATTTTTAATTGGAGCAAAATCATGACCTCCGATTTGTGCAGGAGCGATTTTCAGAAAAATTAACAGCATAATGCCGCCTATAAAAATATAGAGGCTTAGCTTCTCTAATTGCTCCAAATCAAAGTAATTTATGGCTACAATACATATAACTCCGACCATGTAGTAAATAATCTGCCTCGTCCATGCATTAGATCCATACTGTCCAAATTGACCCGCAGCATAAATCGCAATGACACTGATAGCAAAGAAGGCTAAAAATATAAAAATTAAATCCCCTTGATAGTACGGAGATGTATTCTGCTTGTTCATGAACTAACCACCCTTATTACAAAACATAAAAGCCCTTATTTATATTAGATTGAAATTTTCTCAAAAGCAACTCACCTTAAATATGACGGAAGATACATCCGAAAGGTTCCAATCATTTTTCAAAAAATGAAATACTTTTCATTCTAACAATAGGAAAAATTCCTCTATACTCTTTCCATTCATCCGATCATGAGTCCTTTAAAAAGATTATTTTACAGATATTAAGGGGAAAATTCAATGACCTATGTGGCGGACAAGCAATTATCAAGCCAGCATAAGCTGTACGGAGAGAAAAGGAAAAAGCCACTTTCTACGGAATAAGGCCCATTTTCCAATTATTGAGTTTACTTCAAAGTCAATTGTGGTATAATACTTGTAACAAAATGTTCACAATATCTCCTAAAAACAGACACAATTGCATCCTGACCTCTTATTTGATTTGGATATCAACTTACAAAGGAGTTGGATACGATGGATATGTTCTTTGCGTACCTATGTATTGCAACGGCTACACCCCTGTTTTTATGGCTTGAAAACAGAAAAATTGCACTAGCTTCTATTCCACCCATTATGATTATGTGGATTTTCTTCGGTCTTTACATGACGAGCAGTTTATCTCCAGCAGGACATACCTTCATGATCGCATTCTTTGCCATTAACGTCATTTTGGCACACATTGCAGCGTTTCTCATTTATGGACTTCCATTCATTCGCAAAAGATTCAGCAGCACCAGATAAATCACGCACCACCTATTGGAGGCGTAATCAACATCATGATAAAAACCACTCACCTTTGAGGGATGAGTGGTTTTTTATTATTTCTCTGAATGCTCAGACTGCTTTGGCGCAGAAGGCGAATAACCGTCTTTGCTGTTCTCTCCGTGGCTGTAGTGAGCCGCAAAGATCCAAACAGATCCGATAACGAAGATAATCGCACAAAACAGGCCAAACAATGTATTTCCGACTTGAACATTTCCGTTCTCGCTTTCTGTCATGTGCATAAACATGAATAGCTGCAAGAACGCTTGAATGAAGGCAAAACCAAAGATAATCCATAGTTTTGCAGAACTGCCAATTTCAGCTCCAATGGCAATCCAGAATGCTAAGATTGTTAGCACAATGGATAGGATGAAGCCAACTACGTGTTTCCAAGGGAAGTGTTCGTGCTCTGCTGAGGAATGTGTTTTTCCAGCCATATCACAAAAGCCCCCCTAATCCGATCAAGTAAACAGCTGTGAAGATGAAAATCCATACAACATCAAGGAAATGCCAGTATAGACTTGAGATAAAAATCTTCGCTGCTGTTTGTGGAGTTAATCCACGTTTTTTAATTTGGAACAAGACCCCGGTAATCCAGAAGATACCAATGGATACGTGTAGTCCGTGAGTTCCTAAGAGTACAAAGAATGCAGACCAATACGCACTTGTATGGATGCTCGCACCCTCATGTACATAATGGAAGAACTCGAAAATCTCAAAGCCAACGAAGCCTGCACCTAGAAGCAGTGTCAGAATCGTCCAAATGACAACCCCTTTTGTACTTCCACGGCGCATTTCATGAACAGCAATCCCGCATGTAAATGAACTAACCAATAACAGGAATGTCATGATCAATACAAGCTTCATATCAAACAGTTCAGCTGGTAAAACGCCGCCAGCTGTTCTGCCATGAAGAACAAAGTAGGTCGCAAAAAGTGTTGAGAATAACACGATTTCCGCGCCAAGGAATATCCAGAAACCAAGGATGTTTAAACGTCCTGTTTCAGACTGATATTCAAGCGGTGCATTTGCATAGCTGCTATCATTATGTCCCATTACTTCTGCGCCTCCTTATTCTTTTTCTCTGTTTCAATCACTTCTTCAACAGGAATATAGTAGCCATCGTCATATTCAAATGAGCGTAAAATCATTGTTGCGAATACACCGATTAAGCCAATAACGCCAATCCAGTACCATTCAAATACAAGACCGAATGCACCAAGTCCGAAGAATGCAGACATGATGAGTGGTCTGCCTGAATTGTGCGGCATGTGAATTTTCTTGAATTCTTTTTCAGGATGAACGTCTACGTTGTTTTGCTTCCAATGATGGAATGCATCTGGTGTTGTCACTTCTGGAAGTGCTGCAAAGTTATAATGCGGCGGAATTGCAGAAGATGTCGCCCAGTCAAGAGTACGTCCATCTCCCCAGCTGTCTCCAGACACTTCACGTTTCGCGTGTCTCCAGCTGTAGTAGATGTTGTAGCAAAGGATGATGAAGCCGATACCCATCATAAATGCACCAATTGTTGAAATAAAGTTTAGTGCAGTCCAGCCATCTTCTGGTCCATACGTATAAATACGTCTTGGCATTCCTTGCAGTCCTAAGAAGTACTGCGGGAAGAAACAGATGTTAAATCCGATCATGAATACCCAGAAGAACCATTTGCCGATTCTTTCGTTTAACTTGTAACCAAACATTTTTGGATACCAGAAAACAAGGCCAGCAAAACAAGCAAAAACAGTACCTGCGATTAATACATAGTGGAAGTGGGATACAAGGAAGTACGTGTTATGGTACTGGTAATCCGCAGCTGCCATCGCAAGCATAACCCCAGTGACACCACCGATAACGAAGTTCGGGATGAAACCAAGTGCCCAAAGCATTGGTGAAGTAAAGCTGATACGGCCTCGATACATCGTAAAGAGCCAGTTAAAGATTTTCACACCTGTTGGTACAGAAATCGCCATTGTTGTAATCGAGAAGAATGAGTTAACCGCTGCACTGTTCCCCATTGTAAAGAAGTGGTGAACCCACACAAGGAAACTAAGAACAGAGATTGCCACAATCGATACAACCATCGCTTTGTAACCAAACAGCTGTTTTCTTGAGAACGTCGCAAAGATTTCTGAGAAAATACCGAAAGCCGGCAGGATGACGATATATACCTCAGGATGTCCCCAAATCCAGAAAAGGTTCGCCCAAAGCATTGGCATACCGCCTGCTTCGAGTGTAAAGAATGCAGAACCGAATAAACGATCAAATGTCATAAGTGCTAAAGCAACTGTTAATACAGGGAATGCGAATACGATGATGACAGACGTAATCAATGTTGTCCATGTAAACATTGGCATACGCATAAGCGTCATACCTTTTGTACGCATTTTTAAGATGGTCACCATGAAGTTAATACCTGTCATAAGTGTACCAATACCTGCAATTTGGAGCCCGAGCAAGTAATAGTTCTGTCCAGGTCCTGGTGAGAAATCATTTCCGGCGAGCGGCATGTAACTCGTCCAGCCTGCACTTGGTGATCCTCCAATGACGAAGGAAATGTTGAACAGCATCGCTCCAACCATGAATGTCCAGAAGCTAAGGTTGTTCAAATAAGGGAATGCAACGTCACGTGCACCAATTTGAAGAGGCACAACGACGTTGATTAAACCAATTAAAAATGGCATCGCCATGAATAGAATCATGATCGTACCATGCGTTGTGAAAATTTCATTATAGTGGTTGGAATCTAAAAACGTATTATTAGGAAGCGCCAGCTGCGCGCGCATCATCAGTCCGTCTACCCCACCGCGGAAGAACATAATCACAGCAGCAAGGATATACATGATCCCAAGCTTTTTATGATCAACTGATGTTAGCCATTCTTTCCAGAGCCATTTCCACTTTTTAAAGTAGGTTAAAACAAACACGATGGCAATGGAAGTAAGAGCGATAGAAATTTGCGCACCAAGAATTAATGGGTCTCCAGTTACAAAAAACTCATCCCATTTCAAATGCATAACGGCCTCCTCCTTTCCTTAGTCAGTTTATTCATTATCTAGTTTTCTTTTATAGTTCTTCACATTCTCGAAAGGATCTGTTTTGGAATGCGGAGAAACTGATTGGTAACCTAAACGTTTGCGTGCTTGGAGTGCGTATTCAGAATCCTCTCCATGCTTCGCAAAGGATAAATGTGTTGATGAGAATGTCTGCACATCTGCAGCATCCGGAAGCATCAAGTAGTCATACGTTTTCTTCGTTAACTTTGGTGCTTCTTTCTTCGTTTTGCTTACCCATTTATCATAGTCAGACTGCGTCATCGCATTGACTTTGAATTTTTGCTGAGCAAAGCCCTCGCCTGTGAAGTTGGCGTTTCTTCCTTCATATGTGCCAACTTGATCAGCTTGAAGATATTGTTCCATCTCCATTCCAGCCATCGCATACTTCTCCCCGCCTAGCTGAGGAATCCATAGTGATGCCATTGTATCAGCGGAAGTGATTTTGAATAAAACCGGCTGATCTTTTGGAATGTTTAAGTAGTTCACTGTCTCAATATTTTCCTCTGGATAGCTAAAGATCCATTTCCAATCAACAGCTGTAGCATAAACGACAAGTGGATCTTTATGGCTTGTTGCTTGAGGTGCCTCTTCCAAAGAGTAAATTGTTTTTACAGTTGGAACCGAAAGGGCAGCAACGATTAATATTGGGATCACTGTCCAGATAACTTCTAGAAGCGTATTCCCGTGTAGTTCTGGGTTATAAGAGGCGTTTCCAACGTCCTTACGCTCACGGTATTTAACCAAAATGATGGTAAACAGTACAAATACCGCACCAACGATAAAGAGCATGAATCCGATGGATAAAAGGATCAAGTCTTTTTGTTGTGCTGCGACAGGTCCTTTAGGATCTAAAACAGCGATATTGCTGCAACCTCCTAATAAAAAAACACTCACGAGCATCGCTAATAAAAGCATAGGTTTAATGGCTCTGAACAAGAAGATCACCATCCTTCCTTAGATAATGTATAAATTGCTGAATAATTGTGAAAAGCCATCTGCCTTCGAAAACTTTTCTTCCCTTTGTAATGCTATCAAAATCTGTTAGAGTTAGCTTCCCTTTTTTCAAAAGTTCATTTATTTTTCAACAGATTTCTATTAAAATGTCATAAATTCGACATAAATTTATATTATTGCACACACAATAAATTTCTAGGATTTTGAAAAGTTGAGAGTTGAAGGCAAAGGACAAACAATCAAGAACTTTGTCAAATTTAGGTTTACCACAATAAAAAAGTTTGGTCGAATTTCAATTTAACTTAATGAAATTTTATCTAGGTAAACAATTTTGAAATAGGTATCCCCACATTTAACAAAAACCTTACTCATTTTAACGCAAGTTCACAAGAAAAGAAAGTATCGATTCTCTGCGATACGCTGTAAGAATTGGTAATGATGCTGAATTAGTGGAATCTCGCTAAAGACTTCCAGCAAAAAACCGGCTCAGCGCCGGCACTCTGCATTTATTCATCTCTCACTAAGATGTCAGGTCGTCTATAGATCTCCCCTTCATGTTCAATGTCCATGTACGTCCACTTGCCTGTATAGGTTAAAAAGCGGTTGCCCTCTTTTTCTACTACTATCGTATCCTCTGATTTCAGTCCAGGCAACGAAGGATTCCACGTAAACACTTGATGCAGCTGAATTTCTTCCTTCGATGAGGGAACGGCAATGATTTCCCTAGATACAAATCCCGTCTTTCCCCCTTGATGAAGCTTTTTCCAGCTATCAGGGAAGCCCTCTTTTTCATACTGAGCAATACCAGCTTTCAGTACATCTCCTAATGTTTTACCAGGACGTGTGGCGGCATTCATGACTGTATCAATTCGTGCAAGCCGCTCTTTGTTCTCTTCAAGCTCCTTTGGAAGCTGACCAAAGTAAACAGACCTTGTGACATTCGCTACGAGCCCGTGCCGTTCTGCACAGAGGACAACAAGCGCGTGCTTTTGAAGTGCTTTCTCTGTTGGAATCGGGTGACGGTATTGATGGATCCGGTCATCCGTTGCCACAAGCAGGACTTCTATCGTCATCCCTTGCGCAATGGCTCTTTGAGCAACAAGCGAAGCAATTTCGTGTTCGGTCTGCCCTGGCACGATTTCTTGACAGACACTTTCTACAATGACCGCTGTTTCATGACAAAGGATTTCATATTGACTGAGCTGCGAGGCAGTAAGGATCGATCGAACATGTGACAAATCCGGCTCGATCCATTCGAATCCATCCATTTGAATGTCCGCCCCAATTCGTTTACCTTTTGTGAATTCTTGAATGTAGGGGGTCTCATCCTCATGCCAATCCATTGTGACCACCTGAAAGGGATGATCGACATACGCCATTTCCTCTTCAATGATCCGCTTTTCTTCCATTTGATTCACAATGAGGACGAGGTCGTCTTTTAAGACGAGCAGCTGGCACACGCCCTCTGGCGTATTTAACACAATGTGATTCCTTCTTCCGCCTGTCAGCCAGGAGAAGTTATTTCGCTTTTGAATCAAGACACCATCAAGCTGCTTTTCTTCCATTAGCTCTCTTACTTGTTCAATCATCTAATCACCTGCCTGTATAAAGTGTTTGAATGAAACGGTTAAAAGCTGTTTTCCCTTGCTCAGTTCTTTTAAACACACCCGCCTGCGAGAGAATTCGAGAAAAAATAGAGCCAATTTCTTGTTGTAAAATGGTTTCGGTATTGTCCTCTGTAAAGGTGTTCTCTTCAAGCAGCCGCTTTGCCCAAGCCTCGTGCTTCATGATTTCAGGACGGGCTTTGATTTCTTCAATTGGACTTTCGGATAGCAAAGCCTCTTTTAATTGGCTTAATTCCTCTGCTAATCTGCCAGGAAGGACAGCAAGGCCCATGACTTCAATTAATCCGATATTCTCTTTTTTAATATGGTGGACTTCTTCGTGCGGATGGAAAATGCCGTCTGGGTGCCGCTTGTCTGTACGGTTATTACGCAGCACTAAATCTAATTCATAGTCATCCCCGTGGCGCCGCGCAATAGGTGTAATGGTATTGTGCGGAGTCTCTCCTGTATGAGCGATCAGCCCCACCTCTTCATCTGAATACAATTTCCACTCATGTAAGATAAAGTCTGCTGCGTCCGCGAGCGGCTGCCGCTCGCTGCTTCGAAGGCGGATCACAGACATCGGCCATTTCACAATGCCAGCTCGCACATCCGGAAAGGCTTTGAGAGAAAAGACTTCTTCCATCTCTGCTTTCGCCATCGGAAATTCATGTGCACCGCCCTGAAAATGGTCATGACTTAATATACTGCCTCCGACAATCGGAAGGTCGGCGTTCGACCCGATGAAATAGTGCGGGTATATAGATATGAAGGAAAGCAGTCGTTCAAAGGTTTTTTTGGTGATGCTCATTGGCTCATGTTTACCTTTGAACACTATGCAGTGCTCGTTGTAATACACATAAGGTGAAAATTGCAGAAACCACGATTCACCTGAGAGTGTCACAGGAATAATCCGGTGATTCTGTCTCGCTGGATGGTTGATCCGCCCCTCGAAGCCAACGTTTTCTTTACAAAGGTGACAAAGAGGATATTGCTTTTGACTGAGCTTCTTGGCTTCAGCGATGGCTTTGGGGTCCTTTTCCGGTTTTGATAGATTAATGGTGATCTCCAGCACACCATCGTCTGTTGGTGTAAACCACTGTACATTTTTGGCGATCCTGCCTGTATGAATATAGTGGGCATGCTGCTGCATCGCATAGAACCAGCTTGTAGCTGCCTTCGGTCCTTCATGCTGGCGTTTTTCTTCAAACTTCGCATAGATGACACTTGGAGGTGCCACCAAGCAGCCCATGATTTTCGCATCTAGTAAATCACGATACGTATCCGTCCCCTCAGGAATAAGGCCTGTTTCTACTGCCCAATCCAGCATCGGCATTAAAATGTCTTCAAGGTCTGCATCTCCTGAGACTGTTCTTGCTTCAGCGTCATCGAGCCCGAGCACCTCAAGCAGCCGGTTTCTCGTATAATCGATATCTAGTGATGTCATCAGCTCTTTATTGATCCCGTATTGAATCAGCTGTTCCAATTTTTCAAAAATATCAATCGCCATTCCCTCTGTCCCCTCTCTTGCCTGCCTGTTACGCTTTATTCACTTCGGTAGCCATCTGGATGCTTCTGAAACCAATCCCACGCGCTCTGAATGATCGTGTGAAGGTCAGCATATTGAGGTGTCCATCCCAATTCTTGCAGCGCTTTTTCAGAAGAAGCAATCAGCTTTGCTGGATCTCCCGCGCGTCTTTTTGCCACTTGTGCCGGGATGGCATGCCCCGTGACTTTTCTGACAGCTTCTACGACCTGCTTCACGGAGAAACCTGTTCCATTCCCTAAGTTGTAGGTCGCACTGCCTTTTCCAGCACGCAGCCGGTCAACGGCTAAGATGTGTGCCTCTACTAAGTCCATCACATGAATGTAATCTCTAATACACGTGCCGTCCTCTGTCTCATAATCATCACCGTAAATCATGATCTGATCCCGTTTTCCTAAAGCAACTTGCAGAATAATTGGAATGAGATGTGTCTCAGGCTGATGATCCTCTCCGACAAGTCCTTCTGTATGGGCACCAGCTACATTAAAGTACCGAAGCACCACGTATTCTATTCCATACGCTTGCTCAGACCACTTCAGCATTTTTTCAATCGCTAATTTTGTTTCTCCATAAGGATTCGTTGGGTTCGTTTCATCCGTTTCAACAATCGGCACGCACTTCGGTTCACCGTATGCAGCAGCAGTTGAAGAAAAGACGATGTGTTTCACATCAAATTCATTCATTATTTGTAGTAAAGCGGTTGCTCCGCCGACGTTGTTGTCATAGTACTTAAGCGGGTCTGTCACACTCTCCCCGACAAGTGAATCTGCCGCAAAGTGCATGACCGCTTCTATTTGATGCGTTTTGAAAACCTGTCTTAAAAAGACGTGATCCCGTAAATCTCCCTCTTCTAAGACAGCTCCTTCCAAAACAGCTTCTTTGTGGCCTGTCTGCAAATTATCCACTACCACTACTCGTTCGCCTTTCGCTAGAAGAGCCGCCACCGCATGACTGCCTATGTACCCTGCTCCTCCACAAACTAAAATTGTCATCAACCTTCCCCCTTTGTGAGTTCTCTTGCGCCGCCTCCAATTCCAGCTGTGTAAAAAGAGGCTTGAATGCCTGTTTTCTCTTGATATATCGCACCAGTTTCTTCTATAAATGAACCCAGCAGCTCTTCTTTCACAATGCTGATCGTGCATCCGCCAAAGCCTGCACCTGTCATACGGGAGCCAATCGTCCCCGGGTGCCCCCAAGCTGCTTCAGCCAGTGCATCTAGTTCAAGTCCTGTTACTTCATAATCATTCTTTAAAGAAAGATGAGAAGCCTTCATGAGCCCACCTAGTTCTTCCATTTTATCATCTTTCAGAAAATTTACTGCTTTCATCGTCCGCTCGTTTTCCGTCACGACATGTCTTGCCCGTTTGCGGCATATGTCATCTTCAATCAAGTGGGCATGTGCTGCAAATTCATCCGCAGTGAGCTCACATAAGTGGGTGATGTCGATTTTTTTCCGAAGATCATTTAAAGCTGATTGACACTCTGCCCGGCGCTCATTGTATTTGGAATCAGCCAGTGTCCGCTTTTTATTTGTATTGGCGATGACAAGCGCCAGTCCCTCTTGCCGAAACGGACTGTATTCAAAGGCAAGGGTGTCACAATTGAGCAAAATGGCGTGATCTTCTTTTCCAAGGGAAATCGAAAACTGATCCATGATCCCGCAATTGACGCCAATAAATTCATTTTCTGCACGCTGTGAAAGGAGGGCAAGACGGGCATTTGAAACGCTGAATGAATGCCATTCGTTGATGAGAACAGCGGTGACAAGCTCAATGGAGGCAGAGGAAGACAGACCTGCGCCATTTGGAATATTGCCGCTGTACACAATGTCAAAGCCTTCTTCTATCTTCATCCCTGCTTCTATAAACTGATTGAACACACCCTTCGGATAATTCGCCCAGCCATCCGATTCCACGTAAGCGAATTCAAAAAGATTGAATTCTTTCACACCCTCGCTATCAAAGTTCAAGGAATACATTCTCACGCGGCCATCTGAACGCTTCGCACAAGCAGCATACGTTCCGAGAGTAAGTGCGCATGGAAACACATGGCCTCCATTGTAATCTGTATGTTCACCAATCAAGTTCACCCTTCCTGGGGCAAAAAAATAGCGAAGTTCTTCTCTATCTCCAAATTGCTGGTGAAATGCCGCGCGTAACGTATCGATCATATCCATTCCCCTTTTCTCTTCTGATACTTTTATTTTAGTTGTCCCAGCAGCATCAGTTCAATGGTAAAAAAACCGTTAAAAAATACCCTTTTTTTGCTGTGAATGGTACGATGTGATATGAGGTGTAACATGATTCTAAATAGAAAAAGGTTGTTTTTTGCTGTGAAGGAGGGTTTCCAATTTGAAGAAGGAAGCATTTGCATTTCGTTTTCACCATTCTGATGTGACATTGCCGGCGCAAATATGGTCTGTTGGCTGGGAAGTACAATCATCTTCGTTATATAGCTGGAATGGCGTGGAGCGGAAAGATCAGGGCAAGTGCATCTTTCAGCTCACACTGTCTGGACATGGCATGATTGAAATCGGAGAGAAACGTTTCAAAGTGTTGCCGGGTCAGGCCTTTCTCGTGAAAAGCCCAAGTGCCTATCAATATTATTTTCCAGAGGACAGTGAGCATTGGGAATTCCTTTATTTAACGCTTTACGGGGAAGCCTGCGATCTTTGCTTTGACCAATTTATTGACCAAGGAAAGCAGGTCATGCGTTTTCACCCAAATTCCAGACCGATCCGCCTGCTCAAGAACATTTATGATGAAGCCAGTGAAAGACGGATTACCAATCCATTTGAGGGGTCTAGCCTTGCTTATCAATTTGTCATGGAACTATATTCATATTTGCCAAAGCTTGAGGGACAAATGGAGAAATGGCCCGAGCCCATCGTTCAAGCTGCCTTGTTTGCCAGCCATCATTTTCACGAGGAAATTGGCCCGGACGATATGGCAGCTGCGGCACGTTTATCCAAAAGTCATTTTACGAGGGAATTCAAAAAGGCCACTGGCTTCACACCTATTCACTATCTAACCAATATCCGGTTAGAAAAGGCGGAAACGTTACTGAAAACAACAAAATACTCGATTGAAGAAATCGCCATACAGTGCGGCTACCGAAATGCGAATTACTTGAATAAAGTCTTTCGAAAGAAAATCGGCATGTCTCCAAAGCAACTGCGGGAAACAAGCGATGCATAATAAAAAGCAGCCGCTTTCACAATTGGCTGCTTCTTTTACGCTTTCGTCAGGTCAACATGAATTCTCCCTTGTCTTAAAACAATGGTCATTTGCGTGTCAGGTGTCATTAAGTTTTCTAAAATGTCCGTTGCCGTTTGAAGCGCAATGTCCATTCGGTTGATCTTTTCCTTTTCTTGTTCCGAAAACGCTTCTGGATGTGCGGTCATTTCTTTGACTAGCCTCAGCACTTGTTCATGCTGCTTTTCTGTTTGCTGATATATGACATCATATAATTCGTCTGGCCTGCTGCTCATTTCACATCACCTATCTTTTTTCATGTGTTAAATCGCATCTTCTTTTGTTTTCTTGAAGACGAACCATTTACTGGCGACATAATTCACGACCACAATCACAAAGTTGACAAGAATTTTTGCGACAGTTTCATTGAGCGCCATTTGGCTCACAAATAAAATCATCAGCCCCAGATCTACACCTAGAGACATGAGACGAACACTAAAAAATGAAGAAAGCTCACGCATAAGGCTTTTCGTATCACGAGCCTTTTGCTTGAAGACATACTTCTTATTGGTGATATAAGCAAAGAGAACAGCAAATACCCATGAAACAACTGTAGCTGTTTTATAATCCATGGAAAACATCTCAACGAATAAGTAGAAGCTGACTATGTTGACAATGGTTGTACACACACCCATCACAAGATACATGACAACTTCTTGATACTTTTGAAAAAGGCTATACATGTCTTTCTTCATTCCTTCTTGGTGGTTTCTGTTTCTTTTAGAATACCATCTTGAGAAGAACTTCCCAAACGAACAATATGTACGTCCTGCACAGATGAAATTTGTTCTACTTGATGGCAAATGTCAACCTAATTGGTTTATATAAGCCAAATGATTTAGGTCTTTTTCATTATTTTAATTTATAATCTTTTAACTGACTTTACAATTGTTTATTATTAGAAGTAAGAAATCAATATTTATGGGTTTTTTAGTCATTTTTTTAGGAACGTGGTAGGTGATAGATTTTACAAAATAGGTTAAATGTCATCATTTTTCGACAAAATCTATTTTGCGCTGTTTTCATCCACACGTACAGTTACTAGACGGTTTGTTCAAGTCATTGGTTGCAGATGAATATGTCTTATTGAACTGGAGGATATTATGGATACGCAAGTGAAAAGAAGAGTTGACGAAGAGTGGGTTTATTTGATTCAGGAAGCGAAAAAAATTGGACTAGGCATCGAAGAAATACAAGCTTTTTTAACATCCAACGGTGATCAGAAGATGATAAACAAACCGTAAATCAACGCCGTTATCCTTTGTCTTTCAGACTGCTTTGGCTAAAAGTTCTGACTTGTCAATTGACCTTTTGAAAATCCTTTCATGACGATACGCTACAGTAATTGAACACCCCTTCATACCAATCCCTTCCACTCATGGGGTTCTGTCTTTCTATATTAGGAGGACAGTCCGTTTCCCGTTCTTTATATGATCCCTTTATAGCCGCTATTCATGAAAATTGTCCTTCTCACGTTATAAAACCAAGCTCCCCACCCATATATTAAGCATGAAAACAATGAGAAAGCAGAAAGGTGGGTAGAGCGTGAGTTCAGATTCCCTTTCCTATTATCACCAAAAAAAGGATCAGTATTATCATGGCGTGAACCCGGTCATTGTCAGCCGTATTCGTGAGGAATGGACGTCTTTATTGGATATCGGATGCGGCACAGGCAAACTTGGAAAAGTCCTGAAACGAAAGGGCCGGACCATTTATGGAATTGAATCGTTTGAGGATGCAGCAAAAGAGGCTGAGCAAGAGCTAGATCATGTTCTATGCGGAAATATTGAACAGATGACTCTCCCTTACGAACATGAACACTTTGACTGCATCATTTTCGGAGATGTCCTTGAACATTTATTGGATCCGTGGGCCGTTTTAAAGAAGGTCAAACCCTTCCTTAAAAAAGAAGGAGTCATCCTGTCATCCATTCCGAATATCGGTCACATATCAACAGTTTTAGAATTACTAGCCGGCAGATTCACTTATACAGATGCAGGATTAATGGATCAAACACATTTACGTTTCTTCACCCTTCACGAAATTCATGCACTCTTTCATTCAGCAGGCTTTCGTATTCGCGAACTTGAAACCATTCGCGTACAGCATCCTTCCTATGCAAGCGTGATGAATGATTTACATGAATTACTCATGAATCATGGCATTCGTTCAGATTTTCACGAGGCGGCTACCGCCTATCAGTATGTGGTTGAGGCGGTTCAGTTTCATGAGTAACCCCACCATCCTGTTTGTTTTATGTGTAAATGATGAATCGATGTTTCAGGCTTGCTTTCGGCAGCTCGCTTCACTTCCTGCTCCCCATGGATATCATGTGGAGGTTTTGCCGATTAGACATGCATCCAGTATGACCTCTGCTTATAATGAAGCGATCACCCATCCAGCTCAGTTTAAAATTTATCTTCATCAAGATACCTTGATTGTCAAACAGCATATGCTGCTTGAGCTGATCCCGCTTTTTTTACAGCATCCATCACTTGGGATGGTTGGGGTCATAGGTGCAGAAAGCGTGCCTGACAATGGGATCTGGTGGGAAAGTTCTGATTGCAGGGGGAAAGTCATTGAATATCGTCACGATACCTATCAGCTGCTTTCGTTTGAAAGAGGTCGTCAACAACAGGCGGAAACACAAGATTATATCAACGCTTCGGCGATTGATGGTCTTTTCATGGCGACGCAGTATGATGTGAAGTGGCGTGAGGATCTCTTTGATGGCTTTCATTTTTATGATGTTTCGCAGTCCTTTGAATTCGTCCAGCAGGGCTATGAGGTTGGAATTGCGAGGCAAGAAGAGCCTTGGTGTATCCACAAATGCGGAGATCATTTTGATGCAGAAACATATGAAAAAGCGAGACAAACATTTCTTGCGAATTATCGGTAGAAAGCACCCTTTTCGGGTGCCTTTTTTATGATATACTGTCATAAACAACCAGATCGTCTCATATGCATTGGAGTACCTTGTCCCTAATTCGTACAAAGGAGGAAACAATGGCAGACAAAAAAGTTCATTATAAGAAGGTTGCCGCTTCAGAGGATTTTCGAAAACTTCTCGAGGAAAAACGCAGATTTATCGTACCGATGACGATTTTCTTTTTTCTCTTTTACTTTTCACTTCCGGTTGCTACATCCTACTTCACCTTTTTGAACACGCCGGCAATTGGCGCGATCTCATGGGCTTGGTTATTCGCCCTCACACAATTTGTCATGACTTGGGTATTATGTGGACTTTATGCGAGAAAAGCAGCACAGTTTGACAAATATGTAAGCGCTTTAAAAACTGAATCAAGAGGTGATGACGAATGAGCATGACCGCTTTTATTTTATTCATAGCGATCGTAGGGCTCACATTGGTCATCACATATTTTGCTGCGAAAAAAACGAGCAATGCGAGCGATTTTTACACAGCAGGCGGAGGTTTGACTGGGTTTCAGAACGGCCTTGCCATCGCCGGGGACTATATGTCTGCCGCATCATTTTTAGGGATCGCTGGAATGATCGCGTTAAATGGATTTGACGGATTTTTCTATAGCATTGGCTTTCTAGTGGCGTATCTTGTCGTTCTTTACGTTGTGGCCGAACCGCTTCGAAATCTAGGGAAATATACGATGGCCGATATGATTGCTGCACGATTTAAGCGTCCTGCCATTCGAGGGGTTGCCGCGTTTAACACAATCACAGTCTCTACTTTTTATATGATTGCACAGCTTGTTGGGGCAGGTGCATTAATCAAACTGCTTCTTGGCATTGATTACTGGATTGCTGTACTGGTCGTAGGTGTCTTGATGACCATTTATGTAGTGTTTGGCGGCATGATCGCTACCAGCTGGGTACAGATCACAAAGGCTGTGCTTCTCATGCTTGGGACCCTGATTATTTCACTGCTTGTATTTGCAAAGTTTGATTTTAGCCTGCTGAAGATGTTTGAGGAGATGAAAACAGCGACCCCGCTCGGTGGGGCATTTCTTCACCCGGGAAATAAATATGATGTGCCTTTAGAGACCCTGTCTTTGAACCTTGCTTTAGTGCTTGGGACAGCAGGTTTGCCGCACATTTTGATTCGGTTTTATACGGTAAAGGATGCCATTTCTGCGCGTAAATCTGTTCTATCCGCTACGTGGATCATCGGTATTTTTTATTTAATGACGGTTTTCCTTGGCTTCGGTGCTGCTGCCTTTGTTGGAACAGAAGCGATCACAGCAGCAGATGCAGCAGGAAATATGGCCGCTCCTCTGCTCGCCCAAGCCCTTGGAGGTGATTTATTATTTGCCTTTGTTTCCGCTATTGCCTTTGCGACCATTTTGGCAGTGGTAACTGGTCTCGTCTTATCCGCAGCGTCTGCCTTTGCCCATGACTTTTATAGTCAGATCATCCGCAAAGGGAAAGCGAGTGAACGGGAACAGGTGAAGGCGGCACGCTTTGCTTCCATCGGCGTGGCCATTCTTTCCATCATTCTTGCATTATTTGCCCAATCCTTAAACGTCGCTTTTCTTGTGTCACTTGCCTTCGCCGTGGCAGCAAGTGCAAATTTACCATTGATTATCTTCACTGTCTTTTGGAAACGATTTAATTCTACGGGTGCCATTGCAGGGAGCTTAGTAGGACTGCTGAGCGCACTGATCATCGTCTCGCTCAGTCCAAGCGTCTGGGACCCATCGGGAGCCGCCATCTTTACAGGAGATCCGCTCATCCCGCTGTCGAACCCTGGAATTATCTCGATCCCACTCGGATTCCTTGCCGCTTACTTAGGCACGATATTCTCCTCTGAAAAAGCAGATGATGACACCTTTACGGAAATTCAAGTAAAGGCACATACAGGCATGCATATGGATACTGATTCATAAGGAAAAGCCGGCAGTGAGCCGGCTTTTTAATAGCGCTGAAATAACTCTGGATTTTTCGGAACGTTTTCTAAATAAACGATCTTTCCTTTGTCGTCCAGTTCTGCAATGTCAATTCCTTCTGCTGTATAGACACGGCTATCCGAAAGTTTCCCGCAAACAGCCCAGTTCGTTTCATACTTTCCGTCTTCTCTTTTTTTCCATCCATCCCACATATGCTTGATGTCTTCATGCACGTGGAAAAATGTGTTTAAAAACTGTGTAAACGCTTGGATGCCAGGCTTCCCGGCACCATTTAAGACAATCATGACATCGTCAGAAAACAATGCCAGCAATTCATTCAGTTGCTCCTGTCCTTTTCCTGCTTCATCGTAGCGGCGAAAATACGTATCGAGCACTTCCATTGTTCATTCTCCTTTATTTACCTGTCATTTCGAAAATAATCGAACAATTTAATTGTACACAATTGTTTCTCACCTGTCTATTTTCCCTGAAATCAGAAAAGACATGAATTGAGTCAATCCATGTCTCCTACAGGTTAAAGAGATGCTTTTTCTGATGCAACAAGTGCTTTCAATTCTTCTGCTGCTTTTTTTGGATCAGCGCTCTGGCTAATGGCGCTAATGATGCTAATACCATCTGCCCCTGCTTGGATGACTGGTGCAGCATTGTCGTATGTGATACCCCCGATGCCCACAATCGGAATAGGGAGACCATGACGACGTACTTCAGTGATCAAAGACACACCTTGGACACTGCGTGTATCCTTTTTCGTTTCTGTTGGATAAACTGGGCCCATGCCGACATAATCTGCGCCGTCCTTCATGGCTTGTTTCACTTCATCTAGGTTATGCGTAGACACACCTAATATTTTATTCCCGATCCGTTGTCTGACGTCTTCTGCATTTGTGTCTTCCTGTCCAACATGAACGCCGTCTGCATCAAGATCCATCGCTAGCTGTACATCATCATTCACAATAAAAGGAACATTTGCTTCTTGGCAAAGCACTTGAAGTTGACGAGCCAATTGTTTCTTCTCTTCTCCTTGCAAAGCTCCATCACCCTTTTCACGGAATTGGAACATGGTGATCCCGCCTTGAATGGCTTCCTTTACGACATCAAGCGGCTGCCTGCTTGTATTCGCTGTTCCCATAATAAAATAAACCGATAATTGCTGTTTGATTTGCTGTTGATCAGCCTTTGTCATGTGAAATTCCCCCTATTCTCCCCAATGTCAACACATCATCGCCATTTGTTTGTGAGAGTGCATTTAACAATTCCATTTGAAAAGTTCCTGGTCCTTTATCCTTTGTGTACTGAGCTGCCCTTTCAGCTGCGACGCCGTAAAACAGTATTGCAGCTGCCGACGCATGAAGCGGCCGTTCACCTATTGCACAAAATGCCCCGATGACAGACGTCAGTAAACAGCCGGTTCCCGTCACCTTGGTGAGCCATTCATGTCCATTATGAATAGACAACACGTCCTCTCCATCTGACACCACATCGACTTTTCCTGTGATCACCACAACGGTCTGAAGTGTCCTTGCCGCTTGTTTGGCTAGTGCCGATACATCTCCGTTCGCTGCTTTCGCATCAACGCCTTTTGACTCCCAGCCATCCACTCCAAGTAAATGAGCCATTTCTGCAGCATTTCCCCTGACAACGGTCATGTTCACTTGCTCTAACAGCTGTTTTGCCGCTTTCGTTCGAAACGTTGTCGCACCGACGCCGACAGGATCTAATAGAACAGGTACACCATTTTCATTGGCAGCTTGTCCAGCCAGAACCATGGCCTCCACCGTGTCCTTTGTCAATGTGCCGATATTGAGCACAAGTGCATCCGCCAACTGCGCCATTTCAGCCACTTCTTCTTTGGCATTTGCCATGACTGGCGAAGCGCCTAAAGCAAGCAGACCATTCGCTGTAAAATTCGTCACGACTTGATTGGTGATATTATGAACGAGTGGATTTTCCGCTCGAACCCTCTCCAATAAATGAGACACGCAGCTTGTTTTCATCCGTATCGTCCTCCCTTTTACTCTGCTCCCCACACATAGGATTTAGTATGCTTTAACCATTCTCTTGCCGCAAACGACAAATAGCGATCCTTTCGCCAAATGACTCCTAAATGCCACGGGATCGACGTGTTTAAGGAAATGACTTTCACCTTTTCAGGATCAAGATCACGGCAGATCCGCTCAGGCAGAAGACCAATTCCCAAGTTCTCGGCTACCATCTCACTAATGAAATCCCATTGAGACGTTTCATAAATGACATTGGGCCGGAATCCCGCATTCATACATTCATTCAATATCCGGCTATGCAGAACAAAATCTTCTCGAAAGAAAATAAAAGACTCTTCCTTTAAATCAGCTAAATCAACCTTATCACGACCTGCCATCGGATGTGATGGATGCGTCACGAGCTTCATGTCTTCTTTAATAATGGTGTACGTATGAAAAATTTTATCATTTGCAGGCAGAACAATGACACCAATATCTAACGAACCATCTTCGACCCCTTCCTCTACTTTAATAGAGCCGTGCTCCACCAATTGAAATGTGACATCTGGATACTGCTGGCGGAATTCTCCCATGACATTCGGGAAAAAACTCGATCCAATCATCGGCGGCAGCCCGATGCGAATATGTCCTTTTTTGACATTCATTAAATCATTTAGCTCGCTCGTTAAATTCTGAAATGATTGTGTGATTTCACTCGCCTGTGTATACATCGTTTGTCCAGCATCTGTCATTTCAACCTGCCGGCCATTTCGATAAAACAACTGCACCCCCAGCTCATCCTCGAGATTTTTGACCATCTTGGAAATGGTAGGCTGCGACACATAAAGAGATTGTGATGCTTTTGTGAAGCTTTTTAACCTCGCCACTTCTAAGAAATATGTTAAATGTCTAATGTCCACATGACTCACCCTTCCTATAGACAAAAGGAATACTAACTATTCGATATATGTATTTTACCTATAACTGAACGTGCTGTACACTTTAAAGTAAGCTAATCAATTGGAACGTTGTCATGTTTTTGTGAAACAGTGAACAATTTATATAGAAAAAGGAGTGAACAGAAAGTGAGATTGCTCAAAACGCCGCTGATTGCTGTCCTTCAGATTATGGCTTTGTTTGTTTTTGCGAAATTGATGAATGTGCTCGCGGCCTTTTTGCATTTAAGAATTCCGGGCACGATTTTAGGCATTCTGGTCATTTTCTTATTACTTCATTTTAAAATTATTCAATTAAAATGGATTGAACTTGGCGCCGTATGGCTGCTTGGAGAACTGCTGCTATTCTTTATCCCGTCAGCAGTTGGTGTCATTGATTATGGAACATTGCTTTCTCAATCTGGCACAAGTATTGTCCTTGTCGTCTTACTTAGTACCTTTGTCGTCATGCTCTCGACTGGTATCATGACGCAAATGATTGCAAAAAGAAAGGAGCGAAAAAAGCTATGTTAGTTGGCGCACTATTTCTGATCTTAACGGTTCTTTTATATCTCGGATCAAAAGCGGTGTATAAACGGCATCCGAAGGTCTATGTCTCCCCATTACTTGTAACGCCGCTTGTCCTTGTCGTCTTGCTGTTAATCGTCAACATTCCTTACGATGCATACAATCAAGGCGGTAAATGGCTCACGAATATGCTTCAGCCTGCGACTGTTGCTTTTGCCATTCCTTTATATAAGTATTTTCACATTCTGAAGAAGCATGCAGTGGAAATTATTTTGAATGTGGCTTGCGGTTCTGTCATTGCGATCCTATCAACAGCATTTATCGCCAAGTTGTTTCATTTGGATACAGGACTTATTGAAAGTCTTGTCCCAAGGTCGGTCACAACACCAGTGGCGATGAGTGTGTCAGAAATGATTGGCGGCATGCCGTCCGTTACGGCTGTATTCGTCATTTTAACCGCACTGTTTGGGTCAATCATCGGTCCAATGGTCATTCGTTATTTCCGTATTGATAATGACATTGCCATGGGCGTCCTGCTTGGAACAGGTGCACACGGGGCAGGAACATCGAAGGCATTTGAAATGAGCTCCGTCTCAGGGACGATCTCAAGTGTGTCGATGATTCTTTCAGCCATTATTACATTATGTGCAGCGCCTCTCCTCATGTCGTTTGCCTTATAAAAAAGCCATTTCCTTTATCGGAAAATGGCTTTTTCTTATGCTTGGATAAAGACAACCTTTAAATAATTTCCTTCAGGATAATTCTTCGTTGTACGGAAATCCTCAGGAAGTGTATATTCTTCAAGGATACGATAGGTTTGCCCTGTTTCTTTAAAGGCCTGCGCAATAAATCCTTTGAATTTCTTCATACCAAATGCACTGCTATTCGTTGATGCCACAATGACGCCGTTCTCAGCTGTGATTTGGATGGCTTCTTTTAATAGCTTCTTATAATCCTTCGCCGCACTGAATGTGTGCTTTTTCGTGCGTGCAAAGGATGGCGGGTCTAAGATGACAAGATCATAAGTCCATCCTTTTTTCGCTGCAAACGGAAAATATTTAAAGACGTCCATGACTTTCATATCCTGCCCGTCCACATCTATATCGTTGATTTCAAACTGTTCAGCTGTTTTTTTCAAACTGCGGTTTGCGACATCTACACTTGTCGTCCGGCTCGCTCCGCCAAGCGCTGCTGCCACTGAGAATGCGCCTGTGTAAGAAAATGTATTAAGCACGGTCTTTCCTTTTGCATAACGATCTCGAATCGCTTTTCTCACATGACGTTGATCAAGAAAAATGCCTGTCATCGCACCATCATTTAAGTAAACCGCTACGTTCATGCCATTTTCTTTCACGATGAGAGGAAATTCACCTTTCTCTCCCTTCACAAAATCATCATCTTCTATATACTGTCCAGACGTATCAAATCGTTTCTTTTCATAAATGCCTTTATAGTCTGGATATACGTGCTCAAGTGCAGCCAATACTTCCGCCTTGAATGTATAAACTCCTTCGCTATACCATTGGATGAGATAGAAACCGTCATAATGATCAATCGTGAAGCCGCCAATGCCATCTCCCTCTCCGTTGAACACACGGAAAGCAGTCGTCTGCGCATCACGAAATAAATGCGTTCTGCTTTTCGCTGCCTGCTCAAGCTTGGAGACAAAAAAGGCTTGGTCTATTTTTTCGTTGGCATCAAATGTGAGTACCCAGCCGATTCCTTTATTTTGTACACCATAATATCCTTTTCCTAAAAAGGCGCCTCGCTCATCCACCCATTCAATCAGCTCGCCTTCTTTCACACCGCTTACATGAGATACAGCATCTTTGGAAATGAGCGGATATCCCTTTTTCACTTGTTCTGCAAATGTTTGTTTTAATGAGATTTTTTTCATTTGTGTCATCCTTATCCTAAATTGACTCTCTCTATCCTATCATATGAATGTATACGTTACTCCTATTATGATAAGATGAGGAGAAAAATATCAACACACCATAGAGGAGGCTCTTTTTTTGACGACATTACGATTAGATCATACAGGTATTATGGTCACAAATATTGATCAGTCCATTGATTTTTATGAAAAGGTCGTGGGCATGAAATTAAAGGATCGCATCACTCATACAAACGGAGTCATTGAGCTTGCATTTCTCGGTTTTAAAGATGAAACAGAAACGGAAATTGAGCTCATCCAAGGGTACAGCAGCGACCTGCCATCTGAAGGAAAGGTCCATCATCTTGCCTTTACAACAGACAATATTCATGCTGAATTCAATCGTATTCAAAAGCTGCAAATTGAATTAATTGATGAAGAAATTACGACGTTACCAAATGGATACTGCTACTTCTTTTTCAGAGGCCCAGACCAAGAATGGATCGAATTCTTCCAGCGCTAATATTTCCTAGGAAATGGGGCCAGTTACCTTTATCATCATATAAACTGCGATATTTCTTAGGCTCCATAAAAGAAAAAGAGTAAGAGCATCCATATGCCCTTACTCTTTTTTTATAACACCTTACTAAGAAATGATTTTGTCCGCTCATGCTGCGGGTTTCCAAAGAGAGCCTCCGGTTTGTCTTCTTCGACAATATATCCGCCATCCATAAAGATCACGCGGTCTCCTACCTCTCTCGCAAAGCCCATTTCATGTGTGACCACAATCATTGTCATGCCTTCGACGGCTAATTGTTTCATAACTGCTAATACATCCCCGACGACTTCAGGGTCAAGAGCAGATGTCGGTTCATCGAATAATAACACTTTCGGGTCCATTGCCAAGGCTCTTGCAATGGCGACACGCTGTTTTTGTCCACCAGATAATTGGTTAGGGTAGCTTTTGGCTTTGTCTTTTAAGCCGACCTTTTCAAGCAGGTCTATTGCTTTATCGACTGCCGCCTTCTTGTCGGCGCCTTTTACCTTCATCGGTGCGATCGTGATGTTTTCTAAAACGGTTTTATGAGGAAATAAATTAAAGTGCTGAAACACCATCCCCACTTCTTGTCGTACTTTATTGATATTCACCTTTGGATCTGTAATCGTATGTCCGTGGACAACGACTTCGCCAGCCGTAATATCTTCTAATTTATTGAGACATCTTAGAAACGTGCTTTTGCCTGATCCAGAAGGACCAATCACACACACTACTTCCTTTTCCTCGATGACTGCATTAATGTCCTTTAACACTTCGTGATCGCCAAAGGATTTCTTTAAATTTTTCACCGTAATCATACTCATTTGATATCAAATCTCCTTTCTGCGTAGCTAGCCAGTAGAGAAAGTAAATAAATGATCACGAAATAAATGATACCGACAATGAGCCAGACATTCAAAGGATCAAATGTTGCCGATGCTTGTACTTGTCCCCGCTGCATAATATCGGCGATTCCGATAATCGATAAGAGAGACGTGTCCTTCAAGCTGATGATGGCTTGGTTTGTAATCGCTGGAAGCATGCGGCGGAATGCCTGCGGAAGGACGATAAAGCGCATGTTTTGTCCCCCTGTAAAACCTAAGGAACGTGCAGCTTCTGTTTGTCCTTTATCAATGGACTGAATTCCTGCACGAATAATTTCTGAGAAATAAGCCCCTGCATTAATCGCTACTGTAATAATCCCTGCCGGCACTCGATCAAGCGATATGAATTCAAGTGTATTCAAACCAAAGTAAATGAAGAATAGCTGAACGATAAATGGTGTGCCTCGAATGGCATTGACAAAGACGAGTGCGATGAAATTTAAGATTTTAAAAGGTGACAGACGGAATAATGCCACAATCAAACCGATGATAAATCCTAAAATGATGGCAACAACAAAGATATATAAAGTGGTTTGCAAACCATCCATTAAATATGGAAATGCATTAATAATCGTGTCCATGTTTCTCCCTCCCTAATTCACATACGGTGCCACATAAAGAAAGCGCGCTCGGAGCGCGCCTCGCTTGTGTTATGACTTCAAATATTTATCAATAATTTTGTCATATTCACCGTTTTTCTTTAGGTTCTCTAGACCTTTATTGATCTTCTTCAATAGGTCTTGGTTTTTCCCCTTCATCACAGAGATACCATACTGGTCTCCATTCAAGCGGTCTCCAACTGTTTTCAATTTTAAATCTTGTTGTGCGATTGCATACGTAATGACAGGATAATCCTCAATTAAGGCATCTGCATTTCCGTTTGAAACTTCCTGGAACATCGATGGGCTGTCATTAAATTGAACAACTTCATACCCATATTTATCTGCGTTATCTGATGCAAATTTTGCACCTGTCGTCCCATTTTTAACAGCTAGCTTTTTCCCCTTTAAATCATCAATTGATTTGATGCTGCTGTCCTTTTTCACAACAACTGTCAGTCCAGCGTCGAAGTATGGATCTGAGAAATCTACCTTCTTCTTACGCTCATCTGTAATACTCATCCCGCCCATTCCTACATCAAGCTGGCCTGCCTGCATTGCTGGAATAATGCCTGAGAAGTCCATAGCTTCAAGTTTCACTTTGAAGTCTTGGTCTTTCGCGATTGCGTTAATCAGATCAACGTCTATTCCTTCATATTTACCGCCCTTTTCAAATTCAAACGGCGGATATGTTGTATCTATCCCTATTTTATATGTGCCTTTGCCTTCTCCCGAACCGCTGTCCGATTTTGATCCACAGGCTGCCATGACGAGCACAACAATGAGTCCCATGATCAGTAACATCGATTTTTTCATAAAACACGACCCCCTATTGTCAGTTTTGTCTAAATATTCGCAATACCAATAATACTATACCACGCTAAATCTATAGCGTGTGATATTTTTTATCAATACCAAAGATCCATACAATACTAGATCAATAGTCTCTTTAAATTTTATTTTTTTGCGAATAACTCATTTTATTCTAAAAGAAGAGTGATTCACAATCATGATGTGAGATAATCTTACGAAAAAATGAGACATCACCTTGAAAATCTCCGTTTTTTCTAACATACGAAAACAGACTCTTGAATTACCTTCTTCTCTCTATTGATATCGTAATATATTTTTTCCAAAACCCTCTTTTTACCTAAAAATATGTAAACGCATACAAAAAGATGGATGATCCCTATTTCTTTCACAACTGGTTGAATTTACATCAAAAAACATGTTTTACAAATTGCAAGAGAGCGCTTAAAATATAAGAAGATACTGAATATGGAAAGTGAATTCAGATGAATGGAAATCGAACTAGATGGATAGATGAAGAAAGGAGGATATAAATTGGCCGAAACAGGTGTTTTGTCGTCCGTTGATGTAGCGAATATGTTAAATGACTGGTATGTCATGATGAAAAAAAGAGAAATACAAGGTGCGATCCAGCTAAAAGAAGAGATTCTTCAAGCGTTTGATCGAATGGAAGAGAATCAAGACGTCTTACTTTACTATCAATTGCTAGAGTACCGTTTTAAGGATCTCATCGAAGATACAGCTTCGTTGGATCATAGTCTTTTTGTTGATGAAAATGCGATCCGTACAGATGACATGCTCAGTTACTATTTCTATTTCTTTAAAGGGATGTATGAAATGCGCAGAGGCAATCAGGATACGGCATTTCACCTTTTAAAATTGGCCGAGGATAAATTAGATCTCGTGCACGATGACATTGAAAAAGCAGAATTTCATTATAAAACAGGGTGTCTTTACTATAATATAAGGTCCACGCTTCTCTCCATACACCACTTAAAGATGGCTTCATCTATTTATGACGCAGATCCATGTTATGTGAAAAAATCAATCAGCTGTCAAATGATGCTCGCTTTGAATTATGCTGATCAATCGAAATATGATGAGGCAGAGTCATTATTTGAAGAAGTGATTCATTCACTAGAACAAATGGAAGACCCAGATTTACTTGGTCACGCGTATTGCAATGCAGCTTTTATTAAAAGTCTTAGAAATCAATACAGTGAAGCTGTGCCGCTCCTAGAAAAAGCTTTATTGATCGAGACATTTGAAACGTCTTCTCCAGGCGGCTACTTACTTGCCATGTATGCCTATACAAAAGCACTATTCAAGCTGAAAAAGCCTGGTTTGTTCCACTATTATGTACAGCTTTCACTACAAAAAGCAGAAAATTTAAAACAACGAAACATTTCACTTAAATTATCCATTTTAGAAACACTTATGCTTCAGCCAGACAACATGATGGAGCAAATCAAATCTTATTGTGATCAATTAGAATCTATGAATTTCCTTGTCGATCTTGAAGCCATCTGTCAGGATGCAGCTGCTTACTTAACGGATCTTGGACTTCATGAAGAATCCACTTATTTCTGGAACAAGGCGTTGTCCTTAAAAACTTGTTAAGAATATGGAGTGATGTATGATGAAAAAATGGTTTATCACAACTGCGATTTTGACACTCTTGATAACAGGTGTTTCCATTGGCGCTTCTATCCAAAAAGACAGCCAATCTGCACAATCTCAAGATATCATTCAAAAGAGAGACCGCGGCACCAATCCTTAAAAATGAAAAAGAGCAGCTGTGAATATAACAGCTGCTCTTTTCTATGCGCTAATCAATTTCTCGTTTAATATTTTGCATTTTTTCATCTAAGTAATGGGCGATATCTGCCGCTTCCTTCAATTCATCGGTCAGCTGATGAGGGACATCGTTTTGCAGTTTATAATAGATTTTATGTTCAAGGCTCGCCCAAAAATCCATCGCTATGGTCCGCACCTGAATCTCAACCTTCACATGCTCCACACGATTCGTTAAGTACACAGGGATTTCCACAATTAAATGAAGACTTCTGTAGCCATTTGGTTTTGGATGTTGAATGTAATCCTTCACTTCAAGGATTTTTAGATCCTCTCTTTGCCTCAATACATCCATAATATTATAGATATCTTGAATAAAGGAGCAGATGATACGGACACCTGCGATATCATGGATATACTCCTTGGCACATTGTGTTGTGATGTCGCATCCTTTTCTTGCTAATTTATTTACAATGCTTTCAAAGGATTTGATTCGTGATTTTGTATGCTCTATTGGATTGTGTCCATGGATTAAATTATATTCCTGGCTGATAATTGAAAACTTTGTATCCATTTCATCTAATGCAAATTTATATACTAATAATTCATTTTTCCAGTCTTCCATGACGTTTTTCAAATCTTCTACATGAGTTGCTGACATATTCATTTCTTTTTGTCATCTCCTTTTGGGAAACGGCGGCTGCACCGCTTTCCGTTTACTAGACGGAGAAAGGACTCAAAAGGTTTTAAAAAATACGTCGTCAGCCTCGCTGTTTGTAATACGTTAACGCCAGCGCAAGCGCGAGTACAGAGCCTTTCACAATATCCATCGCGTAATAAGGGACAGACATCATCACAAGTCCATTTTGCAAAATACCGATGAGCACAGCCCCAATAAACGTACCAAATGCATTTGGCTTTCCTGCTCCCATGACGGAAAAACCGATAAAAGCTGCCGCTACGCCATCCATTAAATAAGGTGCGCCAGCATTTATTTCCGCTGTCATCACCCTTGATGCCAGCACAATACCACCGATTGCTGCAAATAAAGCCGAGAGCAGATATGCCGCGATTTTATATTTGTTTACATGAATACCGGACAATCGAGCCGCTTCCTTATTCCCTCCAATAATGTACATAAATCGGCCGTGTTTTGTGTAGGTCATGAAAACATGTGCAAATAGCACAATAGCTGCCATTAAGAGAATGATATATGGCACCTGGCCGATTTTGCTGAAAAAGGCGGGGATTGTGCCCGTTGAGAATGTACCGTCAGGCAGCACCATGTTTTCAGAAATGGTCGCCCCTTTCGTATACGTTTGAGCCAGTCCTTGAATGATAAACATCATAGCTAATGTCATGAGCATATCTGGAATTTTCATTTTGACAATCATCAAGGCATTGAGTAAACCAACAATAAGGGCAGCCGCTAGCGCAGAGAGGATCGCAATCAGCGGGTTTTGCGAAAACCACACGAACATAGAAATCACAATTGCATTCGATAACGTTGCGACTGATCCGACTGATAAATCAAAGCCGTTTACTGCCAATGAGATGGTAAGGCCCACCGCAATAATGGTCACAATGGAGATAGACCGTAAAATATTGATGATATTCCCTGATTGCAAAAACGCTGGATTCGCTGCCGCAAATACCACAATCAATACGACAATGGTTAAGATCGTGCCATATCGATAAAAGAAATCAAATAGATGAAAGGATGGCCGCTGTTTTTTCATTTGCTGCACAGGGGCTGGAATTTGTCGTTCACTCATGATTGTCCTCCTATTGAATGATATAAAAGCTCTTCCTCAGTCGTTGGCGCAGTCATTTCCCGGGCAATGCTGCCATCATACAGCACGTAGACTCGGTCTGCGATACCTGCAATCTCCGACAGCTCACTTGACGCATAAATCACAGATTTCCCGCGGGCGGCAAGCTCTGCAATCAGGGTGAAAATATCTTTTTTCGCTCCAACGTCAACGCCTTTTGTTGGTTCATCAAAGAGATAGACATCCGCCTCAGCCAGCAGCCATTTTCCAATGGCAATCTTCTGTTGATTTCCACCGGATAGATGCTTCACCTTTGCTTCAAGAGAAGGCGTTTTGACACCAAGCCGTTTGACGATTACGTCTGCTTCCCGCTTTTCCTTCGAACGATGTAAGAAGCTGAACACCGGTGAGAATGAACGAAGACTTGCAGCCGTTAAGTTCCACCCCACGCTCTCTTCTGTTAGAACTCCTTCCTTCCTCCGCTCTTCCGGCACAAGGGCAATTCCAGCTCTCACAGCTTGATAAGGCGATGTGATGCGAACGGTTTGACCATGAAGCTGCACAGTTCCCGTCTTTTTTTCTGAGGCGCCGAAAAGGGCTTTACACAATTCCGTTTTTCCAGCACCAACAAGGCCTGCAATTCCGAGAATTTCCCCCTTTTTCACGTGAAGATGAATGTTGCGTAATTTATGCTGGTCGTTTAGCTGCTTCACTTCAAGCACAATAGGTGCATCCTTCAAAGGTGTACGGAGCGGGAATTGCTCCTCTAATGGCGCACCTAGCATTTCTTCAATGATCTGCTGCGGATTTGTATCTTGAACGAGGTGAGCTGCGACATCGGTTCCATTTCGCATCACTGTCAGTTCATCACAGATGGTGAAAATTTCAGGCATGCGATGGGAGATAAACACAATGCCCGTTCCATTCTGTTTCAGCCGATCAATCATTGAGAATAACTTGCTTGTTTCTGTATGACTAAGAGGAGCCGTTGGTTCATCTAAGATTAAAATGCTGCATTTAATCGAAACGGCCTTGGCAATGAGCACCATCTGTTTTTCTGCAAGGGTCAGATCACTCACAAGGCGTTTTGTGGAGATGTCGATGTCCATTTCTTTTAATAGTTGAGCTGCCTTACGGTGCAGCTCTTTCCAGCCGACAAATGTTTTTTTCTCAATCTGATGCATCATCATATTCTCACCAACACTTAAGTAGGGAACTAGCGCCGTATCCACTTCTTGATGGACCGTCTGCACACCATATGAGGCCGCATCCTTTGGGGTTTGAATGGATGCCGCCTGACCATTGATATGGATGCTTCCTTCATAGTGCGAATGAGCGCCAGAAAGAACTTTCATTAACGTGGACTTCCCAGCACCATTCGCTCCAATCAGCGCATGAACCGTCCCTTTTTTTAATGTAAAATTCACTTGATCTAACGCTTTTACTCCTGGGAATTCAATCGAAATATGTTTCATACAAACAAGCGGCGAAGTCATAGGTGTCCTCCTTCTCATGATCATCATCTGAAAAACGAAACACTCTCTATGGAAGAGAGTGCACGTCGTTTATTTTGTATAATGCTTCTTCAAGGTCTTCATCCAATCTTCTTCAAAAGCAGTCGATGAGCCGAACCCCTTCACTTCGTCTGCAAGATTGACCATATTGATGGCTTTTCCTGCTTGTTGAAGCTGATTTTGCGAGATGAGAGAGGCCTCAAGGTCATAGGAAGATGGCGTTTTCTCACCCGCTATTTTCTTCGCAAGAATTCTCACGTCAACAGCGCCGATGAGCTTCGGATCAACCGCTGCTGTGTACTTCCATGGACTTTCTTTCGCTGTCATTTCTTGAAGATCAGCATTTGACACATCAATCCCGTAAATCTTCACTTCTGTTCTTCCTGCTTCCTTTAGCGCTCTTGCTGCGCCAATGGCAAAGGCATCCCACGTGGCAAAAATAGCGTCAAGTTTACCCTTTGGATATTTATTCAGCATGGCTGCTACTGCATTTTGCGTTTGAACAGACGTATCAGAGGAAGCAATGCCAAAGCGGTCAAGTTCCTTGATCCCTTTGTGTTGGTTGAGCGTTTCTTGATAGACCTTGTTTCGTCTCACCATTGGCGGGAACCCATCTACCCAGAGGTATGCAATATTTGCTTTTCCTTTAAAATCAGATACGAGTGCGTCTAATGATTTTTTCGCTAATTGTTCGTCATCTTGAGACGTCACTGTGACCCCTTTGATGTCCTTCAGCTTAGGATTCGAATCAAACGCTACGACTGGAATGCCCTTCGCTGTAATCTTTTTCACGTCAGCGACGGTCGCCTCGTCGTCCCCATGAGAGATGATAAAGCCATCATAATTTTCTTCCAGCGCCTGAGAGATCGCATCATGGAATTTTGCTGTATCTCCATTTGCGGTGTAGACATCTACCGTAAAGCCAAGCGCTTCACCTTCTGCCTTCGTCCCAGCTAAAAACTGCGCTGTATGATCATCTCCTCCGATTTTACGGATGACTTTAATTTTTGCTCCCTGTCCCTTTGCAAATCGCTTCGGTACATTGTCAAAGGAGACCCTTTCGTTCGCATTTGCCTTTGAGCCTGCACTTGATCCAGTGCCGCAGCCCGTTAATAGGATCGTCAATACCATTAATAATATAAGACATGATGTAAAATGCTTACGCTTCATTGCTGTTCCTCCTCAAGTTGTTTTTATTTTTCACATCGGAAAACTAGGTAAAACAGTGGGAAAACGCCAGTAAACTGTTCTTTCATTTGAAAAAGAGACGAAAAAAAGCCTCTCCTGGAAAGAGAGGCTTGATCACCGTTGCATGAAACATGTATCGGGAAATCTTCCTCTCTTATCTGTCAAAGCTGTAACAGCTTTGCAGGAATTAGCACCAATTTCTATAGTAGAAACGGTTGCCGGGCGTCATAGGGCCAGTCCCTCTGCCTCTCTTGATAAGAGATCCGTTATGAAATTTTGTTTTAGTTAAAATGTCTTCTTTACTTTAATGTGATGTCACATCAATGTCAATGATTTTTTTGAAAATTTAAAACAATGCGTTTGTGGTTCAGACATGCTTAACTTCCGATGATTTTCTTAGCAGGTGATGATTTCTTCAGGCGAAAGTCATATTTTTTCTCATTTACAAATTGTGGATTGAGGTGTGCTGATCCTTTATCTTGGCCGCTTTTCGAGAGATACGTTTTGTAGCCTTCCATCCATTTCCCGCGCCATACCCACTGTGATGCCTTTGCACCTTTTCGGTCGTCATACACGTTCTTCTGGAAGGTATTCTTTTGATTCACTCCATAAAGATTCACGACTAAGTAATGCGAGGCACTCGCTGTCATAATATTATTCGCGATTCGATTGTTCACGGCTTGATATTGCATTAACAATTGACCGCCTTCTAAGCCGGCTGTATCATTTTTGTACAAAATATTATGTGAGATCGTCGTATTTGTTGTTCCGCCCCGCTTTTTATCATAGCCGCCAATTGAAATGCCTGTATAACGGTTCAAATACACTTGATTGTGTTCGATGCGAATGCGATCTGCCATTTTCCCTTTATGTTCACTTGTAACTTCAATTCCCAGGTCATTGTGATGTGTGATGTTATGATCGATCACAATGTCCTTCCCGCCATCAACATAAATGCCGCCAGCGGAGATGTCTTTGCCGTAGGCTGGATTCCCTGCACTCGTAATCTCATATACTTTGTTTCTAGATACGACACCATTTCTGACTTGATCGTACTTTTTAGAAGGTGCTATGTTCTCAAAACCAATTAAATCAATGCCTATATTATCTGTGTGGCGGATCGTGTTATGGGTCACACGGAACTTGTTGACGTTCCCATTTAGCACAAGCGCTTCACTGAAGCCCAGCTTTAATTTTTCAACAGTATTTCCTTTGATTTCAATATCTTCAATGGCCGCAGGAGCTTTTGTTCCATAGACCGCAATACCGTGTGCATTCCCATTTTTGTGTTTCGTCTGAATGTCATACACTTGGTTGTTGAGCAGTTTGACGCCTTTGCCGCTTCCTTTGATGAAAATACCGACTGGTGTCACATCTTCCTTATTCGTCTTGAGATGTCCCACCGTCAGACCTTTGAGGGTGATGTAGCTTTTTTGATCGATCGTGACAAGACCGCCATCTGCTTGATTTCCTTTAAGAGAAGCCCCGCTAATGACAGGTTTTTCTTTTCCGTAAGCTTGAAAGATAACGGGTGCTTTCTTTGTACCTGAATGGCGGACAATCAATTTCTCTTTGTATGTGCCGCCTCTCATGTAAATGGCTGCCCCGGTTTTCGCCATACTTGCCGCTTTTTTCAGCGTGCGAAAAGGTTTTTGCTTCGTTCCCGGGTTTTTGTCGTTTCCGTTTGGCGCCACGTAATAGGCTGTGCTTTGCTTAGCGCCAGCCTCCTCTGTCATCGCTTGACAGCCGAAGCTGATCACGGTCATGAATAAAATAAGTAAAATGCCTAGTATCGCTCGTTTCATCTTGTTGTTTGCTCCTTTCACTTCTCTTCTTCCTTTATCGGTTAAAAAAAAGAGGATTAAAATATGAGAATGCCCCTTGCAATGTACTAGTCAAAAGGTGTATGGTTGAAAGAATATCTTACAGGAAAATCATCCGCTTTTAAATTGTCAGATTAATCAGTTAATAATGCATTTGGATTTTATTTCTTTATTAAAAAGGGGTGACATGAGACAGACTGACGGCAGAGAGAAGGAAAGCGCTTTAACAGATTTTTCTTATCTGAATTCCAGAAAACCTATTGCTAATATTTTGTGAAGGTATAGAATAGAATCATAATTATTTCATATTATTAGAATTTTCAAATAATCAAACAGCAAGGAGATTTACGATGCCAAAACAACCCATCCGCGTTGAACTTAGTTCAACAAAAAAACCAAAACCTCAATCTGATCAACTTGAATTCGGAAAAATCTTCACAGATCACATGTTTGTGATGGATTATTCCATTGATCAAGGCTGGTACGATCCCAGAATTATACCTTATCAGGCCATTCCAATGGACCCAGCTTCGATGGTCTACCATTATGGGCAATCTGTTTTTGAAGGCTTAAAAGCTTATGTTTCTGAGGATCAGAAAATTCTCTTATTCCGTCCGGAAAAGAACATGGAACGCTTAAACAGATCCAATGACCGCCTGTGTATCCCACAAATTGATACAGAAACGGTTTTAGAGGGCTTAAATGAACTCATTCGCATTGATAAGGATTGGGTACCTGATGCAGAGGGCACTTCCTTGTATATCCGTCCATTCATTATTTCCACTGAGCCGTATTTAGGCGTTGCGCCGTCAAGCACGTATAAGCTGCTGATTATCTTATCTCCAGTGGGATCTTACTATAAAGAAGGCATCCACCCGGTCAAAATTGCAGTTGAAAACGAATTTGTCCGTGCCGTTAAGGGCGGGACAGGAAATGCCAAAACAGCTGGAAACTACGCCTCAAGCCTCAAGGCACAGCAAGTCGCTGAAACCAAAGGCTTTTCACAGGTTCTTTGGCTTGATGGAGTCGAGAAAAAGTACATTGAAGAAGTCGGGAGTATGAATATCTTCTTTAAAATCAAAGGAGAAATCGTGACGCCTGAATTGAACGGCAGCATTTTAGAAGGCATCACCCGTAACTCTGTACTTGAGCTGTTAAAACATTGGGGTATTCCAGTGACAGAGCGTAAAATTTCGATTGATGAGTTAATTGAAGCACATCAATCAGGTGAGCTTGAAGAAATCTTTGGAACTGGAACGGCGGCCGTCATCTCTCCTGTCGGGGAATTAATTTATCACGATCAGCCATATGTAATTCAAGATGGTCAAACAGGTGAAGTATCGAAGAAATTGTACGAAGCCATTACTGGTATTCAAAAAGGAACACAGCCAGATATCTTCGGCTGGACAGTAGAAGTCGACTCGGTCGTCAAACAGACTTAAGCATGTAAAAGAACCTTTCAGTCATGAAGGGTTCTTTTTTTGTTTATTTACCCCTCCAATATACCTTATAATGGTAATCATACGTATAAGGAGTGATGGTATGTTTTTTACTTATCTACTAGCGTTCTTTGGTATTTGTATCGGATCGATGATCATAGCTACAGGTTTCGACGATTCACCGTTTCACACCCGTGTTCTATTTAAGTTTCTCGGAATTTCTATCTTTGTTCTTTCTATTACTTTTGTGAAGGTTAGACGAAGGAGGTTACGCAACAAAAAGGCGAAATAGACTCAGATGTCCAGTCAGCCTTCCATCAAATTGTGCACCAAAACAAGACCGATACACCCACAATCGCCCCTGCATATATCCACTGTTTCCTTTTTATGCTCCGCTTTCTTTCGATCAGTAAAAAGATCTCTGGTAAAAAGACGATGATGATTTCTAGGATAAAGACAAGATAATAAACAAGCGGCATGGGCTGGAAATTAAAGTCTCTTTCATCTCCACCAATCGTTGCGAAATACATCAACAGGTTGATCACTGGAATGGTAAAACAAACGAGCAGGCGGAGAACATAAATCCACACATACTGTCTATGACGAATAAGACCAATAAATGAAGCAATGATGCCATACAAAAACAAGACCACTGTGCCGTAACTCATCAGTGGTTGAACAATAAAGCCGTAAAGCATTAAACCAATTGCAACCATATTCAAACCGTCCTTTCTTTGAAGCCATACATGCTGTTTTTTTCTATCATACACTTCTTTCTCGAATTTCCATATGGGGCAATGATAAAAAACGACCCCATAAAGGGGCCATTTTGTTTTACGCTTTGACTGATTTGAAGAATTGCGGTAAATATTCACGATGCGCTTCGAGCATTTCATCTAAAATTTGCTTTGCAATTTCATCAGATGGGACAAGCGGATTAATCGTCATCGCCACAAGAGCCGTCTCGTAATCTCCTGTTACAGCCGCTTCTGCTGCCACACGCTCGAATGATTTGATTTGTTGAACGAGCCCTCTCACAGATACAGGCAGATCGCCCGTCGCAATTGGTTTTGGTCCGTCCTTCGTAATGATACAGTTCACTTCAACCGCTGATTCAGCCGGAATGCTGGCAATCGCCCCTCTGTTCACTGTATTAACAGGTTGGATGTCATGCTTATCATTATAGATGGAGCTGATTAAGTTACATGCCGCATCACTGTAATATGCCCCGCCTCTTTTTTCGAGCTGCGGTGGTTTAATCGATAAATCAGGATTTTTATAGAGCTCAAATAATTCTTGCTCGACTTGCTGTACAACCTCTGCTCTTGTTCCTTTTTCTTGGGCCGCTTTTTGCTCTTCTTCCAGCATATCTTTTGTTTTATAGTAATAGCGATGATACGGACATGGGATCACCCCTAAGCCTTTCACAAAAGAAGGTTCCCAGTTTTTCGCTTCAATGTTCTTCATAGACCACTGACTATTCGGATTTCCCAATTCATCGAGCACTTGATCCATAATGCTGACCCCGTCTAAATACACGTCTAACCCATAGACCATGTGATTGAGGCCTGCAAACTGTACCTCGATTCGCTCAACATCTACATCAAGCGCCTTGGCAATCCCCATTTTCATCCCAATGGGTACATTGCATAGACCGACTACTTTTTTTAGATTTGTGTAGCGCAGCACAGCTTCTGTGACCATGCCTGCCGGATTTGTAAAGTTCACAAGCCATGCATCTGGACAAAGTTCTTCCATATCCTTCACGATATCTAGAATGACTGGGATGGTTCGAAGTCCTTTAAATAAACCGCCTGGTCCGTTCGTTTCCTGACCGATGACGCCGTATTTGAGCGGGATTCTCTCATCTTTTGCCCGTGCTTCCAGCAGTCCTACACGAAATTGTGTCGTCACGAAATCTGCGTCCTTCAGGGCTTCCCGGCGGTCAAGCGTCAGGTGTACCTCAATCGGCAGACCCGCTTTTTCAACCATGCGTTTCGCGAGAGCGCCCACGATGTTTAACTTTTCCTGACCCGCTTCAATATCCACTAGCCATAATTCCTTTACAGGCAATTCATGATATCGTTTGATAAACCCTTCGACAAGCTCAGGCGTATAGCTCGATCCCCCGCCTATTGTGACAATTTTGATTCCATCTTTCATGAATTGACACCTCCGAGTTGCTTCATTTTTTCATGGAGCTCGATGATTTCCGCCGCGAGCTCCTTGACGGTCATTGCGTTCATGAGATGATCCTGTGCATGGATCATTAAGAGACTGATGTCGGTCTTTTCTCCTCTAATTTCTCCTTGGATCAGCTCTGTCTGTGCGTGATGCGCCTCATTTAACGCGTCTTGTGCTTCCTGCAATTTTTGCTTCGCCTCATCAAAGTTTCCTTGCTTTGCACTTGTAATGGCCTCCATCGCAGAGCTTCTGCCATTCCCGCCATGTAAGATGAGTTGAAACACAATTTGTTCCATTTCCATCGGCCGCATCCCCCTTGTTTCCTCTATTACATGCTGACGACATTTTCATCAGTTGATGCTTTTGTTTCTAGCTCACTTTCTTCTTTTAATTTCTGCTTATCCCACATTCTAAAGAATGGGTAGTATAAAGCGAATGACAACGCCAGGTTAATCAGCTGCATGACAGCACCAGAGATTTTGCCTCCTGTGGCGAGATAGCCTGAAATGATGGGCGGCATCGTCCATGGAACAGCAATCCCCGCCGGTTTTGCTACAAGTCCTGTGCTCATTCCGATATATGTGGTGATGATCATCATGATTGGCGTAAGGATAAACGGAATGAGAAGCATTGGGTTCATGACAATCGGCATTCCAAAAATGATCGGTTCGTTGATGTTAAAGATGGCTGGCCCAATGGCAAGTCGGCCAAGCTGTTTCATTTGTTTACTTCTGGCACGTAAGATCATCGTCAGCACTAAAGCAAGCGTTGCACCGCTTCCGCCGACATTGATGAAGATTTCAAAGAACTGCGCTGTGAAGATATTTGGCAGCACTTCTCCTGCTTGGAATGCGAGACGGTTCTCATCCATCGCACCGAGCCAAATTGGGCCCATGACGCCGCCGACAATGGTTGCTCCGTGAATACCACATGCCCAGAGGAGCATTTGCACACCAATGGCGACAATACTTCCGCCTAAGCTTCCACCAAGAATGGAAAGCGGTGTGCCAATTAAGACCGTGATGATATTATGAATACTCTCAAATGGTGTCATCTCAATCACAAGTCTAACGACCCAGATCAGCGTGATGACCACAAAACCTGGTATAAGTGCGATAAACGATTTACTCACTGCTGGCGGTACACCATCAGGCATCCTAATGACGATATTCCGCTGGACAATGAATCGGTAAATTTCAGTTGAAAGCATGGCAATAATCATGGCAACGAATAACCCTTTACTGCCCATCAATGTGACTGGAATTCCCCCACCTACTAGGATGGCTTCTGTTGAGCCTTCAGGTGTGAAAGGAACTTGATATGGTGTCGCCAAAAGGAAAGCTGCAACAGCGATCGCACCAGATGATAGGGCATCCACTGCATACTTTTCAGCAAGCCTGTAGGCAATCCCGAATGTGGCAACAAGTGCCATAATGTCAAAGGTTGCATTAACAGGATAGGATAGTTTCGTGGCCCATTCAGCTCCGAAGATACTTGCCATAAAATCGCTGTATCCTGGGATCGGAAGGTTGGCTAAAATGAGAAACAGTGAACCGACAATAATGAGAGGCATGGTTAAAACAATTCCGTCACGCAATGCTTGTAAATGTCTTTGAGCGGCAATCTTCCCTGCAAACGGCATGACCTTCTCTTCTAGAAATCGGTTGAATCCATTCATCCCTTCCGCCCCCTTTATCCGTTCACTAACTGTTCAGCAGAATTTAAAACCTCAGCCCCATTACATACGCCATAATGCACGGTATTAATGACGTCGACTGGAATTCCTTTTTCTTCTCCGAGCTTTTTCATTTGTGGTAATAAATATCGAACCTGTGGTCCTAATAAAAGCACATCGGCTTGATCAATATGACTTTTTGCTGAATCTCCTGATACTGCCCAAATACGATAGTCTTTTCCTTGTTCTTGTGCGCTTTTCTCCATTTTTGTGACTAGTAAGCTTGTTGACATACCTGCTGCACAAACCAATAAGATGTTCATGTGTAAACGCCCCCTTTTGAAAGTGTGAAGCTTTTCTTTACACATTCATCATATTATGAAACCGCTTTCATAAACACCTATACTTTTTCCTTTAGGAAGCGGAAAAAGTTAAGATCACACTGTTAGTTCTTGTACGAAGGGACCTTTTTATACATGGTATCCAGCATGTCTTCAAATGTATCACAGGCGATGAGATGCTGAATGAATTTCACATTATGCACAAGCTCGCCCAGCAGACGGTACATCCCTTTTAAATCTTTGGCATTCTCTTTTTCGACACAAAGCAAGCAGACAAATTGAACTTTTTTCTCTCCCCATATGATCGGTTTTTCTAATGTACATATCGCCCAAAACGTCTCTTCTGTCAGCGGCGTCATAGGGTGCGGAATGGCTGTATAATGCCCGAAGGATGTAGGAGCAGCCTCTTCTCTTTCCATCACAGAAGGTGTAAGCTCTGCTGGTGCTAAACCCATATCGATGATTTTTTCCGTGAGAAAGGTGATGACCTCTTCCTTTGTTTGAAAGGCGCATTTTGTAAAGACCAATTCCTTTTTCATATATTGAGAGGCCAATGTCACCCTTGTTTCACTCGTCAGGGCTTCTTCAATTTTTAAAAAGTCGCCGCCTCCTAAAATGGTGTTTACTTGTATGACTGGAATCGGTAAATCCATCTGAATCGGGACCGTTGTAATAATCAAATCCAGGGCATGTAAAGACACATGCGGAAGCGAATAAAGCTCTGCTGTTCCTAAAATGGTCAGTTTTGACCCAAATTGTGACCGCAAACGATCCTGAAGCAGCCTTGCACTCCCTGCACCAGATGCACAGACAATGAGACATCGCTTCGGCGGAATCTCCATTTTCCTCCTCTCTAAAGCCGCACCAAAATGAAGCGCCATATATCCGATTTCATTCTCATGAATACTCAGCCCCTCCTCTTCTTCTAGGACCCTGCTGGCGATAATACCTGCTTCAAAAGCAAGTGGATACCCCGCCTTTATTTCATCAAGCATCGGATTTCTTAAGTTCATTCCATATTTACACCGGGTCATGGCTGGCTTTAAATGCAGACTCAGTCCAATCATTAATTCCGCATCGCCGGCTAAATCAAGCTGCAGTTTTTGATCAATGGCTTGGAGCATAAGCTGAACAAGACGGCTCGTGTCATCATCCACAATTTGTTTTTGACCACTCGATGAAAAAGACTGTACCATTTTGGCTGTTCCTAATAAATGAATGGCGATATAGACGATCTCCTCTTGTGGAAAAGAGACGTCCAGCAGTCCTTCAAGGCATTCCACCATTTTTTTAGCGACCTTATATTCCTTTGCCTGTGGTATCTCATTGATTTCCTCTGGCAAAACAGATACATAGTTTCCGTGTCTAATCCGTTTGCAGGCAATCGCAACATGAACGATTAAATTATTCATGCAAATGTCTGATAGATTCATTCTTTCTTCATTGATATAATCAATCATTGTTTTCTGAATCAATTCCAATTCATGTTTTGGCAAAATGGTGACTGCTGTGTTCAGCATCGTTTGGCAGGAACGGCGTTCATTGAATAAATATTCTGACATACAATAACGAATTTTCATCTCCGATCCTTTGATCCGGCAGCCTTTATTCGGCTTCGCTTCCAGCTTCAGATCAAATGGCTCAAGCTTGCGTTTGACCCATTTCATATCGTTACTCATCGTCGATTTACTAATAAACAGCTGGTCCTGTAAGTCTTCCAGTTTCACATAAGACTCTGCGAGAAGCAGCTTCTTTAAAATAAACCGAACGCGCTCCTCCGGCAGAACAGCCAGTGGCTCTTCCTGTTCGACCTCCTCTTTCATAAAACGGCGAAAGGCATTCTCATCGTTGATCAACAGCTCATAGCCAGCTCCTCGAACAGCTGATACAGCCGCTTGATAAGGAGCGAGACGGTCGTTCAGTTCCTTGATGTCTGTACGAATGGTGCGGCTTGTCACTTGTAAGCTGACAGAAAGCGCAGCGCTTGTGAGCGGGGTCTCCGCTGCCATGAGCTGACTTAAGATGTGCGCCAGTCTTTTACTCAGCATCAGATCGGCCTCCTTATGTAAGGGTGGAGAATCTGCCTTGTCTGGACAGGGTGTATACGCTTGCAGTTCTCTTCATTACTCATATTCTACTGAAAAGAAATAAAAATTGCCAACTCATTTATATGACAAACGCCCCTATTTATACAACAAACCATATCTAATGACCTATGAATCTTTTTGTAGGACTCTGGCAGAAACCATCAAAAAAGGCGCTACACCTCCGTGTCATCGCCTTTTTTATGAAGGGATCAGCTGGGTAAAGACAACCAGTCTCTTTTCATGAGTCCCTGCTGCATGATCAAATGTCCCTGTACACGTAATGAAATTGAGATTCCGTGTAAAAGCGTACCCGAAAAACGCATTCGGCTTTTCTTCACGCGGATAGCTTTGCACTTTGATCACTTCAAAAGTTCGCTTTTTTCCTGACGAGGAAGTCACGATTACCTTGTTTCCCTTTTTTAGCTCCTTTAATCGATAAAAAACAGAAGGTCCCCATTTATTATCAACATGGCCATTCATGACGGCATTTCCTTTATCTCCTGGCTTTGGACCATCTTTAAACCAAGCTGTGTTGTCCGTATTTTTTGGGACGCCCATACTGCCATCCTTTGATAAAGTTGTTTTCTCCAACTTTGCTTTGACATCAATCGCCGGAATCGCAATTTCAGCCGGGACAATACCAGACGGTTCGTCTTTTAACATGTCTTGTGAATGAGACTGTTTTGCGGCTTGGTTTGTTGTCATTTTTTCAGGAGATGAGGTTGTTTTAGAGGATGACGAATCATCCATAGATTGTGATGCGCAGCCCGTGATGATGAGAAGCATCAGAAGACCAAACAACCACCTTATCAAGTCAGTCTGCCTCCTTTTAAAGAAAGGAACGGCACGATTGTGCACGTTCCCCTTTCCTTTTTATACGAGCTTAATTTGATGTCTTACGGCGAGTAAGGAAGAACGCACCCGCTGCACCGCCGGCTAGGATCAAACTTGCGATCATTCCCGCAAATGCTTCATATGACATACCTAAAGGACCGGCTGTGCCTCCCATACCTGTTTTCGGCATTTCATTAGGCATGTTGGATTTGAACAGTTCAGGATGCTGATCAACAATCGCTGCTCCGACATCTTGACCGACCATGAACATATGACCGTACGCTTCTCTCACTGTTGGATAAAGCTGATCATATTCGCCATTATGGTAAGACGTATATGTTTTGATCAGCTCATCAATATGCATTTTCAAGCCAGCTTCTAAATCCGCCGCCTTCAAACGTCCATCTGTCGCTTGATCTAGAAATTTCGCTTGCTTCATCCGATACGCATCTAAGTTTTTCACAGCTTTTTCTTTCGCTTCTTTGTCTCCTGATGCATCCGCTTTGACATAATCAACTAAGTAACCGATATGGCTTGACCAAATGTCTTTGAATTGTTTTCCTGCATCCTTACCATAAACAGATGCAATCGCATCTGATAAATCATTTGTGTTTTCGTTCAAAGCTGCCGCTGCTTGATCAAAGTCCTTGCTGCCATCATTTCCTTTTTGCATAGCAACGACCGCAAGCGCCAAATGCTCTGAGAACAAGTAGTTTAAATCTTCACGAAGGTCTGCTGCTGGTGTGTCGACTGATTTGTGATCAAATTTCCCAGGAAATTGATCTGTGATCGCCCACGATACGCCTTTACCGACTTCAAACATATGATGAATGGATTTTCTAACCGTTTCATAGGTCGTATCAAAATCCTTTTCAGTGTAGCTATCAAACGCTTTTAACAGTTCATTGACGTGCATTTTTAAGCCTTCTTCTAGTTCGCTAGCTTTCAAACTGCCGTCTGTTGCTTGATCGAGCATATCAGCTTGTTTCATGCGATATTGGTCAAGCTGCTTAACTGCTTTCTTTTTACCTGCTTCATCTTTCTTTGCCGTTGCTTGTACATAATCAACAAAGTAGCCGATATGACTTGACCAAATGTCTTTGAATTGTTTCCCTGCTTTTTTTCCGTACACAGAAGCGATGGCTTCCGATAAGTCATTTGTGTTGTCATTTAGCGCTGCCGCTGCTTGTTTAAAATCTTTGCTACCGTCAATTCCCTTTTGCATTGTGATGACTGCTAAGTAGGCATGCTCCGAAAATAACTGGTCTAGTGCTGCTCGAAGATCGGTTGCTTTGTTTGACACCTCTTGTGACGAAGATGTCTTCTTTGCCTCTCCATGCATATGTCCTTCGTGTGCACTTGCGCTATGAGCTGCCGGAAATAGTAATGCTGCGCTAAGTGGAATGGTTAAAATTGCTTTTTTCATGTTCATCTGTTTTTCCTCCTCTTTCCGTTTGTTATGTACTTAACGGAGTGAGGCATGACTTGGATCATTCAAATCTATTATTTTTTCGTTCAGGACACAAATCGGTAATGCTTGCATAAAAAAAGCCGGATTATCCGGCTGATACGTTACGACTTTTAGATGCTTTTCGCTCTTTATATATTTTCCTCACCACTGGATAAATCACTGGTGCCCATTTGACAATTTGTTTCAGCCATTTTTTCATTTCTCCCGCGCCTCCTTATTGTCATTCTTACAAGGACGATTCCCCATCTTGTCATGAAATAAACAGGTGCGGGAGAGCAGGAGTTAAATCACGCCTTGTGCGATCATCGCATCTGCCACTTTGCGAAATCCTGCAATATTTGCTCCTACGATTAAGTTTCCAGAGTGTCCATATTCGTCTGCTGTCTCTGTACACTGACGATAAATCGTCTGCATCATTTGTTTCAGCTGATCATCTACTTCTTCAAATGTCCAAGACATTCTTGCACTATTTTGTGCCATTTCCAGTGCTGAGACACCTACCCCGCCAGCATTCGCCGCTTTTGCCGGCGCAAATAGAATATCATTCTGTTCAAACACTTTGACTGCCTGAAGAGTAGAGGGCATATTAGCTCCTTCTCCTACCGCAATGACACCATTTTCCACGAGCTGCTGCGCTTGCATCTCAGATATTTCATTTTGCGTTGCACATGGAAGCGCAATATCACAAGGAACAGACCAAATTTGTTCACAATCTTCAATCAATTCGGCATGCGGGTGAATGTCTATGTATGCCCCAATCCGTTGATTGCTCACTTCCTTTAGCTGCTTCACGGTCTCAAGTGAAATGCCTTGAGGATCATAAATCGCTCCGCTTGAATCACTGCAAGCAACGACCTTACCGCCTAGCTCCATGACCTTTTCCATCGCATAAATAGACACATTCCCTGATCCAGACACAACAACTGAATGCCCTTCAAATTGCAGTCCATGCGCTTTTAACATTTCTTCCATAAAGTACACCAGTCCATAGCCTGTCGCTTCTTTTCTCGCTAAGCTGCCTCCAAATCCAGGACTTTTCCCTGTGAGCACACCCGCCTCATAAGCACCGCGCATTTTCTTGTACTGTCCGAACATATAGCCAATTTCGCGTGCCCCTACGCCAATATCACCTGCTGGTACATCTTGATCAGGTCCAATATATCGGCTGAGTTCACTCATAAAGCTTTGGACGAAACGCATGATTTCTCCATCAGATTTCCCTTTAGGGTCAAAATCTGATCCACCTTTTCCCCCGCCGATCGGCATACCAGTCAGTGCGTTTTTAAAGATTTGTTCAAATCCTAAAAACTTAATAATGCTTGCATTGACAGATGGGTGGAAACGGATGCCTCCTTTATAAGGACCGATGGCACTATTGAATTGAACCCTGAACCCCCGATTGACTTGTACTTTCCCCTCATCATCTACCCAAGGTACACGAAATACCACAAGCCGCTCAGGCTCAATGAGTCGTTCTAAAATGCCCTGTTTTTCATACTCTGGGTGTTTTGCAAAAACAGGAACGAGTGATTCTAGAATTTCTTTTACGGCTTGCTGAAATTCCTCCTCACCAGGATTTCGTTTTTCCACCTCCTCTAACACACGGTCGATGTAGCTTTGTGCTGTTTGTGCTGCTCGATCTAAGGTCAACATGTCTCATCTGCCTCCTTTGTATATCTTCACACATTTATCCTGTTAGATTTTCTAACGCATATTGAGATTAATTTAACACCATTTGTAAAATCTGATCAATACTGATAACAGATGAAAATGATGCCGATTTGAGATGGATCAAGCAGCCGCAGCAATCGTTTTTAGAAAGTATCTCTTGCAGAATGACTATTGTGCTAGAATTGATGATTTAGACGTTATATATCCCGCACTCTTTGACAAATAGATGAATCATGAATGATTTCTAGTTGATCTTCAACCCGAAAAAAAGGCCTAAAGTTTTATAGGCCGTCCGCTCAATCTTTTCGGATCTTCTCATCTTTCTTTCGATCAGGGTAAACGACACAAAGCCAATATAAAATAGAAGACGATGGGAAATTAATTAAACCGACAATGCCCCAAAACCACTTATAGCGCCCTCTTTTCTTTGCATCCATAAATAAAAGAAGCCCCTGCGCAAACAATAACGGCAATGCGCACAATAAGATGATCATCTCCGTCTGACTCATAAGGAAGACCCTCCTTTAATGTGTTGATATTCCTTGATGCCGACAACGACGCAGAGCGGCACACTCACTACTTGAAGAAGAATGAAGATGATAGGCAAATGGGTGATGGCAGCGACAAATAGTGCCAGAATGGTCAGACTGATGAGAACGTACGCCAGTACTTCTTGTTTAAAACGCCTTTTCTCTTGTTCCTTTGCCTGCTTCAGCATCATCATGACAGCCTGCTCACTTGGCTCTTTCACTTCAATTTGTTCATCTAGCTGCTGTAACTCTTCCTTTAAACGTTCGGTGAACTGATCTTCCTTCATTGAGACCACTCCTTTCGAATTTTCTTTAATCCATGATGAACCCTCGACTTCACAGTGCCTTCTCTCATACCGAGCATTGAAGCAATCTCTGGATAAGTAAAGCCATAATAATAGTGCAAAATAATCGGTGCTCTCTCCTGAGCCTTCAATTCGTTTAGAGCATCCCACATTTCATGCCATGTGTGGCCCTTTTGCTGAATGTCCCATTTGAAGCGGCGTATGGTCTCTTGATTCGCCTTCCCTTCTCTTAATTGTTCACGTTTTCTTTTCTTCTGGTGATCTAAAAATTGCCTAGATGCAATGGAAATGAGCCATGTTGAAAATAAGGAATCTCCTCTAAATGAAGAAAGTTTCATGTACGCTTTCAGCATCGTTTCTTGTATGATTTCTTCTGCCAGCTCTTGTTGAAGGGTGAGCTTCATTATATAACGGTAAAGAAAGGAATAATGATGACGATAAAGGGCTGTAAATGCAGCATCATCTCCCTGTTTTGCCCGCTGAATCAATAATGTCTCTTCTGTCTGCTCCAAACACACCCCTCCTTCCTTTTCTTCTCTTATTCATGTGACGACACGGATGACGACATCGTTCAAAATAGACTTAATTTTTTTAACTTGGCTCCCTTTTCTCCCTGTTGATCCAGTATTTGATTCATTTTATATCCAATTTTTTCTTATGTAATGATTATGACATTCTTTCGTCCCTAACAAAATGGTGCGTTCGTAATCATCTTGATTTTCTATCAAGCGAAGAGCCTCTCCCTCATAATCACTAGGTCATCCCAATACCTATCGTCAATGATCCTTGTCTCATTTAGATGAAAATAAAATAATCATGGCCTTAGTTTCCTAGAAAATCATGGAATACACAGCGCCAATTCTTAGCCGATGATACCTTTTTGCGTGCTATGCTCTTCCTACATTCCGAAAAAGGCGATACTGGCGAAGAAAGGGGGGCAGTTGAATTGCAGCTTATTTTTGGAAACGTTTACATTAAAACAAAATAGAATGGAGATGTTGACTTTGAAGAAAAAAGTTCCAATGTTAGCTGGTGTGTTAGCGGTTGGTCTCGTGACTTCATTATTTGCACCTAATGGGGAGGCAAAAGCGGCAGCCAAGTATCCAGAAAGCCCTTCTATTATGGCCAATTTTAATCAACAAGGATTCTCCACATTAAATGGCGGTACAACAGGCGGTGAAGGCGGTAAAACCGTCACAGTCAAAACTGGAAATGAACTATTGGCTGCCCTCAAAAGTAAAGGAACAAACGAAAAATTAAAAATTGTTGTCGACGGGACGATTAACCCTTCTAATACATCTGCCAATAAAATCGATGTGAAAGATACAAACAATGTCTCGATCGTCGGCAAAGGCACGAAAGGTGAATTTAATGGAATTGGTATCAAAGTATGGCGTTCCAATAACGTCATTATCCGCAACCTGAAAATCCATCACAGTAACATCGGTGACAAGGATGCCATCGGAATCGAAGGCGCTTCTAAAAACGTATGGGTCGATCATAATGAGCTGTACAACACATTAAACTCTGGGAAAGATGATTATGATGGATTATTTGATGTGAAAAAAGACTCCGACTATATTACCTTCTCATGGAACTATGTTCATGACAGCTGGAAAACGATGCTCATGGGCAGCTCTGATAACGACAACTACAACCGAAAAATTACGTTCCATAACAACCGTTTTGAAAACCTGAATTCTCGTGTACCGTCTATGCGCTACGGGGAAGGTCATGTGTATAACAACTACTATAAAGGCATTCATACCACAGCGATCAATTCTCGTATGGGCGCGAAGATGAGAATTGAGCACAACGTATTTGAAAATACAAATAATGCGATCGGCAGCTGGGACAGCCGTCAAGTCGGTACATGGCATGTCATCAACAACTCATTTATTAACAGCTCAGGCAGTCTGCCAACGTCTTCAACAGGTACGTACAACCCTCCTTATAACTACTCTTTGCTTAACGTAAACAATGTCAAATCAGAAGTGGTATCAAATGCTGGTGTTGGAAAGGTAAACCCTTAAAACCACAAAACGTTCGGGCAGAGATTTCTGTCCGAACGTTGTTATTTCGTTTATTTATATTTTAGAAAATGGACGATCCATCTCATACAATTTTTGATAGCGCGGGTTTTCTTTCAGTAAATCCTGATGCTCCCCCTGCATCTCAATTTGTCCATCTTCAATAAACATAATGCGGTCACATGCCTCACAGCCAGTGAGATGATGGGTAATCCAAATGACCGTTTTTCCTTTTAACACACGGAAGATGGTTTCAAGCAGCTCACGCTCTGTGCGCGGATCAAGTCCGACGGTGGGCTCATCTAATACAACAATCGGGGTGTTTTGCAGCAAAATCCGGGCTAACGCCATCCGTTGTCTTTCTCCACCTGAGAAACGAATCCCTGTCTCCTGCACACCGGTGTGATAACCCTCTGGCAAAGATTCGATGGTATCGTGCAGCTGCACTTGTCTCGCTGCTTCTTTTACTTGCTCTTCTGTCGCATCTGGAGAGCCTAAGCGAATATTGTTTAAAACAGAGGTATCGAATAAATACGGCTGTTGATTGAGCACTGACACATAGGTGGACACGGTTTCTCGAATGCTTTCTACCGGTTTCCCCTGGATACTGACAGCTCCTTGATTTGGCACGACAGCTCCTTCTAACAATTTCAAAATAGTCGATTTTCCTGCACCACTTTTTCCTAAGAGAGCAAGTGATTCCCCTTGCTTCAGTGAAAATGAGAGATGCTTTAGCACGTATTGGTGCGAATCATACCGAAAGGACACTTGATCAAAACAGACAGCTTCACCTTGAGAAATAGCTGAATGATCCACTGTCTTGCGCTCTGATTCTCCTTCATACGAAAGCTTTTCATAATGATTTAATCTGCTGACAGCATGCTGATAGACTGGAATATCACCTGCTGCATCTGAGAGTGGAAGAAAGGCTTCTGTTAACGGAAACAGCACAAGCACAAAGGCTGCAATCAGGGTGTGTGACATCGAGCCTGACTGAACGACCGAACCGCTCCAATACACGACAAGCACGACAGCTCCTCCAATCATAAGCTGGGCAAAAAACAGGCGCAGACGGATAAACCGGTGCTTGGCTGCTTCAAGCGCTAACAGTTTCGCTTCTTTCTGTTCATATTCATCAACAAAATCTTTCTGCCTGCCGCTAAACAGCCAGTCACTAACGCCCATGACTGCATCTGTTAAATGGCTGTACAGTTCATTTCTGCCTTTTTTCATTTGAATTTGTCTCGCCCGGTTCACTAGCACTGTGACGTATGGAAAAACGAATACGAGAAGTGCCATATAAAGCAGCATCAGTCCAGCAAAGGGCCACGAGAATAGACCAAGTGCCCCAATGGATGCGTCATATAAAAGCAGCGCCCCGATGGATGGAAAGATGGTTTTTAAATAGGCGTCCTGCAGTCTCTCGACATCATCTGACAGAAGCCCAAGCATTTCACCTGTACCCAGCTTTGTCTGTTTCGCACTTCGTTCAGCCATGTCATACAGACGGACACGCATTTTTTCAATCATTGTCAAAATGAGCTGGTGGCTCGCCAGTCTTTCTGCATAGCGGGCAGCTGAGCGTGAAATACCAAAGGTCCGTACAGCTACAATTGGAACGTATACCATAAGTATATTCTCAGGTCTTGTGGCAGCTTTTGAAATGAGAAATCCTGACGTATACATCAGCATAGAAGCAGAGAATACTGCAATTGCCCCTAGAAATAAAACCAGCGCAAACAGCTTTTGATTCTCCTTGATATAAGGTATAAACCAGCCTTTACTGACCATGTGTGACCGCCCCCATCTGCTCCTGTACCAATTGATAATACACGCCTTTTCTTTGCATTAATGATTCATGTGTACCCATTTCTGCAATCGTTCCTTGATCCATGACAATGATCTCATCCATGTCTGGCATCCAATGGAGCCTATGTGTCGCTAAGAACACAAGTTTATCTTCAAACAGCGGAAGCATTGTTTTCTTCAATTCATACTCTGTCTCAATATCGAGATGCGCCGTTGGTTCATCTAACAGCATAATTGACCGCTGTCCCAGCACCGTTCGCGCAAGCGCAATTCTTTGTGCCTGTCCGCCGCTTAGCCCTCTTCCCTGTTCTCCAATGACCTCATCGAGACCATTTGGCAGCTGCGCTACGAGCTGAGATAATCCAGCTTCACAGACAGCTCTTTCCACTTCTTCATCTGTTGCATGCGGTTCATAAAAACGAATGTTTTCTCTTAATGTCATGTGAAATAAATAAGGGTGCTGCGGCATATAGACGACTTCCTTTTGCCATTCCTTCATCTGTAAATGAACAAGCGGCTTGCCGTTTAACGTGATTTGACCTGAGGTCGGTTCAACAAAGCCGCCGAGCACATCGGTTAACGTCGATTTCCCTGAACCACTGGCACCAATGATTCCGATTTTTTTCTTCCCTTTGACAGTGAGGTCTACATCCTGAATCGAATAAGGGGCTTGTTCATCATGCTGGACACTAACATCTTGCAGCGTGAGCACAGCTTGTTCACCCCACTTGTCTAGCTGCACTGATTGTGTCTCCTGCGCGCGGAAGCCCTTTTCTTCTAAAATGACCTGCATCGCTTCATTCGCTTCTTTTCCATTTAGCGTCGCATGATAATCATTTCCCACTTCACGTACTGGCAGGAAATATTCCGGTGCCAGCATAAGCGCGGTCAGAGCCGGCAATAACAGAAGCTCTCCTTCAATTAATCGCAAGCCAAGAAAGACAGCGACAGTTGCAATCGACAGCATGGAAAAGAAATCAAGCGCAAATGATGAAAGAAATGCAACCTTCAGCGTACTCATGGTCGTCTTTCGATATCGCTTTGACACTTCCCCGATATTGCGGGAATGTTTTTTGCTAATGCCTAAGTAACGAAGCGTTTCAAGGCCGCGGAGAGAATCAGTAAAATGATTGGATAATTTCTCATACGATCTCCATTGTTTGGCCGCTTTACGCTGAGCGACAAGGCCTAGCAAAATCATAAAAATAATTAAAATCGGCAGCGTCACGATTAAAATGACAGCAGATGTTTCGTCTAACGTCCAAACATAGATGAGGACCATTGCCGGTATCACTGCCATGTTCACCATTTTCGGTAAAAACAGCTGTAAATACTGACGATATTGAGCAATCCCCTCCATCGCTAATGTGACAAGCTTTCCTGTACCTTTTTTCTTTGTGAAAGCTGGACCTAAACGAAAGAGTTGGTCTAACAGCTGTTTTCTGACGTCTGCTCCAATTCGGGAAGAGTAGGTAAACATGACCTTCTCCCGAATCAAGGTGAGACCGTGCCGCACCAGAAAGGCAGCAAGAAACAGCAGGACATAAGGCGCTGCCTGCGAAAGGCTTTTCCCGTCAAACAGCGTAGTAATGGCATGTGCCAGCCACTGTGCTTGGAAAATAATACTTGCTCCTTGGATGAGTGACACAATACCCAAAAGGGCAAGAAGCCCCCTTATTCCTTTTAATTGAAGCAAACGTTTATCCATTAGTAGGTCATTGGCTCCTTACCGCTTACACGTTTACGGAAGACGTAATAGCTCCAAATTTGATACCCAAGCACAAAGGGCAGCAAAGAAATGGCAACAATCGTCATCACCGTCAGTGAATATGATCCGGATGCAGCGTTTTGAATGGTAAGATCAAACGTATGGTTGATTGAGCTAATCATGACGCGCGGGAACAATGCAGTGAAAAGCATCGTCACTGTCACCATGATGCCTGCACCTGTGAATAAGAATGTCCAGCCATCACGTTCTTTTTTCATAAAGAATAGAGCCGCGACGTAACAAACCACAATTAGGACAGTTAACGGAATGGTGATGATCGGGCGTACCGTATAAATGTCTGTTTCCATGATAGATACACCGACAAATAGGACAAGAACTGGCAGCGCAATAAGCAGGACACGCTTGCCAAGCTTTCTTGCACGATCTCTTAAATCACCCTCTGTTCGTAGTGTGACGAAAATCAATCCGTGCAGAAGGCAAAGAACCGTCACAGCTAACCCGCCAATCACTGAATAAAGGTTCACAAAATCCGTAAAACCAGCATACATATTCATGTCTTGATCAATTGGCATCCCGCGTAAAATACTTGTGAATAGCACACCGAGTAAAAACGGCGGCAGCAGACTGCCAAAGAAGATGACCCAGTCCCATGCTTTGATCCAAGAGGCTTTCTCAACCTTCCCTCGGAATTCAAAGGCGACTCCGCGCCCAATGAGCGCTAAGAGGAGAACCGCAAATGGTATATAGTATCCACTGAACATCGTGGCATACCAGTGAGGGAATGCAGCGAAAATAGCGCCCCCAGCTGTAATCAGCCAGACCTCATTCGCATCCCAGAAAGGGCCAATCGTATTAATTAAAATGCGGCGCTCGTGCGCATCCTTTCCAAGCAGCTGCATGGACATCCCAACACCAAAATCAAATCCCTCTAAGAAGAAAAATCCAACAAACAATACTGCGACAAGAATAAACCAAATCTCGTTAAGATATGCCATGATATGCGCCTCCATCAAATGGATCTGTAGACAGGTCCGTTTCATCCTTTTGATCTGTATCCTCTTCCGAATGTGCACCTTTTTTAATTTCTCGAATGAATAGGTAGGCAAGCAAGATGGCAAGGATCAGATAAATCGTCGTAAAGCTAATGACTGAGAATAACAGCATGCCATACGATACGTTTGGCGAAATCGATTGAGCCGTCGTCATCATACCAAAGACAGTCCACGGCTGACGCCCAATTTCAGTCATGATCCAGCCAGCTGAGTTCGCAATAAACGGGAACGCAATCATCCCTACCATGAAGCGTAAAAACCATTTGTTCGTTTCGAGTTTCTTTCTAAAGCTCAAGTACAAGCCAATCATACTGGCAAAAATCATCAGCATTCCGGCACCAACCATGATTCTAAAGCTCCAGAAGGTTGTTTTCACTGGCGGAATGTAGTCTCCAGGGCCAAACTTTGCTTCATATTCTTTTTGAAGTGTCAGCATGCCTGGCACATCTCCACTGAACTTCTGATAAGCCAAGTAACTTAAAGCAAACGGAATATTGATCTCCGCAGAGTTTTCTTTTTTATCTGTGTCAATATTGGCAAATAGTGTCCAAGCCGCTGGATCTCCACTATCCTTCCAAAGGGCTTCACTTGCTGCCATCTTCATCGGCTGTGATTTCATTAAGTGCTTCGCTTGATCATGTCCAGAGAACGCCACACCTAAGCCAGAAATTAAAGCGAGGACCATGGCAATCTGGAATGATTTTTTGAAAAAGGCGATTTCTTGTTTTTTGATCATTTTATAGGCACTAACTCCTGCAATAAAGAATGCACCTGTAGCCAGCGCACCAAACAGAACGTGCGGGAATTCAACCCAAAGCTGCGGGTTCGTTACAAGAGCGCCAAAATCATTCATTTCTGCGCGGCCATTTTTAATGACAAATCCAACTGGCTCTTGCATAAATGAGTTGGCGAGTAGAATCCAAAACGCCGAAAAGATCGTACCAAGAGAAACAAGCCAAATACACAATAAATGAATCTTCTTCGGCAGACGATCCCAGCCGAATATCCAAAGTCCAATAAATGTAGATTCAAGGAAAAAGGCGAGCAGTGCTTCAATGGCAAGCGGTGCACCAAACACATCACCGACAAACCTTGAATAATCTGACCAGTTCATCCCAAACTGGAATTCCTGCAAAATCCCTGTCACCACACCTACTGCAAAATTGAGTAAGAATAGATGACCCCAAAACTTCGCCATTTTTTTATAAATCTCTTTTTTCTTGACGACATAAAGGGTCTGCATCAAGGCGACGATAAACACCAAACCTATTGACATAGGAACAAAAATAAAATGAAATAATGTCGTTGAAGCAAATTGAAATCTTGCTAAAAACAGCTCACTCACAGCCTTACATCCTCCCTTACTTTCACATGCCGAATGATTCGAAATAACTATGCTCACCACTTCACAAAATATTCACTATTTGTTCAATGATTCACAAATAATAGCCTGTTTGAAATGGTTTACTCGGTGAAATTTTACTCTTGCTTTTCATTCGGTTAGTTATTTATACCTGTACTTTACACCCATGCGCTTCAAAAATAAAGTAAATTTTACCTAAAAATTGGATGGTATTGTGTCAGTTGTTTGAATACTTTGTCAAAGATATGTGACAGAAAGTAAAAAAACGCAAAAACATAGCGCTGCACATGAACCGCAGCGCTATGTTTCTTTTTTAGGCTTTTTTCTGTAAAGCTGGTCTAGTGACTTGCACTTCGTAGTACGTAATTTTGTTTTTTAATAGTCCTTCAGGTTTCGCTTTCCCATGAGCGTGCGCATCACCAAATGCCTGAGATTTTGTCCAGTTCACAAAGTCTTCTTTTCGATTCCAGCGGGTATGAATGGTCACTTCATCGTAATCGGTTGTCTGCTGCGTGACCCATACTTCCATGCCTAAAAATCCTTCCATGAATTCTACTTGTCCCTGCTTGTTAAAACGCTTGACGAGGTGGTCAGCACTGCCTTTTTCTACTCTTACCTGGTTGTTGACAATGATCATTTTCTGTTCATCTCCCTTTTGTTGTTGGATCGAAGCGATTGGGATAATGAGCGGATGCTCACCGTCTAAGTGAACCTCAGCCTGAATCCCAAAGACTTCTTTGAAAAAGTTTTCTGTTAATACTTCGTTTGGTGTCCCTATTTGATAAACTTGACCACCCTTCATCGCAATGAGGCGGTCACAATATTTTGCTGCCTGCTGCAGGTCGTGAAGAACCATTAAAATGGTGATTCCATGCGTCTTATTCAGCTGTTTGAGCAGCTCTAGTAAATCAAGCTGATGTGCAATATCTAGGTAAGTCGTCGGCTCATCCAGAATCAAGGTCTCTGTCTTCTGAGCGAGCGCCATCGCAATATACGCCTTTTGTCTTTCTCCGCCTGACAATGTATGCAGCATTCTGTTTTCATTGATGCGGCTATTGGTCACATCAAGCGCCCACTCAATCGCTTCTTGATCTGTCTTCGAGCTCTTTTTCCAGATCGAACGATGCGGACTGCGTCCAAGTGCGACCAGCTCCCGTACGGTCATAGATGGAATGGCTGTTCTCGTCTGCATGAGAACGGCGATTTCCTTTGCAATCTCCTGAGATGTCATCTCTTTTTGCGGTATATCGTGAATGTATATCATGCCGCTTTCGATCGATGTAAGACGTGCGGCTGCTTTAATAAAAGTCGACTTCCCTGATCCATTTGGTCCAATAATTCCTGTCACACTTCCTTTAGGAACAGCTGCTGAAATAGACGACAGCCGAAAGCCTCCTTGACTGAGACTCACGTCATCCATAGCTATCACTTCCAACTTAACCCCTCCCTTTCTTTTTTAATAAATAGAGGAAGAAAGGTGCACCGATGCAGGCAAGCAGGATACCGACAGGCAGTTCAACCGGTGTAAACCATACCCGTGCCGCTGTATCTGCAAAAACCACAAGTACGCCTCCGCCCAGCATTGAGATCGGCAGCAGGTACCGGTAGTCATCTCCAATTAAAAGACGGATAAAATGAGGAACGACCAGCCCGACAAATCCAATTAAGCCGCTCACACTTACAGCTGCACCAGCTAAAAGCGCCGCCAGCGCAATTAAGAAAAACCGGGTGCGCTCTACTCTAAGGCCGAGTAACTGCGCCGATTCATCACCAAGCAAAAGAAGGTTTGCCGGCTTGATGGCAAAAAAACAAAGGCACAACCCAGCAAGCGCATATGGCGACACGAAGCTTAGATGATGCCAGCTCCGTCCATTTAATCCTCCGGATAAAAAAGGCAGAACAGCCTGCACACGCTCACTATAAAGCACCATAAACCCATTCATAACCGCCCCAAGGAGGGCATTGACTGCCACTCCCGCCAAAATCAATTTCAGCGGGGAAACCCCTTGATCAAATGACAGCATATACACCACGAGTGCCGCTAATAAAGCGCCAAGGAAAGCAGCAGCTGGCAGCAAATACGTAAATTGCGGAAACACAATCATGCTGAGCACAGCAGCCAATCCGCCGCCAGCAGTCACACCGATGATGCCAGGGTCAGCGAGTGGATTCCGGACGACTCCTTGTAAAATCGCCCCTGATGCTGCGAGACAGGCTCCGACAATAAAACCGATCAAAACACGCGGCAGACGTAAATCCATCACAATTTTCTCATGGACAGGCTGGCCTGATCCCATCAAAGCGGCGATTAGATCTGGCAGCGATAATTGAACAGAACCTAATGCAAGCCCTAGGCATGCACCTACAACTAACGAGAATAATAAACCGGGTATCAGCCATTTTCGCCTCGACTGTCTTTTTTGAAAATCTAACTCTGCATTCATTTTCATGATGACAATCGCTTCAATCTTTTCTCTAGCTCATCAATCGCTCTCATCACTTCCGCGCCTGGGTTCGTCCCAAATAGATCACTCGGCAGAATCTCGACGTGTCCATTTTTGACAGCTGACACATCGTGCCAAGCGGCATTCTGTTTCATTTCACTCATAAAGCCCGCTTTCACATCTTCAGGATTGCTGTGAGTCATAAGCAGAATAAGATCAGGATCGGCTTCGATGACCTTTTCTGCATTGATTTGAGCGTATTGAGGGAATTTCTCGAGTGCCGGTTCATTTTCAGCGATGTTCGTCCCTCCTGCGATGTGCAGTAAATCTCCGCTTAAGGATTGAGGAAGTGCCGCCATATATGTGCCAGGTGCCCCGTATACAACGAGTGTCTTCACTTTTTTCTGAGGCTGCTTGACCTGCTTTTTCCTCTGATCGATTTGCTCATTGAGGGCTTTGGCCTTTTGCTGCTTTCCGAGCAAATCCCCGAATAACGTTATTTGACGCTGAATATCCTTCACTGAATTGGCACTTGTCAAAAGAAGCTGTGAACCAATTCCTTCTATTGTAGAGATGTCCTTACTGTTTAATTGTTCATTCCCAAGCACAACATCGGGCTTTAAGCTTGTGATGAGCTCTACATCAAATTGATGCGTTGTGCCAATCGTTTGTACAGACTTTGCCTTTTGTAAGCTGTCTGGTAATTCGGCGGCCGGACGGCCAACTACCTCACCGCCTAAGGCATACAGGATGCTCATGTCTCCAGTCGATAATGCGACGATACGCTGAGGGGATTCTTCAAACGACAGCGTTCTGCCAGTAAAATCCTTTATCTTCAGCGCACCTTGCCCGCTTCCTTTCTCTACAGGTGCTGCCTGACTGCATCCGCCGAGGAGAAGCATCAAGACGAGTCCAGCGAAGATCACATGTGAAAATTTCAACCGTCTGTCTCTCCTTTTCTAGTAAACTTTCTTTAGCTTTGCCTGTACGACAAGACGCCCATTTTTAGGTGCAAGCACATGATCACAAGTCGATAAGGTGAGGATGAGGTCATCTGTGGACACGTCTGTCTTCGTTTGATAGATTGATTTTTTCCGCACAGCTTGTAAGTAGTGCGCATATTCGCCAAGATCTTGAAAATCGGTTTGAATATAATCGAAATCCACCGTTGTTTCATACACGGCAAAAATCTCCGCCTCATAGCTTTGATACAGCGTATCGTACTGAAATGTCCGATGATCATGGAAGAAATCCTTTTTTAAATAGTTTGTGAGTCCAGCGAACATGGATCCGTCTCTCATCCGATGCCCGTACACCACAGTATTCGGGCTCTCGTGCAAGACGTCATTGCGATAATCCATAAAGATACTGCCTGCCCGGGTGTCGTTTTTTAAATAATTGCGGGTTAAGTAGAACGCATTATCACGAGATTGAACGATTGGGTACTGAATCATCGTGTCCTTCATATTGATCCAGCCGACAATGTCGTTGTTCACCTTCCGCAGCTCATCAAATGACGTACGGGTGGTTCCCGGTTCCCGGCTTTCAGTCATTCCTTGCTCTTGACCATACATCGTCTGAGCCTTTGCAAGCACCTGACGATTTTGATAATAGCCGAACAGTTCTAAACCAATGGCTGTACCGCTATAAATGAATACTCCTAAACAGACGATCGTCAGCATACGCTGCCAGACCCGTTTTCCTCTTTTCACACTGTCTCACCTGCTTTTATATGCCAACAGGCACGATGTACATTCCTGTTTCTGCATCCTGTCTAATCGTGACGGACACATCATAAATGTGCCGCACATTCTCTTCAGTTAACACATCGTTTGGCTGTCCTTCACTGATAATTCGTCCATCCTTCATCGCAATGATGACGTCACTGTAGCGGACAGCCTGATTCATGTCGTGCAGCACCATGACAATCGTGAGTCCATGCACGACATTGAGCTCACGGATCAGCTCAAGAATGTCAAATTGATAGTAGATATCCAAATAGGTTGTCGGTTCATCTAAGAAAAGGATCGGTGTTTTTTGCGCAAGTGCCATCGCAATCCATACACGCTGACGCTCACCACCTGACAGTGAGGCGAGCGGCACCTTTCGTTTTTCCGTTAGTTTTGTACTGGACAGTGCCCACTCTATCGCTCTCTCATCCTCTTCCTTGTCACCCCCGCGCATCGTCTGGTACGGCGTTCTACCGAATGCCACGACCCGTTCGATCGTTAAATCAAGCGGTGCTTCATTTTGCTGATGGACGACAGCCAGCTTTTTTGCCAGCTCCTTTGGCTTAAATGCATTCAGCGCTTGTCCGTCTAAGTGAATTTGCCCTTTGTTTGGACAATGATTATTCGCCATCAAGGAAAGCAGTGTGGATTTCCCCGAGCCATTTGGACCGATAATGGTTGTGATTTTCCCCTTTTCAATCTGTGTTGTGACCGATTGAACGATGTCCTTCTGCTGGTCATATGAGAATGACACCTCACGAATGTCCATGGAGACGGTCCCCCCTTCTTAATAAAAAGATCAGAAACGGCCCGCCAATCACGGCCATGATCGTAGAAGCAGGAATCTCATTTGGCGCGACAAGCGTCCTGCCGAGCGTATCAGCCGTCAAAATCAGCAAAGCCCCGCTTAACGCAGAAAATGGAATGAGTACCCGATGATCCGAGCCAACAAGCCTTCTTGAAATGTGCGGAATGAGCAAACCGACAAAGGCAATCACGCCCGCTACCGCAGCTGTCACCGCCGCGAGTAATACCGCTGTGATGGAAATCAAAAGGCGCATTCTGGTCACACGCAACCCTAAATTTTTCGCTGTCTTGTCCTGAAGAGCCAAGAGATTACACCATCTGCTGAAGAAAAGTGCTACGACAAGACCGGCGACGCCATAGACTCCGATTAAACGGACATCTCCCCACGTTTTCATCGTGAGATTTGACTGTCCTGACTGATTGATCGTGATATTGAAATAGCTGCAAATGGTCACAAATGCTTCAGCCATTCCAGTAAACATGGCATTGATGGCGATCCCAACCAAAATCATACGGATTGGGCTTAAGCCGCCCTTCCAAGACAGAACGTACACGAGGAAACATGCAATGGCTCCGCCTAATACCGAAAATAAAGGAGAGTAGAAATAAAATTGAGGAAGCGCTGTAATCGCCATTAAAGAAAAGAAGCTGGCTCCTGATGAAATTCCAATGACGCCGGCATCAGCTAATGGATTTCTCATGACCGACTGCAGCAGTACACCGGAGACAGATAAGGCGGCCCCTGTAAACATTGCGATGAGCATGCGGGGAATTCTCAAATCTTTAATGATGTCTACCTGTGCATGTTGACCGGTGATGAGCCCTTCCAATAATTCAATCGGGGTGACATGAATACTCCCAGTAATGGCGGAATAAATAAACACGCACACCAGTAAGAGACTAACTATCAGAAATAAAATCCCTGTTTTTTTCATCTTGAACGTCCTTTTATCATTAAGATTCGCCGCTTATGACGGGTAGAGCATACGCGTTAGTTCATCTAATGCTTCTGCTGCCTTTAAATTGCCCGTTGTCCCAAATAAGCTTTCTTCGAGGTCGTACACCCGGTCTTGCTTGACCGCATGAAAATGCTTCCAGATGTCATTTGTTTTAAATTCTTGATCAAACATGCGGACAACTTCATCTGGCATCCCATGTGCGGCCCGGAGTATGATATCTGGATTGGCTTTTTGTAAATACTCCGTATTAGATGCCAAATACTCCATTTTCTCACCTTTGACAATGTTCTTTCCGCCTGCGATACGTACAAGATCACCAATATATGAATTCTCTGTTGCCACCAAATAACTGCCCGGTACACCAAGCAAAATCAGAACGGACGGCTTGCGCTTTCCCTTCGTCTTCTCTTGTATGTCTTTCTTTTTTTGTTCAAAGTCAGACACGATGCGCTCGGCTTGTTTCTTTCTGTCATACTGAGCTCCGAGCTTCGTGATCGCCTTCTCCATGCTACCAAGGCTCTCGAGATTTAAGTATGTGGCAGGGACACCTGCTTGCTGAAAGGGTGTCTCTAAATCATATTGAAGGGTTGTGACAGACAGGACATCTGTCGGTTGAAGTGATTGGATGATTTCCATGTCCGGGCTCATTGGATTACCGACTTCCGGCAGTCCTTTATAACGAGCTGGCAAGGATTTTTGACTTGTTGGCACCCCGACAAGATCCACCTCTAAAGCATCCATAATCTCCACAGCAGCTACAGTCGTTGCCACAATGCGCGCACTTGATTCTGCGCTTTTTTTGCCTTTCGCTGAACTTTCGGCTGACTGTGAGCAGCCCGATAAGATCACGCACACACTAAGAGCAGCGATCAGGGTACATAACATTCGATGCTTCAAAAACAGAAGCCTCCTTTCGAAAAAAGAGAGTGGATGCGCCGAGAGAAATTGCGCATCTCACTTAAACTAATCCATCTATCTTGTTCTTGTTTGATACTTTCTGACGAGTACGAATAATGACCCGCCGAATAAAAGAATATACACCCAAAAAAGAGAGGTATCTCCTGTTTTCGGATTCAACTGTCCAGTCTCAGACTTGGTTTGGTCATCTGATGGAGTAAATGTCATCTGCTCTGCGCCTGTTTCCTCTGGCGCTAGATTTTCAAGCTGATTTGTTTGAGAATCGCGATCATTTGGATTTTTGACAAAGCCGATACTCTCATCGTCTCCGATTACCATAGCAATGCCGCTTCCTTCACCAAGAGTGATTCCTTTTGTGTCATAGACAAGTTTGACATCGTACTGCTCATGATAATTCGCAGCCGGAATATCAATTTTTACGCGTGCTGCTTGAGCAGTGCTTAAACTTTTGGCTTCATATTGAATCACTCGTGTGTCTGCTTTTTGATCTGTTTTTGCGACAAGAGTCTCTTCATATTTCCCGCCTGTCCCTACTTGGAAGGATGTGATGGCGGAGCTGTTCTTCACTGTATATGAAACGAAATGGCGGCCATTTTTTACCACCAATGTCGCAGGGCTCACGACGTAATCGTTCATACGAGAAGGCTCATCCTTGTCTGCTTTCTTCATTGAGAAAGGCAGCTTGTATACACCATCTTTAAGCTTAGCCGTCTCTTGAGCAGCTCCGCCGTTATTTGTTTCTGGTGATGGTGTGTTTGGTTTTGGTGTTTCTGGTGCAGCCGGTGTTTCTTCCTCTACCTGCCCGTCCTTAAGTGGAGCGATACTCTTTGCATCGAATTGAAAACGAATATCGTAGGTTTGGTCATAGTGAGCAGCTGCTACCACGATGTGTACTTTTCCTTTGACCGCTTTTTTCAGATCAGCGACATCAAATGACACCACTCTTGTGTTCTTTGCTTTATCTGTGCTGACAGTCTTCACTTCTTGATAAGATCCGTTTTTCTCTGTTTTCAAGGAAGCGACAGACGTATGATCCTTCACCGTAAAGGAAATGGTTTGTTTTCCATTTTTGATGGTTAAGGATGCAGGATGTGAGAAGTATTGGTTCATCCGAGATGCCTCGTCCTGATCCCCTTTCAGCACACTGTAATTGATGCGGTATTCGCCATCTTTTAATTGATTTTGCGCAGAATCATCTGGTTTTGTGCCATTGTTATTGCCAGGTGTTGCCTGATGATCGTCTGGCTTTGTCCCATTTTGATCATCCGGCTTTGTTTCATTATCGTCTGGCTTTGACCCGTTTTGGTCATCCGGTTTTGTTTCGTTATCGTCTGGCTTTGTGCCATTTTGGTCATCTGGTTTTGTTTCGTTATCGTCTGGCTTTGCAGGTGTAACGAGTGTTAGGCTGCTTTGATCGAATGCAAGCTGTACGTCATACGCTTCGTCATAAATAAAGCCGCCTAAATCCCAGTAAATTTTCACCCAGCCGTTTAATTTGGCTGATAAGTCGGCTACATCAAATTTGATCACACGTGTATTGGCTGTTTCATCCTCACTGACGGTTTCAGTGGTGACAAGAGCACCATTTTGTTCAACTTTGAAATCTGTAATCTCTTTGCTTTGCTTCAGCGTGACATAGGCTGTTGTCTTGCCATTCTCCACAATCAGCTTAGCTGGCTTTTCTGTATACGTATCCATCATGGACGCTTCTGTGCTGCCATTCTTTAAAATGGTGAATCCGGCCGTGTATTCACCATCAACAAATGATGCCGCTTGAGCCGTTCCTTGAGGAATCTGAAACGCAGTCAATAAACTGAATAAAACGAGCAGAATGGCTGCCTTTAGATGAAAAAGACGTTTCAAATGGTGACACTTCCTTCCTTAATGCTTGATGATCCACTTTCTTGCTAAAAATCCGCCTGAGCATAAAGCAAGCACAAGGAGCCACCCTGTCTGGTTTGTATCACCAGTTTGAGGATTCTCTTCTTGTTTTGTCGTGGATGAATCAGATGTTTTAGTTGATTCTTTTGATGGCTGCTGATCTTCTGCTGCACCCGCTGATTTGTTTGTGCTGTTAGACGAAAGCGATTTCATGCTGCTCTCATCGAATTTCAGCTGAATGGTATAATCATGATCATAATCAGCAGATTTAACAGTGACATGAATTTTTGACTTGATTGGCTTAGACAAGCTCTGAGCTTGGAACTGAACAAGCCTTGTGTTGGCTTTTTTATTAGTTGAGAGAACCGTTGTGTCGACATAGCCGCCATTTCCCGGCACTTTAAATTCCGTCACCCAGCTGCTATTTTTAATGGTCATTTGTACAGTCAGCTTCCCATTTTTTGCAATCACTTTTGCTGGCTTCAGCCAGTAATCATTTGCCATGGAAACCGCATTTCCTTCAGCCTTCAGCACAGTATAGTTGACGGAGTATGTACCATCCTTTAACGTGGCAGCCTGTGCGTTTGAAAAAGGCAGCATAAGTGCCAATAATAAAGCGGTCATGAAGACTGATAGCCTCATCATTTTTTTCATCAAGCGAATTTCCTCCCTTTCTATTGAACAGATGCTGCATCAAACTTGAGGCGGATGTCGTAATTGCCTGTATATCCGATGACCGGTACAGTCACGCTCACTTTTGCTGGTACGACTTCTGTCAGGCTGTTCACGTTGAATTCAACCGTTCTCTTATTTGCAGCTGTATTTGTACTGATCACCTTCGCATCTTTGTACACACCTTGATCAAGTGTTTTAAAGCTTGTGATCCAAGAGCTATTCGTTAACGTGACTTGTGCTTTGATTTTTCCATTCTTCACGACAAGCTTGGCTGGTTTTTCAAAATACGTATTCGCTGTTGAAGTCGAATCGCTATCTGCCTTCCATACCACATATTGTGCTGAATGTTGACCATCTGCTAAGCCTGCTGCTGAGGCTGAGCTAACTGGGGCTAGGGCAAATAATAGAACAAAACTAAAGAACAATAATACGTGTGATGTTGAACGAATGGCTTTCATGTGAACCCTCCTAAATGATATTGATAATTATTCTCAATAGATAATAAAAAAAATAACCTTCATAAGCGCTGGATCACACTTATAGATGATTATGATAATCATTATCAATTGAGTTGAAAAAATAAATCTTTGCTTCCTAAAAGCCAAAGATGTCTGTTTCTAAATGATGGTTTGAAACGTGTTTTAGGTAATCTGTCCCATTCATGATACCATGGCATAACCTCCATTCCATTACAGGGAAAAGAACCCTCTTCTCCTTGATATTATATGATGAATGAATTTATTGTCAACATCATTTTTCATACTATTGACTTAGATTTCTGGAAAATCGCACAAAAAAAATTTCGATCAGACAGACTGATCGAAATCGTTTAGGAAGAGACTTGTTCCCCTTTTTTGCTGTTTTTACGTTCTAAAGACCAAGCATACATTTCACGAATAATCGGCTCAATTTTCTTCCCTTGCGCTGTTAATTCGTATTCAATCCGTACTGGAATGTCAGGGTATACGTTTTTCTCAACGAGTCCTTCAGCCTCTAAATCCTTCAGCCTTTCTGATAATAATCGTCCGCTGATGTCCATTTCATTTTCAAGCTGACAGAAACGCTTAGGGCCTGTCAGAAGCTGATTGATGATGAGAATGACCCACTTCTTGCCTAGAATCTCCATGGCATCTGTGATTGGACAGCCATCTACTTGAGCCATACCTTACTCCCTCCCGCTTTTCTCTCTTTTTTTTCATTATAGCACAATTAATTACTTGAAATAAGTCACTAACTATTATATAGTTTAGTTACTTTAAGTAACAAGGTATTCATTTTTATAGATTTTCAAAAACATTTGAACATGCCGATGCATATATCATGAAGGAGCTGACCGAGCTTGAAGACAGTTGAGGAGCTAAGATTGGGTGTAACAGAGTTACATGTGTCCAGCTTTGAGCGTTCTTTACCTTTTTATACAGACATTTTAGGATTTACAATAGTAGAACAGACGGAATCCACCGTCACTCTTGGAAGCAATGCAAAGGAACCCATTCTTTTGTTAAAAGAGGATGCACAGCTCAAGGAGAAGCCTGATCATGAGCCAGGACTTTATCATTTTGCTGTTTTATTACCTACCAGAAAAAACCTGGGCACATGGCTGGCACATGTGATCAAAAAAGGCTATCCTTTAATTGGAGCAAGCGATCACTTTTTCAGTGAAGCCATTTATTTAAGTGACCCTGACGGCATTGGCGTAGAAATATATGCTGATCGCCCTGAGGACGTTTGGGTAGGTGAGCATGGAGAACTGAAAGGTGGCGGAAATGCACCTCTTGATGGAGATGGTCTCCTGCAAGAAGCCGCTGATACAACTTGGGAAGGACTTCCCGCTGGTACAGTGATGGGACACTTACATTTCCATCTTAACCCAGAAGAAGCTGATTCCTTTTATGTCAATACGCTCGGTTTTCACATCAGAATGGCTCCACCAGCAAGCCTGTTTATCGCCGCTGGTGTGTACCACCATCACCTTGCCTTTAATGCATGGGGACGGGGACGAAAAGGAGCCATTGATCCACGTTTTTCAGGAATTAGAAGCTATACACTGGTATTCCCACAAGAAGCAGACAGACAGTCCGTTGTCGAGCGTCTGACAAAAGCAGGCACTCAAGTGAAAACAACAGGGAAAAGTAACGAATTTGTTGATCCATTTGGCGTTCTCGTTCGTTTACAGATTGAAGAAACAGACAAAAAAGAAGGTGCATAATATGGACAAACACACAGATCTTAAAACAGCCATTTTAAAAGATAAAATCAAACGAGTACAGCAAGAAGACGGGTATATATATATCACTGGACCCATTAAATTGCCAGTGAATTTAGACGGCAGAACCGTGATGTTCAACTGGTATTCATGGTTAAAAGACGATGGAAAAGAGCCATTGTCAGATGAAGCTTTAATTGAAAGCCTCTCGTCCCGCCAGCTTGCCGATCATCAGCAGTCAAGCGTTCTAGTGTATGGGGAGTTCGAGCACGCTGACGAAGCCCTTATCCGCATGCATTCCATTTGCCACACTGGTGATATTTTCGGAAGCAAGCGCTGCGACTGCGGGTTCCAATTGAAGCAGTCCATGCGGATGATTGAAGACAATGGTGCAGGTGCACTGTTCTATTTAGCCAATCATGAAGGCCGCGGTATTGGACTTTTCAGTAAAGCCATGGCTTATATTCTTCAAGAAAACGGCTACGATACAGTAGAAGCGAACGAAGCACTCGGCTTTGAAGATGACACGCGTCAATATGAAGAAGCCATCGCCGTTCTTCAAACACTTCGTACAAAGCCGGTCAGACTCATTACCAATAATCCGAAAAAGACAGATGCCATCAGCCATGCAGGTCTATCTCTTTCTGGACGCATTCCGCTTTGGGGTGATGTCTCGGAGTTTAACGAAAAATACTTGCAGACAAAAATCAACCGCTCAGGTCACATGAAGGCGGAGCAAGAGGTGCGTACGATTGCCACATCATGAGCGATATATGAATCTAGCCCTTGAAAATGCACAGGCAATGAAAGGTCAGACCTCTCCAAACCCGCTCGTCGGGGCTGTGATTGTGCGAGAGAATGAAATTGTTGGTGTCGGTGCTCACATGAAAGCCGGTGAACCGCATGCTGAAATTCATGCACTTAAAATGGCTGGAGACAAGGCAAAAGGAGCCACCATTTATGTGACCCTCGAGCCTTGTTCCCATCACGGCCGCACAGGCCCTTGCGCGGAAGCACTTGTGAAAGCAGGCGTCGAAACCGTTGTCGTGGCAGCGCTTGACCCGAACCCGCTTGTCGCAGGCCGCGGGATTGCCATCTTACAAGATGCTGGCATCCAAGTGATTACAGGCGTACTGGAACAGGAATCCATTCTCATGAATGAAGTATTTAATCATTTTATTACGAAAAAAACACCTTTCGTGACGCTCAAGGCAGGTATTACCTTAGACGGAAAAATTGCCTCTGCTACGTCTGACAGTAAATGGATTACATCTGAAACATCTCGTTATGATGCTCATCATATCCGCAGTATCAATGATGCGATTTTGGTCGGTGCTCAAACCGTTATTCATGACGATCCTTCACTAACTGCACGGATTCCAAATGGGCATCATCCGATTCGAATTGTCTTAGACTCTAAGCTGTCAACACCGCTGACAGCAAAGATCGTCACTGATCAGACGGCACCTACATGGATCTTTACGACAAAGCAAGCCAATGAGGGAAAACGAGCCGCTTTAGAAGCAGCTGGCGTCAGTGTCTTTATAACAGATAGCGACACGCGGGTGCCCCTGCAAGAAGTGCTTCAAGTGCTGGGAGAAAGAAATGTCTCCTCCCTCATGATTGAAGGCGGCGGCCAGATCAATGCCTCATTTTTAGAACAGCAGCTTGTAGATAAATTGGTCATCTATATGGCACCTAAACTCATTGGCGGTCGGCTGTCACCTTCCTTTTTTGGAGGCGAAGGCATACGCCTCATGAGTGATGCCATCGAATTGGATCAACTCTCAGTAGAACCACTAGGGAAAGATATCAAAATAACGGGCTATCCTGTTTATCAATAAACAAGCTTGTAGACCCCATCTACAGGCTTTTTTTAAAATATGTTTTGAGGTGAATGTGATGTCGATAAAAGGAATCAATCATTTGTTATTTTCTGTTTCTGATTTAGAAACCTCTATTGATTTTTACACAAACGTATTTGACGCCACTTTATTAGTAAAAGGAAAAAAGACAGCTTACTTTGATTTGAACGGGCTATGGCTTGCCCTGAATGTGGAAAAAGACATTCCTCGTCAAGACATTCAGCACTCTTACACGCACATCGCTTTTTCAATTGATGAAGAGGATGTAGATCACATGTACAACAAGCTAAAACATTTGAACGTCAACATCTTGCCAGGCCGTCCGAGAGATGAAAAAGATCATCAGTCGATCTACTTTACGGACCCTGATGGACATAAATTTGAGTTTCATACCGGGACCATGAAAGATCGAATCGATTATTACAAGCAAGAAAAAGCTCATATGGAATTTTTTGATGAATGATAAAAAAACAGAACTTCCATCTTCATGAAAGTTCTGTTTCGCCTTTGAACCACCCAAATGTCGATTCACCAATCATCACCGTGAAACTTGTCGTAAAATGTTTCATGTGAAACATTTGTGATTTGATCTCTATCGATTCCCCTCTACCAGTCTGCCAAAGCTTTCGGGTGAAAGTCCCGGTGACACGCGGATACGATGCAAGGACATCATGCCTTGTTCTTTTTTCGCATGTCCTGGTTCAGTGGTGACAGCCATTTGATAACCGGCTTCCTTCGCTAGCTTCAGCGTGTCTTCGTTATAGCGCCCAACAGGATAACTGACCATTCTCGTATGCTGAGAAAATCGTTGATCAAAGAATGCCTTTGATCCTTTTAATTCCTCTTTCTGCTGCTCCTTTGATAAACGATTGAGCTCTAAATGATGAATGGTATGACTCTCAATCGAAAGCCCATTTGCTATCATTTCATCCATCTGTTCATCCGTTAAGTGGTTCGGGCGGCCAATGGATTGCGCAATCATGAAAATCGTTGCCTTCATTCTATACTGCTTTAAAATCGGGAATGCCTTTGTATAGTTATCGGTATATCCATCATCGAATGTAATGAGGACACACTTTTCACTTGGCTTCGTATTTGTTGTGAAGACGCGGTAAGCTTCTTCTGGCGACAGCGTGACATAGCCGTTGTCCTTCAACCATTTCATATGAGCCGCAAACTCGCTCTTTGGTACACGAAGCGAGCTGCCGCTGGAGATGCTGTGATACATCAAAATCGGAAGCTCTACCGGCTCCTTTTGCTCAATCCAGCTTTGTGTATCAATCTCTGCTGCTTTTGTCTGCTGAATCTCTTCTGTTTCTTTTGCTAGTAATGGACCCTTTTCCTCTTTGACTACTTGCTGGTTTCCTATCGTTTGCTCCTTCGTTCCCATACAGCCCGAAATGAGCAGCACCAAAAGACCAACCACAATCAACATACATGTTTTTTTCATTCACCAATCCTGCTTTCTCTCTATCTACCGAATGATTATAACAGAAATTGGTTAATAGCTGATATCTATTTTGACAGGGCGTTCATTTTTTTACACATTTCGATCATTTCGATGGCGAGCAGATGAATGGTCTCTGTTGTGAGCATTTGATCTTCTGCGTGTATCAGCAGTAAAGAAAAGGGAAGCTGCTCACCTGCCGCCTCTTTTTGGATCAGCGACAAGTGCAGGTTGTGGATGCTTCGAAACGCTTCCTCCCCTTTTTCAATCAACTGCTGTGCTTTTTCAAAATCATCTGCTCTTGCTAGACGAATCGCTTCGACATAATGACTTCTTGCCTCGCCTGCATGAGCAATGATTTGAAAGGCTGCTCCCTGCATTTCCTCTAATACCGTCATCTGCTTCTCCTCCAATTACTTAAGATTCATTTGCTAGTTTCAGAGCATGCTCTAGTATTTTTTCCCCGTTCGCTGTTCCGTATAATCTCACATTGATGACATCGACAGGTATTTGATAAGGTGCAGCGGTTTTTTCTGCTGCCTTTTTCATAAAGCTTACTTGCGGTCCAAGTAAAATCACCTGAACATCTCCTCCATGCTCTTCTAATTCATCCGCAATGGCCCCTTCAGGTATGGCGTAGATATCATAATCCAGCCCTTTAGCTTCTGCAGCAGCCTTCATTTTGGACACTACAATGGACGTCGACATTCCTGCGGCACAAGCGAGAATGATTCGTTTCATATCCCATCACTCCTATCGATAGATGACTTCTGTTTCAACCTTCAGTTCCCTTGTTTTAATTAATGTCTGGTACCAATACGCTGATGCTTTCAACTGGCGATTTCGTTCATTTTCCAGCTGGATTTCGACTAATCCGTAGCGGTTTTTAAAGGCATTCATCGGTGAGACATTATCCGTAAAAGCCCACAGCATATAGCCCGTGCAATTTGATCCTTCTGCTTTCGCTTGAAGTGCCCGCTTCAAATGCTGGCTGATAAATGAAATGCGATACTGATCATCAATGATACCGTCTTCATTTTTAAACCGTTCTTCCTTTTCTACACCCATCCCGTTTTCGGCTACAAACCACTCGATATTTCCGTATTCTTCTTTTATTCTCATCCCCATATCATAGACAATGTTTGGGTAGATTTCCCAGCCTCTGAATGGATTCATTTTTCTCCCTGGCAGCTCAAACATATCGTAATAATAAGACGGATGAAATGGCGTCCCTTCGTTCCACGCCTTACTCGGCGCCTTGACACGATGCGGATAGTATAAGTTGAGCCCGACGACATCGACCGTATGATTCTTGATGACCTGAAGCTCTTCCTCTGTCGCATCAAAAAGAATATCATGCTTTTTCAACACATCGAGCAATTTCTCTGGATATTCCCCTTTGATGGAGGGATCTAAGAACATTCGATTGAAAAACAAATCATACATCCGTGCCGCTTCTTGATCATGCGGGGCAGAGGATCTTGCATACGTCACTTCTGGATTGAGAATCACCCCGATTTTTGCACCTGTCGATTCCTTCAATCCCATCTCCCGAAACAGCTTCACCACTTTTGCTGTTGCCAGCGCTTTATGATAGTTCCACTGCATCCATTTTTTCGTATTTTGCTCAAAGGGATAACGGATGGCATCTAGATAAACACGTGTTTGGACAACAATTGGTTCATTAAAGCTAAACCAATGTTTGACCCTGTCCCCGTAGCGCTCAAACACTTTTTCCGCATAGAGAACAAACAGCTCGACGACATGCTTTGATGACCATCCGCCATACTTCTCAAGCAAAACGGCAGGAAGCTCATAATGCTCTAAGCAAAACATTGGCTCTACACCTGCTGCAATTAATCCATTGATCAAGTCATCAATGTAACTGGCATAGGTCTCATCCACAATCCCCTTCTCGTAATCTATGAGAAACCTCGACCAATTGATCGATGTCCTATAATGTGTCAGTCCAATCTCTCTCATTAAGGCCACATCTTCAGGATAGCGCTCGTAAAAGTTCGTCGCACCAGCCGGACCATATCCTTCGTGCCACACGTGATATCCTTCCTTATACCATGAATCAATGTACGAATCCTGATGCACCTGCTTTCCCTTCCATCCTTCTGTTTGCCAAGCAGAAGCCGCTGCACCTAGGATAAAATCACTTGGAATCTCGATTCTGTTCATATCGCTACCTTCCCTTTCCTCGTTTGAACGTGAAGCCCCTCCCAAATTCCTTGCAAATACACAGCCCCAAGTGCTCGATCATATAAACCGTAGCCAGGTCTGCCTGTCTCGCCAAAGATCATACGTCCATGATCCGACCGGACATAGCCATTAGAGCCCTCTTCAAACAAAGCCTTCACAATTGCCCCCATATCAAGGCTTCCTGCTGACGAAAGGTGCGCTGACTCTTCAAAATGACCATTTTCATGAACGATGACATTTCGTCAATGAGCAAAGTGGATGCGCCATTTTTCGCATATTTACGCCCAAGTGAAACGGGATCATCCTCTCCATACCACCTACATTGCATGTTCATTCATGCCCCTCCTTTTATTCTGAATCTGGTGCCGCTTCTGGTTTGCGGTTAGACAAGAGAACAAATGGCAAATAGATGAAGACTGCTACTACAATACAGATGAGCTGTGTAATGACAGCTCCCATGCTGCCAGCGGTTGACAGCCATGCATTCACAATCGGCGGTGTCGTCCACGGCACCATCACGACTGCTTTTCCAGCAAATCCTGTAGCCGTCGCAATATAACCAATCGTCCCTGTCACAAGCGGTGTGACGATAAATGGGATTGCCATCACAGGGTTTAACATAACGGGTAATCCAAAAATAACGGGTTCATTGATGTTGAAGAGGCCCGGCCCAGATGAGAGCTTGGCAATGCTTCGCATCTCTTCCCTTCTTCCAGCAATAAAAATCGCAATCAAAAGCCCAATGGTCACACCTGAACCACCAATACTCATATACACATCCCAAAATGGCATCGTGATGATATTCGGAATCTCTTTTCCCTCTTGAAATGCTGTCATATTCACTGCAATCGATCCTAATAAGAGCGGCTCCCGGATCGGTTTGATCATCTGGTTGCCATGGATGCCGATCACCCAGAAAAATTGCGCCACAAACATCAACGTTAAAATCCCCGGCAGACCCTGTACAACACTTTCTAGCGGGCGCTGCACCACGTTATACACTGCTTCATGCAAATAAATGCCTGTCAAACGGTGAAATGCAAAGCCGAATGAACTAATGATCGTAATCGTAATGATCGAAGGAAAAAGTGACGAAAAAGATGTCGCAACATTCGATGGAACAGAATCTGGCATCTTGATTTGCAGCCATTTCACCTCGGTCAGCTTACAAAAGATTTCCACAGATACGATCGCAATGATCATCCCTAAAAATAAACTTTTTGGATCGGAAAATTGCCTTGCCAGTACATCTACAACCTCACGCATCGATCCATCCACTTCAAGAAGTAGTGTTGTTGGAATAACAGATATAAATGAAATCAATGCCATCAGCCCTGGGAACAGGGACTTGTGTCCGTTGATTTTCCCAAGCTCTATCCCGATGAGGAACACAGCCCCAATCGTTAAAAAGTTCAGCGTGGCATAATTGATTGCCTTCATAATTGGCTGAAGCTCCGCTAAAAATCTGAACATCTCAAAATGAGCAAGCCCTGTTTCCGGGCTCATGATCATATTTGCCACCAATACAGCAAAAGCCCCTGTAATGATGATTGGCATCAATGTGACAAATGCCTGTTTAATCGCCATAATATACTTCTGATTCGTGATGCGATAAGCCACATTCCCCATGACGTCTGCCGCTTTCTCCTTGAAGCTCATGATCCGTCTCCCCCTTTGCAAAAACTCGTGATCATCCTCCTTTTTGATGTTATTTTAAAAGCGCTTTCATTAACATCTAATCTTTTTCCTCACAGATGCGGAAATGGGTGTCCCGTTTTTTCATTCGGATGCTCCAATACTTGAAGCGCCGCCGTCAGTTCCTCAAATGAAGCGGCCTTGATGAGTTGTTCCACCACTTCCTTCCGCTCTGTCAGCCGCACAAGAAATTGATAAAGCGACTGTAATTCTTTTTGATACGTCTTCTGGATACTCAACAAACAAACGACTTGTACTCGATCTTCACCCCACAGCACCGGTTTTTTCAACGTGCAGATCGCACAAAACGTGTCATCTGTTGCCGGCTTCATCGGATGAGGAATCGCGACCAAATGACCGAACGATGTCGGGGACACTTGCTCTCTTTCCAGCAATAATTGTTCAAACTCGTCCGGGATGCGATGTTGTTCCTTTAGCACGTTCACAAAAAATTGAAGAACCTCTTCTCTTGATTGAAGGTCTTGCTGATAAAATGTCAGCGCCGGACTGACATACCGCAAAACCCCTGTATCCTGTGGATCCTGCACAAAACGTTTCAGCCGTACAATATCATCGTCACTTAAAATCGTATGTACATCAATCACTGGCACCGGCAATGTGTTCTGAAGCGGAATGGTACTAATAATAAAATCAATGCTTCTCAAATCATACGAAGGAAGATCCCCAACACTTGCAGTTCCAGCGATCTCCAGCCTTCCGCTAAAAGCCGCCGTCAGCTTATGAAAAAGGAGCTGACTGCTGGCGACACCCGTTGCACACACAATAAGGCATCTCTTTCTCACATGCTGTGATTTTGTCCGCTCGATTGCAGCACCGATATGGAGCGCCAAATACCCAATCTCATCCTCATGGATCTCGACCCCCTCTTTTTCCTTCAGCCATCTCCCCATATAGACACCCGCTTCAAATGCAATGGGATAATGCCTTTTAATGTCCGGTAAATAGGGGTTACGAATGTTCATATCGTACTTAAAACGATGAATGGCGGAACGCAAATGAAGACTTAATCCAACGATCAACTCCTTATCAAATTGAATATCAAGTGACATGTGCTCCTCTACATAAGCAAGTAATTGGTGAGTGAAGCGAAAGTGATCTTCGTCTAGAAGGTGAAATAGCGTATGGCCGTCATCTCCATATGCCATCATCTTGGCTCCCATCAAGTGAATCGCAATGTACGCCATTTCAGATAACGGAAAATCAATAGCTAATACATGCCGAATATCTTCTGCCATTTGTTGAGCCACTTGAAAAACAGGCTGCACTTGAATGTCTTTCAATTCCGCTTCTGGCATCATGACTAGTTTTTTCTCTTCAATTCGTTTGCATGCAATGGCGATGTGGGTGACTAAATTACTTAAACCGATCTCTGACAGATGAAGTCCGCTTGCTTTTGTACGTGAACGCACAATGTCCTGAACCAATTGATACGTTTCTTCAGGTAACAGCGCAGAGTTCGCATGCTCTTGCTGAAACACATGCTCAGCCATACAATATCTTAATTTCATTTCATCCCCTGTCAGCCGCAATCCATATTTAGGGCGATGTGCTACAGAAAGTCCATGTAATGAAAACAAATGTCTGACCGCTTTCAAATCATTCTTCACTGTCGATTCACTCACAAATAGTTCCTCTGCCAACCCATCTAATTTGATATAGTCTTCAGACAGAAGCAGCCTTTTCAATAGATACGCCACACGGTCTTTAGGCTGATTGGGAATGACCTGTTCCTTTTTTTCGTTTCTTTCTCTCAGCGACTTTTTCAAAAATGTACGTAATGCCCCATAATCCTCGACGGTCAATGTATACCCTGCCCCGCGTTTGATATGTAGTGCGGCTCCATGTTCATCTATTATAGATTTAAGCGCTTTCATATCTGTTCGGATGGTTCGTGATGTGACGCCAATCATGCGGGCAATTTCTTCACTTGTCAGTTCCTGCTCCGCTTGCATCAAGCGTTTCAGGAGCTCCTCCTGACGTAAAGATAGCATGGGCTCTCCTCCCTTGGCATTTACTTTTGCCTATCATCATAAACGAAAATAGAACTCTTTGCCCAGTTTTTCTTACAAATCGGGAACCTCAATATGGCTCAATCGTATGATGATGAAACAAGAGGAGGGATGCATCATGGGTTCTTTTATGTTTGTTGTTATGATCATATTGGCTTCTTTAGGAGCAATCATTGCCCACCTGTTCACATCAAAGGATAAACGTACATCTGCTAAGCGTTCTTCACATCACAGTTCAACGACAAGTACCTATACTGATTCATATACTCATCACGCTTCTGATGCCTCCTGCGGGGGAGATTCAGGCGATAGCGGTGGTGGATGTGACTAAACAAAAAAACAGCCGCTCGCTTATGAGACGGCTGTTTTATATTTTATTTTAAAGAGCTTTCCAGCCCCGTTCAATCAAATGTTTAACATCCTTTGCAAAATCCTCGCCCTTTTCCATCACGTCCTGGGCTCTTCCGGCAAAATTACTGGCAACAGCCAGCTCCATTTTTTTTAATTCAAAGTGCAAGATTTTTTGATCAAGCTCGGTTATATATTTTTCATACTCATTGTTCACGATGTCGTGCATTACATGGTAGGCGTCTTTTCGGTGGCGATGAAAGTCGGTTCCTCTCTCACCTTTCCATGACGAATCTAGAGCAGGCTTCTTAATTTCCTTTATGTCTGACTGCGCAAGATCTTGTTCTGTTCGAATATTGCTTTTGGCTGTCTTTAACCGAGAGATCATTTCATCAAATTCTGCACGTCTGTTTTCAATTCCCATATGCAGATGGTGTAGCATCTCGGATAAACTCATGTCATCCACCTCTATCGGACCTCATACGAAAGCACAGCGTCAGAGCCTTGGAAGCTATCGACTCACTTGATTTTTCCAATCCTGACATTTCTATCGTTTCGCTTTCATTAAGTATAGTATAAGGTGAAAAGCCTCAGTCTTAAATAGGGAAAAGGTGTCCTTTTAGTGACGCGTTTGGAAGAAAAACGGAATAATACAAGGTCGTACATCCTGAATTATATATAGGTACTTAGATCTATAATTCATATCATTCCATTAAACCCCAAAGAAACCGAATGCCAATTATTTTGCCGCAATCGCTTCGTCCTGTTCTTTTAAGGTTTTCACATTCGAGCGCGTGTCCTGGACATTTTTGATTAAGGCTTCTTTAAAGTTTGAGACCATTTCGTTCACCTCTGCCTCACGTGCCGTCCACTTGGTCACAAATTCAAGGCTGTTTTCACCCGCTTTATCTGCTGCTTTTTTCATCGTTAAAGCTTCGACTGCTTGGGAGACTTCATCTAGTTGATTCATAACTGTTTGGTAGTTTAACTTAATTTGTCCCATCGTGATATCCTCCAGATTTGTTCAGTGTGAAAGCAGCTTTAAAAACTGTTCCATGCTTTTGAGATCAAGCGTTTGGCGTCCTCTACTGCGTCTTCTCCTTTTTCAGCAAGACGTGCGGCGTCTCCAGCTAAAGAACTGGCAAAGGATAACGCAGCCTGTTCAGCTTCTAATGTACTGATTTTGAATTCGATGCGGCTCACGTAGCGTGGGTATTTGTCGTTCACAATCGTTTGCAGCGCATCATGTGCTTCATTCCGCTCTGATTTGAAATCCTTGCTTCGCTCACCTTTCCAGGAGGCCCCAAGCTTTGGCTGCTTGATTTGCTTCAGGTCTGTTTCTGCCGTATCTTGTTCACGTTCGACCTTACTTTTCGCCTTTTTAAGTCGAGCGATTTTCTCTTCAATTTCTGCTTTTTTACTTGTAATGCCACCGTTTAGGGCAGACAGCATATCCGACAAGCTCATTATGGGTTCCTCCTCCTGTCAAAAAATAAAAACGCTGCTTAGAGTTCCTCTAAACGAGCGTAAGGTGAATAGCACTTTTTCCAATATTGTTATTATAAGGTTCAAAGACTCATGTTTGAATAGGGATTTGTACCCTTTTTATGGGATAAATATGCTTTCGTTCTGCTTCACATTACCCCTTTAGACCTCTTTTATAAAGGGTCTAAACTCCCGATCATCTTTTTTATATCATATGTAGTCTCTCGGTCCTAGGACAAGCAAAAGCCGCCTAATTGAGGCGGCTTTTGTAAACGGCTTATGAAGCCGATTCTTCTGAGTCTTGTTGATTTTTGACGTACCAAATGAATTTCCCTGTATATCCGTAGATAATGGCAAGAGCAATGGCAACAAAGCTCAACCACATAAATGGTAAATATGAGAATGTCGAGACGCCTAGAATTCCAGCCATGTAAATTCCGTTATCTGACCACGGAACCATACCAGACGTCATTGTTCCACCGACCTCAGCGTTTCTAGATAGAACGCGTCTGTCTATTTTCAATTTATCGTAGCTTTTTTCCATAATTTTCGGTGTAAGAATTAATGAAACGTACATTGCACAGCCAAAAATATTTGCGAAGAATGCAACAACAAGTGTAGATAAGGTTACATTTCCTGCATTATATAATTTCTTCTCGAAAGTAGCGACAATCACTTTTAAGACGCCGAGATATTCAAGTACGCCACCAAAACCAAGCCCGAGAATAATGACAACTAAAGATCCAAGCATATTCACAATACCGCCACGATTTAACAGCGTATTTAAGAAATCTACATCTGAATTAATAGAGAAGCCATTGTATGCTGAACCAATCGCATCTGCTGGATTCATTCCTTGGAAAGCCATCGCCCAAATAGATCCTAAAAGAGCACCAATGGCAATAACAGGCATTGAAGGTTTCTTAAATACGAGCAGTAATACAACCACTACTGCTGGGATGACCATCCAAATGTTGATGGTGAATGTATCATGAAGGGCATTTTTCAAAAATTCTACCTTATCTTGATCAATGTTGCGTCCGCCATACATAAAGCCTGTAACCGTAAACATAATGGCCGTAATGACAAAGGCTGGTACGGATAAAACCATCATCGCTCGAACATGCGCCAGCACGTCCACTTTTGAAAGAGAGGAAGCGAGCACTGTACTATCTGATAATGGGGATAATTTATCTCCAAAATAAGCACCAGATAAGACGGCACCTGCCACGATCGGAAGTGGGATACCTAGCCCTTCACCAATTGCGATCATCGCAATCCCTGCCGTTCCAACCGTCCCCCAAGAGGTTCCTGTTGCAATGGACATGAGTGCACAGATGACAAGTGTAGCTAATAAGAAGATATTAGGATGAATAAACTCTAGACCGTAGTAAATTAACGTAGGTACAACTCCACCTGCAATCCATGTACCAACAAGTGCACCTACTGCAATTAAAATTAAAATGGCTTCTAGACCATTCGATATCCCTTTTGTGATCGCATTTTGAAGATCCTTATATGAATGCCCCAATCGAATACCTAATGCGATAACTATAAACCATGAGATAAACAATGCTAGTTGGATATCTAATTTGAAATAAAGAGTAAAAGATAAAACAATTGCTAAAAATAAGCCAAGCACAGACACGACTTCTAACATAGACGGCAGACGTGGTGATTTCATTGTGTTTCCTCCCTTTGTGAGTGCGTTAAGCGTTTTCAAAATATTGTGAAAAAAGTGTGTCAATTCGAAAGAAAGTGAATTGCCTGTTTTTCTCTATTTCACAGGCAATTCGACATATTAATAAAATAAAATTTTTGATATTATTCCCGTTCTAGCAGTTCTTGTCCTGCAATACCAGGCTTTGTCATCTCGTATGGATTCAAAATAATATCAAGTTCTTCTTCTGTTAACACATCATTTTGCAAGCAAAGATCTCTAATGGATTCTCCACTTAAAATAGCTTCCCTTGCGATTCTAGCCGCGGCTTCATAGCCTAAGTGAGGGTTTACCGCAGTAATGACGCCTGCACTTTTTTCTACATATTCTTTCAAACGTTTTTCATTTGCTTCAATGTCCACTAAACAATGATCTGTGAATGAGCGGAATCCGTTATTCATTATACTAATAGATTGAAGCAAGTTAAAGACCAAAACAGGCTCCATCACATTTAACTCAAGCTGGCCTGCTTCAGAAGCAAGACAGATGGTATGGTCGTTCCCAATGACCTGGAATGCAATTTGGTTAATGAGCTCTGCCATAACTGGATTGACTTTCCCAGGCATAATGGATGATCCAGGCTGACGAGCGGGCAATGCAATTTCAGCAAGTCCTGCACGTGGACCAGATGCCATTAGGCGAAGGTCGTTGGCAATCTTAGACATGTTCATCATGCATACTTTTAATGCGGCGGACACTTCTGTGTAAGCATCTGTATTTTGCGTAGCATCAACGAGATGCTCTGCGCCTACAAGCGGAAGACCAGAAATATCTGCTAGCTTCTTCACCACGATTTCAATATAACGAGGATCTGCGTTTAGGCCTGTCCCAACAGCTGTTGCACCCATATTCACTTCATATAAATGCTGCTTTGATTGGTTGATCCGTTTAATGTCACGGCTGAGCACGCGGCTGTATGCCTCAAATTCCTGTCCTAAACGAATTGGAACAGCATCCTGCAGGTGTGTACGTCCCATTTTGATCACATGATCAAATTCTTTTGCTTTCTTTTTGAATACGTCCTGCATCGTTTGCATTGTTTCAAGCAGAATGTCTAACTGCTTCAATACAGCGATGTGGATCGCTGTTGGAAACGAGTCATTCGTCGATTGTGACATGTTTACATGTGTGTTTGGGCTTAAATGGATGTATTCACCCTTTTGATGTCCCATGATTTCTAGCGCTCTGTTTCCAATCACTTCATTGGCATTCATATTCATCGACGTTCCTGCGCCGCCTTGGATTGGGTCTACAATAAAGTACTCATGCAGCTTGCCTTCAATAACTTCATCAGAGGCTTGTACGATGGCATTTCCAATTCCTTCATATAAACGTCCAACTTCCATATTGGCTTGAGCTGCTGCTTTTTTCACGATGGCAAAGGCTCTGATCAGTTCCTCGTGCATGCGATATCCTGTAATCGGGAAATTTTCTTTTGCACGAAGGGTTTGAACCCCATAATACACGTCTGCCGGAATTTCTTTTTCACCCAGAAAATCCTTCTCATAGCGATAAGTTGCTTGAACCATCTGATATGACCTGCTTTCTATAGAATAGTTAAATCACTAAATCTTCTGCGATTGGCGTTTCCATAATCTTTTTCACTTCTCTTGGGTCTGTTGTTTTACCTAGTGCCCACATGAGTTTCGGCACGATTGCCTCTGTGTTCATGTTTCGTGAACGTGCCACCAGTTCTTGATTGATTTTGCGTCCTACTTCATACACGCTCATGTCTTCTCCTTCTTCAAGACACTGAGTTGTGATGACAACAGAAATGCCTTCTTCGAGCAATTCGTTGATTTTCTCTAAAAGGTTTCTTCCTTCGAAAGGAATACCGCCGCTGCCGTAGCTTTCGATCACGACTCCTTTGTAGACGCCTTTGATTGCATCTAAGAACTCAGGCTTTAGACCTGGGTGCAATTTCAAGAGACAAACGTCGGTGTTTAAAGATGCGTCTAATTTAAGCGGTTTCATTGACGATCTTTTTACTTTGCTATTGTATTCAATTTGATGGTTTTCAATCGATGCAATATATGGGTAGTTAATACTTTCAAATGCATCGTAGCTTTTCGTTCTTAGTTTAATTGCGCGTGTTCCTTGAATGACTCTGCCATCAAAGACAACATACACGCCGCCTACCCCGTCACATGCAAAACGAATCGCATCGGTGATGTTTTTCTTCGCATCTGTTTTCTTAAACGTAATCGGGATTTGTGAGCCTGTAATGACAATTGGCTTATCCGGATTTTGCAGCATATAAGAAAGAGCTGCTGATGTATAGGCCATCGTGTCTGTACCATGCGTGACAACAAAACCGTCATATTGATCATAATTTTCATAAATGGCTGTTGCAATATCCACCCAGTATTCAGGCTGCATATTTGTACTATCTATACTCATTAGGGACTTTGTGTCCATTGTATACTCTGCATTAATTTCGTTTAAATAGCTTAAAAGGTCCTCAGCTTTAACACCTGGAGCCAAACCGTTTTCACTCTCTACAGATGCAATCGTCCCACCAGTGGTTAAAAGCAATAATTTCTTCAACAGGTCCACCTCTTTCAATAAAATTACTTCGTTTGTCACACATATTATAAGCTAGCTTGTGCTATTCTATAATATACGCTTTACGCGTACCTTCATTGCCATTATAGTCACATAACGCGAATTAATCAAGAAATTATTACGCATAACGCGTACATTCCATGTCAAAATATGATATACTGTTGTTGTATATAAAGGAGCGTTCATGTAATGATACTCGATCGTTTAACCACCCTTAGAAAAAAGAAAAAATGGTCTCTCCAGCATACGGCAGATCGCCTAGGTATCGCCAAAAGCACCTATGCCGGTTACGAATCTGGGTACCGACGACCTTCGCTTGAAGCAGTGAAGCGGCTGGCTGATTTGTATGATACGTCCATTGATTTTTTACTTGGTAGAACGGACGAGCCAGAGATACAACGCAAAATCTCTGATATCAAAATTGAACTGACGGAAGCAAAAGAAGGAACCATCCTTGTCGACGGCGTTCCCCTAAATGATGAAGAAATCAAACAGCTTGTTGCCTTTATTCGGGCGAAAAACACTCTAAAAGTATAAACACAGAAAAGAGAGGCCCCTATCAATCGGGTGCCTCTCTTTCCTTTTTCCTATCAGCTGCTTATGAATAAGGAGAAGACAGCTGACTTAATTCCTCTAACCGCCGCTTCGCTTCATCTTTATTAAACGAACTATAATAGCGATAATTCTCATCATCTAAGATGCGGTAATGCTGACTAAGCACATTTTGCTGAAGACGAAATGTGCCTTTTTTGATAGACGTCCGCCACCAAACCTTTCCGCCAATCGTACGTTCCACCGATAGATGCAATTCATCATGTGCCACGACTTCCAGAATCTCAAGCGGATCATCCCCAAGTGTCCCTTTTAAAATGTCACTATCCCTGAATAATGCACATACGGCCGCAGTTTGCGTCCAGTTGAGGCGCAGCCTATTTTTTTCAACCTGCTGCAAATGCCGTTTCGATAGACCAAGTACCTCAGCCATGCGGTCCTGCGTATAATTCTTTTCTTTTCGAATCCGTGCCATTTGTTCTGTGACGAGGTCGATTACCATCTCTTTATCCATCTCTCATCACCTCTCCGAGTGTTCAGTCTTTACTGACATCATACACGATTTCTTCGAAAAAGTGGCACCTCATCCTTCGGAATCATGGAAAATACATCCTAGTCGATCTGCTCTTCGACCTGACCATGCTGCTGTCTCCAGTTCTCTTGGGCTGACTGATTTAAATATGGGTAGATCTCTTGTTTGACGGCTTGCTCGAATACTTCTTCATCTAAAATACTGTACGCTGGAATCTTGATCAATTTCCCGTCTATTTTCCGAATCAACACATCCATGAAGAGAAAACCCCGTACACTGTACCGATGCCTGCGCATATCGATGGATTGAATGTCTTGAAAAGGGATCGCTTGCCCGCGATGTAAAACCGCGCCATTCTTCCCGCGCTGAATGCGAAAAATCACATTTCCTCTCTTCGTAAAAGCCGGTAAAATCATCAAGAAAGAGATCCAGCCATAAACAATGCCTAGTAGTCCGCCTAAAAATAAAAACAATGTATAATTCGATTCAAATGTAAGAGCTTCTGAAAACAACCAAATACCGATGATACCGAAGCCGCCTGTTGCTAAGAATGCCCATACCCTTAAAAAGGTCCTGCTCCTCACTTCTATTACTTCACTTGGATTCAAGCGTCATTCTCCTTTTCTCCATTAGAATATAGAACGTAATCCGTCTCTATGAGCCGTCTCAATGCGAAATTCATTTTCTTTTATTCCCGACACAAGCCACGACTGTTCCTCACCTGGAATGACAAATAACATGGACTCCACATCAGGCGTATTGTTTTTGTCGTAGACGACCTTCATCAGGGAGTCCATCTTTCCTTTTCTCGCCTTTACATCAGAAACAAATGCCTGCACGAGTTCTTCGTTCTCTGCTCGATGAAGGAAGGAGGGCCACTCATTCTTCGCCTCACTTGCTTGCTCTAATAGCTTTTCAAATTCCTCTGCTTGCAGGGTGATGACAGGTGCAGGGTGTTCACTCATCTGTATGTTGAAAAAGTCAGTCACTTGCTCCTCTGCCAGCTGGTCGTCTTTCAGTTTTTGAATCTGATGGACTTGTTGATCATACAGCGTATGGTGCGCATATACGCCCATTTGTGTCGTGTGAAAGGAGGTACTGACTTCTTCATCTTTATCCCCAAATCGAGACGCCTTGACGGTGTGAGATGCATCATTCATCGCCTGAATGAAATGACGGTATTCCGCTTTATAACGATATTGTCTGTTTTGAAATTCAAGTACACCTTTTGCGAGCAAAGAGCGGCACGCAATTTCAAATAAAAACCCAAGGCGTTCGTCCTCTACATCAGGATAATAGGCTTCCTTTAAGGACATGCCCTGTTCAAAATAGCCTTCACTGTAAAAACTAAAGATGAGTTCCTCAATACTTAGACTTAGCTGATCCAACTTGATCTCTCCTTATCCAAAAGAAAATGCACCCTTAAAGAAATCGCCTGCACCTTTAATGAGCGAATCTGCGGTTTCTTTTGTTTTTTCTATCCCTTTATGTATCACCTGATTTGCCTGATCAATGGTGTCATTGACTGCTTTCACACCTTGACCCGCCAGCTCGAATGCTTGTTTCCCTTTATCGACGACCGCATGAATAGGGTCCTTTAATTTCACTGCAACCTGTTCAGCAAAGCCTGATGTCAGCTTGGCGACTTTTTCTCCTATAAATCCACCGACTGCTGAACCAATGGCTCCTCCGACAACGGTTCCAATCGGTCCTGCAAAACTTCCTAGAGCTCCTCCGACAACGGCACCTGCGACAGATCCGCCAGCGATAAAGACCGTGTTGTTCACTGCATTTCCAACAGCCTTCGCATTTTCACGCTTGAGGACTTCTGGCTGATCACCGAATTCTGCATAGTTCTCGGCAATTTTCAATCCACAGCCGACCGTTTCCGTTGCACCAGTGACAACCGTTGCAATGATGGCATTTCCTTTCGCGAATCTTGACCCATTTTTCAGAACAGACTTGATAGCAGCCGTGTCCTTCCAATTGATACTTCCTTTTGTAAAATCACGAACGCTATTCGTAAAGGCAACCGTATCGTCAGGATAAAATTTTGTGAATTTCTTATGGACCAAGTCAGCCATCGACCAGTTTGATCGTTTTAATAATTCTTTTTTACTCAGCCAAATCCTTGCTAGCCGGTCAAATCTCGTTCCTTCTACCCGGCTGGTCAGATCAAGCAGCAGCTTTGAATGCTGCGCTGCATACCGGCCATTGTCTTTAATGAAGGTCGTCATCCCAAGCCCATAGTATTTCGCCTGCATCATCACAATACCAGCTAAGCTCGTGATTGTACCATATTGATCATAGATGCTGTACATTTTCCGTAAAATATCGTCTGCTTCGACCATTTTATCTTTTGCATGACGAATCGCAATATCATCACTGCTCAATTTACTGATCAATGCTTGTCCTGCTCCCCATGCATCCCCGACACTTGAAAAACAGCTTCTATACCGAGGATCACAGCCTAAAATGAGACCATCCAGTTCACTATGTAAATCGCGGTGCTTCGTTTCAATGACAGACAATTCGCCTACAACATCATTCGCCAGTCCTGTCAGCTGATCTGGATCAACCACAATGTCACGTGCCATCACATCATCTCCCTTCTCGATTTCTTTCTCTCCGTTCTTCTCGTCTCTTTCGCTCAAGCTCTTCCATTCTGGCAATTTCAGCTTTCCGTTCCTCGATTTTGACCGCTGCGTCGCGCAGTTCCTGACTTGTTTCAAGCAAGTCCTTTTCAAATTGATCATAGCGTGACGTTGTTTCCTCAAAGCTTTGATCAAATTTATTCCTTGCTTCTCCCTGCCAGCCTGATCCTACTGCCTTCAGCCGATTCTCCAGCAGCTGCTTTGACTGCCGAATCTCATCAGCTGCTTCCTGAAACTTTTGAGCGAGTGCCAGCGTTTGACTAGAATCCAACTTTCGCACCCCTTTCTCCCAATTTAACGTACAAATGGATGATTTTATATGTCCTCATTATAAATAAAAAGACACCCAAAAAAATCACCCTAAAGAACCATTCAACACACCATCTAATGAAAGTAGGTCTTTTTCCTCTCTAATTGCCAGAGAAAACCTTTCTTGTTATGAAGCGCATTCAAGACGTGATAAAATGGACGTATTCTACAAAAGGAGTGACGTATAGATGAAAAAGGAAATGATTCAGCGTTTCACAAATTATGTGAAGGTAGATACGCAGTCAGATGCAGAAAAGGAAAGCTGCCCATCTACTGAAGGACAGTTGAACCTAGCGAGACAGCTAGTTGAAGAGATGAAGTCCATCGGGATTCAAGAAGTGACAATGGATGAAAACGGCTATGTCATGGGAACGATCCCGTCTAACACTGACAAAGAAGTGCCGACCATTGGCTTCCTGGCTCATATCGACACAGCCACTGACTTCACCGGCAAGAATGTGAAACCGCAGCTTCATGAAAACTATCAAGGCGGCGACATCACCTTAAATGAAAATCTACATATCGTTTTATCTCCAGCACAGTTTCCAAATTTACAAAAATATCAAGGACATACGCTGATCACAACAGATGGCACGACCCTGCTTGGTGCAGATAACAAAGCAGGTATCGCAGAAATTATGACCGCTATGCATTACTTGATTGAGCATCCAGAAATCAAGCATGGAAAAATTCGCGTCGCCTTTACACCAGATGAAGAAATTGGCAGAGGGCCGCACAAATTTGATGTTGATGCCTTTGGCGCTTCCTATGCTTATACAATTGACGGAGGACCGCTCGGGGAGCTGCAATATGAAAGCTTCAACGCAGCAGGTGCGAAAGTATCAATTAAAGGAAACAACGTCCACCCAGGGACAGCAAAAGACAAAATGGTCAGCGCTGCGAAGATTGGGATGCTCTTCCACAACAAGCTTCCTTCTGATGAATCTCCGGAATATACAGAAGGCTACGAAGGATTTTTCCATCTCACGAAGTTTGTAGGAGAAGTCGAAGAAGCAGAGCTGCAATATATTATTCGTGATTTTGATAAAGACAAATTTAACGATCGCAAAGCACTATTTGAAAAAATAGCAAATGACTTAAAAGCCATCTACGGAGAAAACAGCATAAATCTCAGCATTCAAGATCAATATTATAATATGAGAGAAAAAATTGAGCCGGTGAAACATATTGTGGATATTGCCCATGAAGCAATGGAAAACCGCTCAGTGACACCTGTGATCGAACCCATCCGCGGCGGTACAGATGGCTCCCAGCTTTCATATAAAGGTCTTCCAACGCCAAACATCTTTACTGGCGGGGAAAACTTCCACGGTAAATATGAATTTATTTCTGTCGAGAACATGGTGAAAGCAACAGAAGTCATCGTTGAAATCGCACGTTTATTTGAAGAAAAAGCATAGATATGTTTAAAACCGTTCCTGTTCGGGAACGGTTTTTTAATAAAAGTTTACAATTTTCTGAAACTTTTATGACAATTTTTCGTACTAATAGAGACAACACCAGAAAAATTCTTCTTGACGAGTGCAATAACTGGAAATATAATAGTTAAAAACAACCAGTATTTTAGACCTAAATTAGCAGATCGACTAAACCTTAAGAACTAAACCGATTCTGCTGCTTATTTTCAGTTATAAACATCACTCACCCTGTCTACACTAAAGAATAGGATGAATTGGAGGAATGTCATATGATGATTTTATTGATTATCGCTTCACTTTGCTGCTACTTACTATTCTCTTTCAAAAAAGATAACCGCACACCAAAACGAAAAAGCGCAGAGCTTTCGGAGTTTGAAATCTTTCGTATGCGCCGCCACTACAACGGAAAACGCCGTCATCCACTAAATGATGCACCTAAACAAGTATAAATCTAAAGAGAGAGCCTCATGAGGGGCTCTTTTTGTTTGAGTAAATAACAAAAAACGACCAGATTCATTGGCCGTTTTTCTTTTTATTTATATACCTTCGCAGGAACTTGAATCATAGGAATTCCTACATAATAAGGTGAAATTTCATATGGCTGGAAGATAACAGCAATTCCCTTTTTCGTGAAGTAATACTGCGTGTTGTAGTTGATTTCAATGTCACTTTTTTTCAGGTTCGCATAGAATTTGCTTTTATGTTTCTTTGTATAGTTATAGACATAATCTCTAACTTTCGTACGCTTTTTCTTCGTTTTCACAACATCTGTAAAAAACAGCTGCTTTGTCTTTTTCTTTGTTAACACATAGTTCATGCTGGAAACCATCGTATCCCCATGCATTCCACCATCATTCATGTAGTCATAGTTTAAGATACTGAGCTTCTTCCCATTGTTAAATTTCGTTTTAAACGATCTCTCGTACGTGATCTTCCCAAAGCCTTCCTTTTTCGCTTCGTCCTTTAAGAACAAGTACGTAGAATAAGAGAATGCGATATCTTCTTTTAAATCACGATTGATGGTTTTCATATGCGACTTGCTTAGGTTTTTCACCTGTGCATATTTGAATGTTTTTTTCTTTTTATAATAGTGTGTGCTTACTTTTGCTTTTTTTGCTTGTTTGGCATCCGCAGATCCAACTGAAGCAAACAACGAAACAATCAGCGAAAAAATGAGCAGGCTGATCATTAGGCCTTTTTTCATTGTCATAGTAAAAACCCCCATTTTTGTCTATTACCAATTGAGTATACCATGACAAAAGAACCAAAAGAAGCACTTTTTCCATATTATTCTTCCTTTTTCCACTTCGGGTTTGTTTACCATTATTTGTTTATGTAGAAAATTAAACAGTAAAAACCATTGACTTTCTCTCGAAAAAGTTGAATAATTATGTTTATTAAGAAAATTGAATCAAAAGGTAACCTTATTAAGAGTGGTGGAGGGACTGGCCCTGTGAAACCCGGCAACCGCTGTTCCTCGGAACAGAATGGTGCTAATTCCTTAAGCAAGCAGATGCTTGTTTGAAGATAAGGCAGAGTTCTCTCAGTATATGATGCTCTTCCTTATCCAAGGAAGAGCTTTTTTATTTGATTTTTAACCTGTAGAAAGAAGGGATTCAGCATGACACAAGTACAAACCATTGGAAAGAAAACAACGAAACCGCCATTCCGAGCAGATCAAGTAGGCAGTTTACTTCGTTCAGAACGTATCAAGGAAGCACGCAAGCAAAAAGCAGACGGTACGCTGACAGCAGAGCAGCTCCGACAAATTGAAAATGAAGAAATTACACGCATTGTGGAGAAGCAAAAAGAAATTGGATTAGAGGTTGTCACAGATGGAGAATTTAGACGTGCATGGTGGCATTTTGACTTTCTTGAGGGATTAGATGGGGTCGAAGGATTTGAAGCGGATCAAGGTATTCAATTCCACAATACGACAACAAAAGCGCGTGGCATCAAGGTAACGGACAAGATTGACTTTACAGATCATCCAATGCTAGAGGATTATCGATTCCTTCACAGCATCGCTGGTGATCATACAGCTAAAATGACGATTCCAAGTCCGAATATGCTCTTTTTCCGTGGAAAGCTTGAAGAAGGAGTATACGACAGCCTAGAGGCATTCCACCATGATGTGGCACAGGCGTATAAGAAAGCCATCCGTGCTTTTTATGATGCAGGCTGCCGTTATCTACAGCTCGATGATACCGCATGGGCCGTGTTCTTTTCTGAAAAAGGTCATGAACAAATCAAAGCCTTTGGCCGAGAAGAAGATGAACTTCGTGAGTCATTTGCGAAAACAATCAATGAAGCGGTTGCCGATCGTCCAGAGGATTTGGTGATCACCATGCACATTTGTCGTGGTAACTTTAAATCGACGTGGGCAGCTGAAGGCGGTTATGAAGCAGCGGCAGAAACGATTTTTGCCGGCTTAGATCTGGATGGTCTCTTTTTAGAATTCGACGACGATCGTTCTGGCGGTTTTGAACCCCTTCGCTATGTGAAAAACCCAAACCTCCAAATCGTATTAGGGCTTGTCACTTCAAAATATGGTGAGCTTGAGCCGGCTGAACAGATTAAAAAACGGATCGAGGAAGCGGCTCAATATGTCGACATTAACCAGATTTGCTTGAGTCCGCAATGCGGGTTCGCCTCAACGGAGGAAGGCAATCTGTTAACAGAAGAGCAGCAATGGGAAAAGCTGCGTCATGTGATTGAGATTGCAGATCAAGTGTGGACTTCATAGTCCCCTTGACGAAAAAAAGACAAACCGCAGTATGAGCGGTTTGTCTTTTTCTTTTAAGCATCTAAATGCTCACCATTCGTAGCAATCACTTGTTTATACCAATCAAAGCTTTTCTTTTTCTTTCTATCTAATGTACCGTTTCCTTCATTATCACGGTCGACATAAATGAAGCCGTAGCGTTTTTTCATTTCAGCTGTTGATGCGCTGACAAGGTCAATTGGGCCCCAGCTTGTATAACCAATCAGGTCTACTCCGTCTGCGATGGCTTCTTTCGCCTCTAGCAGATGGCTTCTGAGGTAATCAATTCGGTAATCATCTTGAATCGATCCGTCTTCTTCTACTTGATCGACAGCACCCAGTCCATTTTCTACGATAAACAATGGTTTTTGGTAGCGGTCATACAGCTGGTTTAGTGTTGTACGAAGTCCTTTCGGATCAATTTGCCAGCCCCAAGCACTTGCTTCTAGGTAAGGGTTTTTCACACCTTCAAATAGGTTACCACCAGTAACTTGTTCAAGAATCTCTGGATCTGTACTTGTCACAAAGCTCATGTAATAGCTGAAGCCAATATAGTCCACTGTATGGTTTCTTAGGATGTCTTCATCACCATCTTGGATCTCAATATAAATTCCATTTTCGCGGAAGTATCGTTTCATGTAACCTGGGTAGTAGCCTCTTGCCTGTACATCTGAGAAGAACAATGTTTTACGATCCTGATCCATTGCAGCAAACATATCTTCTGGTCTTGAGCTGTACGGATAAGTCGTCATCGCTGCAATCATACAGCCGATTTTCGCATCAGGAATGATTTCGTGTCCTGCTTTGACAGCTAAAGCACTTGCAACAAATTGGTGATGCGCTGCTTGATATTGAATGCTTTTCTCGTCATCACCCTCTTCAAATACAAGTCCGCCGCCAGTGAAAGGCGCATGTAACACGACGTTGATTTCATTAAAGGTCATCCAATATTTCACTTTGTCTTTATAGCGAGTAAACAACGTTTTCGCATATGTTTCATAAAGATCGACAAGCTTACGGTTTCTCCAACCGCCGTAGTTTTTCACAAGTGCAAGCGGCATTTCATAATGAGAAATCGTGACAACTGGTTCAATTCCATGTTTATGCAGTTCATCAAATACTCTGTCATAAAAAGCAAGGCCTGCTTCATTTGGTTCAGCATCGTCGCCATTTGGGAAAATACGCGGCCAAGAAATGGATAGTCTGAAGCACTTGAATCCCATTTCTGCAAAGAGTGCAATATCTTCTTTATAGCGATGATAGAAGTCGATTGCATCATGATATAAATTAAGATCTTTCATTGATTCATCAAATGGATGCATAATACCATGCGGTGATACATCAGCTGTCGATAAGCCTTTTCCATCTTTATTATAAGCACCTTCAATTTGGTTGCCTGCAACAGCGCCGCCCCATAAGAAACCTTTAGGAAATGTTTTTTCTAACTTGTTCATGTTGAATGCCCTCCTCATTTTCTTCTACACTGACTGTGAGCAGTGTCTCTTTCACTGTAATCGTGCCATCTGTTTTCGCATCAACTTGTGCGAAATCATTTGTATTGGTGACGATAATTGGTGTCGTGACATCATAGCCTTCTTGCTGAATGCCCTCGATATCAAATTCAACGAGCACATCTCCTGCTTGAACAAGATCACCTGACTGCACATGACTTGTGAAATGCTTTCCGCCAAGCTTCACTGTATCAATTCCAACATGGATGAGAAGCTCTGTGCCTTGGTCACTCTTTAAGCCAATGGCATGTTTCGTTTGAAAAATGGTTTCAACCTTACCGTTGAACGGTGCTACAACACGTCCAACTGTTGGGACAATGGCTGCACCTTTACCCATGATTTCATTAGAGAATGTTGCATCATTCACTTGATTTAGCGGCTTTAGTTGACCTTCAAGCGGGCTTTGTACCACTTCATTTTGAAGTGCTGCTGTATCTTTCTTTTCTTCTGGTTTGTCTGCTTTTGTATCATCTTTCACTGGTACATCTTTGAATCCTAGGACAAGTGTCATGATGGTTGCTACGACAAAGCCGATCACTAAACCGATGATTGAGTAGACAAATGTTGGGCCAACGAATGTTGGGATACCTGGAATACCTGCTGATCCCGACACAACATATGATTTTACTTTAAAGATCGACATGAACACGCCGCCTGCTGCTGCACCAATGAGGGCTGCAAAGAACGGTTTTTTCAATCGCATGTTCACACCATACATAGCAGGTTCAGTAATACCCATTAATGCTGTGATACTTGTAGACATCGCCAATGATTTGAATGTTTTGTTTTTTGATCTTAAGAAGACACCGAATGCTGCGCCTGCTTGGGCCATATTCGCTACAAACATCATTGGGAGAATGTAGTCAAAACCGTTTAACGTAATGTTGTTGATCATGATTGGAAGTAGTGCATAGTGCATACCCGTAATGATCAATGGTGACATGAAGCCGCCGATCAAGAATCCGGCCAAAATACCTGCATGTTTGAACAATAAATCAATTCCACCTGAAAGACCATTTCCGATAATCCCACCAAGCGGTCCTACCGCGATGAGCATAATTGGTACTACGACAAGAAGTGTGACCGTTGGAACAAGGATGATCTTTAATGATTTCGGACTATATTTTTCTGCGAATCTTTCAACATATGAGCCGAGCCAGATGGTGAGTAGAATCGGAATCACCGATGAAGAGTACACAACGGCAACCACTGGTAAGCCTAGAAATTCTGTATTTCCCGCACCCAGTAAAGCAGTTAACTGCGGGTGCAGTGCTGCTGCTGCAATGGCAGCGGCAATATACTGATTTGTGCCAAGTTTTTTGGCTACGCTTACAGCTAGTAAAATCGGTAAGAAGTAAAAGGCTCCGTCTCCGATGGCTGTTAAAATTGCATACGTGCTGCTTTTATCTGATATCCACTGGAACGTAAGCATGAGTGCCAATATTCCTTTGATCATACCGGCTCCAGCGATGGCTGGAAGAATCGGCGTGAAGACACCAGAGATAAAATCGAAAAGCTTTGATATCACATTTTGTTTTGATGCTTCTTCTGTACCGCCTGACTTTACATCTGTTGACAGTCCTGAGTCAGCAATCATCGCTTGATAGACATTTGAAACATCATTGCCAATAATGACATGATATTGGCCTCCGCTTTGATTCACACCCATGACGCCGTCTGTTGATTGCAGCTTCTCTTTATCCGCTTTGCCTTCATCGTATAAGTTGAAGCGAAGTCTTGTCATACAATGCGTGACGTGCTTGACGTTCTTTTCACCGCCGACAAGCTCTAGAACTTCTTTTGCTGTTTGTTTGTGGTTCATTGTATTACCCTCCAATCGTTGATTAAATCATGATATAGAAAAAACCTAAACATCCATTAATGTCCGAGAAATAGCAATTCAGACATTAATCGATATTTAGGTTTTGCCTGCTTAACCAGTAACAATCCTTCATAGCGATTGATCGTTATTTAATTTTTATAAGTCTTTAGATATAAAAAAACCTAAATCACGCCTTATCAAAGATAGGGACAATGATTTAGGTTTTGCCTGCTTGACCAGTAACAATCCTAAAAGATTGTGGGTTATTTCGTTTATAGTTATAAATTATCATGTTAATTTTATGATGTCAACGCTTTCTTTTTGAATTTATTTTCTTTTTACCACTCTGTCGATATGCAAAGTTAAATATAGCATCTCATCTTCTATGAGACTTCGGTTGTATTCTTTTTGAACATAATCATTAATTTTCTCAGCACATTGAAAAGCCGCGGTGTTTTTCTCTTTTACTACTTCATACAGGAATTCATTTTGATTTTCCATTTGTGTTTCGTTAAACAGACGCTGTCCAAAAAACTTCAAATGCGTGACAAAACGGAAATAATTTAATGATTCCTCGTCTAAATCAATTTGAAAGTGATACTTGACGATATTTAAAATATCTTGAATGAGTTTGGTAATTTGAATCACGTTCGGCATTTCTTCATTGAGCTCTGCATTGACAATATGCATCGCAATAAAACCGGCTTCATCCTCAGGAAGATGAATGTTAAGCTTGTCCTGAATAATCCGGATCGCTTCTACACCACACATGAACTCTTCTTTGTACAACCGTTTGATTTCCCAGAGCAAAGCATTTTTGATGTCCATTCCTTTTTGATGACGTTCAATAGCAAAGGTAATATGATCCGTCAGTGTCACATAGATGCTGTCATTCAAATTTTTATTAAGGGTTGTTCTCGCATGATCAATAATCGCCTCACACACTTGCATATACTCGATCGGAATATCATAAAGCAGGGTTTTGAATTTTTCTGATATATCTTTATTTTGAATGGAAAATACTTTTTCAATACGTTCTTCGTCAATCGGATCTCCACTTTTCTTTTGAAAAGCGATCCCTCTGCCCATAATGACCAGCTCATGCTGCTCGTCATCATACGCACTGACCACATTATTATTGATTACTTTCGAAATGATCAATTGATACCCCCCAGTACATTCCGCTTTTTCGAGCATCTCATTGTAGATTGATATGTCATTTTATTATTATCTTCAAAAAAGAGGACTTTAAGATGATTTTACATTTTTTTTTGATACGGTCAACTAGAAAGAATGACATATTACCTCTCAAAAATGACGAAATAGGGGCAAAAAAGTCTAAAAACATACATAAAAACACTCTAAAAAGAGTGCTTAAAGAGTGTTTTTTACAAAATTAGGAGCAATCCCAATTATAGACGACATTCTCGAAATTTTTTCGTTTGAGGTCTTCTGGTTTGATAAAAAAGTTGGCGATTCCGCAATCTCCCCACAACAGATCTACTTCATCATCTGAGTCGATTTGTAATAACAGAACGGTATGTTCCTGGTCTTCATAGGTACGCGGGTCCTCTTGTGTAAAGCCTGGATATCCGCCCAATTTGTGACCAAAGCCACTCGCTGCATCATGAAATTCATCTAGCAGGGCATCAGCTTCATCTCCATCAATGCCTTTTACATCTTCGAATAGGTCCCAGCTTCGCTTACCTGTGACTTTTTCAAAGCGAAAATCTCCTACACTGACCGTTTCGCTTGCCAGTTCACCTGTAATTGCGCCTTCCTTCGTCACAGGAAAATAAAAGTCGTCTGGAATTTTCACAAAAGAAAAATCAGTCAACAGCTCTTCTTCTGCCAAGAAAGGTTCCTCAATAAATTTGATCCGAAAATCTGTTTGCTCTGTTTTATGGTCAATATTCATCCCATAAAGATCATCATGCACAGAAATAAAAATTTGCAGAAGCCCTGTTTCTGGATAATCCTTCAGCTTCGGCAGCTGTCCAAAATTTATTTGTGCCAAAAGCTTCATAGGGTGTCCTTCACCATCAACTGGATATTCGTCGTTTTTTGGGAAGTAAGGATCGCCTGCAATTTTGCTGTCGTATGGTCCTGTTTTTCCTTGTTTCATCTGTAATTGAATCATTGGTTGTTCAGTTTGATCTAACATTGTACGGTAAGGTGCTATTATTTCTTGCAGCTTCGCTGATTGTGTCACGATGGTCTTCCTCCTTATGAATAGGTCTACTGACCAGACTGGTATCTCTTTTTCTATCATACAGAAGGGTACCCTGCCTGTCAGCGATAAATCGGTCATTATCCGAACAACTTGCCCACCTTAAAACGTAAAAAAACCTCCGATTCATCTGGAGGTTTTGGTCGGTATTTTTTATTTCACTTGATAGTTCACTAAGTCTTCTGCCAGTGATTTCATCGTTTCATTTGTTTCATGAAGACCTTCAATAATTTTTGTGAACGTGCCTACAAGCTCTGCTTGATGCTCAGAGGAAGCGACAATTTGTGCTATTTCTTCTTCCATTCCTTTAATCGATCCCTGCACATCTTTTAGCGCTGTTTCAATATCCGTCGTCGCTTGTTTGGCGTGAGTTGACAGCTTTCTCACTTCCGTTGCGACCACTCCGAAGCCTGCTCCTGCTTCACCTACTCTTGCAGCTTCAATTGATGCGTTGAGTCCAAGTAAGTTCGTTTGATCAGAGATACCTTTTATAAGATTGGACACTTGATTGATTTTAGAGGAATTTTCTACAGTGGTTTTCGTGTTTTGTAGAATTTGTTCACTTGTCGCTTGTAGTTCCTCTGAATGTGCGGCAACTTGCTGAACCATTGCGACTAGTTTTTCGGAAGCTTGGTTGCTCTCCGTCATGATGTGATCTAATCGTTGTTGATTGGTCTGGTCATAGGCCACGCAGAAAGCAGCGACTACTTGACCCGTCTCATCTTTAATTGGAACGGCTACAATATCCATTGGAATCCCGTATACCTCTTTCGGAATTTGGATAAACGATGGCTCTCTCCCATTTTTCAACATAGAAAAGTTTTCGAACCCTGGAGCTACTATGTCCCCAGCTTTAAACCCTAAGTCAATGTTCCCATGTTGCTGATAATAAAGAACCTTCTCTTTCCCTAAAACAGAAAAGGTTAGTTGCTCTCTCATAGCTAGTCCAATGATTGGTAAAGCGTCTATTATGTTATCAATTCTCTGTGACATTCGCTCACGTTCATCCTCTCTTTTTCTCAGTACATCCTCTTTATCGGTTCGTTATAAGGTCTATTACAGCCTGTAATGTGCACTAATATCAATCAAATGACCTAAGACATATAAAAAGCCCACATTCTATCAAGAGAATGTGGGTATTTTTAAAAAAAGGACATGCACATCAAGACACTGATACCGATGAGCAAAAGATACATATAGTCGATCCACGAAGTGCTGATGACATGATAATACGTCCGCTCCCTCGCCCCCGTGAAACCTCGTGCTTCCATCGCAATCGCTAAGCGCTCTGATTTTCGTACGCCCTGCGTAAAAAGAGGAAGTGCATAACGCATAAAGGCTTTCCAGCTGTTTTTTTGCTTATAGCCTCTGATTTTATGTGCTGCCTTCATTTGCTTTAATTCACTTTGAAATAACGGGATAAACCGGAAGCCGGCAAGCATCCCATATGCCCATTTTGGGGACATTCGGCATTGATGTATTAAGCTCATCATAAAGGCCGTCAAATCTGTTGTGGACGTAAAAAGGAGACCGAATGTCACAAAGCCAAGCATTCTGAAAGAAATGGTAAGGCCATTTTTCAAACTCTCCTCTGTGATATGAAACCATGCCCACTTCCAAACAGTATGATCCCCCTTGCCAAAGGCCGCCATCATCCAAAATACGAGAATAAAAAAGAGCAGATAAGGGACAAGTCTTGTGAAAAGATACTTCATATTCCATCCGCCTAAGACAAGTCCAATACCAAGTGCAAACAGCCAGATGATGAAGGTTGTTTTAGGGTCAGATATCGCCATGAGACAACACATCGCAAGCAGATGAGCGAGTAATTTGATGACTGGATTCACAGTGGAAAGAAAGGAGTGATTACTTTGCAATCGTCAGCACGTCCTTTCTTTCAGCCACATAGCGATAATGCAAAGGGGCTCTCAGCTGATAAGCATCGACAAGTTCCTGATTTGAAAATAAATCATAGGGCGTGCCATCATACACATGCTTTCCTTGGTGAAAAAGAAGCACTTGATCGGCACACTTATCGACGAGGTCCATATCATGTGTGACCATCAAAATGGTGGTGCCTTGGCATTGACGCTCTTTCAAACGCCTCATTAATTCCTTCGCCGTTCTTTCATCCTGCCCGAAAGTCGGTTCGTCTAACAATAGTACATCCTGATCAAAAAGGAGCATTGTGGCCACACTCAATCTTCTTTTTTGACCTAAGCTTAAGGTGAAAGGATGCGCTTTTGTATGCTTCTCTAAACCGAACTCTTCCAATAGCTGAACTGTTTTTTCTTGCACAACGGATTCTGGCCAATTTCGCTGTCTTCCACCAAATGCGATTTCATCGTAGACTGTGTCTTGTATGAATTGAAGCTCCGGATTTTGAAACACAAAGCCTGCTTTTTCATATAGTCGTCGGTCAGACCACTTTTTGAGGGGTGTCTCTTTTAAGAAAATGCTGCCTTTTTTCGTTGGCTCTAAACGGACTAAATGTTTGAGACATGTGCTTTTCCCGCTTCCATTTTCCCCAATTATCGCCACCCAATCCCCTGCTTTGATATCCAGCTGAAGGTCACTCATAATCCTTTTTTTCCCGTAGCTTAATTGAAGATCTTCTGTGCGAATGATGGTCTCTCGCTCAGTCGACGGCACTTTTTTACGCTGCTCTTTTCTTGCTTCAAAGGTTTGCATAAGCGTTTGACTCATTGGATGAAATGGGTCTTGAATAATTGTGGACCATTTCTCGGGAAATAATTTCGGCCGCCAAATCCCTGCCTCTTTCATTTCTTCTTCATATGTCGCGAGCACATCTTTTGGAGGCCCCTCTGCTAAAATGCTGCCTTGATCGTCTAATAAAATCACCCGGTCCATCCATTCGATGACACCATCTAGCACATGCTCTACAAAAATCATGGTTTGTCGCTGCTCACCTGCAAGCTGCTGTAGCAGCTGGAAAACCTCCATTCTGCCTGCTGGATCAAGCTGTGCGGTCGGTTCATCAAAGAACAGCACATCTGGCTCTAACGCTAGTAAACAAGCAAGTGCCAATCGCTGCTTCATGCCGCCAGATAATGTATGAATGTCTGTATTCGGATCGACATCGAGTTGGACTTTTTGCATGAGCTGCTGAATGATGTCATCCATCTCTTCACGAGGGACGGAACGGTTCTCTAAGCTAAAGGCAATTTCTTCATTGACGCGGTGCATACAAAACTGGGAATCAGGATCTTGAAACATGACGCCTGTATGTCTTTGCAATATCACTTCGCCCTGCATGTCAGCTTCCATATGTTCTGGAATAATCCCAGCCAGAACTGAAATGAGTGTGGATTTACCGCTCCCGCTTGGTCCTAAAATAAGCACCTTTTCTCCTTTTTGAATGGAAAGAGAGATTTGATGCAAAACAGGCTGAGGCTGTTCATAAAAACGGACAGTGAGATTATTGCACGCGAGAAATGAATCCATGCTGTTCACCTTTGTTTCGTTTTTCTTTCATGATGGCATATTGATTCAGTACACCGGTTTTGGATAATGCGTCGACCACAACTTTCGCTAAGCATCCGCCCAGTATCATCCCGCTGATGATTTGAGTCATCAGTGTGATGAGTAAAACTTGAGGCGTGTAATAACCAAAGCCATTTGCAACGAGGCTATATGCCATTGCTCCAACAGCTGCAAAGGCACCTGACAGCATCAGTGTCCACATGCGATATCGTTTATAACCAAAAAGAGCAAAGGCGATTTCTGCCCCAAGCCCTTGGCATACACCAATCAGCAGGGCTGAAAGACCAAAGTGGCTGCCTGTCAGTAATTCCACAGCGGCAGCGGCTGTTTCTGCAATCAGGGCAGCTCCCGGCTTTTGGATGATATACGCGACGATTGGACTGGCAATCACCCAAATGCCAAACATGATGTTGCCTCCTGCTGGGCCAACAAGTGCTGTAATTGGTAAGTAAAGTGTGGACCACCCTAAATAGATGACACCGCACGCAACGGATAAAATGACAGCAAGGACGACTTCTTTCATCTTCCATGTCATGATGAATGCACCTCCAATGGAACTGGCCACTCTTCCACCGTAAACGCCATGTCCCAAAACTTGTACTCAAGCTGACAGCTTAAGATAAAGTGCTGTTTCATTTTTTCCTTTTCCTTCTCACTTGCTCCTTCCGCCAGCTGATCGAGCCGCTTGTAAAGCTCCACTGTAATAGAGTCGGTTAACCCTCCATAAAACGTGATCCACTCATAAAACGGATGTGACGGGTCAGGCTGCACGTCTGAGAGCATTCGTTTTCCAATTTCCCAATATGTCCAAGGACATGGAAGCAGGACAGCAATGATTTCCCCAAGCGTGCCTTTCTGGGCGACTTGCAGCATGTGATGAATATAGTGATGAGCACTCGGAGCCAATGAAGCACCTTGGAGCTCATCATATGATACACCTGCCACTCGGCAAAGATTTTGATGAGGGTGCGTCTCACTATCTAATACAAACGCAATTTGCTGATGGAAAAAGGCAATATCTTCTTTGTCTGTACATCTGCTAAGAGCCGCTGCATAAATTTTAATAAAAGCCTGTAAGTATTCTGCGTCTTGTTTGACGTAATGAATGATCTGTTCCTTTTCCAGCTTTCCTGCTGCCAAGCCTCTGACAAACGGATGCTGATAAATGGCTTCAAATAATGGTTCTGTTTCTTTTCTTAATTGCGCTGAAAATGTCATAAAAAAAGCCTCCTCTTCTTCAGTTGAATAAATGAAAAAGCCACCCCAAATGGAGCGGCCTTCTTATCGATTCAATCATGAATAAGACAAGGTCCAGCTCCACTTCCCTCCGCTAGTACGAACTAGATCAGGTTCAAAGGGTCCAAGATTTCCTCTTGTCTCAGTCATACATGACTCCCCTAGTGGACTTTTATCATTTAATTATCTTTACTCTACACATGTGGCGATTTGATGTCAACCGCCTTTCTTAATTCAATGTTTTGATCGTTGGCAGCTTCTCGATCCCTGCGGCATAGTAAAAATTAAGGACACTGAAGAAATCAATTGGCTTTCCTGTTTTCAAATCAACAGCTAAAATATGATCGCCGTAATTTGTCATATCATCAATATCTAAATACCTTGGCGTTTTCTTGCCAAGTGTATCTACAAAGGTATCGTGGTAATATTGACCGCTTGCATATGAAGATTGATGGTACATAAACAATGTCTCCACATCTAAGTAGACGAGAATGGCCTCTGAGGAGCTTGCATAAGGCGCTGAGTACGACACTGGAGCGGAAATGCTTTTCACTTTTACACTTGAAATTGAATGGGTTCTTTGTTCGTATTTACCATCATAAGAGAAATAAAATACACGCTCCCATTCATAATCTGCTGTCTTCGATTGCTTGTTGTATACTTTTGCGCCATTTGCAAATACATCCCCATTTGCATACTCAGCTACAAAGTATTGTAAGGTTGACGATAGGGATACAGCCCCTGTGAAATTGGGCGGGTTTTTTGCATTCACTTGTAACGTGTAAGAGTCTCCGAAATCTCCACCGCTTGTGATACCGAATGCGTAGTCACCTGCTGGTAAGTTGGTCAAACCAAGGAGACTGCCTGCGGGCTGAATCAGGTCTGTCGGGTACGCTTGTCCTGTTTCATAATCAACAACAAATAATTGAACGAAATAATCGGGATTTGAAGAGGTAATCCGGCTGATGAGTGCCTGAGGTGAAGATGTGCTTAAAAACCATAAATCAACTGGGTCGTCCTCTGATAAGACAACCGATTGGTTGATTGCTAGTCCATCAATGGAGCGAATGGCAGATGTACGCATCTTGCCATCTTTAGCGGCTTTTCGTTTGATACTGATTCCATTTTTCTTATCTACTTTAAAAGATTTTTTCAGTTGCTTCTGTTGGATAGCGGTTCCTTCATCCTGCTTCAAAAACGACTCTTGCACTTGCTGAATAGCTTTTTCCGTCAGTGATGACAATTTCCCATCTGATTTCGGTGCTTCTTCTGCTTTTAATGCTGGTGAAAATAAACCTGTTGTGACAAGTAAAATAGACAATAAAGCTGCAGTGTTTTTCACATAAAATGCTCTCACAGGAACATCCCCTTTTTCCTTAATTAGGTTTTTTGCCCTGTTAATATTTTACCATTATTCTATTCATTGTTTTGGTCTTTTTTAGGACATCTTTATGACAAAAAAACCAGCCGCATATATTACGACTGGTTTTTGATCATTTTATGAAATGGTTTTAACAAACAGGCGTGCTGTTTCTGCGCTGGAACCTGGGTTTTGTCCAGTAATGATTTGCCCGTCAACTACAGCGAATGGTGCAAAGGCATCTCCTTTTTCAAACGCTGCCCCTTGCTCACGAAGTTTTGTTTCCAATAAAAATGGAACCTTTGATGTCAGCTGAACAGCTTCCTCTTCTTCGTTTGTGAAGCCTGTGATTTTTTTGCCTTCGATAAATGATTTGCCATTTTGATCCTTCACATCAACGAATGCTGAAACGCCGTGACAAACAGCTCCGACTGCACCATTTTTGTCTGAAATGGCTAAGATTGCATCGGCTACCAGTTGATTAGATGCAAAGTCGATCATTGGACCGTGTCCTCCCGCAAAGAAGATGCCATCATAATCGGCTGGGTTCACATCTGTAAGCGCCTTTGTTTCTTGAAGTAATTCATATACATCTTCATATTGCGCTGGAACACCTTCTGGAATGGAATTTTTATCAATAGGCACAGTGCCTCCTTGAATAGAGACAATTTGGACATCTAGTTCATTTTCTTTAAAAATATGAAATGGCTCTGCCAATTCTTCTAGCCATAAGCCTGTTGGATGTCCGTTCATTTCCGAACTGCTTGTCGATACTAATAACACTTTCTTACTCATCTTGATCATCCTTTCGATATATCATATGGTTATTTTATATTTTGCACAATTAAATATCAAGCAATTAAACTTCGATGCAGCTCTTTATGGTATACCCGATTTTCTAAAAAATATGGCATGACTTCAAATCTAATCAATATGTCACATTCTATTGGTAGGGAATTTCATGTAAAATTGTCATTGAGTGATATCATATGAGGTAAGATGGATAGACCTCTCGGATGTGAGGGGACTTTAAAAGGAGTGGAAAAGAGATGAAAACCTATTCGATTGTGATGATCATCATCACGCTCTGTATCATATTGGCCGTCTTTTTGATGAACCTAACAGGGGTCATGTATGGAAAAATTATTTTGGCTGTTGCCGTTGCTCTTTGTCTGACATCCATTATTCGTCTGATGGGTCTTCGAAAAAGATAAAAGCCGCCCTCACTAGGGCGGCTTTATTTATGGTTAAATTGCCAGGATAAGCGCAATTAATGCAAGCAGCGCTGGTACTCCTTGCTTGATGATGATTGATTTATTAGAGGTCACACCGCCAAATACCGCAGCGATGATCACACAAAGAATGAAAAATAGCTGAATCATATATCCAACAGTATTCGATCCGAGAATGAGCCCCCAAATGAGTCCTGCAGCTAAAAACCCGTTATAAAGCCCCTGATTGGCAAACATCACTTTTACATTTGGATCCTTTTGCAAGTGTTCTGGCAGCTTAAAGGATCTCTTTGCCATCTTTGATTCCATAAAAAACATTTCTAATAACATAATGACAATGTGTTCTAATGCGACAATTCCTACTAATATCATTGCTAAAATATTCAATTTAGTTATTCCTTTCTGATAGACGATCACGAATCTCTATTTTATCCGTGTATAAATCAAAGTCTTGTATTAATTCAAGCGCTTCAGTAAACCGGCTTTGTGGAATGTCTTTCATTTTTCTCACACCGAATTCCTTTTTAATAAAAGCCATGATGGTATTGATATGAAGCTTACCGTGACCATCATACTCCAAATGGCTGCAAAAAGTCTGCATCGTCCCTCTAATCACCTTTAATTGCTTAGCAGTGACACAACTCATTGGTAACGCTCATCCTTTCCTTTGTTTTAACAGCTAAAAAAGAACCATGAATGAAAGAAAAACCTTCCAGTCTCTATTATATAATGGTTTCATTCGGATATCAAAATAAAAAAGAACAGACATTCGACCAAAAAGCCGTCCTTTTCATCAAAAACAGTTTATTACCATATCAAAAAGCCGGATTCAATGGTAAAATCCGGCTTTCTGTTTAGTTACTTTTAGAAATTAATACCTTTCCAACAGAACGATCCTTACTTTGTCCAACGACTTTAAAGGATAGACCATATGTTGGTACATCACGTCCTGCATCTGGGTTATTTGGATTCACATAATTCTTTTTATCACTAAATGTACGAGTCGGGCGAATATAGCGATCTGCCAATGTTAAGCCTGTTGTCGCTGTATAATCAATATTCAGCTTCGTACTTGGATTCAAAGAAAATGCTGCATCATGTACTTGGAAGCCTGTGGCAGCAATGGAGCCGTCACTCCATTTCAATACTTGCTGATCTGCATCTACTACCCCAAGGAAACCGTTCCCTGGGTGATTTCCTACCCAGTTATCACTATAGGATTGATCGACATACCACACGACCAAACCGTTATTATAGCTCATGAGGCTTGCCCCACGTTTGATATGCTTTAAGCCTTTATCAACGTCAGCATAAGAGCGCCACTCTAGCAAATAATATTGGGGTGCATATTGTTTTCCATTAGATTTTGAGAATCCGTTAAAGGTGAACTTAGACGTGCCCTCGGCATCATCTGACCACACTTTCGTCCCATCTGCTGTGATGTTTAAATCATCTACAAATAAGCCTGGCAGTGAATAGCCTGCATCGGTTGTATAGCGGAATTGCAGGTCGATTTTCTTCCCTGCATAAGCAGAAAGATCAAAGGCTGCATCTACCCATCCGTCCGATTTTCCGTCAATTCCATTGCCTTCGTTCGCACCTGCTTCATTTCGATCATTCGTGATGTTACCAGAAATGGTCTTCCACTGATCAGTTCCTGTTTCACGTACTTCTACATACGCATAATCATAATCTTCTTCGATATCGTACCATGCTTTAAATGTAAGCTCTGCTTTGCTCCCCTTCGACAAATCGATACCTGTTGTCGTCATGGTCGCATTCAAATTGTCACCTGTTCCGCTGAAGTACGAATATTGTCCTTGAGCAGGTTTTGTGACCACAATCTCTTTATCTGGTAAATCCACTCGAACCGCATCATGGTTCGTTCCTTTTGTTGCTGCTTCATCAATTAGCACTGTTTTGCTTTTCTTTAATGTTTTACCATCAATGGTTTGTCCAGTAAGCCAGTTACCGCCATGCAAGTTTTGAAGCATTTCTTTCGCATATGGACTAAAGCCTGTTGGTTCCGTTCCAGGGACTTTACCTGCCCAGCTTCCGCTTGACATGATCGACCAGTATGAAACAGGCTCGCCTCCGCCTGTGTACTGTGTATCGTACTCATCAGGAAGACCAAGATCATGTCCGAATTCATGTGTGAACACGCCTGCCGCGCCATCTTCAGGCTCGATAGTGTAATCTAACGCACCTAATTTTCCGCCTCGCCCGACTTCAGATTCAGTGTTTGGAATTTCAAATACATCACCAAGTGACCAGCGGTGCGACCAAATCGCATTAGAACCAAGTTGTCCGCCGCCAGCTTCTTCACCTACGCCAGCATGAACGACCATCAGATGGTCAATGATGCCGTCTGGTTCGTTATAAACGCCGTCTCCATCCATATCATAGCGGTCCCATTGATCATATTCACCGAGATCAATGTTCGGGTCTTTTGCTGCTGCTTCGAGTGCTTCTTTCACCAATTCACGCGGTTTGCCGTCACTGCCTGATTCGTCTGGTACGTTTCCACCGTAATAGGCTGCTTCATGCTTAGCTGTATACCATCCTGCAACTGTTCCACTGATTGTGTAACTACCGCCGGACTGCTTTTCATAATATTGCTTCATGGATACTTTGCGTTTACCATCTGGACCGATGTAGCCATTTTTTCCGAAAAGCATATCTTGATAGTGCTGTTGATTGTACTTGTCATAGTACATATCAGTCTCTTCTTTTTTAATACTATTATGCTTATAATCTTTAAAATCTACTAATAAAACCAATACCTTATCATTGCGAACATCGCCTTTATACTTTTCCTTTTTGACCGGTTTTACATGATTCCCTTCTTTTCCTTTATGCTTCTTTAACTTTTTCTTGTTGGCTAATTTGTTATGTACCTCTTGTTTGTATTCTTTCAGAAATTCAGGCTCTTCTGTTAAGGTGCTTGCACTTTGTTTCATGGCAGATTCTTCTTTTTTCTTTAGATATTTCTTTAATGCTTTTTGGGTTTCTGCCTCATTGGCATTCTTTTTGATCTTTCCTTGTTTTTTCAAGGCTTTGATGAGACGGTCTTCATTCACGACACTTGCGTCAAATGGAATACCTGAATAATGACCGCCATCTGAGGATGTTGATTTCTCTGTGGTGTGGGCAGATAGAGGGGTGCTGAAAGCTGCCAATGTGCCTAAACTGAGGACAGCCGTTAGTGCAATGCTCGTCCATTTCCCTTTTTTCATATTAGTTCCTCCCTAATTTGGTAATAAATAATATCTCATTCTAGCATATTCCAATATACTTAAGTCGAAAAACATTTTATTTTCAGAAACTTTGTGGAAAATGCACAATACGGGATTGAAATGGGTGGAACAAGGTGTCGAAAATAAAAGAACCCTAGACGATAACCGCCTAGGGTGTTTGTTGTTTTACTATGAAAGCTGCTGGCCTTGAAAGGCAACAACGTCAAGTGGAGCGGCTAAGAATTCTTTTGCCTTCGCTACGAAAGCTTGGAAATGTGCACTTGCATTATGGCTCTGAACCGCAGCGTCATCTTTCCACACTTCTACCATTAAAAAGGTATTTTCCTTTTCTGTATCCTTGAACAGCTTGTAGGATACATTGCCTTCTTCCGCTTGTGAAGCTTTCATTAATGCGTTGATTTCTTCTAGAAATACGTTTTCTTTTTCTGGATGAATGGTCATCCCTGCATGAATAATAATCATATGATCGTCTCCTTTTGAAAAGATATTATTTCCACTCTGTAATGCGTTCAATCGGTAAGCGGTAAGATGCATAACCTTCGTCAGCAGCTTTCCCAATTGATAACAGCATCACTGGTACATAACGTTCTTTATCCCAGCCAAATGTTTCAGCGATGACTTCTTTATCAAATCCGCCAATTGGATTTGTATCATAGCCGTGTGCACGTGCTGCAAGCATAAGCTGCATAGACACAATTCCACCGTCAATTAAGATTGTTTCGCGATTGACTTGCTCTGGAAGAACCTCAAAGTGTGCAGTTAGTGCAGCAATTTGTCTTTCTTTCACTTCTTGCGGCATGTAGCCATGCTCTACTGCTTTTGAATAAATTTCATCTAAGTATTCATTGCTTTTCATATCTGCAAATACTGCAATGACAGCTGCTGATGTTGACACTTGAGTTTGGTTGAATTTTGCAAGTGGTGCAAGCTTTTCTTTTCCTTCTGGGCTGTCAATGACCATAAAGCGCCAAGGCTGTGCATTCACTGATGATGGTGCCGTTGTTGCTTCTTCTAAAATCTCTGCCATTTCTTCTTTGCTGATTTTCACAGCTGGGTCATAGTTACGAATGGAGCGGCGCCCTTTCATAATTTCCATAAAATCGTTTGTTTTTAATGTTGTAGCCATGTTGAAACACTCCTTTAGGTTGTTTGAATCTTTTCGATGTTTTGTTGTATTCGCATGAGCACATCAGTGAGAAGCTTTCGTTCTTCGTCACTTACGTTTTCAAGCATTTCTGAGATAAATCGTTCTTTTTCTTTTTTAGAAGCTTCGATTCTCGTTCTGCCTTCTTCTGTCAGACGAACAAGTGTGACTCGATTATCTTCTGGCTTTCTTCTGCGCGTAACCATTCCTTTTGTTTCTAACTGTTTTAAGTGACGCGTCACAGCCGCACTGTCAATATTCACTTTTTTCTGCAAATCTGACTGGCTGATTTCGTCGGCTTGGAATAACAGTGATAGCAACTCTAGTCTTGATTGGCTGATGCCCGTGCATGCTTCGAACTTCACACCCATCATACGGTTCACGCACTGCAAACGGTATAATACCTCTGCTTTTTCAGAGCAAAATGCAGTCAATGCCATCCCCTCTTTTCTATTCAGATCAATTAGTTGATATATCAATCATTGACTCGTCAACTAATATACACCCATTATTTGATGATTGCAAGAGGTTTGTTTCATAAAGTGAAATTTTTTATCTCAATAGAAAAAGAAATGAACAAAAAAAGGACAAAAGCGACGAAGCACTTTTGTCCTTTTTCCTTTATTCTGTGATCACAGTGTGAATGAGAGTTGGTGCATCAGCATGATCTGCGATGCGGATGTTGTTATAAATTTTTTCCATGACATTCGCAACATCTTCACGATTTGCATGAAGTGTCACGAGTGAATCTCCTTTTTCAACACGATCGCCGACTTTTTTGTTCAGCATGATACCGACAGATAGGTCGATCTCGTCCTCTTTTGTTGCACGTCCTGCTCCAAGAATCATCGCTGCAACACCGATTTCGTCTGCGACGATTTCAGCAACCACACCTGATTCCTTTGCAGGAACGTCGATTTGGTAAGGGGCTTGCGGCAGTTTTTCCGGCTGGTCTACAATCGAGCCGTCTCCACCTTGATTTTCTAAGAATTCCTTGAATTTCTCAAGTGCTTTGCCGTTTTTCATGACTTCAATTAGCTTTTCTCTAGCTTCATCAAGTGTCTCTGCTTTTTTCGCAAGAACAACCATTTGACTTCCTAATGTGAGCACAAGCTCGTTTAAGTCTTCAGGACCTTCGCCTCGGAGTGTATCAATCGCTTCTTTCACCTCAAGGGAATTTCCAATCGCTAATCCTAGCGGCTGAGACATATCAGAGATGACAGCCATCGTTTGTCTGCCTACGTTGTTTCCGATGCGAACCATTGCTTTTGCAAGTTTCTCAGAGTCTTCAGGGGTTTTCATGAAAGCACCTGCCCCTGTTTTCACATCTAGTACGATTGCATCTGCACCAGCAGCAATCTTCTTACTCATAATAGAGCTTGCAATGAGCGGGATCGAGTTAACGGTACCTGTCACATCACGAAGGGCATAAAGCTTTTTATCCGCTGGTGTCAGGTTGCCTGATTGCCCAATGACCGCTACTTTATGACGGTTCACGAGCTCGATGAATTCGTCTTTTGTAATTTCTACGTGGAAGCCTTTTACCGCTTCAAGCTTGTCCACTGTACCGCCTGTATGTCCAAGGCCGCGCCCAGACATTTTCGCAACAGGTACATCAAGTGCAGCCACCAGAGGAGCAAGTACAAGCGTTGTTGTATCGCCTACACCGCCTGTTGAGTGCTTGTCTACTTTAATGCCCTCAATGGCAGACAGGTCAATCGTGTCTCCTGAGTTCGCCATAGCGAGCGTTAAGTCTGCACGTTCTTGATCCGTCATATCTTGGAAGAAAATTGCCATAGCCAAGGCACTTGCTTGGTAGTCAGGAATTGTTCCGTCCGTATATTCTTTGACAAAGAAAGAAATTTCCTCTGAAGATAATTCTTTTCCGTCACGTTTTTTCGCAATGATATCTACCATTCTCATTGTTTTCACCATTCCTTTTTTTAAATTAGTAAATCAAACCGACAACGCCTGCTGTTAAGAAGCTGACAAGTGTTGCACCGAATAACAGCTTTAATCCAAAGCGTGCGACAACGTTCCCTTGTTTTTCGTTTAAGCCTTTGACTGCTCCAGCAATGATACCGATAGATGAGAAGTTCGCAAATGACACAAGGAATACAGAAATGATTGCTTCTGTACGAGCTGTGAAATGCAAGCCATCTCCAGTTAGAGCCAGCATCGCCACAAATTCGTTGGATACCATTTTCGTTGCCATAATACTTCCTGCCTGTACCGCCTCACTCCAAGGAACACCGACAAGGAAAGCAAATGGGGCAAAGACATATCCAAGTACATCTTGGAAAGAAACACCGATGACAGCTGTAAAGATTCCATTAATCATCGCAATTAATGCAACGAATCCAATCAACATCGCAGCGACAACAATCGCTACTTTGAAACCATCCATAATATATTCGCCAAGCATTTCAAAGAAGGATTGCTTTTCTTCTTCAACGACTTCGAGCATGTCTTCGTCCTTAGCCACTTCATATGGATTGATAATAGACGCGATAATAAATCCACCAAATAGGTTCAGCACAAGTGCTGTGACCACGTACTCTGGTTTAATCATTTGCATGTACGCACCGACAATAGACATCGATACTGTCGACATCGCAGATGCACATAATGTATAAAGACGCTGCTGAGGTAACAATCCAAGCTGCTTTTTAATAGAAATAAACACTTCTGATTGTCCTAAAATCGCAGACGCTACTGCGTTGTAAGATTCTAGTTTCCCCATACCGTTTACTTTGCTAAGCAAATAACCGATTCCGCGTACGATAAGCGGAAGGATACGCCAATGCTGCAAGATACCGATCAATGCCGAAATAAAAACGATCGGCAGTAAGACGTTGATGAAGAAAGTTGACGCATTATCATTCATTAACCCGCCAAATACGAAGTTTATTCCTTCACCGGCATAGCCTAGAAGCATTTGGAATCCTTTTGCAAAGCCTCCGACTAGGAAGTTCCCAACACCTGTATTGAGCAGAATATAACCTAAAATAAATTGCAGTACAATCATGACAATTACTGGACGGAATTTTACTCGTTTTTTCCCGTTACTAGCCAGCCATGCAATGGCGAGAATCACCAGCAAACCGATGATACCAATCACGTATTTCATGTTTTTCCTCCTCGAATGAATTCGTTTACATTAATGCGCTTGTATGGAACAAACCATATTTCGCAAACAAAGAGCGGAAGAAATTCCCAGAAGTGAGATCCTTCCGCATATGACTTTTTCATCATTTATGAGTCACGAATGTTATCCTACCATAGGATCGTATGAATTAATAGTCTTTCGAAGGAGCTGATTGGTCCCCTTTGATAATAGAAACGCCTGCACTCGCACCAATGCGGGTAGCGCCTGCAGCTGTCATCGCTTCAACGTCCTCTTTTGTTCTCACGCCGCCTGATGCTTTCACACCAATGTCAGGTCCAACTGTTTTACGCATTAATGCGATATCCTCAGCTGTTGCACCGCCTGTACTAAATCCAGTCGATGTTTTCACAAAATCAGCGCCAGCTTTTACTGAAAGCTCACAAGCTTTGACTTTCTCTTCATCTGTTAATAAACAAGTTTCAATGATGACTTTCACTAAGGCTTTGCCTTTTGCCGCGTCTACAACTGCACGAATATCTTGCTCAACCACATCATATTCGCCGTCTTTCAATGCCGCAATATTGATAACCATGTCCACTTCAGTTGCACCGTTTTCAATTGCATCATTTGTTTCGAATGCTTTCACTGCTGTTGTGTTTGCACCTAACGGGAAACCGATGACTGTACATACATCAACGCCTGTTCCTGCTAGTTCCTTCGCTGCAAGAGATACCCAAGTTGGATTCACACAAACGGATGCAAATTGATGAGTTTTTGCTTCTTCAAGTAACTGCATAATGGCAGCTCTAGATGTATCTGGTTTTAGTGCTGTATGATCAATGAGCTTTGCTATCGTCATGCTTACACTTCCTTTTAATTATGATACTTTCATCATATATGACCGATGAACATTTGTAAACATAGTTATGAAATTTTGTTCATCTATTTTGTGACATTTAAAAGAGCCTTTGCTGTATGCTGATCAATAATCAATACGTTCGCATATTTTCCTCTTAGTGCCCCGTGGATAGATGCAACCTTGCGATGTCCGCCAGCGACAAGAATGGAGCGTTCTTTTGTCCTTAAATCATCAAGCTCCACACCAATAGTGCGGTTGTTAATCGCTTCACTGCAAATGCGCCCTTCCTGATCATAAAAGCGCGAACAGATGTCTCCGACGCTGGATGCTTTGAGCAGCGCTTTTTCTTCTTCACGGAAATAACCAAGTCTAAACAAAAGTGCTTCATCTCTTACCGTTCCAACAGTAAACACAGCAATATTCGCCTGTTTCCCCATTTCAATGATGCGCTGAATATGTCTGTCCTGCTCAACCATCTCCTTGACGGCAGCACTGTCAAATACGACAGGAAGCGGCAAATAGCGCGGTGCTGTTTGAAAGGCCTCAGCAAACAGCTGGATGGTTTCCGCAGAATATGTATTCACATGGGAGTGGCTGATCCCACCCTTCAGCTGGACAACCTCCACACCTTTGACCTGTTTAGGTTGCATCTTTTGGGCAATTTGATACATGGTGGTTCCCCAGCTCACACCAACGATATCACCGTCTTTCACTGTGTCTTGCAAGTACTCGGCACCAAATTGGCTCAAGTATTCGGTAATCGTTGGATAATCATCTTTGGGCGAAAACACCACATGAGCTTCGAGCAGGTCATATTTTTCCTTGAGCAATGAAGATAGCTCATTTAAGTCTTCAAATGGGTCCATTACCGTTATCTGGACGTACCCCTTCTCCTTCGCATATTGAAGCAGCCGAGACACAGTTGGTCTCGACAGGTCGAGTTGTTTGGCAATTTCCTGCTGGCTGTAATCCGATAAATAATAAAGCCTTGCCGCTTCAATACTCAGTTGTTGTTTCTCCCGATCCATTCGTACGCCTCCTTTTTTCTTCTATCATAACAAAATGTTCATCTTATCATGCACAAATGTTCATTTGAAGAAAATCGTATAGGCGGCTTGGAAGGTTTCATTCTTCTCTAAAGTTTGAATACCGAACTTTTCCTTGTACTGCCCATTCGCCCCTTCAACATCGGCAATACCGTACCAAGGCTCAATACATACAAATGGAGCCATTGTGCCTTTTTCTTTATTATAAGGTGACCAAATACCAACAAACGGAAAACCAGTGAGATCAACCTCAACCCCGTGACCTGCCTGAGAAATCAATGACACTCGATTGATATGACTATAGATCATCGCATCATGCTGAAAAAGCTCTGGTCGAAGCTGAATCGGTTCAAGTTGAATGCCTTTTTCTTTCTCCCTGACAAGTGAATTTTTTAGTTCATATTGGACAGGAAGATACTCAGTGGAAGGGGTCAATGTCAGGTAGTAATCTGCTGTGCGCTCACCTTCAACAAGCGGGACATGAAATGCGGGGTGCCCTCCAATGGAGAAATACATCGTGTCATCTCCGTCATGATCAATTTCCCAGGAAATCGTCAGACCATTTTCCGACAGCTCGTATCGAATACGGGCGGTAAATTCATAAGGATACTGCTCGATGTGGCGGCCTTTTGATTCATATTGAAAGGTCACCGTATGTTTCGTTTCTTCATATAAATCAAAATCAACATCCCGCAAGAATCCATGCTGCGCAAGCTCATAGGTTTGATCACCTATCTTGTATTGGTCATTCTTTAATCGTCCGACAATTGGAAATAAGACTGGCGACACCCTGCCCCAATAAGCAGGATCGCCAGACCACATATAGTGACGTCCACTTTCCTTGTGAAGCACCTCTCTGACCTCAGCACCTCTCTCATTGACCTGAATCAATAACTGATCATTTTCAATCGTTCTCATTCCACACATCCCCTTTCCTTCTTCTTTTATTATGACAGGGATTTTGGTTTTGAGTATAAAAATAAGGCAGCCTTCCAGGCCATCAATTCTTTCTTTATATAAAAATTTTAAAAAAAGACAGAAATTCGCCAACAAAATGTGATGCTGATCCGTCTAATCTTATATAAAATAAAAGAATCGTTGTTCTTTTGGAATGACAACAAAAAAGAAGCGTTTTGACATAAATGGGGGATTCATTTTCATGAACAGCAAGGAAAATCGTTTACGTTATATATTAGGATTAGATGGGCTGAGGGCTGTTGCTGTATTGGCAGTCATTGCTTATCACTTACATATCGGACCTGCAAGCGGCGGGTTTCTTGGCGTTGATTTGTTTTTTGTGATTTCTGGATACTTGATTACGACGATCTTGTTACATAAGCAGGATCTGGGCTATCAAGAGCTTTTACCATTTTGGATGGGCCGGATCAGAAGGCTTCTTCCAGCTGCTTACGTGATGATTTTTTTAACCGTCAGCTGGTGTGCGATTGCGGGTTCGAATGCACTATTGTCCATTCGTGGCGATGCCTTATCGTCCTTTTTTTATGTCAGTAACTGGTGGTACATCTTCCATCAGCTGTCTTATTTTGATAGCTTCAACGCTGTATCTCCACTGAAAAATTTGTGGTCTTTGGCGATAGAAGAGCAATTTTATATCATTTGGCCGATTCTATTGATTGCAGGGCTAAAATGGGTGAAAAATAGATCCCATCTGCCAATGATCACCTTTGGCCTTGCACTTGTCTCCGCCTTATGGATGGCGATTCTTTATTCACCAGATACGGATCCAAGCAGAGTTTATTACGGAACAGATACTCGTGCATTTGCGCTCCTGATTGGGTGCAGCCTGGCATTTGTATGGCCCATGCAAAGACTGTCCAGCAAAAAGTTACTTCCTGTTGGCAGACGTATTTTACATATCGCTGGTTTTGGTTCGTTTGCGGTTTTTCTTTTGTGTGTTTATGCAGTGGACGAATTTGACGGCTTTCTCTATCAGGGAGGCATGCTTTTATTCTGTCTAAATGCAGCGATTTTAATTGCGTGCATCTGCCACCCTGCAAGTCTTTTGGGAAAATGGCTCTCCTATCAGCCGCTCGTCTGGCTCGGAAAGCGTTCTTATGGTATTTATCTGTGGCATTATCCCATCATCGTGCTGACCACCCCTGTCATTGAAATTGGACAGCCTTCTATGGGGCGTGTCGCATTGCAGATCATGGCCATTTTACTCATTGCAGAGGCCTCTTACCGCTTCATCGAACAGCCGATTCGCCGGCTTGGCTTCAGACAATATTTTGCCTCTTGGTCTATTTGGAAAAAGGGATTCAAACAATGGTCTACGTCTCATAAAGTGTTCCTTGGAATCGCAGCAGCTCTTTTGATCTTATTTACCATTGGCATGTCCAGTTCGTCCCATACGTCCCCACATGCCAAGGAAGTGACACAAATTAAGACGGCACCGAAAAAAGCAGGAGACTCTGCGGAACCAAAAGCTAAGAAAAAGAAAGAAAAACACGAGAAGAAAGCAGCAGATCAGAAACAGTTTCACCAAATTCTTGCTATTGGTGATTCCGTCATGCTGGACATTGCGCCGAATCTTGAAAAAGCATATGCACAAATCACCATCGATGCAAAGGTTGGCAGACAAATGAACGAAGCCGTCAGCATCGCTCCTCAATATGCTTCATTTAATCAATCTGATGCCGCTGTTATTATTGAGCTTGGCACGAATGGCTATTTTACTGAGGGCACATTGACAGCATTCATTCAGCAATTTTCAAAGGCGCACATTTTCCTTGTGAACACGAGAGTCCCAAGGTCTTGGGAAAATGATGTGAATGCAGTCATTCAGCGAGTGGCCGATCAATATTCCAATGTGGCCCTGGTCGATTGGCATTCAGCCGCTACCGGACAGCCCTCTTATTTTCAGCCGGATGGTGTTCACCTTTCAACAAAAGGCTCTGACACATTGACACAGCTCATTACAGCGAGCATCAAGAAAAAAGGAGATGTGTCATCTTCATCATAAAAAGACTAGCATCCTGCTAGTCTTCTTTTATACCGTCAAAAGGCTGGCTCTAACCGCTAACACCCGCTTTTCCTTCGTTGTTTGATCCACCAAAGCAAAATCACCGTTCTCATACGCTAGAGAAAATACTTCTTCGATATGAAAAACACCTGTCTGAAACCGCCTGCTCAATAAATGCAATGCCGCAGCAGAGGCGACTTGAGCTGTTGCTTGAGACTCATCGCGTCCTTTTATTCCAAGCGCTGCTTGATGAATCTTGTTCCCATCCATTCCTGTAGCCTCCACTTTCACTGCATATTGATCTGTTCCCATTTGAGCAGATTGAATCATGGAAATGGCTCGTTTCTTGATTTTCGGCACAGTGAGAAGGGACGTCATTCCGAGACTCCTTGTGAAGGCAAATGCACGCGTCGCCGCGCGGGAATCAAAACAAAGCCTTGTCGTCACAGAAGGCACGTGAAGCGTTGAAGGCAATGTCTGCTGATCTGAGAAGGGGAACTGATAGGCATGCCGCTTTCCAAGACTTCCACCAAAGTCTATCCGTTTACCTCCAGTAAAGCTTTTGACTCTTTTACGCTGATGATGCTTAGTAAGCACATAGTCAGTATGGACATGATCAAGCGTCCACTCAATAGCGGCTTTTCCATGCTGATCACCCAACCCAAGCATAATCCCTATATCTATTTGATTCACTGATGAGAGCATAGATGCTGCTTTCGCTGCCAATAAATTCGTAAGGCCAGGCGCAAGCCCGACACTGAGCAAAGCCGTTGCACCGATGTGCCGCTGATCCAGCTTTGCCACCTGTTCCATGTACGTTCCCTTTGCGGAGATATCTATATAATCAATGCCTGACCGCAGAACTGCTTCAGCAAATGACGGATCTTCTTGATCAAGACACATGATCACCAGCTTTGTTTTATCCATCCAGTCCGAATATAGCGGCTCACTGACATCTAGTTGATAAGGACGAACTTTCCCTTTTGACTGGCGTGAAAATTTCTCTGCCTTCTCATAGCTTCTGCCTGCCGCAACAATTTGTCCCGGATACACTTCGCTTAACTGTAGACATATTTGCTGTCCAACATGTCCATAGCCGCCAATCACCATCACCTGTGATCTCATTTCTCATCCGCCTCTCTTCGACCTCGCTTGCAAACAAGCCCTTTGATCATTCCTGCCTGAAAATAAGGTCTGATGTCTTCAAATCCCGCTTTGATTAAATGCTCTCTTATCTCTTCCTCAGGAACAGGGTGTGTCGCGTGTCCCAGCCTGTTTTTAAAGGATGTAAACACTTCTTTTTCTAGACCCTGCCGCTGCATGAAAAGAGAAAGCATGAAAAGCTCCTGTTGAAATGTATGGGACTTCATCTCTCCCTGTATAAATGCCAACACAAGCGGTGCATCTGGTTGAAGCCTGCGGGCAATCTCCTCTAAAAAGGGCTGGCGCTTTTCTATAAAATGAATCACAAGCAAACTCATCGCTGCATCGTAAACAGGTTCAGCAGAAACCTTATCTAATACGGTCTCATGCCATGTAACACGCGCCTCCATCTGAAGCTGTCCAACTCGCTGTTTCGCCATATCCAGCATAGAAGGTGACGGATCGATTCCTGTGATGAGCCAGTCTTCTTTTCTTTGAAGCATGTTGATGATCTCTTCGCCCCCGCCCGCTCCAACAGTCAAAATGCGAGAAGCCGCTCCCTTTACTTCAGTTTCTAATACGTCTATTGTCAACTCATGCAATAGCTGATAGCCGGGTACTTTATGAGCAATCGTGGCTGCGTATGATTCAGCTACGGGATCGTGCCAATGCTGGTTTCCTTTCATGTCCTTCTCCTCCAGTTCCTTTCCGCTTTACATCGTTTCCTGTACACTAACGGTATGACATCTTTATTGTAAAAAGAGACATCAAAAAACACGATCCCTAAAAGTGGGGATTTTTGAGGAGGAGATCATGTGACCAATCCAGCCACTCATTTTCAGCAGCTGAGACAACACATTCGGGACGAGCTTGCTGCCGTCCTTGATTTTGATGCCGCCTGTATCACGACCATTGATCCAGCCACTCTCCTCTCGACGGGTTCCTTCACAGATGAACCGATTGAAGAAATTCATGACCAGCTGTTTCAAAATGAATTCTTAAAAAAGGACGTGCATCTACATGAGTATCTAGCCAAAGGCCCTATTCATGCTGCGAGCTTAGTCCAAAGCGGGGAATATCTCAACAGTGATCGCTACAGAGACATTTTGTTGCCTAAAGGATGGTCTGATGAATTGCGGGCAGCCCTTGTGATTCAAGGAGAATGCTGGGGTATTGCCAGCCTATATCGTCTAAAGGACAAGGAACCTTTTCAAGAACAAGATATCCGAGCGGTCATCGAACAAACGCCCAGACTCGCAGCCAAGCTAAGAGATGAACTTTTCAAGAAAAGAGATACTGAAGAGGATGACGCAGCGAAGCAGCAAGGTTTCCTCATTCTCTCACACGATTACAATCTTCTTTATGGAAATGAGACAGGGCTTCATTGGCTTCATACATTTCAAGCCTTTGAACAAATCCATGACAAGGCGACCATGCCGCGCCCGTTCAGAGCATTAGGGGCTAAACTTTTATACGGAGGTATCGACCAAACAGCGGCAAGCATGACGAGAATGCCTACGGGGCTGTTCCTCTCTCTTCAAGCATTTCGATTAGCGCAGGCAGCCGGGCAGGAAGAGGCTGTCATGATTCACATCAAGAGAGCCCAAACAAATGATATTCTTCCTTATGCGGCAAAAACGTACCGGCTGACAGAAAGAGAGATGAACGTCCTCGACTGCTTATTAAAGGGACAGTCTACAAAGGAAATCGCCAGTACCTTATTTATTTCAACCCATACCGTCCATGATCATGTGAAGGCGATGCTGCAAAAGACAAATTTGAGCAGCAGACGGATGCTTGTTTACTTTTTCTCTCACATATAAAAAAGCGGCTACCTCACTGGTAGACCGCTTTTTTGTTTATTTTCCTAAAACTAACTCATGCAGGACATGTGCTACTCCGGCTTCATTATTGGATTTTGTCACAACATCCGCTACTGCTTTGACATCATCAATGGCATTTCCCATGGCAACGCCGCAGCCCGCAAATTCCAGCATCGATACGTCGTTCCCATTGTCACCAATGGCCATGACCTCTTCACGAGCAATTCCCAGCTCTTTCGCTAGAAGCTTCACGGCGTTTCCTTTGCTGACTTCAGGATGCAGTATTTCAAGGAAGAAATCTGTGCTTTTCACCATCATGTACTTGTCTTTTACTTCAGATGGAATGGCTTGTATCGTCTTTTCCAACCGTTCTGGCTGATCAATATACATCATCTTCGGAAGTCTCATTGAAGGATCTGCCTCTTCAACAGGTAAATATTTAAGCGGCAGCTTTGTTAAATAAGATTCAAGTACTGTGTATTCACTAATATCACGATTCGGTGTGTACAAATGAGCGGAATCGAAATAATGCATCGGTGTAACGAGCTCACGGCTCAGCTCATATAAAGAAGTCAAATCATCATAGGATAATGTCAGTTCTGACACCACTTCATTTGTATGACTGTTTTGGACAAGCGCCCCATTGTAGGCAATCACATAGTCTCCTTCTTGATTGAGCTGAAGATCATCTAGATAGCGATTCACTCCACCAATAGGTCGTCCTGTACATAATACAATCTTAACTCCCTCTGCCTTCGCCTGTTGAATGGCCTCAAACACCTCAGCTGTCACCATATGTTGATCATTTAATAACGTACCATCCATATCAATTGCAACTAATTTATACATTCACTGGTCCCCTTTTCTCAGCAAAAAACGTGCTGTCACTATTTTGAGCCATCATCTATATGATGACAGGCTATATCATTACTATTTACCTATTTTAGCCTATCGTTTTTTCATCACGCTGTCTACTTGTTCTCACCTGTAACAAAATTGTCATCTGCCTACTCTATTATATCGTATTCTATTCATCCTGCTTTAAACAGAGTTTGTGCCCTTTTCCAATGGGAAAATGAAAACAAATGTTCACGACTGAACATTTTGAAACTAGCAAATCTAATTGTATGATGGATAGCAAAGAAAGGAGGTGCAGGGAATGATTACGTTTACTAGAGGTAAATTGTCAAAACTGTCTGGTGTGCATATTGAAACCATTCGTTTTTACGAAAATGAGGGTGTGCTCCCCGAACCAAAGAGAGCACATAACGGCTATCGTTTATATGATAAAAAATATGTACTCATGCTTTCCTTTATCACAGAAGCAAGAAAGCTAGATTTCTCACTCAAAGAAATTCGCGAAATTATCAAATCACTATTTGAAAAACAATCAAAAACAGAAGCTGAACAGCTGCTCGAACAAAAAGTTGAGGATATTCAACACTCCATTCAAGAGTTAAAAAAGAGGAAGGCTGCCATTCAATTGTTAACAAAACAAACATTAGCGGACATCAGCTAATTGTAAGGGCTGCCAAAAATGTGCCGGTGTTTGCCACTGGCACCCCTCTCCGCCCAGGCCTCAAATGCACGTGTAATTCAAACATCAGTTATACTAGAGACAGCTTTACTGGATATCAAACGAGTGGAAGGGGTTTTGAGTAGAATGAACATTGCAACCATTGGAACAGGTGTGATTGTGGAAAGCTTCTTGCAAGCGATTGAACAGCTTGAAGGCGCTTCTTGTCATGCCGTCTATTCAAGAAAGGAAGCAACGGCAAAGAAGCTCGCAGACCAATTTGGTGTGAAAACAACTTATACGGACTTAACGGCTATGCTACAAGATCCGAACATTGAAGCCGTTTATATTGCATCACCGAATCGTTTACATAGCGAGCATGCCGCAGCTGCATTGGAACACGGAAAACATGTGATTTGCGAAAAGCCTTTCACCTCTAATGTCAAAGAGCTGGAAGCCTTAATCGCACTCGCAAAGGAAAAGCAGCTTCTCTTATTTGAAGCCATTACGACCGTTCATATGCCAAACTATCATTTGATTAAAAAGCATCTTCATCAATTAGGTAAAATCAAACTGGTTCAATGCAACTATAGTCAATATTCAAGCAAATATAATCAGCTGCTAGCCGGCGAAACGCCAAATGTCTTTAACCCTGAATTCTCCGGAGGAGCGTTGATGGATATTAATATCTATAATGTCCATTTCATCATGAACCTCTTCGGATCACCAGAACAGGTCCGCTACCAGGCAAACCGTCACCCAAATGGCATCGATACATCTGGTGTTTTGACTTTCACCTACAATGATTTCATTGCGACAAGTGTCGGCAGTAAGGATACAAGCAGCATGAATTTTGCATTGATTCAAGGAGAAAAAGGCTTCATTCATGTGAAAAATGGGGCGAATGGCTGCGAGGAAGTGTTACTTCATGTGAATGATCAGGTGACCTCACTCAATGCACAAACAAATTCAAACCGTCTGTTTTATGAAACAGAAGCTTTTCAGCACATCATTGAAACAAAAAATTATGAACAGTGCTATGCATGGCTTGATGAAAGTCTCTCCGTAATGAAAGTCCTTGAAGCTGCAAGAAAAGATGCAGGTATTGTTTTCCCAGCAGATCAATTTTAATCAAAAAAACCGCCTTCTATGCGAGAGGGCGGTTTTTGATGATTAAATACTCTTTGAATAGGCCACAAGGCGCTGAGACATGTGGTTCACTTCATCGACTGAAGCATTTACTTGCTCTGTTAAAGCAGCCTGTGTTTGCGTAAGAGCTGTCATGTTCGAAATATTTTCAAGAATTTCATCAATTTGCGTTTTCATTTCCGTTAAACTAGATTCGATATTCTCCGTTGCATTGGCACTATGAAGCGCCAGCTTACGCACTTCATCTGCAACGACTGAGAATCCTCTTCCTTGCTCACCAGCTCTCGCTGCCTCGATCGCAGCATTTAAACCAAGCAGGTTCGTTTGGTTCGCTACTTCTTTGATCAAGTCAGAAATATTTTTCGTCTCATCTGCACTATTTTTTGCTAGATTGGCAGCAGATGTTGACTGCTCTTGTGCGACAGCAAGCTCTTGCGCTTGGTTTGTCACAGAGCTGATGCCTGATACCATCTCGCTGATCGAACTTGAAAGCTGTTCTACTTGTGAAGCCATTTCATTCGCTGTTTTCTCTTTGTTCTTCTCTAACGTGATGTCACGAATGGTTCCAGCCACACGAAGAGGAACACCTTTTTCATCACGAATGGTTTCACCACCTGCATGATACCAGCGATACTCGCCATTTTTGCTCTGCAATCTGTAATCAATGTCAAATGGTGTGCGTCCAGAGTGATCATTTAAATGATCTGCAAAAGCTTGGAGAGCCTTTTCTTGATCCTCAGGATGCAGGCGATCGCTCCAGCTGCTTAACACGTTCGGGAAATCCTTTTCATCCGTAAAACCAAGCGTTTTTCTGAACTGCGGGGACCACCAGAACTCGTTATTCGGATTGACTGGATCGCCGGCCTCTACGACCATGTCCCAAGGAGCTTCCACAAGCGCACGGTTGATCAAGTCATATCTCGTCACGAATGCTTGCAGCTCTTCTTCTTTCAATTTCTGATCATGAATATCGAAAAGAGCTCCCGCTACACGAAGAGGGACACCATTTCGATCACGAATGGTCGTGCCAGTTGCTTTGAACCAGCGATAATCTCCGTTTTTCAACTTCAAGCGATATTCGATATCATATGGTGTACGTCCCGAATGATCCAATAAATGCGAAGAGAATGCATTTAAGGTATATTCTTGTTCATCCGGATGGATTCGAGATGCCCAGCTGTCTAAAACATTTGGAAAATCGTGCTCATTTTGAAAGCCGATCATTTTGCGGAAATCATCCGTCCATGTGAACTCATTTTTTGGATTGACCGGATCTCCAGCGACAACGATCATATCCCATAAACCAACTTGAATGGCTTTTGTCACTAAATTCATCCGCATTTGAATATCTTCATTTACTTCCTGCATCTTGTGCAAAGCTTCATTTATTTGGGCTACTGCTTCAATCGTTTGACTTGAAGAGAATGCAGCAGTATCTATTCTTGCTGAAAGGTCTCCCTTCTCAATTCGTTCTACTAATTGACTACTTTCATTTAAAAGGGTTCCCGACGATGAATCATTCGCTTTTCTCATAAACATCTTTCATAACTCCTTTCACTTCTTCATACATTTTTGAAATATTTTACAGTTATAAACAATTCTTTATTAGGACTTTAGTATTACAAAAGATATATCGACAAAAACTGAAAATTGTTTATGTCATAATGAAGGCAAATGTTCATTTTTTCACGAAGTTTCAGATTTTGGTGATGGATGATGGAAAGGATTTATGGAAAAAAACGGCTCATTTGAAAGAAACAACCGCCTTTTTTGTCTGAAAAATCTCTTTTTTTATATTGACACTGACGTCCCGAAAAAAGAAAATGGAACATAAGCATTTTTAAAAAAGGAGAACGTCATGAGCGCGAATCAGGAACAACAAGAATTAAAAAAGCTTTTATCACCGCGTCACATTCGCATGATTGCATTGGGCGGGGTCATTGGTACAGGAATTTTTAAAGGAAGTGCCGATACAATCGGTTTAGCAGGTCCAGGGGTCATCTTTTCCTATGTATTTGCCGGATTATTATTGCTCATCGTGATGGCAGCCTTAGCTGAAATGGCGATTGTCTATCCGGGAAATAACCTTCGCGACCTGATACAGATTGCGCTTGGTCAACGTTTTTCATTTGTCGTCGGCTGGGTTTACTGTTTCATGTGGCTCACTGTGTGTGTCATTGAGATTATCGCGGCAGGCAGCTTGCTTCAATACTGGATGCCGAACGTGCCGCTATGGTCACTATGTTTACTCTGCTCACTCTTAGTCATCGGAATTAACTTAAATAATGTAAAATACTTTGGTGAAATTGAGTTTTGGTTCGCTGGAATGAAGATTTTCGTTATTATTGTGTTTATTATTCTTGGTGCAGCCCTATTATTTGGGATCATTCCGAACGAACAAAGCACACCTGCACTCACCAACTATCAAAACTTCGTCCCGAACGGATGGGGTGCGATCTTTGCATCTTTATTAGTCGTTATCTTCTCTTACGGGGGCTCTGAATTGATCGGGCTGACCATTACAGAAACAAAGGATGCCGAGAAGGTCTTGCCTGGTGTTGTTAAAAGTATGATGTGGCGTATTATCTTATTTTACACTTTGCCGATTTTGATCATCTGCGGACTCATTCCTTGGAATCAAATTGATCCAAATAACAGCCCATTTGTTCAAGTCTTTTCAGCAGCCGGTATGCAAGGCGCCTCTCACTTCATTAATTTTGTATTAATTACAGCCGTTTTATCTGCGGCCAATTCTGGCATTTATGGAACGACGAGAATGATGCATTCTCTCTCTAAATCAGATGGCGGTCCGAAAAAGCTGGCACAGGTCAATAAAAGAGGCGTACCCATTTTGAGTTTATGGGTGACCGTTCTGTTTCTTCTCATCGGAACATTCTTTGCTTACTTATATCCAGAGCAAATTTTCAGCTATATGCTGGCTATTCCTGGTTTTGCTGTTTCACTCATTTGGATTAGCATTTGCATGGCACATTTGAAACTTCGCCCGAAATATCCACAGGAGCCGTATTTTAAGGTGTGGCTGTTTCCGTATTTGACTTTATTTGCAGGTCTTGTACTAAGTGTGAGTTTTGTGATGTTTCTATTCAGACCAGAAAACTTGCCTAGCTCGATTATCAGCATCGGTTTCTTAGTCGCAGCCATCATTGCTTCATTCTTAATGAAAAAGAAGGCTTAAACGCTAAAACCCGCCATTGAGGCGGGTTTTTTTCATGAGCTGCTGGCTTCTGTCACTTTAAAATCAACCGACGCTTTTGGGATACCGTTGATGATAATCGATAAAGTATGGGTTCCCTCATAATGTTTTCTCGTCGTCATATTTTGAAAAGACTGTGACCTGACGAATTCTCTATGTAACGCTGAGCCTTTTTCAAACTCTGTAATTTTAAATACCTTCTGATTGCGGGTCCCCCGAGCTTTGACGTAGTCTATGGCATACTCTACACGCAGCTTTAGCGGCTTATCGGCCTGAAGTGTAAAATGAAAAGTCATTTTCTCACCGATCCGAATAGGGTCTTGCACTATCTTCAAATCCGTTACCTGAACGGATGGATCGTCTCCATAGCCAAACAAAGCCATGATATCTGGATCTCCTTTTTTGAGTAAAGTACGGGATGCATGTTTGACAATCCAGTTCGTATGTTTGTTAGTTCCATACCAGTTTTGAACTGTCTGCTTCATCAGATCAGGCTGAATTGCTGAGATATCATTTAGATGGTTCGCCACACTTTTTTGCACATACCGCGCCGAGTCAGACTTCAAATTTTCCAAAATCGGCAGTGTGACCGAAGGATTTTTTTTAAGCGAAGGAACAGATAAGCCCCATGGCAGACGCGGTCTGCAGCCTTCACTAGCAAGCCTCCGTATATGCTCATTTTGATCCTGAGACCATACGAGCATTTGCGGCAGCATTTTGTCTTGATCTTGAATCAGAAATGGCCGAACGGCAAATTCAGAAGTGGAAAAAGGCGTGAAGAATTCGAGCGCCTTGATCGAGAGATCCCAATGTGCAAGGCCATATGTCTCGACATAGTCTGGAAATACGAGCGCACTAAGCCCTGAAAAATGCGGGGCTGCCTGACGCAGTACCTCAATTGCCTGCTTATAATCCTCAGGCAGACAGGCATGCATCGATTCAGTGACTCTTCTCATCCTTCCTTTTAACTCAAGCTGCTGCCAATCCTCTTGAAGCACGAGCCGCTGGAATTGCTCAGCATCAAATACAGTTGAAGCCTGCGTAAGTTTCTCCGCTAATTCTTGAATAAATAATTCATGGTACACATGTTTTAATGGTTCGATCGTGTCCGCCTCCCACATCTCAATATCATTATTTTACCCCAATCTGAAGAAAGTGGTATCACAACAAGCAAAAACAGCCCAATTCCAAAGAACCAGGCTGTTGTTCGCTATATAAACATATTAATGATCATAATAAATGCAATGGCACTAACGGAAATGATCGTCTCCATAGCCGTCCATGTCAAAAACGTCTCTTTAATGGTCATACCAAAATACTCCTTGATCAGCCAAAAACCAGAGTCATTGACGTGAGATAAAATTAACGAACCCGCTCCTGTTGCTAACACAAGCAGCTCACTGCTTACATCCGGCATAGTTGCAGCAATTGGGGCTACAATACCTGCTGCCGTCATCATAGAGACCGTCGCAGATCCTGTTGCTACACGAATCACCGCAGCAATTAGCCAGCTTAGCAAAATCGGTGAAATCGGCGAGTGTTTGGCTACATCTGCAATATAATCACCAACGCCCGAATCAATGAGCACATTATTGAAAGCCCCGCCTGCTCCAATGACAAGCAAAATGGAAGCGATGGGTCCTAAGCACTCGTTGCTAAATGAAAGCACTCGGTCACGGCTCATTCCTTGCATAAAGCCAAGACTGAAGAAAGAATACACCGTTGCAATCAGCAGTGCTGTAATTGGATCCCCGATGTACTTGAATACCTGGAACCACATATTGTCCTCTGGTAAGATAATGTCCGCCAATGTGGCAAGAAGCATCAGAATCACCGGCACCAATATGGTAAACATCGTATTCGCAAAGCCGGGGAGCCTTCGATCTTCATTTCGTTCCGTGAATTGCTTCCTCAGCATCTCCGGAACTGGTTTATGTATCCGTTTTCCAATCCACTTACCATACAGCGGTCCAGCAATAATCGCTGTTGGCAATCCGACAATTATAGAAAAGAAAATGGTTTTCCCCACGTTGGCATGATAGATGCCAACGGCTGCCATTGCCGCTGGATGAGGCGGCACTAGTCCATGCACGACAGACAAGCCAGCAATTAACGAGAGCCCAATTGTCACGAGCGAGATGCCTGTTTCAATGGCAATTGTAAAAAGTAAAGGAATGAGAAGAACGAAACCGACCTGGAAAAAGACAGGTATCCCCACGATAAAGGCAACAAACATCATTGCCCAATGCACATTTTTCGTCCCAAACCGGCCGATTAAAGTTTGAGCTATCCGCTCTGCTCCCCCTGATTCAGCCATCATTTTCCCAAGCATTGTACCAAGCGCTAGAACAATGGCCAGCAATGATAACGTATTGCCTAATCCCGTTTTAATCGATTGAATGATTTCCTGCAAATCCATCCCAGCAGCAAAGCCCACTAGCATCGAAGTAATAATTAAACTCACAAATGGATTCAGCTTAGCGACTGTAATGAGAATGAGTAAAAGGACAATCGCCGCAATCACGATGAATAAAAGCATGTTCTCCCACCTTTTCCCTGATGTTTAACGATTTTGTTTTAATTGCAGCGCACTAATGACATCAAATTCATCCTTCAGTTTGTCGTAGAGACGCTCATATAAATAAAACAGCTCTATGTAAGTTTCATTGTTCTTCATATTAGGTTCATGACGAGCAGAGATTCGAATCCACTCTTGAACCTCTTCTATCTCTTCCATTTGACCTAAACTATAAAGTGCAAGGACAGCTGCCCCAAGTGCTGACGCTTCATAACTTTCTGGAACAAGTACTTCTCTGCCCATCGTATCCGCTAAAATTTGCCGCCACAGCGGAGATCGTGCAAATCCGCCCGAAGCTCTGACATCCTTTGCAGAACCGGTTAAATCTCTTAAAGCAACACCGATCGAGAAAACACTCATAATGACGCCTTCTAACACAGCTCTAATAAAATGCTCCCGCTTATGCTGGAGACCGATCCCAAAGAAGGTGCCTCTCGCATTTGGATTCCAATAAGGTGCACGCTCACCCGATAAAAATGGCAGAAACAGCAGTCCCTCTGAGCCTGCTGGAATCTTTTCTGCAATATCCATCATTAAATCGTAAGGGTCCACACCAAGGCGCTTTGCTACCTCCACCTCTGAAGATCCAAATTCATCCTTCAGCCATCTCAGCATGATCCCGCCATTATTGGTCGGTCCTCCCACAACCCAATGTTTATCTGTTAGCGCATAGCAGAACGTTCTTGATTGCTCATCTGTGATTGGTTTGTCTACAACCGTACGGACCGCACCGCTTGTCCCAATCGTAACAGCCACCTCTCCTTTTCCAATCGCGCCAACACCTAAATTCGCTAGAACGCCATCATTCGCACCAATCACAAATGGTGTATCTTCTTTAATGCCCATGCGCAGTGCAATCTCAGGCTGAAGTCCTCTCAGCTGATACGTCGTTGGGACAAGTTCAGACAGTTGACTGGCTTCAATTCCAGCAATACGAAGCGCCTGTTCATCCCATTGAAGCGTTTCCAAATGGAACAGACCTGTTGCTGAAGCGATTGAATAATCGACGACATACTGACCGAAGAAATGATAAAGAATATATTCTTTGATAGAAATAAATTTCGCTGCCTTCTTGAAGAGATCAGGTGTCATTTCCTTGATCCAACGTATTTTTGAAAGCGGTGACATTGGATGGATCGGCGTGCCGGTTCTTTTATACACTTGGAAGCCGTCCATGTCTGAAGTGATTCGCTTCGCTTGTTCTGCACTTCTGTTATCTGCCCAAATGATACTGTTCGTTAACGCCTTGCCATCCTTATTCATCACAATCAAGGAATGCATCGCTGTACTAATCCCGACGCCTATGAGATGTTTTGCATCAAATGCTGCTTTCGTCAACGCACCTCTTACACTTGCAATGACGGCTTCTAATATAAGTTCAGGGTCCTGTTCAACCCATGCTGGCTGGGGCTGAATGAGATCATAAGGAACCGAATGCTTTGCTATCACTTTCCCCTGTGGTCCAAACAGAACCGCCTTTGTACTTGTTGTTCCAATATCCAAACCAATTACCGCCTGGTTTCCCTTCATCTGTATCACGCCCAATCATTGATTTGAAATCATATTTTATTGTTTTGATATACCTGTTAAATCCCATTATAGGAATAATTTTTTCGACATTCAACGACTAAAAAGAAAATTATTTTCACTTAAAAGCTCAAAATCGTTACCACAACGGCCTTTTTCACTAATAGAAAAATTTATTTTTGAAACCATTACACCCTTTTTTGTGAAATGGTTTCTCTCATTTGTTTTAAATTGGTTAAAGTTTCCTGCTGTCTTAAGTGAGCAAGTGCAAAGTATAGTACGTCAATGACAGTGAGCTGAGCAAGTCTTGCAGACATCGCTTCTGTTCGAAAAGCCGTTTCCTGTGTCGAAGTATACAACGTGACATCGGTAAGCTGGCTCAATGGAGAGCGCTGATAGCTTGTAATACCGATGGTTTTCGCTCCTTTTTCCTTTGCTGTTTTCATCGCATCGAGTAAATCTTTATTACGGCCAGAATGAGATATACCGATCACTGTACTGTGCTGGTCGAGAAGACCGGCAGACATCGCCTGGAAATGAGAATCGGTGTGAACAATACAGTTGATGCCTGTCCTCATAAATTTATGAAAAGCGTCTGTTGCAATGAGTCCAGACCCACCACTCCCATAAAACTCTAAGCGTTTCGCTTCATGTATGATTTGTATGGCCTTTTCTACATCCTCTGGATTCAACAATTGAAAGCTATCCTTTAAAGCGGATATATTCGCCTGAAAAACCTTTTGCATAAAAATCGCTGTATCATCATCAAGACTCATTTCTTCATCTACATAATTAGGCTTTGTTTGGTCTATTTCCTGGGCAATAGCAATCTTCAAATCTTGAAAGCCCTCAAATCCAAGCCTTTTACAAAGACGAAAAATCGTTGCCTCTGAGCTCGCTGTCTTTTTCGCAAGTTCTACAATAGACAAATGGATGATGTCGCGGGGCTCACTCGTAATATGTTCTGCAATTCCTTTCAGCTTTGGCGGCAATCCCCTGCTTGCTGCTCGTATTTTTTCAATACTACTTAAACTAACAGAAGCCAAATGACTTCACTCCTCCCTTATTGATGTGAACGCATACATTTCCTCATGTTCCCATCTTATAAAAAAGAAGCCTGTTTGCACAGACTTCTCTTTTTATGAATTCATCGTTTTGATCAATAAATCAAAAAAGATTTACTCAAAATTTTATAATATACACTTTTAGCTCAACAATCTACCACATTATTTTCAACTTCATTTTCTATATTTCTTTCCAAAAATCTTAAGCATTTTACCCTTATTTCTTCTAAACTATCACTTAATTCATGTGGTATTAAACTTTCTACATCTTCAAGTTCTGTTCCCAAATGAAGTATATTTATCAGTTCTTCATTTATCCCTTTCTTTTTTAAAACATCGATTGTTCGTGGACTGAACATGAGCTTTTCCGCTTCTTCTATAGTGATTAAACCTTCTTTTAGCGATATGATTATACCAATGATATTTATAACAATAATCCTATCTAAATCTTCATGTGAAGAATATTTGAGTTCAATTTTATTCATAAATCATTTCACACTCCAACCTTTTCACATCATACACCAAACCAGATTTACTTTGAAAATAATGTATGGAAACCTTTTTTCCGTCTTTATATCCATCTTTATATACTTTTTTCCAAGTCCCTCCTTCAATCTGTTTTAACTCCGATAACAATTTTTTATTATTTACTGTAACTTTTTTAGTCTACAAAAATAGTACGGATGACAAGACCCCATACTGCATCGGCTTCTTTATAACCAATTTGTACACTTTTGTCATTTGAAGAAGCCTCTCGATTAATATGGAATGTTACAGACGGTGAGAATAACGATACAATTAAAGTAAAAATAATTAGAAAAGGAAAATGATATATTTGAATGACATAACAAAATATTCACTATAATCTAATCATGTAGCGCAAGGAAAACTTCACCTAAACTTCCGATATATAATTGTCTTTTAAACTCATTTTTTTATAAACCTTATCTGTATGATTCTTATGAATCTTTTCCCCGTCTCACTCGTATATACTAAAAGAGTGATTGATTTGAAAGGAGATCTGTTTGTGGGATATATTTTGTTATTTTCGGTTGTGATTGGTTTGATTTTGACCCTTTTGCTCACACCGCTCAGATTGTTCGTTAGAAAGAAAGGAACAGAACAGCAGGTTCCGCTTATGTGGATTGCAGGCCTTGCTTTGCTGTTCATGGTCGGTATTTTTGTTTTCTATTACATCACCAATTTAGATCGTAACCCTTCATCCCTATGGTTGATTGGACTTGTTGTGACAGCAGCAGGCGCCTTTTTGTCAGTTGGATTGGAGCGTAAGATCAAAGGCGTGCTGTTTCTTATTCTATTACTGCTCGGTGTTTATATGGCGACAGCTTTTCTATTCAATGCGAATGAGAAATTTGATGTCTCCAAAATGGAACAAAAAGTGGAAATCAAAGCGTTTGATGAGACGGAAACACCTGCAAGTGTACCGCCTCAATTCGCTCGGAACAAAATGAAGAAATCGTTTGGACAGGTTCCGAACACAAGCTACTATGAGCTTGGCAGCCTGCAAATCCAGAAGGTCAACGGTGAGTATGTGTACATCGCCCCAGTGGAATTCTCGGACTTCTTTAAATGGATTCGTTCGGGCAGTACGCCGGGTTACTTTACATTAAGTGCGACCGACTCATCTGCTAATCCAAAGTTTGTAAAAACAGAGATGGTTTATACGCCTTCCTCTTATTTCAACAAAGAAATTGAGCGGCATATCCGGCTTCAGTACCCTGATTTGATTTTCTACGGCGACACCCAGCTGGAAATCAATGATGATGGTAAGCCTTATTACATTCGCACGTATGGCGATTTTATCTCTGCCCGAAACGGCTTTAAAGCTTCAGGCGTAGTCGTTGTTGATGCCAAAACAGGTGCAACGAAGAAATATGCTCTAGATCAAGTACCTGCTTTTATTGATGGCGCTGTTTCACCAGAAGCGGTCAGTCTGCAAAACAGTTATTTCGGAAACTATATTCACGGGTTCTGGAACAGTATGTTTGGAAAATCAGATGTGAAGCTGCCTTCAGATGAAGGAACAGAAGCCAATGTAAGTCCAGTGTTTGATTCAAAAGGAGATATGTATTACTTCACAGATTTCACAAGTCCGAAAGAGGGCGTTGATTCGATGCTTGGGTATGCCCTGACAAATGCCCGGACAGGAAAAGCGACTTATTATACCGGTAATCTTGAAGAGTCCTACATGGATTCTCAAGGCGCTCTGCAAATTATTGAAAAACGATTCATCGAGAAGAAATGGAAAGGGCGCATGCCCATTCTCTATAATTTCTATGGAGAAGCCAGCTGGCTCACACCGGTTCTCGATTCAAATGGATTCCTGCAAAACTACTTTATCGTTTCTGCAGCCAATCCTGAAATCGCTGCGTACGCTTCAACACCAAACGAAGCATTGAGAGCCTATAAGACAGCTCTTCAAAAAGGCGGCGGCACCGTCAACAGTTCATCTAAGCAGGAAAAGAAAGAAGCTACAGGAAAAGTCAAACGAGTCTATAAAGAAAAGACCGGTGATTATACAACCGTCACCTTCCTGCTAGACGATGGAAAAAGCTACACCATGTCATCTGAAAAAGAACCTCTCGTCATTTATTTAAAAGAAGGCGATCAGGTCACCATGAAATACACAGATACAGGTGAAATCTTCCTTCCAGTTGATGAAATCAAAATCAAAGGATTATAAAAAAAGACGTTTCTCCTACTGAGGAGAAGCGTCTTTTCTCTCTTTCCTTAACAATTCAACGAGCAACTCTTTATTTTTATTTCCCCCTGTCATTGGTGACTCGACATAGGAGAATTTTCGTTTGAAATCCATTCCTCTCACAGAAATGACAGCCAATTCACCGCCAATGCTGCCTCGCTGGAGGACATATTTAGATAAAACGGAAAGCCCCATTCCGTGGATCACAGCTTCTTTAATCGCTTGATTGCTGCTAAATGTCACAAAGGTCCGTGCTTTCAGTCCATTTGATTTCAGGACGTGCTGTAAGTATTCTCCGGTACCTGATCCCTCTTCTCTCGTGATCCATGTTTCGTTCTGCAGTTGATCAATCGTGACATCCTTTTTCTTAGCAAAGGGGTGATCTAATGGCGCCACGATATAGAGCTCGTCTTCTAGAAAAGTTTCGACAGTTAGTTCTTTGTCATTGGTCTGTCCTTCGATCAAACCGATGTCAACATGGAATAAGCGGATATGTCTGGCGATCGCCTCTGTGTTATCAATGACCACCTCAATATCAACATGCGGATAGAGCTGATGAAACTCTGCCAATATTTGCGGCAGCACGTACTCTCCAATGGTGAAACTCGCCCCGATTGTCAGCTTCCCTCTTGCCAGATGATGATGCTCATAAATATCCTGCTTCGCCTGTTCATATAAACGAATGATTTGTTTTGATCGATGGTACAGCATATCCCCAGTTGGTGTAACCGTTAATTGCTTTGGCGAACGATTCAGCAGAACGGTCTGGAATTCCTGCTCCAAGTTCTTAATATGAAGACTGACACTCGGCTGAGAAATCCGCAGCTTTTGGGCTGCTTTTGTAAAGTTTTTCTCTTCCACAACTGTCACAAATGTCTTCAGTGCATCGTAATACATCGGTCCCTCTCCTATCAGAAATCTTAATCCAAAACCTTTCATATATATATCTTACTAATTCCTTCCCAGTGCGTAAAGAAGCGCTTACTGAAAACAATTTAATAAAAATATTTACTAATTTTTTTAAAGACTCTATACTAGGAGGAGATATTTTCTATAGGAGGTGCTGATTTGGCAGCTAAAATAAAGGACATTGCTGAAAAAGCTGGATTATCCATTGCGACTGTATCTCGCGTACTGAACCAAGATCCCAACCTATCTGTCACGGATCAAACACGCGAAAAAGTATATGCCGCCGCAGAAGCTTTGTCCTATCAAAAGAAAACATTCAAACATTCATTAAAAAAAATCGCCTTTCTCTATTGGATGACCGAAAAGGAAGAGCTTGAAGATATTTATTTTAAATCCATTCGACTGGGCATTGAGGAACTGACCAATACTCGGAGTTTAAATGTCACCGCTTACAATCCATCTGATGGGCTTCATTCCATTGATCCTTCTACAGAAGGGATCATCGCCATCGGCCGATTTAAAACGTCAGAGCTTGACCAATTATATGCGATCACCCATCACATCGTTTTTATTGATACGTCACCGGATGAAGACCGTTTTGATTCTGTAAAGCCAAACCTGAAACGAATTGTTGAAAAGATCATCGATTCTTTTATTGAAAAAGAGCACACATCTATTGGATTCATTGGCGGCACAGACCTTGATCTGAATACGAATGTGCATATTCCAGATATTCGCGAAACGACTTTCCGTGAATATATGATGGCTCACAATGTCCTTGATGAGCGATTGGTCTATGTCGGTCACCATTTCTCAGTAGATGAAGGGTATTCGCTGGTGATGAAGGCAATTGATGAGCTTGGTGATGACCTGCCCACCGCTTTTTGTGTCGCTAGTGATCCTCTTGCCATCGGCTGCTTACAAGCATTAAACGAGCGCGGATTTTCTCTGCCGAACCGCGTGAGCGTCTTTAGTATCAACGATATTCATGTGTCTCAATATGTGTCACCACCGCTCACCACGTATCATATCCACACGTCTTTACTTTGTGAAACAGCTGTCGATTTACTGTTAGAAAGACTTGTGGACGGCAGAACATTACCGAAAACTGTGCTGATTGCCTCAGAACCTGTCTTTCGAAAAAGTACGATATAAACAACTAGAAGCCCCGTCCAATGTGGAGGGCTTCTTTTCTCTCTATATGAGTAAAAAATTTTACTTAATAAATTTAATAAAATGTGTTTACTTTTTTTACTTAAGTTGATATTCTCACATTAAGTAAGCGTTTTCTTATCATCTGTGAAAAAAGAACGAGAGGGGATTACCAATGAAAAAGGGAAAATGGGCGACATTATCAGCAGTCGTTGGTACTGCTGTGCTTCTGCTTTCAGCTTGCGGACCGGGAGATGACAATTCAAGCGGTACACAGCCGGCATCTACAGGTACAAAGACCTTGCTAGTGTGGGAGGATGTCAAAAAGTCTGATGGGATTCAAGACGCTGTAAAAGAATTCGAAAAACAAAATGATGTGAAAATCAAAGTGGTCGAAAAAGCATATGCCGACCAAGTTGAAGCTCTCCGTCTAGATGGTGCAGCCGGGACAGGTCCAGACGTCATCACGATGCCTCACGATCAAATTGGATCAGCTGTCACTGAGGGGCTATTACAGGAAATCCAGCCAGATCAAAAAGTGATTGACTCCTTCACAGACGAATCGATTCAATCACAAACGGTAAACGGCAAGCTGTATGGCCTTCCTAAATCCGTTGAAACGACGGTGCTTTTCTATAATAAAGATCTTGTCAAAAAGGCACCAACGACACTTGATGGCTGGTATGATCTTTCGAAAAAGCTGACAAAAGACGGAAAGTACGGTTTTGTTGCGAAATGGGATGAAATTTACTATGCACAAAGTGTGTTAGGCGGATCAGGGGGCTATATTTTCAAGCAGAAAAGCGACGGCTCTTATGATGTCAATGATATTGGTCTGAACAACGATGGCGCCATCCAAGGCGGAGAATACATTCAAAAATTCTTTAGCGAAGGGCTTTTCCCGAAAGGCATCATTGGTGAACAAGGAATCAATGTCCTCAACTCCTTATTCACAGAGAAAAAGGCGGCAGCTGTCATTTCTGGTCCATGGTCATTTGGTCCATATAAAGAGGCGGGTATTGACTATGGCGTGGCCGAGCTGCCAACACTCCCTAACGGAAAACATATGAGCTCATTCTTAGGTGTAAAGAGCTACAACGTCTCCTCTTATTCTAAAAATAAAGAACTTGCTGAGAAATTTGTTGAGTTTATCACGAACGAAAAAAATTCGAAGAAGCGCTTTGAATTGACAGAGGAAATTCCACCAGTGAAAAAACTGATGAAAGATCCAATCATTACGGAAAACGCTAATGCGGATGCTGTTTCAAAACAAACGAAATATGCCACGCTGACACCGAACAATCCTGAAATGGCAGAAGTGTGGAAGCCGATTGATAGTGCATTAGGTCTCATTGCAACTGGTCGTACAGATGTGAAAAAGGCATTTGATGATGCGGTCAATCAAATCGACTCTCAAATTAAAGCAAATCACTCCAAATAACCATCAAATGCGGGTAGTCTATCAAACTGCCCGTAGTTGATCTAATTTCATATGAAGTAGGTGTTAGACGTGACGGGTAACCTTGAACTAGACCGCACACACACAGTGGAATCAAAGACACACCGGAGACGGGCGCTAATGTTCTCCTTTATACCCGGGATGGGGCAGATATACAACAAACAATACGGCAAAGGGGCACTCTTTTTCCTGTTTGGCGTCTCTTTTTTGATTGTATTTTATGATTTATTCAATATTGGCTTTTGGGGACTGTTCACACTGGGGACGATGCTGCCTCGTGACAACTCTGTTTTTCTTTTAGCCAAAGGGATTATTGCGCTGTTAACAGCTGGTTTTGGTATCGGCTTTTATGTACTCATGATGCGTGATGCTTTTATGAATGGAAAGAAACGGGATCAAGGGGTACCGCTTCATTCCATCCGTGCTCAATATCATCAGCTCATCGATCAAGGCTTCCCTTACTTAATGAGCACTCCTGCTTTCTTTTTACTTCTATTTTCTGTTGTCTTTCCTATTATGTTCAGCTTTGCGCTTGCCTTTACGAACTATGATTTATACCACTCGCCTCCTGCCAATCTGATCGACTGGGTAGGAATCAAGAACTTTCAAAATATCTTTTCCATTGATATTTGGAGAGACACCTTCATTGATGTACTTGGCTGGACCGTCGTATGGACTTTGGCTGCGTCGACCCTTCAATGTGCCCTCGGCATCTTTTTAGCGGTTCTGCTCAATCAGAAGGATTTAAAGGGAAAACGGTTTTTTAGAACCATTTTGATTCTCCCTTGGGCTGTTCCGGGCTTTGTGACCATTTTGGTGTTTGCTGGACTGTTCAATGATACCTTTGGTGCCATTAACAATACACTTTTTGCATCGATAGGGATTGATCCAAAACCATGGCTGACAGATCCATTTTGGAGCAAAATTGCCCTTATTGCGATGCAGACTTGGCTTGGATTTCCTTTTGTTTTCATTATGACAACAGGCGTTTTGCAGGCGATTCCCGAGGATTTATATGAGGCTGCGACCATCGATGGAGCCAATTTTTTTCAGAAATTCCGGTCCATCACGTTACCGCTTGTTCTCTATTCCATTGCACCCATCCTTATCACACAATATACGTTTAACTTTAACAACTTTAATATTATCTACTTATTTAATGGCGGGGGACCGCCTGTTGCGGGGTCAACCGCTGGAGGAACGGACATCTTGGTTTCTTGGATTTATAAACTTACGATGCAGTCTTCTCAATATGCGCTCGCTGCGGCTGTCACGATTTTACTTTCAATCTTTGTCATCGCCATTGCACTCTGGCAGTTTAAGAGAACGAATTCATTCAAAGAGGAGGACATGATGTGATATGGGATCAAAACAAAACAAGCTCATTCGCCTGAGCATTACTTATTTTATCCTTTTCATTGCCTCCATTTGTATTCTATATCCACTGCTTTGGACAATCGGAGCTTCCTTTAATCCTGGAAACAGCCTCATGAGTACAAGTATGTTTCCGAAGAATCCAACGTTCAGCCACTTTACCGAGCTCTTTTTCGGTCAGGGAGCACTTTATGCAAAATGGTATTGGAATTCAATGAAGATCAGTATTGCGACTATGCTCTTAACGTTAATTCTTGTCAGTTTTACAGGCTATGCCTTTTCCAGATTCCGTTTCAAAGGACGGAAAAATGGGCTGATGCTCTTTTTGCTGCTGCAAATGATTCCGCAATTTTCAGCGCTGATTGCGATTTTTGTTTTGGCTCAAATGCTTGGACTGATTAACAGCCACCTTGCACTGATTTTGATTTATGCAGGCGGGCAAATTCCGATGAATACGTATTTAATGAAAGGCTATCTTGATGCGATTCCGAAGGATCTCGATGAATCAGCCAGAATGGACGGCGCAGGGCATTTCCGGATTTTCATCCAAATTATTATGCCGCTTGCTAAGCCGATTTTGGCGGTTGTCGCCATCAACTCTTTTACAGGACCACTGGGTGATTTCATCATCTCCAGTGTCATTGTCCGCTCACCCGAAATGTATACGCTCCCGATCGGTCTGTACAATCTTGTGTCAGACAAAATGGGGGCCAGCTACACGACCTTTGCAGCCGGGGCTTTACTCATTGCGATTCCAGTCGCTTTATTGTTTCTTGTTTTACAAAAACAATTTGTATCCGGCCTCACACAAGGCGGGACAAAAGGATAAGGGGAGATTTGATGAAAAAGTGGATGCTCGTCACGGTTGTCGTTTTCTTTTTTATGGGGTTAGGTATTTTGCCTGAAGCAAAAGCCGATACGATTTCTGTTCAGCCGATCAATGGACTGCAGGGTGATTTCATCAAAGGAGCCGATATCTCTATGCTTGCAGAAGTAGAGAGAAGCGGCGGCAGATACTTCGACCAGAACGGAAAACAGGTGGACCCGCTCAAGCTATTAAAGGAAAAAGGCGTCAACTATGTGCGCATTAGACTGTGGAACCATCCATACGACAACCAAGGCCGTGCCTATAACGGCGGGACAAATGATTTAAACACAGCCATCGCTCTATCGAAACGTGCAAAAGCACAAAATATGAAAGTGCTGCTTGATTTTCACTACAGTGATTTCTGGACTGATCCTGGTAAACAGTTCAAACCGAAAGCTTGGGCATCTCTTTCACAAAGCGATTTAGAAAAAGCGGTCGGCACTTACACAGGGGATGTACTCAAAGCGATGAGAGCACAAAATGCCCTTCCGAACATGGTTCAGGTTGGGAATGAACTGAACTCAGGCATGCTGTGGCCAAATGGAAAGAGCTGGGGTGAAGGCGGCGGGGAATTTGACCGGCTCGCCGCTTTGCTAAAGGCTGGCACAAATGCTGTCCGCTCTGTCGATTCTAACATCAAAATCATGCTTCACCTTGCACACGGAGGGGACAATGGTGCGTCCCGCTGGTGGTTTGATGAAATCACAAAACGAGGCGTCTCATTCGATACGATCGGTCTATCTTATTACCCGTATTGGGACGGTGGATTTAATGGTCTGACGTCTAATATGAATGATATTAGTGCCCGCTATCACAAAGACGTGATTGTTGTGGAAACCGCCTATGGGTTTACGACAGCAAATGGCGACAACCTAGAGAATTCATTTAATCAAGACTCTGTCAAAACAGCCGGCTACCCGGCTTCACCTCAAGGTCAGGCATCTTTTATACGAGATCTATCAGAGAAAATTTCAAAAGTAAAAAACAATCGCGGAAAAGGGTTCTTTTATTGGGAGCCGCTTTGGATTCCAGCGAAAGGCGCTCCGTGGTCTAGTCAATACGGGCTGGCTTATATCCAAACAACCGGTACAGTCGGAAATGCTTGGGAAAATCAAGCGATGTTTGATTTCAACGGAAAAGCACTGCCTTCTCTTGATGTATTTAAACAAATGACACCGTAATTAAAAGGATAGGACGTGACAAAATGGGAAAGCGTTACCCACTCGTTCACCCAAATGTGAAAGGCTTTTTGCATGGTGGCGATTATAACCCAGATCAATGGCTCCATATGCCGGAGATCATTGACGAAGATTTTCGATTAATGAAGCTTGCACACTGTCAAACATTCTCCATCAACATTTTCGCATGGAGTAAGCTAGAGCCAAAAGAAGGGCAGTATGATTTTGCATGGCTGGATGACATCATGGACCGCTTGGCAGCTCAGGGGGCTCACGCCATTCTCGCAACGCCAAGCGGGGCAAGACCTGCTTGGCTGTCACAAGCATATCCAGAGGTATTGCGCGTCGAAGCGAACCGTCAGCGTAATTTACATGGACTGCGCCATAATCATTGCTTCACCTCACCGGTTTATCGAGAAAAAACGAATACACTCAACCGGCTGCTAGCTGAACGCTACAAGGATCATCCAGCACTGATCATGTGGCACATTTCGAATGAGTACGGCGGCGAATGTCATTGTGATCTTTGCCAGGAAGCATTTCGGGACTATTTGAAAGACAAATACAATCATGACCTTGAAGCTTTGAATCAAGCATGGTGGACGGGTTTTTGGAGCCACACGTATAGTGACTGGTCACAAATCGAATCACCTGCACCGCACGGGGAGCACATGATTCACGGGATGAACCTAGACTGGAAGCGCTTTGTCACAGCGCAAACGATCAATTTTTATCAAAATGAAATTGAACCGCTGCGGGAATTGACGCCTCATATCCCAGTGACCACCAACTTTATGGGCGACTACCCGCATATGCGCCCATTCCTTGGGCTGGATTATCATCAATTTGCAAAAGAGGTCGACGTGATTTCATGGGATAGCTATCCAGCATGGCATAGCGGCAGGGAAACAACCTCCGAATTAGCGTCAAACGTCGCCTTCGTTCACGATTTATATCGTTCATTAAAGGACGGTCAGCCATTTCTCGTTATGGAGAGTACACCGAGCCTTGTGAACTGGCATGAAGTGAATAAGGTCAAACACAAAGGAATGGCACACCTTTCTGCCATACAGGCGATTGCCCACGGATCAGACTCCGTGCTTTACTTTCAGTGGCGCCAAGGCCGAGGTGCCTCCGAGAAATTCCATGGCGCCGTAGTCGATCATTCCGGGCATGAACATACGCGCGTGTTTCAAGAAGTCGCTGATCTAGGGAAACAATTGGAGCAGCTGCAGCCCATTGCGGGCACGTCCGTACAACCAGAAGTCGCCATCATATACGATTGGGAAAACCACTGGGCCATTGATGATGCACAAGGCTTAAATAATACAAACAAACGCTATGTAGAGGCTTGTCAAACTCACTATCGAAGCTTTTGGAAAAAAGGCATCCCTGTTGACATTGTCGGCATGGAAAAGGATTTCTCATCCTATCGTGTGCTGGTTGCTCCAATGCTCTACATGATCAAACCAGGCGTCGCAGAAAAAATCGAAGCCTTTGTCAAAAAGGGCGGTATTTTTATCGCGACATATTGGAGCGGCATGGTCGACGAAAATGACCTATGTTTCCTCGGTGGTTTCCCCGGCCCTCTCCGTCATGTACTTGGCATATGGGCTGAGGAAATCAACACATTGATGCCAGATGAACATGTGTTAATAACCACAGGGAATGGACGCACCTACCATGTCGGGCAATATTGCGAATCCATTCATCCTGAAACGGCTTCTGTGTTAGGGCATTTTGAGAATGGCTGCTATGAAGGACAGCCAGCCCTTACTGTCCATCCTTTTGGAGATGGAAAAGCATACTATATGGCTTCCGAAAATGAACAGATTTTTTATGATGAGTTTTACGAGGATCTCATCGCAGGAATGGGTATACAGCCCGTCCTATCATCTGTGATTCCAGAGGGAGTTAGTGTACAAAAACGAACAGATGGCACGCAAGACTATGTATTTATGATGAATTTTACAGAAGAGCTGCAGAACATATCACTAGATTCAGCGGAAAGCTATGAAAATATGCTGTCTGAAGAGCAGGTGCCAGACCAGCTTCAGCTTGACCCTTACGAGTACGTCATCTTGAAAAAATAATTTGAAAGAAGCGTTCATTCATTGGACGCTTCTTTTATTTTAATGATTCTAAATACCTATATAAATATATTCACTTGTAGAAATGCCCTTGAATCGTTATATTTTATCTAAATTTTTTGACATGTTTGATACCGCGCCGTGAATGGATTCACCATCCTTTTTTACCATTGTATAGGTATGAAAGCGGTTGCCTAATGCTCATATTTTTGATACCCTTTTTTTCAATGCAGATGTGGGACTGCATTGTCATAAAAAGAGCAAGTAAATGTAAACGGTTTATTGTAGGGGGAGGGACTTATGTTAACGTTTGTTGGATTATTGATTATTTTAACGATTGTTGTATTGCTAATTTGGGGGAAAGCAAGTCCAATTGTTGCCATGGTCATGGTGCCTTTAATCGGGGCATTCATCGCAGGATTTGGGATTAATGACATTCAATCCTTCTTTGAAGAAGGGATTATTAAAGTACTTCCAGTGGCGACCATGTTCATCTTCGCCATTTTATTTTTTGGTATTTTACAAGATACAGGGTTCTTTGAACCTGTAATAAAAGCGCTCATTAAACTGACAAAGGGAAATGTTGTCACGGTTGCGATGGGAACAGCTCTAATAGGAGTCATCGCTCATTTAGACGGAGCAGGGGCGACTACATTTTTATTAACTGTACCTGCACTGCTTCCACTTTATAAAAAATTACATATGAGTCCGTACTTATTGCTGTTATTGATCGGGACAAGTGCCGGCTTAACGAATATGGTGCCGTGGGCTGGCCCCACAGGACGGGCAGCGAGTGTCCTTAATATGGACCCATCTGAACTTTGGGTGCCGCTCATTCCCATTCAGCTCATTGGGGTCGTTCTCGTATTAGGAATGGCATTTATTTTAGGGAAAAGGGAAGAAAAACGCATTCGGGTAAAAATCGCTGCAAACGAAATCGCTGCTGTTCAATTAGAAGGCGCAGATTGGGACCGGGCTATTCAATCCATTAGCGAGACAGGTGACGCCGCTTTAAAACGTTATCACTTGATGTGGGTGAATTTCATTCTGTTTATAGCCGTAGTTGTCCTTCTTGTGCTCAACGTGATTCCGGCTAGTTATATGTTTATGATTGGTCTTTCTCTCGCACTATTAATTAACTATCCGAAAGTGGATGTACAAATGGAGAGAATCAAGGCGCATGCACCTAGTGCACTCATGATGGCTGCCGTTATTTTCTCCGCAGGTTCGTTTTTAGGAATTCTCGAAGGAACGGGCATGCTAAAAGCCATTGCTGTGGACAGCATTCAGATTCTACCTGCTTTCCTGCTTCCATTTTTACATATCATTGTAGGGATGTTTGGCGTACCGCTGGATATGCTGACAAGCACAGACGCCTATTATTATGCTCTACTTCCAATTGTCGAATCGATTACATCTGAGGTTGGCGTGTCGGGCACTTCCGCTGCGTATGCCATGATGATTGGTAACATCATCGGAACCTTTGTCAGTCCACTCGCTCCAGCCGTTTGGCTTGCGATAGGCCTTGCAGGGGTCGATATGGGGAAACATATCCGCTACTCCTTCTTTTGGATGTGGGGATTCAGTATTATCCTTCTGTTCGTGGCGTTGCTGATCGGTATCATTTAAAAAAAGAAAGACATGCGTACAACGACGCATGTCTTTTTCTTTGTATTTATGAAGGATATTCACTCGTGTGAATGTCTGTTTTCGGCTTTCTAATAAGAGACATCAATCCAATGATAAACAATAGAACCATTGGAGCAAATGCAAGACCGACTGTTCCAATTAAAAGAGTCACAGCAGACACCAAGAAAAGAATACCTGAAAGCACGGCACGGCGATCTGTTTTCAAAAGAATCACACCGACAATCGATAGCACAGCTGCAATTGCGGAAACAACCATGAACTGAGTACCAAATGAATTAACCGAAGCCTGAAGCGTTTCAATCGGCAATGTTTCTCCTTCCTCTTGTAACACTTCATTGATTTCATCATAAAATGATGGACCTAAGGAGAGAATTAATGCTCCAAACCCAACACCAATGGCATTGAGGATAATACTAATAATCCCCATAATTTTTTCACCTTTACGTTTAATCATGTGTAAACCTCCTAAAAAGTTAAATTAACTACCTGTTTTCACTTCTCGCTTTTGGAAGACAATCAGGGCAATGGCCAAGAAAATAGCCCAATAGATCACTAGGACTGTTAATGAGAATCCTAGAGACATACCTTCGATAAGAGTAACCTGTTCCATAAAGTATTGGGATGGATCGTTTGCAAATAACAAATATTTTGACCAATCAAAGAAGAGCATTAAAATACCTGTAATTGATCCACCCACAATATAAGCTAACACACTAATAGCGATGGAGATAGCTTCACTTCTAAATACTGTAGAAATGGCGAACGAAAGTGTTCCCAGTACGACAAACATTGCACAATGAGCAAGATAATAAAAGACCATATTTGCAAACTGCGAACGTTCAATCACTTCACCATTTTGATAGACCAAATTCACATAATCAGTGTTGAGGCCGAAGAAAATGGCACCCAATATAAATGACAAGAGAAACAGTACCACAACTAGTAAAAGAGCATACAGCTGCACCGTAATATATTTAGATATTAGGATCTTTAGCCTTGATGGTGGGCGAATCAATAATAATTTAATTGTACCATGCTTGTATTCAGCCGAGACAATGGTGGAAGCAATAATGATCACAAACACACCTACAAGCTGAAGTAAATTGGCGTTTGTTTTTACATAATCCCATACACTGTCACTAAACTGATTAGCTGGCGGTAAGTTATGCTTGATTCGATAATCATTAATAGCTATCTCTTTTTCAAGGCTTCTTTTAAAGAAACCATTTTCTGTTTCTTTGAGTTCCTTCTTGTTCTCAGTATTCATCATTTCTAGTTGGTCTTTCCAAGCTCCGGATGATTGATCTTCGTCATTTGTTTTAAGTGCAAAGATCAGTGTGGCAATCATACCTAAAACAAGAAGTCCAACCATAATCCAAGTTCCAACACGATAACTGATCTTCATCCACTCGTTTTGAATGAGGCGAATCATACGTCTGCCTCCTTTTTACCTGTTAAGCTTAAGAACTTATCTTCTAAGGTTTGTTTTTCTATTTTGATTTCGTACAAATGAATGGACGCGTCACTCAAATGACGAATCAATTCCGGCATTTTCTCTTCTGTCAAGGAGAGGAATAAATACTGCTCCTCTTCTCTTACAGTCGTGCCTTCCTCAAATACACCGATGAGCTTCTGCGCTTCTTCCAGCTCACCAGATGCGACCTTCATTCGATAATTGACCAGTTCGTCTTGATTCGTCTCTGTACGCTGATCCTCAATCGCAATCAGCTTTCCTTTTTGGATAATCGCAAAACGATCACACATCAATTCCATTTCTGACATGAGGTGACTTGAAACAATAACAGCCAGCCCTTCTTCCTTTGCCAGCCTTCTCAAGTAATCTCGTATCATGCGAATTCCCTCTGGATCAAGTCCATTGGTCGGCTCATCTAATATCAGCAGTTTCGGTCTATGTATAAGAGCCTGCGCAATGCCTAAACGCTGCTTCATTCCTAATGAAAACGTACGGACACGCTTATGTTTCACGTGCTGTAAGCTGACCAGCTCTAGCAGCTCATCAATTCGCCCTTCATCCACTTTCCCATTCATTCTGGCAAAGTGAACAAGATTTTGTCTGGCTGTTAAGTGATTATACATTTCTGGGTTTTCAATAATGGCACCAACATCTTGGATGGCATGCTGATATGAGGATTGAATACTATGACCATTAATCAGAATGTCGCCAGATGTAATTGGAGAAAGACCGACCATCATGCGAATGGTTGTTGTTTTCCCTGCGCCGTTTGGTCCTAAGAAGCCAAAGACTTCGCCCGCTTGGACAGAAAAGCTCAAGTCTTGAACGATCTTTTTCCCGTGAATATGCCTAGATACATTATGCAGTTCTAAAACGTTCGTCACGTTACCTCTCCTTCTTTGTCTAAGTATCATCTATCATCTATTTCCTGATAAACACCATGATCCGTTAAAAATAGAAGAACACTTCCATATGGTACAGCAATGCCCAAAAGTTGTGAAGGGGATTAGGCAAAATTTAGCGAATCATCTGCCTTTTTTAAGGTAGGGTTAAGAAAACAGCAATTTTTTATGTGAAAAGAGGCTTGATTTTTTTAAAAAATGAACCTTTTTCAACAGGTATATATGTATGGAATTCTGTTTAAGATTATTCCTTTCACCTATAAATAAAGAAATAAAAAGAGGCCTCTTACTGACAGCCTCCTTTCGTTATTATACCTTTTTCACAAACTCTGATTTTAACTTCATTGCGCCAAAGCTAGGAATTTTACAATCAATGTTATGATCGCCTTCCACTAAACGAATGCCTTTGACCTTCGTCCCTATTTTTAAAACGGAAGAAGAACCTTTTACTTTTAAATCTTTAATGACAGAGACCGTGTCCCCGTCACTTAACAGATTTCCATTTGCATCTTTGACAACAAGCTGCTCCTCTGCCGCTTCTTCTTGTTCTAGCGACCATTCATGCGCACATTCAGGACAAACCAGCAGACTGCCATCCTCATAAGTATACGTTGAACTGCATGTAGGACAATTCGGTAGATTAGACATTTGTGTTTCCTCCAACTTTCTATTTTATTTCATACAATTTTACCACATTTCTATAGAAAGGATTGTGATAGAAAAGGAAACATTTTTCAACGTTTACTTATTTCTTCCAATTGATATAGCAGCCGCAATATTCCGAGCGGTTCTCTCTACATGAAGAGCCCCATCTCTCATCGCCTCAGAAAGAGAAGTTACACCTGGAACGATACTAAAAAGTGCATCAATTCCATGCTCATGTACAACTGCACTGTCTTTTGAGAGGGAGCCCGCAATACCAATCACAGGCAGGTTATACTGCTTTGCTGCTTTGGCTACACCAATTGGCGTTTTTCCATAAATGGTCTGCTGGTCAATCCGGCCTTCCCCAGTAATGACAAGGTCTGCCTCCTTGATGACATCATCAAAATGAACTGCCTTCAGCACAATATCAATTCCTCTTTGCAAATCGGCGTGTAAAAAGCCTAATAAACTCGCACCAAGTCCTCCTGCCGCTCCTGCCCCTGCTACACCTTCAAAAAATACATTGAACTGTTTTTCTGCTACTTGTGCAAAATGAGCTAAGTTTTTATCTAACACTTGAACCGTTCCTTTATCAGCACCCTTTTGAGGACCAAATACAGCAGATGCTCCTCTTTCACCCGTTAAAGGATTGTCCACATCACAAGCTGCCTCCAGCCGAACGGATTGCAGTCTTGGGTCAAGTCCAGATAGATCAATAGAAGCTAATTGATGAAGGGCCCCACCGCCTGGCGATAGCTCCTGTCCTGCATTATCAAGAAAAGCCGCACCTAATCCTTGCATCATCCCAACGCCGCCATCATTTGTTGCACTTCCGCCAAGCCCAATGATGACATGCTTCGCTCCTTGATCCAGTGCCGCAAGCATTAATTCCCCTGTTCCTCTCGATGTCGTGAATAAGGGATTGCGTTTTTCTTGCGGAACAAGGTGTAACCCAGAGGCTGCGGCCATCTCTATGACTGCAGTCTGACCGTCCCCTAACATGCCAAAAAAGGCATCAACAGGCTCCCCAAGCGGGCCTGTGACCACTTGATTGACAATGTGCCCGCCCGTCGCATCAACTAGCGATTGAACAGTTCCCTCTCCTCCATCTGCCATTGGAAGTTTGATATATTCAGCGTTTGGCAAAATCGCATGAAATCCTCGTTCAATGGCACATGCTGTCTCATATGCAGATAAACTTTCTTTAAATGAATCTGGTGCAATCACAATTTTCATCCTAAAGCCCCTCGTTTCTTATCAAATGTCATCAGCCAAACAGCTGAAAAACGCCGAATATAATGGTCGATACGACGGTTAATGTCAAACCAATTAACGATTCAAATGGCATGAGTTTCAACCGCTCTTTGATGTCCATTTGAACACTTCCTGCTGTGGCATGGAAAAAGCTCCCGTGCGGCATATGATCTAGCACTGTTGCCCCAGCATGAATCATGGCTGCTCCTGAAAGAGCAGATACGCCAAGGCCAATTAATGTACCGCTAAATACGCCACTCGCTACCGCCGTTCCTGCTGTTGTCGAAGCGGTGGCGGCTGACATAAATATCCCTGAAGCTGGTGCAAGTAAATACGGAGGTAATCCCCATGCATCGAGTGCTTGAATAAACACATCTTTTAAGGAAGAATTCGATACAATTCCTGCTAGTGTGCCTGTCCCTAATAACATAATCGCTACACCCGACATTTTATGAAGCCCCGACATCGCATAATCATTGAGAAACTTCCCTTTTTTCATGAAAAGAGCGCCTACAATGCCTCCGATCGGTAAGGCGATCATTGGGTCTATATTGATTTGAAAAAGCGGTCTTAAAGCCAACAATAAAATGGTGACAAGCGGACCCGCAAGTGCTTGAAAAAAAGCTGGCACTTGAACTTTGCTTTGCGCAGTTTCCTCTTCAAGAACAGGTGTCCCTTTTTTTGCAAGCTTTTTGGCTAACACATATGTAACAGCCAATCCAAACACAGCCGGGATGACACCCGCAGCCATCATTGAAGTAAGCGGTACACCAAAAGCATCAGAAGCGGCAATGGCATTCGGATTCGGTGACATGATATTCCCTGCCTTCCCGCCTCCAATCATGGCAAGTAGAATCCCCGTTTTCGACAGCTTTGCCCGTTTGGCAATGGCAAGTGCAATGGGTGCTACCGTGATAACAGCTACATCTACAAAAACGCCCACTGTTGTTAAAATCATGGTTGCCAGTGCGAGTGCTAATAACGCCCTCGCCTCTCCAAGCTTTTTCACGATAGCCTCGGCGATAGTTAAAGCTGCACCCGACTCAATCAAAACGCCAGCTAGTACACCTGCCGCCATAATTCTGAGGACAGCCGGAATCATATCCTTAGCGCCTTCCATCATGACGTTGACGGTCTGAACAATATCTACACCGCCTACCAAGCCGCCTATGAAGGCACCTGCCAGCATGCCATATGCAGGTGATACTTTTTTTAGAATAAGAACAATCGCTATCACAAGCGCCGTCACGGCTCCCAGTGTACTTACTGTCACATCTCCACTCATCCTCGATCTCCCCCAAAATGTCTTTCTCCAATTGTAAGCGTTTACTAGTGGGGATCGGGTTGTGAATCTAGATGAATTTTTTTAATTTATCCCTTCATTCCATTGTGCATATGCACAATCAAGATAGTTGACTCATCAACTGCGCCATATAAAGCTCCATCAACTGTTTCACATGACGGGGATTTTTTCCGGTCAATGCTTGAATTTTATCTAAACGATATCGCAAAGTATTCCGGTGAATAAATAAACGATCAACAATTCTTTGTAAATCACCGCCCTCTTCAATGTAAATCCTTAATGTTTGGGCGAGCTCCGCTTCCTGTGTTAATGGCTTGTAAAAGTCAGTCCATCTAATCTCCTCTTCAACAGCTCCTGCAGTGATGAATAGCCTTTCCAACTGATAAGATTCAAAAAAATAAATACTTTCCTCCGGATCAAGAGTTTTCCCCAACCTCAAGGCATCTCTTGCGTGCTCAAAAGACAATGGCAGCCGGCTTATGTCGTCAGCGATAGTCCCTATCCCCACCAGCACCTGACCTCCTACTGCTTTTTCCATTGTTCTTTGCAGCTGCCCTGCCACATGCTTTAAACGATGATCAGGGATCGGCTGCCTTAAAAGAACCAATTCATGACGAAAGGTCATGCCAAGCAAATCATCCGCATTCTTATCGTATTGAATCGCATGCATCATTTTATGCACAGCGTCCTCTGAGGATGGAACTGGCTGAAAAACGATGACCATTCGGCGCTTATCTAAATCCATTCCCAGCCATGCAGCTCGGTTCTTTAGCTGATGATCACCAACGTCCGAATCAGATATTAACTGATTGACAATTTCACTCTCTATTCGTTGCCGCCACTGAACCCGTTCAAGCAGAAAAGACTGCTCTAACACAAGCTCAGCTGCCATTTTCACCAGCTCGGCATGATGCCGAATATCCTCTGGCTCACCAGTAATGCCAATCACACCAACTACTTGTTCACGAAAGCAAATGGGCAAATTGATTCCAGGTCTCACTCCTTCTAAGCGTAAGGACGCCTCATGGTCAATTTCCATACTGTTCCCGCTTGTCAGCACAAGTCGTGCACCATCATGTTTCTGACCAATCCTGTTTCGTTCACCAGAACCAATAATGACACCATCTGCATTCATCACATTGATATTTTTATCTAAAATACGCATCGTACGTTCAACCATTTCTTGTGCCAATTCAGTGGTTAAAAATTGCATGAGGCATCTCTCCTGAAAGTGTTTTCATTCAATTTATCATAGTGTCATTGCACAATAAATGCAATTTGTTTAAAAATGAGGCATTGACAAAGGTACATTGAAAAGTGTTTAATCAAATCAAGACACCGACCGACAGTCTAGTCAAAAGAAAGGATGGCTTTATGAGAACCGTTAAACATCCTGAAGAACGTAAAAATGACATCTTAAATGCAGCAGAAGAGCTTTTTTCTACCAAAGGCTATCAGCAAACAACGATTATCGACATTCTGAGAGCTGTTGGCATTGCAAAAGGCACTTTTTATTATTACTTTTCATCCAAAGAAGAAGTGATGGATGCCATTATTGACAGGATCATCAAAGCAGATATCATCGTGGCAAAGCGTATTGCGGCTGAGCCAGACCTTCCAGTCGTCGACAAACTATTTCGTATCATCATGGCACAATCGCCTCAGCAAGGAAGCAATAAACAGGGGATGATTGAACAATTCCATCAGCCTTCTAATGCGGAGATGCACCAAAAAAGCTTAATCAAAGCGATTAAAGAACTATCACCCGTATTGGCAGACGTCATTCAGCAAGGGGTGGAAGAAGGAACATTCAAAACAAAGTTCCCTCAAGAAACGGTTGAATTCCTTCTTGCTTCTGCACAGGTCATATTTGATGAGGGACTTTTTCAATGGACAGCCGAAGAAAGTATACGACGCGCTCTAGCTTTTATCGATATCCTCGAATCCTCATTACATGCAGAAAAGGGGAGCTTCTCCTTTCTTCTAAAGCGATTAACTGGAGAGCTGGATGAAAAGAATTAGTGATTGGTCACTTCAATACCAATCCTGCATACATTATAGACTGACGGTCGGTCTAAAAGGAGAGTGATACCCATGTCTTTGTTATCCAAAAGAGGTTCATCCCACTTTATGTACCTCGTTCTCGGACAAATTATTTCCGTTTTTGGTTCTTCCTTAATTCGGTTTGTTCTATCTTTACACGTACTGGATATGACGCAGCGTGTTGACTTATATGCCTTACTATTCGCTTTATCCAATGTCCCACTCCTTCTTTCTCCCTTAGCAGGCGCAATCGCTGACCGGTTTAACAGAAGGAACTTGATGATTTTATTTGATGTTCTCACCGGCATCATGATTCTGGCTTTTTATTTTTGGTTATTCTCAGGAAATGATTCGCTCTATATGATCGGAGCGGTCATGGTGCTTCTTGGTGTGATGAGTACGTTCTATGCTCCTGCTGTGATGTCCAGCATTCCACAGTTAGTAAAACAGGAACAATTAGAACAAGCAAACGGAATCGTCAATGGCGTGCAGGCACTTTCAGGTGTTCTCGCTCCTATTATCGGCGGGGTTCTGTACGGACTGATTGGAAGTCAATCCATCATAGGTGCCAGTGCTATCGTGTTTTTTCTATCAGCATGCATGCTTTTACGGTTAAACATACCCTTCTCACCTAGCCCGCTAACGGAAACTATGGGCAAAGTGCTCGTAAAAGATATGAAACAAGGATTTTCCTATATTGGCAGTCAGCCATTTTTAAAAAGAGCCATGCTGCTTGCTGCAATGTTAAATTTCATCCTCACGCCATTTTTTATCGTGGGTGGTCCAATCATTTTAAGGGTCACAATGAAAAGCAGTGACATCATGTATGGAATAGGCATGGGCTTGATTGAGTTCGCTGTGATCGCAGGGGCTCTGCTAGTTGGACTTGTAGCAAAGCATTGGCAGATACCTACTTTATATCGCTGGCTGATCGTCATCGCGATCATCTTGCTGCCTGTCGCATTCTCAACATCCAACACAGCTCTTCAATTTGGCACTTATCCAGCTTATTTTCTCTTTCTAGCAGGATGTCTTCCAATTGCTATGCTGCTTACAATGATCTCAATCGTTGTGATTTCACATGTTCAAAAGAAAACGCCAAATAGTCAATTAGGAAAAGTGATGGCAAACCTGACAATGGTTTCTCAATGTGCTGCCCCGCTTGGTCAAATGATGTATGGATTCTTGTTCAATACGTTTTCAGCCAACATGTATGTGACGGTGCTAATAGTCAGCACTTTCATGTTTGCCCTTGCCTACTTAACAAAAAATATGCTTCAACATGAAGGAGAATCAGCCTCATGAGACTGACGTTTATAAAGAAAGACTTAACCCGCCACCGTCTCATTTCCATCGGTTTAACCATTTGTATTATGTTGACATCATTTCTCGCAACAAGCGCCGCTCAAATGACAGTACAGCTGAATGGTTCCATTTCTAATCTGCTCCATTCAGCCAAGGCACCAGACTTTGTCCAAATGCATGACGGTACCCTAAATGAAAAAAACATTGAACTATTTTCAAGCAAGCAGTCCATGGTAAAAGCACATCAAATCGTCCCAATGATTCCAATTGAACATGCAAACATCAAGTTCGGAAACGAACCCGCCAAAGCAGGTGTGATGGATCATTTATTTGTAAAACAAAATCGTCATTTTGATTTTCTTTTAAATAAACAAAATGAAAAGCTCACTGTCAGTAAAGGTGAAGTGGCTGTCCCTATCTATTTTCAACAAAAGTATCATCTCAAAATAGGAGAAACATTACTGATTGGGAAAGGGTCTAATCAATTCTCTTTCCGCATCAAAACGTTCTTGCGAGATGCACAAATGAACCCCAGTCTTGTGAGTTCGAAAAGATTCCTTCTTCATCACAAGGATTGGGACGCAATGAATCAAGTATTTCATAAAAAGGAATATTTAATTGAATTTTTACTGCATGATGCCGCGCAGGCAGATGCCTTTCAAGCAATCTACCAGTCATCACAGCTTCCACAGCAAGGTCCAGCTGTCACATTACCTTTGCTCCGTATGCTGAATGCATTGACAGATGGAATGGTGATCGCCATTCTCCTGCTTGTTTGCATGCTGCTCGTCAGTATAGCCCTTCTCTCTCTCTATCTTGCTATGACAGCTTCTATAGAAGAGGACGAACGTGAAATTGGAATACTGAAGGTGCTTGGGATTCCTTTAACAAGAATCAAGCAATTATACGTTGGAAAGTATGCCGTGCTTGCTTGTGTAGGGTGTATAGCAGGATATGGGTTAACGCTTATATTTGGTGATATGTTTACAGCCAATATTCAGCGATACATGGGGAATCAGCCTTCTTTTACTTCTTGGTTCATCCCGCTTTGTGTTTCTATTGTGTTGGCAATGATCGTCATTTCTTGCAGCTATGCTGTCCTAAGAAAGTTTGGCCGAGTATCAGCCGCTCAAGCACTTCAAGGCGGCGCCATTTCAACGAATGATAAAAAACAAATACCCCTACATCTCAAGAAAAACAGGTTCATACCGGTCAATATTTGGCTTGGTTTAAAAGATCTGTTATCACGAAAGAAGTTGTACACAACGATTACTTGTATTATCGCGCTTTGTACATTTTTGATGCTGCTGCCTATTCAGCTATGGCACACCTTACAATCGCCGGATTTCATCACATATCTTGGCTCTGGTCAAAGTGACCTTCGAATTGATATACGACAAGGAAATCATCTAGAGGAAAATACAAATGAAATAAAATCAATAATTCGTGAAGATCCGGACATTCATACATCAGCCATATATGAAACAACTTCTCTTCAGGCAAAATCAAAGGAGAATACATTAGAAACACTCTATTTAGAAACAGGTGATCTCTCAGCATTTCCTCTCACCTATTTACAAGGGCGACAGCCTTTAAAGAATAAAGAAATTGCCTTATCAGTGCTCAGTTCAGATTCACTCCAGAAAAAGGTAGGAGAAAAAATCACTCTCGTAACAAACGGGCATGAAATTCAAAAAACAGTGACTGGCATTTATCAGGATGTCACCAACGGCGGCAAAACAGCCAAAGCAATATCACAGCCATTTTCTCAATCACCCCTTTGGAAAACCATTCAAATCCAACTAAAACAAGGAGTAGAAATTGCGGAGAAAAAGACAGTATTTGAAAAAGGGATATCTCCTGCAAAAGTGACAGATATGAAAGAATACGTTCATCAAACAATCGGCAGCACAGCCTCTTTAGTAAAAATCGTTGCATTTTTGTCTACATTAGCTGCTTTTGGAACCGCCAGTTTGATGCTATTCATGTTTCTGCACATGTTAAAAACGAAAGATTCAAGTCGAAACCACATGTTAAGAATGATTGGATTTTCTAAAAAAGATGTAACAGCACAATATATCACAAGTTTTATCGTCGTTATCTCTTTGGGCGCCTTTATTGGTACGATCGCTGTCCATACGATTGGACCAGCTTTGATGAGTGTAGGTGGAGCATCCTTAGGGGCATCAAGCCTGCAGTGGCTGGCACCACAATGGGTGTCAGTTGTGTACCCAATCACACTGTTGATTGTCAGCTTAGCTTTAACCGCTTCGTTATTGAAGACGTTTTTTACTAATCAAACTACACGTCATACACTTTCATAAGGAGATGTTTCACATGGAACACTTGATTGAAACAAAGCGATTGTCTTTGCAAATCGATTCTTTAAAAGGACAGAAACAAATCATTCTTAAAGATATCCATTTATCGATAAAGCCTGGGGAATTTGTGACCATTATGGGGCCTTCCGGATGCGGGAAAACTTCCTTGCTTTATCAGCTTAGCGGGATAGAGACAGCCTCAACAGGAGAGATCAAATATAAAGGCCGTTTACTATCAGAAATGACAGACAAACAGTTAACTGCTCTGCGCTTAACAGATATGGGATTTGTCTTTCAACACAGCCACTTACTAAAAAATCTTAATCTATTTGACAACATCATTGCTGCCGCTTACTTAACAAAGAAAAAGCCAAGAAAAGAAATGAATGAACGAGCTAAATATTTAATGGAAAAACTTGATATTGATCATTTAGCAGATCGATATTTGTCAGAAGTATCAGGAGGTCAGCTTCAGAGAGCCTCTATCTGTCGAGCGCTTATGAATGAACCAGACATTCTTTTCGCTGATGAACCAACAGGTGCTCTTAACTCTAATGCAACGAAGGAAGTGATGAATATATTTTCGGAAATCCATTCTGAAGGAGCAACACTACTGCTTGTCACACATGACCCAAAGGTTGCTCTTCGTTCTGAAAGAATCATGTTTATGAATGACGGAGAAATAACAGCCAGCTTACATTTAGGGAGATATGATGACTCAACTGCCGAGAATCGAGAATTTAGATTAAATCAATGGCTGCAAAATTTAGGTTTTTAATTGGAGTAAAAACAGGCAGAAAGCTGCCTGTTCTATTTTTTCTGGCACTCAAACGAATAATCCATCGAAAAACGAGTTGTTTCTAATATGATTTTGCCGCCTACTTGTTGACAAGATTCTGTCAGCAACTCTATTTCTTTGCTATAAAAGTATCTCTTTGACATATACAGAGTCACTAAAACGAGTAACAGCGTCGTCATGATCACTGTGATTTGCCAGTTTAAGATTTGAAATCTTTTTTTCATATCAACGTCCTTTCTAATAGACTAGTGTTTGTGATTGGCATTTACTTTTGTCTGCTTCTATCAGTTTCTATTCCAAATTTGATCTAGCATCATCATAACTGATTTTCTTTAATAGATCGACCTTCCAACCGACCCGTCGTTTACCTAAAATCACTTTATTTGTAATATACCAGTGATATTTTCGAACATAATCATAAAACCCAATGTATATATCCCTTTTTTAGACGACTAAAAAAAGATTTTAATCATTTGTAAAAACATTCAATCACCATTACAATTTCGTACATCACATGACCTTAGGTCCTTTTTATTACCTCTTGGCAATCACCTCGCAGAAATGATTATATTCTTCCAAAAATTGTGATATCGTTTTTTAGTGAAACAGGTGAAAGGATCTTAAAGAGGTGAAATTTCATGGCTATCATTTCTGCTGAACAGGTGGGGAACCGTTTAAATGATTGGCGAATTGCGATTCGCAAGCATGATGTACACAGTGCTAACGCAATGTACACAGAATTAAAGCAATTACTTCAAGAAATGGAAGAGAATCAGGAGGTCTTGACTTATTATTCATTGCTAGAAGGCAAGTATAAACTCATGTTATATGAACGGAGAGGTAAAAAACTGAATGAACAGACAGAGCTAGATTGCCCCTCTAAAACAAACGATTTAATTGAATACTATTTTTACCTATACAAAGCCCTTTACGCTTCATATAACAGGGACTATGCATCAGCCATTGGACTGTTTAAAATTGCCGAGAAAAAACTGCAAAACATTCCGGATGAAATAGAAGTAGCAGAATTTCATACGAAAATCGCAAACTTATATATGCTACTTCGTCAAAGCCTAATTTCTCTTCACTATATTCAGAATGCTATAGATATTTTCAAAAGTCATGAAGGATATGAAAGAAGACTAGCGACAGCCTTTGTCATCGCCGCTGCTAATTATATGGACATTGGCGACTTCATAAGAGCAGAAAACTACTACAAAAAAGCAATACACATCGCTGACAGTCTAAATGATCATTTTCTAACTTCACAGCTTTTTCATAATATCAGTATTCTGTATGCCGAAGCTGGAGAATCGAAAAAATGTATCGATGCCCTAGAAAAGGCTCTAAGTGATGAAAACTACCTCTCATCGTGCTATTTCCATCACTCCATGTTTATGTTAATCAAAGAGCTGCTCTCTATTGATGAAAGAACACAAGCTCTCTATTACTTCGAATTGGTCAACCAAAAACATGAATCAGAGAAATGCCCCATCTATACAGCAAAAATGAATTTGCTTTACCATCTATATTTTACTGAAGATATGGTTCAAAAAGCTCAAGCCTGTTTCGATGAAATCAGCATTCTAAAAGAATTAAAGGATGCTGAAGGTGCCTGTGAATTAAGTGCTCTAGCTGCAAAACACTTTGAGGATTTGGGTGACATTCATCAAGCCTATCTCTTTTTAAAGGAAGCCTATCACAGGAACCATCCTATACTTGACTGGAGGAATTCTAATGAAAAAAATGAGTTTATTGATCATCGCTTTAACCATCGTTGTTTTCGGACAAACAGCGTCTTTCAATTCGTTAAATGAGACGAATGCTGGTACAACAGAACGACCTATCGGAACTTAATATAAAAATTGGTCATAGCAAAGAACCACTTGCCTGATCATAAGGCAAGTGGTTCCACCATTATTTTAATTGCTGATAAGATATGAGGCGGTGTATATGTACCGCAAGATAAGTAAGCTCATCATTAGGAATGACGATACTATGCACCTGTTTAATATAATCTTTGATTTTAAAAGCAACATCCATCGCTTGAGGATACAAGTGTGCAATTTGTTCAAACAACTCATTTTCTTGATCTGAGAGTAATTTATTTGCATAAAATCTTTCTACAAAGAACTTCACATGTGTAATGAACCGACTGTAATGAATATTCTCTTGGTCCATTTTCATATTCAATGTATAGCGCACAAGATTGACAATACTCCCGATCATTTTGGCATATTTCATGCCATCTTTCGAATCAGATTCTTCACCTAATGCATTAATTAAGTGAAAGGCGATATTGGCGGCTTCTTCTTTTGGTAATTGTATGCCCAATGTATCATTTACTAACTCAAGTGCGTACTTCCCTACTTCAAATTCTTCAGTATAGTAATTTTTGATTTCCCAGTACACGCGATTCGTAATATTAATATTCTTTTTATGTCGTTCGACAGCAAAATTCAAATGATCCATTAAGGTAAAATAAACACCTGAATTTAGATTTGAATTTAACCGTTTTTCTGCATATTGGACGATGTGCTGAGTTAAATCGATAAACTCTTGAGGCATTGAATCTAACAGTTGAAGAAATTCTTTTGCTCTCATGTTATCGACTGACATAAAGACTTGGTCCGCTTTTTTCTCTTCTATCATTTGACCCGGTTTCTGTCCATAGCCAATCCCTCGGCCAAACAAAACCATCTCCTGATGGTTCTGATCTTCAGCCAGGACCACACTCGAGTTTAAAACTTTTTTGATTTTAAACATCGTCATCACCTGTTTTCATGATTGTGGTGTTCAATCAAGCGATTCACCATTTGTCTCAATGACTTTTTGGTACCAATAAAATGAGTCTTTTCGAGATCGTTTTAAGGTTCCGTTGCCATCATCATCTTGATCTACGTGAATGAAGCCATAGCGTTTTGACATTTGTGATGTACCTGCACTAATAATATCAATTGATCCCCAGCTCGTATATCCAAAGAGATCGACGCCTTCTTCAATCGCTTCTCTCATCTGACGGAAATGCTCTTTAAAATAGTTAATACGATAGTCGTCATGGATAGAGCCATCACTTTCAACTACATCCTTTGCACCCATTCCGTTCTCGACAATGATAAGAGGTTTTTGATAGCGATCATACAATTCGATTAAAGAAATTTTCAGACCAACCGGATCAATTTGCCAGCCCCAGTCAGTTGAAGGAAGATAAGGGTTTTTGACTCCACGAATCGTATTCCCTTCTGTCTGTTCTAATCCTTCTTGGGCTGATTCAGTTAAAGACATATAGTAGCTAAATGAGATAAAATCTACTGTGTTTTCTTTTAGAATGGTTAGATCATCTGCTTCCATATGAATTTGAATATTTTTTCTCTCAAGCATACGTGTAATAAGTGGCGGATATTCGCCAAACACCTGAACATCTGCATAGAAGTAGTTTTCTAAGTTTTGTTTCAAGGCTTGTTCCACATCATTCGGATGACATGTATGCGGATACGTTGTCAATTTTGTCAGCATACACCCAACCTGGCTGCCTGGGATAATACGATGGCAATCTGCTGTTACAAGAGCAGATGCGACAAATTGATGATGAAGCGCTTGATACACCGTCTCTTCTACTTTTCCTTCTGGGCAACGATCAGGAATAATTCCTGCAGTAATGAATGAGTGGCGGTGTATACTATCAATTTCATTAAAAGTGAGCCAATATTTCACATCATGTTGATAACGTTCGAAACAAACATTGGCGAACTTCACAAAGAGATCGACCACTTTTCTTTCAACCCAGCCGTTATATTTCACACTAAGGGCTAAAGGCATTTCATAATGAGAGAGTGTCACAATCGGTTCTATGTCGAGTTTTTTCATTTCGGCAAATACACGATCATAAAATTGCAGCCCTTTTTCATTCGGTTCAGCTTCTTCTCCAGTAGGGAAGATACGGCTCCACGCAATAGAAATGCGAAGTGTTTTAAAGCCCATTTCAGCAAATAGAGCCAAATCCTCTTTATAGTGATGATAGAAATCAACACCTCTGCGTTTTGGGTACTTTTTATCGTCTGGATCCTTTATTGCACGATCTATATTTTCAGAAGTAACAGCAAGATGTCCTTCATAATCTTCTACACTTAAATTGGAACGATACATTGCAATATCTGCAACTGATGGTCCCTTTCCATCTATATTCCAGGCGCCTTCTGCCTGGTTGGCGGCAATGGCGCCGCCCCATAAAAATCCTTTTGGAAAACCTTTAATTGTTGTCATATGATTAGCCTCCTAATTGTGTGACAACCATCAATGTATCTTGACGATTGACCTCTTGTAATGGCCGTACCTTTATATCATATTGATCTGTATTTGTGATTACAGCAAGTGTAACTGGATCATATCCTGCTGCTATGATTTTTTCTACATCAAATTCAATCAGTAAATCTCCTGCTTGAACACGTTCTCCTGCCTGCACTTTTGGATGAAAATACTGTCCTTCCAGCTGAACGGTATCGATGCCAATGTGGAATAATACTTCAACCCCTTGGTCCGTTTTCATACCAAGTGCGTGATTTGTTTCGAACAGCAAGGTCACCTCGCCATCTACTGGTGCATAAAGCGCTCCTTTTGAAGGTACTATGGCAATTCCTTCACCCATGACCTTTGAAGAGAAAATATCATCTTTTACTTCAGATAGAGAGATCATTTGACCAATCACAGGGCTTTTGAATGTTTCACCTGCCCCAATTTGTTCAGCAAATGCAGCTTGATCATTTGTCTTTTCTTCTCCTGTTTTATCCTTACCTAATACAAAAGCAGCGATAAAGGCGACAATAAACGAAATGACTGCTCCAATGACAGCAAACATCAGATTTCGCGGGAGCTCATCTGAGATAAACATCGACATACTTGCTAATCCAGGGCCAACAAGTACAAAGGCTTGTATACCAACTAATCCAATGAAGATTCCGCCAACAAACGAACCAATCATGACACTTCCAAGGACCCGCTTATTTTGAAGTGTCACACCATACAAAGCAGGCTCTGTGATGCCAAAAAATGCTGAAATCCCTGCCGAAATGGCTGTTGATCTGAGTACCTTGTCTTTTGTGCGTAGTGCCACAGCGAAACACGCTCCACTTTCAGCAATATTATGCGCAAGTGATGCTGGTAAATAAAGTGCTTCTTTCCCAAGGGTTCCCATCGTTGTGACTGCATAAGGGACCATTGCTTTGTGCATACCTGATGCGACCATGAATGGGAGGACTGCTGCTAAAATTGCGACAGCTACCCAGCCTACTGTATTAAACATTGCAAGAATGATGGATGAAAAACCTTGTCCTGCTGTAAAACCAATCGGTCCTAATAGAAGTAACGTAACTGGTACAGTAATGACCAATGACATCATTGGGACAAAGAAAATCCGAATTGGTTTTGGTGAAAATCGTGTAAAGAATTTTTCCATTTGAGCGTAAAGCAATACAGAAAGGATTGCTGGGAACACTTGATACGCATAAGCTATATTTTTTACGTCGAATGTCATCAATTGCGCACCTTCAGTAAGCATAGCCGTCATGTTCGGAAGAAGGAGCGCACCGACTGCTGATAATGCGACCAGTGGGTTTACTTTTAGTTTATTGGCAGTTGTTACAGCGACTAGTAAAGGGAGGAAGTAAAGAGGTGCGTCCCCTACCATGTTCAATATTTGATAGGTTTGGCCCTTTGCATCCATCCAGCCTAATAAAGAGAAAAGGAGAAGAAATGATTTTAAAATCCCTCCGCCTGCGATAGCTGGAACAAGCGGCTGGAAGACACCTACAATGAAATCTAACAGAACTGTGCCTGCTTTTCTTTTTTCTTTTGGCTGATTGGAAGGCGCGTCTTTCCCTAATGAGCTGCTACCTATTAAACTTGTTAACTTTTGATACACTTCGATGACGTCATTCCCAATGACCACTTGGCATTGACCTGACATTCTGACAGCTATGACACCTGGCGTTTTTTCTAGAGCCGGTACATCTGCCTTCTTCTGATCAATCAGTGTGAAGCGAAGTCTTGTTGAACAGTGCTCAAGGTGCGCAATGTTTTCTTTGCCACCTACATGCTGTAAAACGTCTTTGGCAACCTGTGTGTAATCCATTTTTTCTCCCCCTTTTCTCATACATGAGACCTATATTTCGGCAATAAAAAAAGGACCTAAAACGACAAATTAAAGAAATTCATCGTTTTTAGATCCTGCCTGCATGACCAGTCACATGTCTAATTTATCAATATTGGATTTGATTTTAGTATATATTGAGTTAATGTAAGCGTCAACATATATTTTTGAATTTAAAAAAATATTTTTTTACAAGTCTAATGTCATCAAAACGACCTCATTTTACTTTAGAGGAAATTTAAATCGAAAAAGTCAGATAGTCTCAAATGTCCTATCTGACTTGATTATTATCTTATTTTTTCTTTGCTTTTTTCTTTGCGGCATTTTTAAATGCTTCTTCTTGCTTTTGATATTGTTTCTTATTCACAGCTTTTAGCTTCATTTTTTCATTCTTTTTCCAAAACGGTAACTCAATATAGGAAGCTTCTATATCAGATGATCCTATCATCTTAGACAGGCCACCCTTTATTTTTGGTGTGGGATATACCCAAAAGTTTTTAAAACCTGTGATTCCAACTGCTTGATATTTTTCTTTTTTCAATGGCTTACTTTTCTTCCCTGTGGCTTTAGAAATTGTAATAGCCCCTGAAAAATCCCCTTCAAAAACGGCTTCTTCGATATCAAGGAAAATTTGATATGAATTGTTTTTTGCTGTATACAAATAGCCGTAGGCTTTATTTAAATTGTCTGTGTATTTCCCTATGATCTCGTAGTAACGGTCTTCTGCTGTATCCACGTACTCATCATAGCGCTTATCAATGGCTTTTTTGTATTCTTTTAATTTCTTCTCATCAACAGCTTGATAGCGTTTACTTTTCTTTGCCCCTTGCTTTTTGACCATGAGGTCTTTTCCAGAAAAATAAATGTCATATACGATTGTTTTCTTCTTTTGTTGGATTTTAAGTTTGTATCCTTTTTTCGTGGTTTTCCCCGTTAGTTTGTATTTTGTTTTCACCATAAAAGGTTCAATTGGATCAACCTTAACACCCTTACCGTTTAGGTAACCAGTGACCTTGCCTTTCTTTTCAGTTACCTTCAGCCAACTGACATTGTCCTTTGTTTTATAGGCATATGCATAAGATTGATTCAGTGATTCTTTTTTAGCAGATGCTTTGTTTCCTCCAAAACTTCCAACACCAATCAATAGTGCAACGATCATGAACAATATTCCTATGTTCCTCAACTTCATTTGTACACCCTCCATTCTTTTATGAATAGATGCGCAAGCACTTTACACATCAAGTATATATTACCATATTTATGATTTATCTCCTGTATTTCAAAAATATAAATCTATCAATTATTATTTTCTTGCTTTTTATTCATTTCAAATTTATTATATATCTAATTGATATATCTTTTAGATAGGTGTGCTGATATGAAAAAATACAATGATACGACGTATGCAATTTTAGGTATTTTAACGACAGATTGTAAGTCAGGGTACGAAGTGAAGCAATTAATTGATAAGAGCTTGCATCATTTTTGGAAAATTAGTTATGGACAAATTTATCCAGCTTTAAAGTTTATAGTCGAGGAAGGTCTTGCTGAGGTTTCACCCGCTTCTACGTCTGGTCGCTCAGACAAGCGGGAATATCATTTGACTGAAAAAGGGCTGAAGACGTTAAGGCAGTGGTTAGCGCAGCCGCTCGATCAGTTACCAACAGAACGAAATGAAGTGTTATTAAAGTTATTCTTCGGTCAATATCTTTCGTTTGAGAAAAAGCTGGTGCTTCTACAGGATTATGAAAGGCAGCTTCGTATCCGTTATAAGACCTATGTTTCGATTGAAGAAAACATTCAAGAGCTTTATCCAGATGAAGCGGATGCGAAGTATTGGCTGTTTACTTTAGATTACGGAAAAAGAGTGGCTCAAGCAGGAATTGATTGGTGCGTGGAAACATCCCATTTGATGAAAAAGGAAGGGTAAATGAATGAAAAAAGACATACGTGCTGGCAGGTTTACAACAGAAAATTCTGACTCGATTGTTGTGTTCATCATCGGCATGCGGATCAACAAACGCTGGGCGGTTCATCAATGGCTGCCTGTGTTCATGGCGATGCCTGGCATGATCAAAGAGCTGTATACCCATCAAGATGAGCTTGGTTTCCTCGGGACAGAGAATTACTTTGGCTTACGCACGACAGCGATGATCCAATATTGGAAATCAACAGATGACCTCCTTGCCTATGCGAAGATGGAAAAACATTTGGCGGCTTGGAAGAACTTCCATCAGAAGGCTCAGAACAATGACGCAGTGGGCATTTATCATGAAACCTATCAAATTCAAGCCGGCTCGTATGAATCCGTCTATATGAACATGCCTTCCTACGGACTGAGCCAAGCGAGAGCACCTATTCCAATTGGTAAAGGAAAACAAACAGCGAAAGAACGGCTGAAAACAACAAATTCCTAGAGAGCGAATCTCTAGGAATTTCTTTTTGCAACGGTCACAAAATGCTTTAATATGCGGGCTGTTAATCCCCAAATGGTGTAGTTTTCATAATCATAAAACCATTCCTCTATCGAACGGCTCCCCCAGTGGTACTTCGCACCATTCATGATTTTTTCATAAGGGAAATCCTCAGCTGGTGTTGGCTGAACGGATACATGATGTAAGTACGGCTCATATTGGCTGAGCCATGATAGAGGCACGGTAAAGGTCTCTTCTACTTCTTCTTGATTGAAGGAGTGTTTCACTTTTTGTTCATCAATGATCCCGACATATGGGTAGACCACGAAGGATGGAGAAGCAATGTAAGGACTGAGCTGTCCAAGAATCTCCACCGATTCTGGTGGAATACCCAGCTCTTCATGTGTTTCTCGCAGTGCAGCTTCCTGTGCTGTTTCGCTGCCGTCGAGTTTGCCACCAGGGAAGCTAATATCACCCGGCTGTTTTCTCATGGTCAGCGATCGCACCTCAAATAATATATGCCATTCCCCGTTTACTTGCACCAAAGGGACAAGGACCGCAGCTTTGAACGCTGTCTCCTCTCCAATAAATAACGGTTGTGATTGATGTAAGTCATTTTTTAATTGGTCAATGAACACGGACATCACCTGTTTTCTGTTTCTCTTTCCTTTAGCGTATCATGGTTCACCTTTTGATTAAAGATGATCTTTCTGACAATTAATTTTATCAATTTGACAACTATACTTGTCAAATTGAATACAATGCTTTACAATCAAAGAAAGATTTCGATCAAAGTTGAGGTGACAGAATGAAAAATCGGCTAAAAGAGCTTCGTGCGCGTGATGGGTTGAACCAAACTGAGCTTGCAAAGCGTGCAAAGGTTTCTCGTCAGACCATCAGCTTAATGGAACGAGATGAATTAATGCCGTCTCTCTTGCTCGCTGTTAAGCTTTCACGAATTTTTCAGGAACCCATTGAACGTATTTTTCTATTCGAGGAGGATGAACTCACATGAAAACTGTATACAAAATGCTCTTAGGTGCTCTCCTTGGCTTTCTCGGCGCTTACTGTCTGCTGGCAGCCGAATTTGAGATGACACTTCTTGATGTTGCATTCGAAGCGACTCTTGTCATCAGCGGATTGACGATTCTATTGATTATTTATTGTTTTTCAGGGATTTCACGTATGAAAAAAAGAGTATCACTTTCGGTATCTGGTGATGAGGAGGATGAACTGGAAGCAAAACAGTATCGAACCTTTACTGATTTGACGTTAGCCAATACGGTGAGTACCATTTTGTCCATTATTGCCATCGGTATGGCCATCGTAACCGAGCAGCCTATTTGGCTGATTCTGGTCAATGTTACTTTATTTATCGTCACCATTATCAGTTCTTATGTAGCGATATCCGTTCTAAAGCTTGTCTACCCTAATCGCAACCTACCAAGCCCATCTGACAAAGATTATAGTAAAAAGCTGCTCGCTATTTCTGACGAAGGTGAAAAGCATGTGATGCTTGGCGGACTGTTTCACACATATCAATTGATGAATATCCTGTTGATCGGTGCCATGTTTATTTTGATTGTGTATTCCCTTGGGGCCAACCACTCTCAGCTCTTCTCAATCATGGTGATTGGACTTGTTTTAATCATTTTGAATGCAAATTATATGTTCAGGATTAGAAATCGTTAAATGAACAAAAGCACAGCCTAATGCAAAGGCTGTGCTTTTTTCCGTCCATTATGACGCACGGCGTTTCTTTCGTGCATAAATCAATAATAAGAAACCAAACCAAACCGGTGTTAATAAGAGCGCCGGACGTGTTGCATCCGCAAACAGCATGATCACAAGAATGGCAGCAAAGAGCACAAGAACACAAATGTTCACAAAAGGTGTGAACGGTGCTTTAAAAGTAGATGCCGCATGCAGTTCAGGCCGTGTTTTTTTATATTTCAAATGGCAAATTAAAATAATACTCCATACCCAAATGAAACAAATGGCGCTGATGGTTGTGACAATACCAAAGGCTTGTTCGGGAATCAGCTTGCTTAAAAGAGCACCGACCGATACCACAATCGTTGAAACGAATAGTGCATTACTTGGAACAGCGTGCTTGTTCAGACGTCCAAAGGAAGCTGGTCCCTGTTTTTGATGACTGAGATTATATAAAATACGGCTTGTCGAGAACATACCGCTATTACAAGCCGAAGCCGCAGACGTCAAGACAACAAAATTAATAAGTCCCGCTGCTACTGGTATCCCAATCAGCCCAAATGTTTTTACAAAAGGACTTTCTGATGCACTGAGCTCAGTCCATGGGTTGATACATAGTAAAACAAAGATGGCACCCACATAGAAAAATAGAATTCTTAAAGGAATTTTATTAATCGCAGATGGGATGTTTTTTTGCGGATTGGCTGTTTCTGCTGCAGATACACCGACCAGTTCCACTCCCACATACGCAAAGATTACCATCTGGAATGACAGTAAGAAGCCTGTGACACCATGCGGGAATAGTCCGCCGTGTGACCAAAGATTCGTTATCGTCACCAGCCCGGCATCTGTTTGAAAACCAATGATTAAAAGGACAATTCCAACGCCGATCAATAATAGAATCGTAATCACTTTAATGAGTGCAAACCAAAATTCCATTTCTCCGAAAAGCTTCACCGTTAATAAATTAAACCCTAGTAAAATCAACAAACAAATGATGGCAGGAATCCATTGCGGGATGTCAAACCAGTACTGCACATACACCCCGACTGCAATGACATCCGCCATCGCTGTCATAATCCAGCAAAACCAATACGTCCACCCTGTCACAAAGGAAGCCCAAGGACCGAGATAGTCCTCTGCAATATCGGTTAATGACTGATAGCCCGCCTTCGATAAGAGTAATTCACCAAGTGCCCTCATGACAAAAAAGATCGCCATTCCGACAATTAAATAAGCAAAAATGATCGATGGACCTGCCAATTGAATGGCCTTTCCAGAGCCTAAAAACAGCCCAGTTCCAATGGTTCCGCCAATTGCAATCAACTGAACATGGCGGTTTGATAAATCTCGTTTTAATTCTTGTTGTTCCAATGCTAACGCCCTCCTACGACACGATCTTATACTGAAATAATGAATCCTCAAAAAGTCCATAAAAAAAGAGATTGGATGCGCTCCAATCTCACGGTCATAAAAGAATAGTAAAATAGAGAAAAGCAATACACGGCGTCATCCATGCATTACAAATACAATATTTCGTACTCTTCTGTCCTTTTGCCTGAGATTGTGAACCCTTCGGCGCCGCACATACATGCGGTCTCTCCAGAAGCTGCTCCTGCCATAGTGTGACCCACAGCAATCATAGCCTTAGTTATTTACTTAAAATGTTGCTATTTCTGAATAATTTCATATTTTACGCCTCAAGAAGAAAGCTGTCAATGGAAATCTTTTATGATTTCTGTCACTCTACCTGACATCACTTCATCAACACCCCTCATTAAGGTATAATAAATCAAAAGATGTTCGGCTCGTTTGATGGAGAAATCCATCCTGACCATGAACCAAGTTAGGCAATCCATTGAAGTTGGTGAAGATAAATGAAAAAAATGAACAAACAGCGTGTCACATTACAGGAAGTCGCCCGTCATGCCGGTGTATCGACTTCAACGGCCTCACTCGTTGTTCGAAACAACCCAAGAATCTCTGAAGCCACTCGAAAAAAGGTCCTGCAATCTATGGAGGAATTAGGATACGTGTATGACCGCGTCGCTGCTAACATGCGGTCAAAAAGTTCAAATATTGTAGGTGTGATTGTCACGGATATTTCAAACACGTTTATTTCTGAGTTTTTAATCGGCGTGCAAACCACACTTGAATCACTGGGCTATACCGTTTTACTTGGGACAACCTTTGACAGTGTCGATAAGCAGGAACGGCTCATTTCCACCATGGTAGAGCACCGAGTTGGCGGGATCATTTTAAACCCAGCTTCGAAAAGCTCTGCTCGGACGGTCAAACAATTAAATCAAATTCGCACCCCAAAAGTACTGGCAAATCGTGAATTAGCAGATGTGCATTGTGACTATGTCGGTGCTGATTATGAACAAGGCGCTTGGATGGCGGTCCATCATCTTCTTCAAAAGGGACATCGGCGCATTGCCTTTTTAGGCGGCATCAAGACCTCCTCGACTTGGATCGACCGAATGAAAGGGTTCAAAAGAGCCCACGACGAGGCAAACCTAACAATTGATGAATCTCTTATTATTGATATGGAACCGACTCGTGAAGGCGGGAAAGAAGCACTCGCCCAAGTCATCGATCAGCCCGATCCTCCTACTGCTATTTTTTGTTTTAGTGACTTAGTTGCGTTTGGGGTCATTCAAGGACTGACATCACGTGACATCAAGCCTGGTGAAGATATCGATGTAGTTGGATTCGATAACATCCCTGAAGCGGAAATGTATCACCCGCCGCTCACCACTGTCTCTTCATTCCCACGGTCCATCGGGGTAAAAGCAGCGAACCTTTTATATCATAAAATGAACGAGCAGGATGAAGAGCTGCAGCGATTGATCTTAAAGCCTCAACTTCATATCAGAGAAACCTCTACCTCATCGTGAAAAGGAGAATTGTGTACAGCAATTCTCTTTTTTTATTGAGCAAGTCAATCATTTCTTTGTTTCATTTTTCTTTTTTTAAATCACAAAGTCATAAACTTGACACATTTTAAACACAGGAGTATATTTATCTCGTTGCTTCTTTTAGTATATCGTTATACCTACTTCTGTGTATCGTTGTTTTTATTCAACATCAGTTAAAAGTGGACTTTTCTGATTCTGATCAAATTATGAAGATTCACTTTCTTATCAAGGCTGTTTTTATTTTTATATTTTAGTAGAACGATGCACTTAATTGAAGAACAGATGAATATTCATTATTTTACATCAATCACATAAGGGGTGTTGTGATGGGCTTTATGTACATTCATAGAAAGAACAACCGACATACAAAGAATTTAACCCTAAAAGGGTTGCAAATATAGGAGTGGGAACATGAAAAATCCTTATATTAAATCATCACTCGGCATGTATTTAAATTACTTCATGCTCGGCATGATCAATATCATTGTAGCGTCCAATATGAATAGCTTATCTGAACGCTACCATGTGGATATTACGAAAATCAGCTTGCTTGTATCGGCGATCGGAATTGGTAAACTGATTGCTCTCTTTTTCTCTGGCCGGTTAGCAGACCGCTGGGGACGTAAGCCTGTCATTATTACAGGGAACTTTCTTTACTTATTATTCTTAATCGGTATTCCAACGACAACGAATTATACATTGGCATTTATCTTTGCAATTTCAGCCGGGATTGCAAACTCATTACTTGATTCGGGAACATATCCTGCTTTGACAGAATCGTTTCCTAAAAAGGCAAGTTCAGCTTCTGTTTTAGTGAAGGCGTCCGTTTCAATTGGAGCGACTGTTCTTCCATTTATCTTGGCGTTCCTTATTGCACATGACATCTTCTGGGGCTGGGCGTTCTTTGGACTAGGACTTCTTTATTTACTTGTAGGGATTTACTTGATCTTTATGCCGTTCCCGAACCATAAGCAAGTCTCTTCACAAGATGACCTTCCAGTGCAGGAACAAATGAAGGAAGAACCTAAAATGTTGGGTGAAGGCTTAGCCGTCGTGCTCATGGGATTCACGTCTACTGCATTGTTTGTCGTATGGCAAACGTGGCTTCCACAACTCGGGTTAAAATTGATTGGGCTTGGCACAGGACAAGCGACACAGCTTCTTTCTTATTTTAGTATTGGTGCCCTTGTGTCAGTTCTACTGCTCTCAATTGTATTAGATAAATTCATTTCGCCGATTATGGTCGCAATCATTTATCCAGTTGGAGCATTTCTTGCCATGCTTTCACTATTTCAAATTGAAACGTATAGCATTGTCATTGTCAGCACCTTTTTCTTAGGATTATTTACAGCAGGGATCTTCCAGCTGGCGATGAGTATTATGATGAAATTATTCCCTACAAACAAAGCAACGGCTTCATCATACGTCAACATTGCGGCAAGCTCAGCGTTTATTCTTGTGCCGCTCATTACAAGCGGTTTGGTCAGCACGTACGATATTAAAATGACGTTATTTTTCGATATGATCATTGCGGTTATTAGCGTATTGTTAGCGGTCTTTGTTCTTGGACGCATGAAAAAATTGTTTAGATAATTAAAGGAGATGTCAATCATGACAAACATACATGAACGTAATATTGATGGAAAAACAAAATTAGTAGGCCTTCTTGCTACACCAATCGGACACAGCCTGTCACCACGTATGCATAACCTTGGCTATACACTAACAGGAATCAACTACGCTTACCTCGCATTTGAAGTAGGGAATGAGGAACTAGAAGCAGCTGTCAACGGTATGAAAGCAATGGGTGCAGCTGGGTTTAACGTTTCTATGCCGAACAAAATGAAAGTGCTAGACTACTTAGATGAACTAGATGATTCTGCAAAATACACACGTGCAAGTAACACCGTCGTAAACAAAGATGGCAAACTGATTGGCTACAACACAGATGGTCTTGGTTACGTGAGAAACTTGATTGAACATGGCGTTGAATTAGCTGGACAAAAGGTCACACTAGTCGGATCTGGCGGAGCTGCAACACCGATTGCCATTCAGCTTGCACAATCAGGTATTCGTGAAATTAGTATTTTTGCTCGTAATGATCAATACTTTGTTCAAGCAGAAGAAAATGTAAATTACATCAACAACGAAATGACATCATTTGGTGTCAAAGCGAACATTTTCCCACTTGAAGACAAAGACGCTTTCCGCCGTGAAGTAGCTGAAAGTGCAATCTTAGCAAATGGGACAAGCCTTGGCATGAAACCACTAGATCAGCTCAGCATCATCGATGATACGCTTGATGTCCTGCGTGAAGATTTAATCGTGACAGACGTCGTATATAACCCGCAAAAAACAAAGCTCCTTGCGCAAGCACAGGAAGCTGGTGCCAAAACCATTAACGGTCTTGGCATGATGCTATGGCAAGGTGCACTTGCTTACAAACTCTTTACTGGTGAAGATATGCCAGTTGATCAAGTAAAACAAATTCTTTTTGAAAATGACCGTTTCTAAACAAAAGAAAGACGACTTCCTAAGCGGAGGTCGTCTTTTTTATTCATGGACCATGATTTGGCGGTATCGATACAGAATATACAGTGCACCGATAATAGCGACAACTGCCACCACCGCATCGAACAGAAAGATTTGTAAAATGGTCGAGTGACTTTCAATTAAACCTGTTACGACCGGAATGACAATAGCCGACACCCCGCCGGCTGTTGAGATAATCCCTGTCATCGTTCCTTTGTTCTTCCAGAAGAATTCAGCCATCACCGTTAACGTCAGCTGAAAAACACCGGCTGTTGAGAATCCCAATACAAAGGCATTGACAGTTCCGATGACTGGGGATTTCACGACCAATAGTACACAGATGGAGACAAGTGTAATGATTGGATAGATCAGCAGCACAGTGACTGGACGGACAAAACGTCGCAAAAGAAATGCGAGCAATAAGACAGACAGCAGCCCGCCCATGCTATAGTAACTAAGCAGCTTCACAGCACTCCCTGAAGCCATCCCCAATATGGTCTCACCGTAAGTAGGCAGCCAAATTTGCGGCAATGCATACAGCCCATTTGATGTAAAGCTGATCACAATGAGTGCAATCCCTTCTCTCCAAAACGTAGGCTCTATCGAGAAGCGCGGAAGTCCGTCATGCTCCGTTACCTGGACTTGCTCCACCTTGCGATGATTCGGAAATGGCAAGCTCCACAGCATCAAGACATTCACAAGATAGATCAGAGCAGGAACAAAAAATGCCATCCCATAAAACAAATTATGCTCTGCTAAAAAGAAAATCGCCAGTGGTAGGATGGTTGCCCCAATCGAGATAAAGGCCTTCACCATCACATTCGCAGATCCCGAGTTTTGAGGAAAAGCCTCCATTAACGCTGGATACGTTCCTGCATCCATCGCCGAATTCGCCACCCCTGCCAAAATCGCAAACGCAAACGCAATTTGATAATTCGGAGACAATGGGATTCCGATGAGAAACGCCGCCATCAGCACACCCGAAACCAAAATGACCGGCTTTCGCCCAAAACGATCTGACAGCACGCCCGATAGACCATACGTGAGCACCCTGCCAATGCCGAGCGCCGAAATCATATAACTAATTCCCGCACTATTGGTATCTAACTGTTTGATTAAAAATGGCATATTTGAAGCCAAAATAATATTGACCATACCTAATAAAAAATAATTGATATAAAGACTAGAAGCCGTTCTCACATACGGATTTCTCATCCTGACACACCCCTCAACACCATCGCAATGAAGTGACAAATAATGGTTACGCTTACAAGATCTCATATGTGAGGAAGAACAGCTTTGCAGCCTTCACGTTCATACATCTCATCATGTCATGCAGCTCACAGCTTACATGCCCTTCATGTATCAAGCATTTCTTCAATTTTTCACTCTCTTATTTTATATGAATGTGAAAGGTAATGATAGTGAATTGCTTAAATTTGAGAGAAAATCATCGATCAAGCGTATGACTCCATCGATAGAAAAAAAGAGTGGCTAATTCCACTCCCTAAAAGATGTGTCAACTCTATTCATAGTTAATTATTCTAGCCCCCAAATACTTAGCTCATAAAAATATTCCGTTCGCTCTATGCATAACCCAAAACAAAAATCCTCTGCGACTAAAATAAAATCCCCGTATCCACTTGAAAATTTCGTTTGCTCAAGAAGCTGGTTTAAATGGCTGAAAACTTCATTCAAGTTCAATAAAACCGCTTCAATTTCATGCTCTCGAAAAAATATTAATCTACCTTGTGTAGGAGTTACTTTCACCTGGCTGACCATTTCCTTTAACATGTGTGTAGACTTCTCAATATGCTCTCGATAGTGGTTTCCGTGTATTTGAATTTTATCTTCTCTCGATTGAAGGAAAGTAAATACCTTCTGACAATATAATTGATTTTCTTCTATATCTAAAAATGGATTTTCTGGCAGTGTCATATAGCTTAATTCGTTCATTAAGTGTTTTCTTCTGCTTTTTCTTTTTAAGGTTTCGATTTTTGGTTTTTGGTTATTATTCATAAATTTACCTTTCTTCTTAATGTATACAATTAAGAATTTTACCAAAACTCTGGTCAAAGCAGCACTTACCACTGTAACCAAGCTAATTTTGCTTATCTAAATAAAAAACTTGAAAGGATTCTACCAATCAAGTTTTTTTATAACTTCTAAGATTCAAAAGCTGTTCTTTCAGGAAATATGCCACCTTCTCTTACTAAGCATACTGCCAATCTTTGAGCCGCTCGATCAAAATAAAATTCATTGGGGAGATTTAAATCTGGTAAGCTTTCTAACTCTCTAAACTTCCTTGTAATTTTACTTAACTCAATTTTCCCCATTGTCTCTTCATTAGGCCCAAATTTGTAAACTACAGTTTTTTCATCTTCATATTCCTTCAATAATAAAACATACGCAGCCAATTTTATTCCTCCTTTGGTGGGTACCAAGGACGCCCAGATTCAACTGTTTTATCATGTGCAGTCCTGTAATCAGTCTTGAATATCCCTTCAAACTTTGATTCAAAAAGTTCATGATTTAATAAATCAATATCATTCTTTTTATAAGTACCTTTTTGCAACCTATCCCACGCTTGTGCAATTTGATAATCTGAGTCAAAACGCCCGACCCCATGTTCTTTTATATGTTCTTTTATAAATAAATGATCCTTTATTCTTTGTATCCTGTGTTCGGGCATTCCAGTATTTTTAGCTATAGGCTTAATATCAGCTTTTGTCTTTCTAAAAGATTCATACATTTCTTCTGCCTTATCAAGTTGTTTTAGATATGCATCTATTGAAAGTTCCCTACCACCAGTTTGAATTCTATCAGCACTCTTAAAACCTATTTTACCATGAAACCCTTTCGTCCCAAACGGCAAAAGCATTCCCAGCGCCGCGTTCATACTCGCTTCCTGCTGTTCTTTCGAGACCTTATTTCCAAACATGTCTCGCCCAGTAATCGCTTCACTGAAGCCGTTTGTTGCGGTGAGACCATATAAGCCTTTTTGAGATGTTTTTAAGGCGTCAAAGGACTTTTGCGATGTCTTGTAGATGTCGACTGCTCGTACTGCTGCTGATGTGGCTTGAGTCGTTTTATAGACAGCCTTTCCGCCTTTGAAAATACGGCCTGCCCAGCCGACGATTGGGATATAACCTGCTGCTGCCATGCCGCCTGCGGCGACGCGCTGTCCTGCGGTAAGTTCTTCGCCTGTGATCGGGTCAACGCCCGTTGCGGCGCGTTTTGCATCGTTCACGCCAGTCAGTTCATTCACGATATTTCCACCATAATCAAGTGCTTTTTCATACCAAGGGCGGTTGGCGAGTGCTTCTTGTTCCTTTGCGATTTCTCTAGCTTCTTCTTGTTCTTTTTTAATTTTGAGATATTCAGCAGTTTGCTTCTCAATATCGCTTTTTGCCTTGTAGATTTCGCTATTTTGATACGCTTTCTTGTCAAAATTCATCGGCGAAATGGCTTTTCCATCATTTGTCGCATTCATCATTTCTGCGTACAATGCCATTGTAGCTTGCTGCTCCGTTTCTGACAAAGCATATTCATCTTTTAAATTTTGATCAAGCTCTCTTAGGTCTTTCACTGTCTTTTTTCGCTCGTCTTCCGCATCTGCAATCTTTTCATCAAAGGTTTGGCTATCAAATACTTCTAGAGAAATGAGGTCGTCGATGTCTTGAAAAATCGTTTTGAGTGCCTTTTTTTGATCCTTTACAATACTTTTGGCGTTTTTGATTCCCATATGTACTGCATTGTCTAAAAAGTGTTCTTCTACAAAGGTATCGTCGCCAAAATTCGTATCATCAAGTGTCCCAGAAACGCCTTCATGAAAGGCTTTCTGCTTATCAATGAAGCTGATAAACATGTCTACATTTCCAGCCAGTTCTTTGTAGAAGCTTTTAATGTTATCGGCGCCTTTTCCCGTGAATTCATCACCGAGGTTTGCCACGCCTTGAAGTGTCTTTTTTAAATCTACCATTTGTTCGCGGAGTTCTTGGTAGTGTTTTGCCCTTGCATCCATAGCATTTGTTAGTGCTTTTGCATCAAGTATCTTGCCCAGAAGAAGTCACTCCCTCCATTATTGATCATAAAGTCTATTTTACCGTGTCCACCAAAACGGAAAAATAGGCTAATTGACATAAAAAATGGAATAGACTCACTATTTAACGGGCTAAAAAATAAGCTAGACAATGCGCTTTGCTCTGTCTAGCCATTCATATTATTTATAATCATTGACAGGTCCTTTATCCATCAAAACCTCAATTTCATTAGAAGACTTCATTTTTAATTTAGGTCTGCGCTCAGAGTTTGGTTTGCTGTAAAGCTCAAGTGGGCGGATGATCACACCATCATTTGTATTTTGAAGTATACCTGGCACACAAGAATAAATACGATCATTGTCATTGGCATGTTTGGCATGAATCGTCACAGACGTTCCTTGGTGATTATCTATACTCATAGATACTCTATATCTATAAAAGGAACCTGTTCCGTTTGATTGGGCAGAATAAACAACCGGAACGACAGCAAGGATATCGTCATTTAACCGTAGTTTAATAACTTCTGTTTTCATTGATTCATGGTCTCTACCGACATCTCCCATATGCTCAACAGCTCCGCTGCCGTAACTTTTGAGAGCAGGAATTCCTTTCGCACCAAACATAGCCACATCTACTTGCTTTCCTGACTTTGTGTAGACCAATGCATAAATATCATAATCGGTGCCGGACTCCCAAGATACTGTAGCTGTGATCTCAGGCGTTTTCTCGATTATGATCGGTTTATGACCTTTGTCTAGACTAATTTTACCCTGAACTTTCTCTAAACTGATAGGTGCAGCGACTTTCTCTTTAGCAGTTGTCTTCGTTTGAGCAGGGTCTTTAATTGGTTGTTTTTCAAGAGCCATTTGATGTGTAGAAATATCCTGTTCATCAGGTTCAACCTCCACACCATAAAGCTTGCATAGACCTTCCAGTCCAGAATCGAAACCACGCCAAATTGAGCGTGCTTTCGTGTCACCATTTCTTATATATAGCTCTACTACGACAATGCCCTTTTCATTTGTAAAGTTTACTGGTGTTAGATAAAACACCTCGTCACCTGTTCGAATTTCCGCTTGCAAATTCTTCACTTGAGAAAAGCCCGTTCCTTGATCTTCTGTTAATGTAATAGCCATCTTTGTGATTCCAGCAGGCACTTTGCTCATATCAAAATTCAATTGATGCCTTTTCAATTGACCTGATACCTCTGCTGGTAGAAGTGCCGCTGCACCCGAAGCACTCTCTGGTTGATTGTAAAAAATAATGCCATGATCTCCTTCAACCTGATCCGAATCTGTTAAAAGAAACGCTGTTAAAGAAATATCAATTGCAGATGACACTTCATAGCTGATGGATACATGCCCCTTTGGAGAACTTAGTACGGTATTGGCTCCCATTTGCAGTGTTTGATTCATTTCAACAACTCCTATACTTTATCTACCATTTATCGTTTTTATAGATCAATTATACCAAATCATGTAATAGAACCTATTAATATCTTTATCTCTTTTCAACCTCTGCAATGATATGAGACAATGCTAACTAAAAACAAACCACTCCCGAAAGGAAAATCAATGTGTATAAAAGAATCATTCCTGCAATTATGGTGATATTCGGCCTTTGGATTCTTCTTCAAATATCCTTGAACATCAAGATCTTTCACAATCCAATGAACTATTTTGTCGCCATTACTCTCTTTTTTCTTTGTATTCAGGCATTAATAAAATTTAGACAATAAAAATTCACTCAGGCACATACACTTTTTTCAAAGGTAATAAAGATCTTGTCTCAGTTGGCATATCCTCATACCAATGTACAATAAGATTGACGAGTTCTTCTAAGTCCAATAGATGAACTTCATTATGCTTCGCAACAGCTTTTGCATGAGAGGTAAATCCACCAGTAGAAACAAATAAACTATTTGCATTCATGGGGTTTGCTCCTAATAATTGCTGCACTTCTGGCGCACTGGCTGAATTTTTCCGATGCTTGACTTGTACTTTAATAATAGGCTTTTCAAATCCAAATGCATCTTTATAAGCTAATATATCTACACCGCCGTCAGGACCTTTTGGACTCACACGAACATTGTATGACATAGCTTGCAGTAAGCCCCCGACTAAGTCTTGCATCTGCCACGGATCCAGTTTATCCACCTTATCTGCAATCATCACAGTTGCTTTGCTGACTAAATCTTCAATAATTTCATCTTCTTCTGTTTCATCTTCGAATGCTGGTATAGAAGTAGGGTTTTTAAGTAGGTGTTCAATTTCTTTCCCCCAATCATCTACACGAAAAACAGTTGATATAGAACCGAGGCTGTTCTTAGCTGATTGGCTGAGAGAATCTCGTTTCACTGCGATTGGTTCCCAATTGACTTGAATATGATTTGGATACATTTTATCCCCTGCTGCTTCATCAAAAAAATGTGGAGCAGTCACCGTACCAACTCGATATTCACGGCTTTCTTTTATGTATGTAATAATTCGATCTCCCTTTTGAATTTCTCTACTAAACCTCCATACCTGACTAACCCAGCTTCTTCTCGTAAAAGGTTTGTTCTCGGCGTATATGACATCAGCTCGAGCATTCATCTCTTGCTTTGTTTGATATTGTTTTGGATTACCTAATTTAGGCCACCCGATTGATGCTAATCCTTTCTCTTCCCAAATCGGAATTAAATCATTCTGGTCGCCTGCACGCACCATCCACCATTTCGTCATTTACGATCTCTCCCATTCCAATCTTCTTCTTTCTTACTAAATTATAAGACTTATATCTAGTGAACAAAAGGATATACAAACCAATTTTCCCGAAAGAACGTAAAAACCCGAACAAGCACATACTTCGCTCATCCGGGCTTCTCTTTTCCTTTATTACACTTCTTCACCATTCGTGGCAATGACGTTTTGGTACCAAGTAAAAGAATCTTTTTTGAGTCTCTTCATCGAGCCGTTGCCTTCGTTGTCGCGGTCAACGTAGATCATGCCGTAGCGTTTTTTCATTTCACCTGTTGTGAATGACACGATATCAATGATGCCCCAAGGTGTGTAGCCAATAAGGTCAACACCGTCGTATTCAATGGCTTTTTTCAGTGCTTCGATATGAGAAGCGAGATATTGAATACGTTCTGGATCGTGAATAGAACCGTCATCTTCCACTTGATCTATGGCACCAAATCCATTTTCTACAATGAATAGCGGGATTTGATAGCGATCATAAAAACGATTCAAAGTATATCTTAGGCCTGTCGGGTCAATGGACCAGCCCCAGTCGCTTGATTTGATATAAGGATTGTCTACACCATGCGGCAGGGCTCCGTTGACAATATCTCCGTTGTTATCAGACACTGCATCACTTTTAACCGTTGTCGACATGTAGTAGCTAAAGCCAAGATAATCTACTTTCCCTTTTCTTAAGCTTTCTTCATCGCCTTCTTCAAACGGAATATGATAGCCTTCGCGTTCGAATTCTTTAAGTGCATAGCTCGGATAGTAGCCCCGAACTTGTACATCTGGGAAGAAATAGCGTTGTCTCATATATTCTTCAGCAAGCATGACATCCTCTGGATTTGAGGAATATGGATAGATTGGTACGTGAGAAACCATTGCTCCAATTTGAAAAGCAGGATTGATTTCTTTGCCTTTTGCTACTGCCCACGCACTTGCAAGTAATTCATGATGTCCTGCTTGATACATGATTTCTTTGGCATTTTCGCCTTCTTTGACTGATACCCCTGAATTTGTCCAAAGGAACAGTGGGTTGTTGACATCCATTTTGTTATTGATTTCATTAAATGTCATCCAGTATGTGACTTTGTCCTTGTATCGATTGAAGCACACTTCTGCGAATTTCGCGAAATACTCAGCGACTTTTCGGCTTCGGAACCCGCCGTATTCTCTTGCCAAATGAAGCGGCATCTCAAAGTGAGACAGTGTAATCACAGGCTCGATGCCATGCTTGAGCAGTTCATCAAATACATCATCATAGAATTGTAAACCAGCTTCATTCGGTTCAGCTTCATCTCCCTTTGGGAAAATTCGGCTCCAGCCGATGGATGTACGCAGGCATTTCAAACCCATTTCGGCAAACATCGCGATATCTTCCTTGTAACGATGGTAGAAATCGATCGCTTCATGGTTCGGATAAAATTTGTTGTCTTCTATCGTCTCAGTAATTTGTCTCGGTACTCCGTGAGCACCAGCTGTCATTACATCCACAACACTTGGGCCTTTTCCTCCTTCATTCCATCCACCTTCGAATTGATGTGCAGCTAATGCTCCGCCCCATAGAAAATCTTTTGGTAATGTCATTATATATTCCTCCTATTTAACAATTGTTATCATGACGTCCGTTGGCTGACATGTCGATAGTTCTTCTACGATCACATCTTCGTACGCTTGTGTATTGGTGATGATAACCGGTGTGACTGTTTTTAATCCTTTGCTTTCGATGGCTTCTTGATCAAATGTCATCAACAAGTCACCCTTTTTCACCTTGTCGCCTTCTTGAATCTTGAGTGTAAATGCTGAGCCATCTAGAGAAACCGTATCAATTCCTACGTGAACAAGTAACTCCACACCAAATTCTGAACGAAGTCCAATGGCATGCTTTGTTGGTGCAAGCATGACAACACTGCCGTCAAACGGTGCATACAGCTTATTGTCTGTCGGTTCAATGGCAAAGCCTTTGCCCATCGCCCCGGAGCTAAATACGGCATCCGGTACTTCAGATAATGTGAGCACTTTTCCTGCAAGTGGTGCAGTGATTGTTTCTTCATTGTTCATCGAAGCATTCTTTTTTTCTTTATCTTGATCTTTGACAGTTGTTGTTCCGGCTGTCTGCTCCACTGTATCTTCCCCATAACCAAACATTTGAATGAGCACAACTGGTAAGATCAGCGCAATTGCGACACCAATTAAGATACCGATGATCGATGTTGGATAATCTGCACTAATTCCGTTCACAATTGTCAGCGGACCAGGCAAACCTGCATACGCAAAGTAATAAGGCGTGAAGAAGCTGGCAACGATGGCACCGGCTGCTCCAGAAATACATCCGAAAATAAACGGCTTTTTAAAACGTAAGGTAACACCGTAAATCGCAGGCTCCGTAATTCCGAAGAGTCCCGTGATTCCGGCTGAGACTCCGACTTTCCGAGTTTCGCGGTTTCTTGCTTTTAAAATAACTCCTAACACTGCGCCGACCTGAGCGATAACAGCAATGGTTTGATATGCCTGGAAGGAGTCACGTCCATATTGTTCAAAGTTGGCGAGCACCATTGGCGTAATGCCCCAGTGAACGCCGAATATGACAAGTACTTGCCAGAATCCACCGATAATGGCGCCTGCTAAAGCCGGTACATTTTCTGCTAAGATATTGTATCCGTTTGCAATCCCATTTGCACCTGCTGTTGAAAGAGGACCAATTAATAGAATGGTTAACGGAACCATGACGACCATACAGATAAACGGGACAAATAACGGTTTTACTACCTCGTGAATCCGTTTATTTAAAAATCTCTCTACATATGAAAGAATCCATACCAAGAACAGCGGAGGCAAAACAGATGACGTATAAACAGTTTCAGATAACGCAATGCCTAAAAAGGTAACGCCTTCACCTGAAGCCACACGCCCAGCAATTTCTGTCCAAGCTGGACTGACAAGCGCTGCTGTACACGCTACTGCGATATACATATTCGTTTTAAAATGCTTAGCTGCTGTGATGGCAATAAAGATTGGCAAAAACGTAAACGGTGCCCATGAAATGAAACTAAAGACTTCATATGTTCCCGTTTTCGAAAAGCTTGGAAATAACAAATTAATGAGGATAAGTGCACCTTGTAAAATACCAGCTGCAGCCAAAATATACACAAAAGGCGCAAACACAGCGGACATGGTCGCAATGACACGGTTCAGTACCGTTCCCTTGTTTTCATTAGGCTGGTCATCATCCGACGATTGGAGCTGAACAAGGTTGGAAAAATGCTCGTATACTTCACCAACATGCTGGCCGATGACGACCTGAAATTGACCGCCGTTTTCCACCACGGTAATAACACCAGGCATGGCGTTGACTGCTTCCTTGGCCTTTGGATTCGAACGTTTCAGTACCAAACGCAGACGCGTGGCGCATCTTGCGGCACTCACCACATTTTCTTCTCCGCCAACTGTCTCTAAGATGTCTTCTGCAAGCTTTTGATAATCCCTCACTTTTGACATATAACCTCCCCTTTATCACTACTAGTATATGTATATTATAATTATACCGGTACAATATATCAATACATATATAATTTTGATTAGCATATCAAAGGAAAATCGGTATGTGCTATAATACAAAGACAATAAATCGTGAAAACAAAGAGGAATGGCTATGTTAAAGTATCAACAAATTGCGAGCGATATTGAAAAATATATTGTCACCCATGAGCTGCAGCAAGGGGACAAGCTTCCTGTACTCGAAACCCTCATGAGCCAATTTGCTGTGAGCAAAAGCACCATTATCAAATCATTAGACTTACTCGAAAGAAAAGGAATTATCTATCAAGTGAGGGGCAGCGGCATCTTTGTTCGAAGACACAGGCGCAAAGGGTACATCAGCCTTTTATCCAACCAAGGGTTTAAAAAAGATTTAGAGGAATTTCAACTGACTTCAGAGGTTTTAATGCTAGACACCATCAAACCGTCCGAAGAAGCTGCGCTTAATTTGAATATTGAAGAAGATGAGGATGTTTTTTACCTCAAACGCATCCGTTACATCAATGGACAAACCTTATGTCTAGAAGAATCCTATTACCGAAAAACCATCATTCCCTATCTCAACACAGAAATTGCTGCCGATTCTGTTTTTAAATTTATCAGTGAAGGCCTTGGACTCAAGGTCGGCTTTTCCGATATGTACTTACAAGTAGGTAAACTGAATGAAACCGAAGCAAAGCACCTCGGCCTTAAACAAGATGATCCCGCTCTCCGCGTCGAGACCGTCTTTCATCTCACAAACGGCCAGCCCTTCGACTTCTCGAAAATCACTTATAACTACATGCAGTCCCAATTTTTTATTCAGGCGAATAATTATTATGGGTGATGGATGGAAAAAGCCTCCTGAGACATTCAGGAGGCTTTTTTACGATTTACCTTTCAACCTTTAAACATTCCCTCCTTCTTTCTTGAGAAGAAAGGCCATCAATCGCCACATCACCATAATAAATGTCTATGTGACCTCCTTTGCCAATTAGAGCAACTGGAAAAGCATGCTGTTCTTGCAGGCACTTTTCGAACTCATCTGGATGAATCTCTACTTCAATTTCATGTCCAATGAAAGCATATTCAAACGTCAGCGTATGATAAAGATCCACAAGACAGCGTATGATCCCCTGTTGAAGACGAATGACATTATGAGAAACAACATCTGTCCACTTTAAAGAGATAACGAACCCTACGTAACCTGCTTCTTTTTGTATGTTGATCGTCATATCATTTAGCTTCGATCCCGATAATTCAAACTCCATATAATACCCTGAAAAGTCATCGTCTTTAATGATACTCTCTTTTATACTGTGTTCAATCCACATTTCGCCATCAGGGTCCTGACTAAACTTTACTTTGGTAATAGACATTTCTTTTTGAGCTAGATAATCAGACAATTGGCGAAAAGTATTTGGTAAATGAATGGCCTCATAAAAAACGATTCCAATATTGATGTATCCACCTATAGCTATCATGCATCCCTCGCTTTATTTTTTCTTTCATTATATTTTACTCAAACCTGTATTCTGAGAAAACTCATCCCCTTACATGAACACCTCCGATTTAAAGTATCAAAAAGATTCATTTTACGAATGCATTGATCAAACTTATGATAAACGTAACAAGAGTGTATAGGAGGATTCATTATATGAGAGACATTAGAGTGTACCATGTCGATGCATTTACAACTGAGAAATTTGGAGGAAATGCTGCTGGGGTCGTGTTGGATGGTGATCTTTTAACGGAAGATGAGATGCAGAATATCGCCAAAGAGTTGAATTTATCGGAATCTGTCTTCTTGCTGCCTGCACATGATAAAGAAGCAGATTATCGGGTCAAATACTTCACACCGACAGATGAGGTCAATTTCTGTGGGCATGCGACTGTTGGATTGACTTGGCTTTTGGCGACGGAGCTTGGGCTAGCAAAAGAGAAAACAGGAGTCGTGTTAGAAACGAAGATTGGCAATGTTCCTGTTGTGTGGCACGAAGAAAATGACAAAGTCATCGATGTGGAAATGACGCAGGTGGCGCCGAAAACACGAGATTTTATGATCGATTTAGAAGAGCTTAGTGACATGCTTGGTATCAGCAGTAACCGCATTGATCCATCTTATCCTATCAAATTAGCAAATACCGGAAACTGGCATCTTCTCGTTCCGATGAAGACCCAGAAAGACATCGATCAAGCAGCACCGAACTTAGCGGCTTTAGGGAAAATGAATAAAGAGCAGAATATCACGACGACTCACCTTTATACATTTCATACCACAAAAGAATGTGATCTTTACACGAGAGATTTTGCACCTGGAATTGGGATACCCGAAGATCCGGTGACGGGGGCAGCAAACGGAGCATTAGCTGGCTATCTTTATTTGGAAGGAATCATTTCTCAGCAAGAAACCACTCACCTGAACATTACCCAAGGGAATGCCATCGGCAGGCCTGGCATACTTCGTATCACGGTCATTCCGAATGAATCAAAGCCTGTGATCAAAGTGGCAGGCGCGGCGGTTATCACTATTCGCGGCGTGTTGACCTTATAAACCATCAGCTTGAATGGGAGGCATCTCGTTCAAGCTGATTTTACTTGAAATGATCTTTGACCACTTCGATCCATCTTTTGGCCGATGGGGATGCTGTTTTGAATGATTTGAACGCCAAGTTGATCTCACGATAGACGCTTGTCTCAAGTGGAATCACTTTCATATCAGACATCTGCGGCAGCAAAATTAATGTCGGAATGATGGTCACTCCGAGCCCTTCTTGAACCATAGAAATGAGCGCATTGTTGTCTCCAATTTCAAGCAAAACTTGAGGCTTCACGCCTCTTTCTTTTAATAATTTCTTAATGAGCAGATCACAGCCCGCTTTTGGCATAATGAATGATTCATCATGTAACGAGTCAACTTCTATCACTTTCTTCGTATTGAAGCGATGGTCCTCTTGCATGAGCACCACCAATTCATCTTGGAAAAGTGGAACAGTTTCAAATTCTCTTGATGGCTGCGTTAAAAAACCGACATCAACCGTGCCAGACGCAATCCATTCCTCAATCTCCTCATAACCACCTTCATATAACTCTACTTGGATATTGGGGTACCTTTTTGTAAAGCGGTGAATCAGCTGTGGAAGCATTTTTGAAGAAAAACTGGAGAACGTCCCGATCTTGATAATCCCCACTTCCATCCCTTGAATCAACGCCGCCTCCTGCTCAAGCAATGACGCATGATGAATGATTTGCCGAATATGCGGCATCACCCGCTCACCTGCGTCTGTTAGCGACAGCCCGTTTCGATTCCGCCGAAGCAGCACAACCCCTAATTCCGACTCAAGCTTCGCAATATTATGACTGACTCCAGACTGCGTTAGTCCTAGCTTCTCCCCGGCTTTTGTAAAACTGCCGCACTCAACGACTGTTAGAAATACTTTGTATTGGAATGTGATCAGTTTGGTCACCTCACTTATTAATTCGTCGTTGTCGACGACGAAGACCTAGAGGCTGCTTCATCAGCCTTCACACAATCAATCGCAACAACGAGCGCAATCATCACAGGCTCCATTTCTTCTTTCAAAATATCGACCTTATAACTATCTCCCCATGTAAACCATTCCTTCTTCACCTGGCCGATCACTTCGCCGCTTTGCAGCACTTGGAAATTCATATCCCACCAGTTACCCTGCACTTCTACACCCGCAGCATCAATTGAATATTTTGCTTTAAAGAACGTAAACTCTTTTTTGATCGTCAATACTTCTTGACCACCGACTTCTACTAAAAACTTCGGTAAAAAGCTAAATATTTTCTTCGTAATCACAGCAATTTCTTCTCGTTCTGTATTCAGAATGGTGAACGTCTTCGGTATCTTCATAAAACTGCCTTCGACCAAATACACATCGTTCTCCTGCTGATCCTTTACTGTAAACCTGCCGCTCAGACTAAATACTTTCTGCTTCATGTATAGTTGCTTCATACATACCTCCGATTAAATTCAAACATTTATCAGTCTTTTATCCATTCTTTAATTACATCTAATTATACCAAAAAATAGAATGATCAAATAACATGTCAGAACTCATGCAAGTTATAATGGAAATATAAACAAAATTGTGAGGGGAACTCATGAAAAAAATCACGTTTTTTGATTGGACCATTCAATTACAAGCAAACTTAACGGCAATAACAGATCATCATGAAAAGAAGATGGTCATTTTAGAACCATCCATTGAATTAAACGGTGTGATCTGGATAGATGAAAACAACGAGCTACAAATCAAACCTACTTGGGATTGTGTCATTACAATCGATCCAACCAACAAAACTCTAACAATCCGGCAAACAGAAGAAGTATTCGGAGATTTATACGAGTGAAAACAGGAGGATTTATGAAAAAAACTACTTTTTTTGACTGGAAAGTTCACTACCCTGAACATTTAACAGCAGTCAAAGATGATACAGAAAAGAAAATGGTTTTTCTAGAACAAACTGTTGAATTCAAAGGGATTATCCGTATTGATGAGAATGATGAACTGCAAATTAAGCCGACATGGGATTGTGTCATTATTATTAATGCTAAGAATATGTCTGTCACAGTTTGTGATGCAGAAGATGTTGTAGGTTTGCCGTAGAAATTTAAAAGTCTCATTTGAGATGCATAACTCAAATGAGACTTTTTTTAGCGCATTTATTTAATAACCATTTACAAAATAAGCGATCGTCTCTAACTCATCTTCTTTCAGTTCTCTGTTCACATGTGCTTGATATTCACTCACGATTCTCTGCCGATCTCCACCATAAAGATCAGTGTATTTCGCTATCATCCGAAGCTTGTCTGTTTCCTGACGAAACTCCTCTTTTGTCCACGGTCTTTGGTGTGAAGGAATATACGTATCAGCTTCAAAAGCATCTAACTCATCTAAAAGACGTAAGATTTCTTTCACTGTATAATGTACTTTTTCAGCATACATTTTCGGATAAATGCAATCAGCAAGAAACAGGATTTTTTCCTCTTTCACATACACAATCACTGAATCTGCCGCATGATCGCCCCCAACATGTTGCACGACACAAGTAACCCCGCCAAGATCAATCTCCATCCGACGGTCAAACGTGACATCCGGTAAAACCACCTGAATATCTCGATGATCCTGATATTCTTCCTTAATGGCCTTCGCGCAAAACTCAATCTCCGTTCCTTCCCTCACCCGCTCATCAATCGCCTCATCTGACCAAGAAAACGGAAGAAGCTTCTCCATTTCATTTCTGGTTTTTGCAGAAGCAATCGAAACCGTATCAGGCAGCGCTGGCAGACCAAAAATATGATCCCAATGCCAATGCGTGAGGACAACGAGATCGGGCTTGGCGTTCTCTTGTTTTAAGGTCTTTTGGATGAAATAGTTTGCATGATCTTCTGAATTGCCGGCATCGATCATTAATGTTTTGTTATTGCCTACGACCATGCCTAGGATGGGGCGGTCGGTGAGTGATACTGGTGTGATGTAAGAGAAGGCTTTGCCTATTTTTTTGATTGTGTGCATGGTGTGTTTCCTACCTTATGATTTCTCTTTAGGATTTTTTATCCTAACTTAATTCAAGAGAGAAATTTTTAATTTTAATTATGCCTTACTTTAAAAATTTATAAGTTATGTAATGGGAGTATATAAAAAGTTTAAAGGAAAAAGTCTATATCAGACCTTTACCCGCGAACTTTCATTCCAGAATATACACAATTTTCAACAACTTGTTTAGGCAAAAGTATTTCTCTAATATTCTCCTCAACCTCTTCACCTAAAGATTGCAAAATTCCCTCTGCAACAGCCCTAGCAAGCAATGGGGGTACCGCATTCCCTATTTGTTGATACTGCGAGTCTTTTGACCCACAGAATTTATATGAATCCTGGAATGATTGTAACCTAGCTGCTTCTCTAATACTGATAGCTCTGTCTATAACTGGATGAACCCACATTGATTTTCTAGCATTAAGTACAGTATCTGAAGGCTCATTATATGCAAGTCTTCTATAAATCGTATTTTGTGTTCTGCTATGATCTGTGTAGGTTGTTTTTAAAGATTCATCCAAATTATGAAAATTCTGGCCTTCTTTTAGAGCCTTAAATCTTTTTAGAGCTACTTCACCAGATTCAGTTCTAACATGGTTATATACCTTATCTATATTATTAAGATAATCATTAAGAGGACTATTGAGTAGCGGTTGATGGGAAGTCTTATCAAGTTCATCATCTTTTACATTTACACCGGGTGATATGTTTTCTAAATCGCCTATTGCATCATAGATTTTGTTATACTCTTTCCTATTATGAAATAGTGGCTCAGGCGTTTTAACTGCTTCCTTTTTTAAAGAAGTTTCTTTGATGCCCATTAAAACTAATCTGCTTCTTTCCTGCGCCACTCCATAATGAGCAGCATTAAAAATATACTTATCCTCATTTAATGCATAACCTAACTTGGTAAACTTTCTTTTAATATAATTAAACACATTAAATGATTTAATGATAATCTCAATATCATCATTATTTTCTTCTATATCGAATAACAAAACTTTATTTTTAATTACTTCTGAAATCTTGCGTATTACCTTCTGTGCCTCAAGGATGTTTTCAAGGCTATCTGTATATGAAGTGAGATCTCCAGTTGTTTTGTCTAAAAGGTTCTTCAGCTTTTCTCCCAAGTCAGTCCAATCTAATTGGTATAGGCTATTCCAATATTCACAATGCTGACTATGCCATTGCTTGTTTATTACCTTCATAAAAAATTTATAGTTTGCCTCTTTTTCTATAAAGTTTAATAAATCCATAGGCGATTTCTTTTTAGCATGTTTTAAAAGTGTATTTAATTTAGAAAAGAGTTCGTTACTTATCATAAAAGGTGTTAGATCTTTCCGCTGTTTGTAGGCATCCATAAGAAAATTTCTTAAGTTAACAGAGTAAAGTGTACTTCTTCCGATCTTAATATGTTCTTCTACAGGCTCGATTTCCAGCTTAACAAGCTCAACTTCGTCCCCTTCACTCAAAAAAAACTTATGCTTTTCTGACTCCATGCTTTTCACGTTTTCCATCACAAAAGCTAAAGGACGAATTTCTTCAATCGCCCTCAAATACTCCTTAACAAGATTATTATTCGAAGAAATTAAGGTATTCTGCTGCCGATTCGCATTGGAAAATCCTTGACATGGTGGTCCCCCGATTACAACATCTATATCACAAAATTCACCAATCTTTACTCCATTTTCGTCTGTATATTGAAGCTTTGTAATATCCTCATGTAAAATGACGTCATTATGGTGGTTTATTTTGAAGGTTTTACGTGCGTTCTCATTAATTTCGACAGCAACTTTCACTTCGAACCTGCCTGTCTGTTCAAAGCCGTTGCTGAGACCGCCTGCCCCTGCAAAAAGATCCATTACTTTAAATTTTTTCATTATAAAACCTCACTTCATTAAGAAGTAATCTTTCATATTATATTTTAAAAAAGAACATACGTTCGTAAATTTGTTTTTTAATTAACTTTTCAATTATATCATAATTATATTTATAACAAATGGTTTATTGTTGGGTTCTCAAGGGAGATTTCAGAGTTTGCAAAAGACAAATTGTTTATAAGCTATAAAGTATAACAAACCTACAGTGTTCCAATCCATGTCTAATAATGTCTCACTAAGACTCTCTAAAATGTCTGCAAAGATCAGCGAGTGAATCTAAAAGACTAGTATGTAATGAAGTTTAATTTTCATTTAGGAACATGAATTTATGCATGGCTTTTGACACTCAGTTAATCATATTCACATATTTATAAAACACTATCCTTAAATGAAAAAACACCCTGAATCTCTGTCAAAGGATTAGGGTGATAAGACTAAATCAAGTTTTTTAATTCTTGTGAGCAGGTTTCTTTGTACTGAATCCAACACGCTTCTTGCTTCGCCCATTGTGTAACGTTTCGCTCTCCCGCAGATTCCCTAAGATAGGACAATGTCTTTTCTGCGATTATTCGAATAATATCATCCCATTTTTCGGAAAGGGATTGTTCTTTCCATACTTCAACTAAATCTATCTGTTCATTGTATATTTGATGAATCATTGCAGTTGTATAATAAAGAACATTTGCTTTGTACCCTCTTAGCTTCATTTCATCAACAATTTCCTTTACCCTAAGATTAATTATAGCTCGGGCAATTAGTTTTTGATAGAAAGATAATGTTATCTTATCTAGGGAATTTCCGCTCCAGAAGCTCTTATTCAGCTCCATGAATTTTTTAAAAGCTTCCTCCCCCCCTTTACTAGAAACGTGAGGATAGCCTTCCCATGACATGAAATATTTAGCCATATCAACTTTTGTGAGGACTTTATTTTTCGGATTTTGCTTCTTAAAGTCGGTCTGTTCTTTGCCTCTATTGCGCCTGTTTATATCAACCATATACTGCCCTCTGGCACGTTCAAAGTACCATTTGCTTTCGGATCTCCTACCATCTTTTCCAGGAATCCAGATATTTCTTGAAAATTTTTCAAGGTCAGACATGAAACGTGTATTGGCTAATAAATCAGATTTATTAATCTTGTTTTGTGTATTGGCATACTGTGAAATGCGTGAAATCATCTCATCTTCAATCTGGTGCTGATCTTTTTCAACAAATTCATTAACCTGTAGGATTGTAAGTTTTGCCTGAACATAGACATCCTTCAAGCTAATTCCATCCTTGTAAGCTTTATGAATGGAAGCTGTCGTTTGACCTCCATTGACAATCTGCCAGCCACTTAATCCTTTAATCTTAAATTGGTTTACCCCGTCTTTTACTGGTTCAAATTCACCAGTACGAGCTACTGTTGATATACCGTTGTTATATGCAACAAACATTTTACGCTGAAAAGGGTCCTTTAATGTATCGCGAATGCCTTTGTTGGTTCCACCCCTTGCTTGAAGAAATGAACGGACATTTCGCTCAACAAGCTTTTGCCCCCATTCATCATAAGCTTTAGCTAGTAACTCAGCAGAAATATAACCTATATAACATTCAAAATCCTTCATACCGCTTGAAGGATCAGGGACAAACATCATTTCAAATGTTTCACCGTAGTCCTGTTCAAAATCGATGTAGTCTGTTTCAATAGCTTGCTCAGAAGTGATGAGTTGTTGAACTCGATTGATATCCCATACTTGGACATTAACCGTTTCAATTCCAGGGATGCTTATTTCTACAGGTTTATTGGAGGTATAATACATGTTCGTGATAACAAAAATATTAATCTCATTTAAACTATTGATTACTTCATCAATGATTTTAGCAAGATCATAGGCTTCCAATGAATGATCAATCGTCTGAAGAAGATTCTTTGAGTTTGTAATAAAGCGTTTTGCCCTATTAGCTATTTCAGTAACAGCAGTCATGTTGATGGAAAGCAAATCTTCTTCATTCTGCTCAAAGTTATAATCAACAACGTAAACATCTAATACTTGATTCTCATCATCATAAGAATAGGCATTTACGGCAATGTTTTTTCCAGAATCCTTAAAAGGAGGCAACAGAATTTCAGGTTCATCTGGTCTATCCATAAAGGAAATCATTTTTTCCAGGAAAGGAACCTGGTAACTACCAGATTTTATCGCTTTTTCCTCTAACTCTTCCGTAAAATCGAGCAGGAATTCTTTTCTTTGTCTTGTTTCTATCATCTTTTATCCTTCCACTCTAAACATTTGATATATGGTTTCCAGTTGTTTCTCATATACTGAACAATGAGTCAGATCAATATTATAGCTTACATGTGAAATTCCTTTTGGCAGATGTTCCTTTATTAAGCGGGGAAAATTTTCACCAGCCTCATATACTTCTGTCTTTTCCATAAAATATAGAACATCTTCATATTCATCTTCTCTAAATCCCAGATCAGTCAATAAATCGCTATAAATGAGTGCAATTCTTTCAGATCTTTCTGCAAGTTTGACACGAACCTGTCCTGCCAGCTCTTGAAGAGAAAGTCCATGTGTACGACTTTGCTCTAGAAAACATACATAGAGATAAATTGAAGATACGGCTTCATTCAGCTTTAGCTGGTTTTCATTTGATATTTTAATCGTTTTTGATAATTTTTCAATAATTGTTTTGATTTCAATTCCGCATTTGGTGCCTTTAAAATCAATACGGCCTTTCGTCGGTCCTTCCCAATGCTCAATTATAAGAGGGGGCTGACCCGGATGCTTTTCCAGCCATTCATTAATAAACCATAATTCCCCAAACAACCCACGTTGCTGCTCTTCTGAAAGGCGTTTAAATCCTCCGCGCTGAAAGAAAGTCCTCCATCGATCAAGTACTTTATAGACTGTTGAAAAGAGGGATCCTTCTTCTTCAGCTACTGCCAGATGATCAGCGAGATTCTGCAGAACAAGTTCAAAGATTTCTGGGCTTTGTTCATCCTCTTGTCGGATAACAAGAAAATAATGTTCCTTTAAGAGGGATAATTTTTCAAAGTATTCCACCTTAACGGACATTCCCCTCCATTTAGGCAATGCTTTTTCCTGATCTTCGTCCCATCCTCCTGACCCCAAATCAATGTACAGTTGCCTATGATGATTAACAGGATCAATTCCTGCAAACATAATTGGATTCTCATAAGTCAAGACATTCAATTTGTAAATTTCGCTATCATCCTGGTCCCTAAGTTCTTGTATCAATTCCTCAAATTCTAGTTTTAGGTTCAACACAAATACTCTCCTTAAAAATTATATCGTTTTATTTGTCTGGTAGACGCCCTTCTCTTCGATTTCCGTCCCCGGGAAAGAAAACGCAATTCCAATTGGCACTAGTTTCGAGGAGAATTTCACATCTAAACTCTTAAAGATAGGAACTTCTGGATGCAAAGGATATATTAACATTAGGCCATTTTCCTTTGAACGCACTCCTCGTTTATCTTTACGCTCTTTAAGTTCTTTAATTTTATCAAAGTCCAAATCCATGTCCTCATGGTTTGGAGACACAATAGCCCCAATGTCTCTAATTTGATACATGCTATCAGGTGCTTTGACCTTATTTCCAAGTGCAGAAGCAGATTTCAAACTGATTTTCCCTAATTCAACCGGGTATTCTGATAGGCCAATAGCAGATTTAGGCTGACCTTCTACAATTGAAACTGTCCAATTTAATAATTCTCCCTCTTTGTTCACTCTGTCAATATAGTCAGCAATTAGTGCAGAATTTACAATATTACTGTCAGCCGTTCGATATTCTGACAGAAATCCCTTGATGTGTTCTGCGTTCACACCAGATGTCGAGTAGAAGTTGGTCTTTTTGTATGTTGTCTTTATTAAAGGAAGTATATTAACGAGCTTAACAGCCGCATCCATGTTTCCTTTCATTACATCTTCACTTGGATCAAATAGTCTTGTCTGTTGTAGGGTACCAGCATAAATGACATTTGAAGAAACTGCATTTCTCATTTTCAAAGGACTCGTAAGCTTCATTGTTGGATGGCTGAGCATTTTGATTGCATATTCAGAAGGTGTTTTCTTCATTGCAGCCAGACGGTCGAATTCCTGTCGAAGTTGAATCATCGCAATAGACAGATGTTCAAAATTTGAAGCAATCTCATTAGAAGTATAAATGCGGCAGATATCCATATAACCCTTTCTATAGCCAAACCAGCGCCCCATCTGCATGAGAGTGTCGTACATAAGCGTATTACGGAAATAATAGGTGATACTTAAGCCTTCTAGTGTTAATCCTCTGGACAATTTGTCTCCACCTACAGCAATAACATTTAATCCTTCTTCTTTATATTGATGGTAATCTAATGCATCCCGGCTGTTACCATTTATCTCGAAAACTTGGATACTTTCACAGCAATTCATCAATTCTTTATATACTTCATTCCAGCTAAATTCTGGGTAATTTTCATTCGGCCAATCTTTACTTGTTGGGAGAATATCATTTTCATAAAGGTCTTGCAGCTCTGCAATCACAGTGCTTTCTGGATTATACTGTAATTGCTTTGATATAGCATCAAACGCCCGCTCCACTGCGTCTTTTACACTTGACTGGACATCTTTAAAACGAGAAGTATGTATGAGCATTGAATTATGTTTATTTCTTTGTCCTCTCAAATTGCGAATAGCAATCACAAGCAGGAATTCAAGTATTGCTTCACGCATTTGAGGAGGAACTTCTTCGAATTTATTTGCGTCAGATTTCTTTTTAATTTTTGTAAATACATCGAGGTCTTCTTGACGCAAATGGCGGATCAGACTTGGGCGAGTATCTTCAGCGTCCTCTTCCACATTAAAATATTCCTCAGGTCCGCAATATTCCTTCGGCTTTGGTAGGCCGACAAGAAAATCTTTTGGATACAGGTCATCGCCTTCTTCATTTGTAATTCCTTCATTGCTGATTAGAAGATTTGCAAAAGGTGTTGCAGTATATCCGACAAAAGCTTTCCGATTAAAAATTTCAAGAATTTGCCTGATCAAGCGATTGATCGTTTTCGGATCTTCATTTTTATCAGGATTGGAAGTGTCAACGGATGCCTGATCTGCTTCGTCATCAACAATTAAGACGGGAATATCCAAATTATATATATCCCGATGATAAATTAACTGATCTCGAAGCGACTCTAGTACGGTTTTATTTTTCTTAACGACCATTAATGTTGGTGAGTTTAGATTACTAGTACCCCTTTGGCTTGATTTGATATCATGGTCTTCTGTTGTCCAAGAAGAAATGATATGATCAGCTGTATTTGCGCTTATTTGGGCAACCCCTATTGGATTTCCATCCTTGTCTGTTCGGTTCCCAATTACCTCTTCATTCAGACGGATTTGTGTCTGAGTTCTTAAATCATTATGAATCCCTGACAGCACAATTATTAGCATATAGCCAACATCAAAAGCTTTATTGATTAAGCCAGTGAAATTAGCTGTTTTACCTGACTGAACGTAACCTAATACAAGCCCACGTTTATCGAATGGGTCCATCGAGCTTGGATTTCCTATAGAAGCCATTATCTGATTCGTTGTTTCATCTATTGCAGTAACTGCCTCAAGAGGCCAGTTTTTCGAACTGGAGAGATATCTACGGTACCTGGACCAGAAAAATCCGCTAGCTACCATCTTAGGCTCAAACCAGCTTTTTTCTTTGGACTCTCTCATCACATAATTCTTTGGAACTTCCAAACCAATTTTGTACTTCATGTACATTTCAAGTGACCACCTTTGAAATGTTGGATCGTCAATAGGGCTCTCCGCCGACGCTAATCCTCTTGCTGATTCCAAGGCTTTTTCTGCTGCCTCTTCCTGATTTTTATAAACTGTTTTTAGGTAATAATAGGTATTTGAAAAGTTCTGTTCAAAAAAATCTTTCAAATCAATTGCTGACATTCAAATTCGCCTCCAATAGAATTACTTTTAAAGTTGCACGGTTTAATTCATCAAATGCAGGTTGCGTTAACAAAATATTCAAAAGCTGTTCTTCGTTTTCAGCCACATTTAACTGCATCATAGAAGAAGCAAATTGGACTACCAATTCTTTCTTGCTGTCTGAAACCTTTTGCACTTCTTCTTCTGGAACCTTAGGAGCATCTATAATATTGCTTGGCGAGCCAAGCTGTACAAATTTCAAATATAAGTTTAAGAGTTTTACATGTTCATCATCCAAATTTTTAAGCAACTCAGAAAGAATCGGATGATTCCGATTTAAAATAAATTGAGGACCATCCTCGTTTCCTGACTGCTCCCATGTATTTAAACTTCCCTTAATAGAAGGATTTCTAGGACCAGACTGTGTCCGGAAATAAAACATATCCCTTGAAACTTTTCGTGCAATGGATGAAATGGTTTCTAGTCTTCTTTTAGCGTCTTCAGGCAAATTAATGCCCGATTTTTTTATATCAACCTGCCAGTCTGAGTCAGCTGCATTCGGGAGATCGATGCGCACCCTGGCCAGCTGTGAAGCTGCATCCTTTGGAAACAGCCCCATCCAATCACCAAAATATAGAAGACGATTTTCTCTATAGATATATAATCCCTGATGATCACGCCAGCCTTTGTAACCGCCAGCCTTCTTATATTCAGACTCTGTTAAATGGGAGGCATGAGGCAAAATAAAATACTGTACTTTGATTCTATTATCATTTATTCTAAGGATCTGCATTTCGCCTTCCATTGTATTCGGATGGTATCTCATAAATGGATCCCACGGTTCTATCTCCTTACCGTTGATTAGCAGGCTTACTTCTTTTTTCTCCAGTATAGAGTGAAAGACAAATTCCAGGTGTCTATTAATACGGGAAACTTTATTGTAGAAGCTTATTTCTTTTAATCTGCGCTTTCGTCCAACTCCCATAAAACGGTCAAGCTTATCAATACAGACGACTGTGCCGTTTTCTTCCTTTATTTCACCCATTTTCAGTTTGATTTCTTCAGGAATTTTGGTAAAAAGTTGCCATTCATTGCATTCTGATACATGATCAAGATCCCAGCATCTCTCATAATATGCTCCATCTTTTTTTGTCAAAACACTCAACCGCTTTCCAAATGAAAAAGATGCCGTTTTTAACCCCATTCCAAAACGACCGAGCTCGTTTGCTCTTCTATGCTCTCTTGGGTCTTTAGAACCAATACTCATGGCAATTTGAAGCATATCTTCAGTCATACCGAAACCATTATCATTTATGGTAATCATTCCATCTGTATCATTATAGGTAAAATTAATTTTAATAGTTGATGCCTTAGCATCAAGACTGTTATCTACAAGGTCAGCAATAGCTGTGCTAGCGTTATATCCAATAGAACGAAGCGCCTGAATCACAGGCGCTGCTGATGGTCTTGTCAGAACTATATTCATCTATTAAACCCCGTTTCGCAGCAATATTCATCCTAATTATAGCAAATAATTAGGATGAATAAATTGTAGATAATAGTTTTTACTTAAGTTTCCAAATAGATAAAAAATTATTAATAGATTTTATCAAATGGTATAAAAATCCCCATCTACTTATGATAAGGCTCCCCCCGCACAATCCGAAACGCCCGATAAATCTGCTCCACCAACACCAACCTCATCAACTGATGCGGGAACGTCATTTTCGAAAACGACAGTTTCTCATTCGCCCGCTGCATCACAGCATCACTTAACCCAAGTGACCCACCTATGACAAAACACACCTTACTTTTTCCGTATGTTGCCAGCTTATCTATTGTATCGGCTAATTCTTCGGAACTTTTCATTTTTCCTTCGATGGCGAGGGCGATGACGTGGGCGTCTGGGTTGATTTTGCTTAGGATGCGTTCGCCTTCTTTGTCTTTGATGATTTTCATGTCTTGCTCGCTGAGGTGTTCTGGTGCTTTTTCGTCCGCGAGCTCAATGATCTCAAGTTTCGCATAGGCCTGTAATCGTTTTGTGTATTCGGCTATGCCTTGCTTTAAATACTTCTCTTTTAATTTTCCTACCGTGATAATTGATATATTCACAGGTCATCCCCACCTTAAGAACAAGTTATTCATATAAGTTATCAACAATTGTGGATAAAATTTGTGTATTTTGTGTCCGATCATTCGTTCCCCACTATATATATTGCAGGTTCATTGCACAATTCACAGGTTGTGGATAAACTGTGTGTATGTTCGATTTTTCTGAATTCTGGCGGCGTTTCGTGATCATCTATGTACATGTCTAGTACGGTTTCTATGTGTTCTGCGCAAGCATAAAGTGATTTGTTCATAAGTTTCTAATTCCTCCAATATATTGTCTCGTTATTCACAAGTGTTTCGCTCATTGTTCAATATAACCGATTTATTCACATGTTAATAGTCTTTTACTATTTTCCACAACTTTTATCCACAAACAAAACAAAGAAGCCTCCACTCATGTGTAGGCTTCCTTCTATAGAAACGGATTATAAAATCTCGTTCCTCTAACAAATGTAATCACTAGCGACACGATGAGTACCACACCAACAAACAATAACGCAGCATAATCTGCTTTTTGAAAGTCTTTCGCCGTGAACCATGTGCGCTTTTTATGCTTTCCAAATCCACGCAGCTCCATCGCATTGCTGATCGTTTCAATCCGCTCCAAGCTGGAGAAAATCAGCGGCATCACAATCGACAGCGCATTTTTAATCCGTTTCCCCAGTTTTTCATTCTTCGATAAATCAATTCCTCTTGCTTGCTGAGAAATCGCTATCGTTCGAAAATCCCGCTGAATATCTGGAATATAGCGTAAAGCAATCGCGACAGCATAGGAAATCCGGTAGCTGACCCCGATTCGGCTGAGCGATGAGGCAAATTCACTTGGATTCGTTGTGACGATAAACAAAAGCGCTGCTGGCATGACGGTCACATATTTCAGCGTAATATTCAATTGATAGAAAAGCTGTTCCAGTGTGACGTTGTACCAGCCTGCAATATGAAACAGCTCATGCTTTGCTCCGTAGATGGCGACTCCTTGCTGGGGCGCAAAGATGTAAATAGCGATGTTGTTGATGACTAGGAAAATCGCCAGGACAATCACCACGAAGGAAATATCACGAAATCGCACGTTCGATAGCTGAAAGAATACAATACTGGCGGCTAGCATAAAGACTAAAATGCCTGTATCATACGTGAGCATCGCTGCGGATGACCAGAGGGTAAAGCAAATGAGTTTGGTTGCACCTGTCAGCCGATGAATCGGCGACGGGCGATCGATATAGGACAGCATGTCTACAGCCATGTCATTCGTTCCTTTCTGTCAACCTCAATGAAGCGATCCACGAGTTCATTTGGATTTGGCCAGTCTGCTTTCAGTGCCAGTTCGTACAGCGATGTTTCCTTTAAGCTCGCCTTTTGGACAAGCAGTTGATCTGTCAGCACTTTGGCTGGGGTATCATCTGCGATTTTTTCTCCATCTGAAATGACAATGGTTCTTGTCGTGTATTCGAGCATCAAATGCATATCATGGGTGATCATGAAGATCGTGACACCCTGCTGATTTAATTGCTCTAAAAACGTCATCATCTCTGTGTAATGTTTAAAATCCTGTCCTGCAGTTGGCTCATCTAAAATGATGATTTCTGGCTCTAATACAAGAATTGATGCAATGGTGACGCGCTTTTTCTGACCAAAGCTGAGAGCTGAAATCGGCCAGTTCCGAAATGGATATAAGCCGCACACTTTTAGAACCCGCTCCACCCGTTCCTTGATGTCGTCTTCCTTTACGCCTCTTAAAACAAGACCGAGTGCCACCTCATCAAAGATCATTTGTTTTGAAATCATTTGATTTGGGTTTTGCATGACAACGCCGATTCGTTCGGAGCGCTGTTTGATTGTGTCTCCTGTGATGTCATCGCCATTTAAAAGAATTGACCCTTTCGTTGGCTTTTCAAACGCGCAGAGCACCTTGGACAGTGTCGTCTTGCCTGCGCCATTGGCTCCTGCGATGCTGATCATTTCTCCTTTTTTGACGGTAAAGGAGATGTTGCTCAGCGTGTTTGGTCTCGTCGGATAGTCAAAGCTCAGCTCACGCACCTCTAGCAAATCCTGCGCTGCAATCTGCTCGACTGACGGCTCAGACGCTTCCATCCACTGCTCGATTTTCACTTTTGCCTCTTCATTTAAGGTAAGATGCTGTAAATTAGCTATCTGATCTCCTGCTTCAACCGGAATGCCTGCATATTTCATGGCCTTTACATATAAAGGCTCGCGCAAATATGCCGCTTCTAATACATTTGAGGCGAGCAATTCATCTGGTGTCATATCCGCCGCAATCGTTCCGTCATTGACGACGATGATGCGGTCCACATGACGGAAGAGGACGTCCTCTAACCGGTGCTCGACCATCACGACCGTTTTTTTCGTTTCTTTTTGCAGTCGATCAATAAGATCGATCACTTCTTTGCCTGTAGACGGATCAAGGCTTGCAAGTGGTTCATCAAACAGCAAAATGTCGACATCGTTGACAAGTACGCCCGCAATGGCGACACGTTGTTTTTGACCGCCTGACAGCTCATGCACGGACGATGCCAGCTTGCCGTCTACCTCTGTTAATCTTGCCGCTTCTTCGACACGTGTTTTCATTTCATCGCGTGTGACTTGATCATTTTCAAGAGCAAACGCGATGTCTTCTCCAACGGTCAGCCCGATAAATTGTCCATCAGGGTCCTGCAGCACCGTTCCGACGAGCTGTGAAAGGGAGAAAATGTTCTCTTTCTCTGCATTTTTCCCGCCGATGTGAAGACTTCCTTCCATAGAACCTTTATAAGACGCAGGAACTAGCCCATTGATACAATGGGCTAGCGTGCTTTTTCCCGATCCAGACGGGCCTGCGATGAGGACTTTTTCCCCTTCATAGATGGTCAGGTTGATATCTTTCAATGTCGGTTCTGCCTGACTGCGATACTTGAATCCGAAATGTTCGAATTGAATCATCGGTTTCTTCATTTATGTGTTCCACCTTGCTTCATGATGTTTCTTTCGATAGACTGCCGCTTTTGCTTCTCGTTTTCGCATAAGCCGCAATGATGATGGTTCCTAGTACACCGACTGTGATGATGTTCGAGATCCCTGCCACGATGCCTTGAACAAATACTTTGTTCGCAGGTTCTGCATAGATCACAATGTCGAGTACAGGAGCAATGACAAACCAGCCTAATGCCTGTGCGCCTGCTTGTACGGCGTTGAAAAGCGTGATCTTCTTCCAGCCAAAGTCGCCCTCTTCTACTTTTAAACGGTTAGAAATGAAGCCAATCAATAACCCAACAACACCTGAAACGATAATCCAGCTCCACCAAGGGCCGAATGTGGTGGCATCTTTAATGAGATGACCAATAAACCCAATCAGTGCGCCTGCAACAGGACCAAAAAGCACAGCCATTAATGCAAGGAATGCGTATGATGTCTCAATTTGTGTATTCGGAATCCCAGTTGGAATGGAGACGAAGCGTCCTAAAATGACAAAGACGGCTGCGCCAATTCCGATGGCAACGACAGTTTTCGTTGAAAGTTGTTTACCTGCCATGATGTTTCCTCCTCTTATTCGTATATAATGCGCGGAGCTTTGCGAATCGAAAGGCGCCAGCCTGTGCCTGTACCGATGTTATAAGCCTTTGCAAATGACCCTTGATTGATCGCCACGCCTAAATGGTCGAGTGAATTGACATATACGAGTGGTTCGCCTACCTTTAAATCGGCAAAAGATCGTCCATAGGTCATGATATTTTTATACACATTTTTCGGCCCGTTGGCAATGGTAACTTCTATTGCATCGCCGTAATTAATTGAAAGCTGTTCAAATAACGTGTGATGAATGTTTGTCCATAGGTTTCCGAACCTCACGTCTAAAATATCAATCGTCCCTGTGATGACTTCTTCTTTCGCATACGCCTGTACGACTGGAAGGTGAATAATATCATCAATATTCGCCTTTGGCCCCACCTCTTCAAAAGAAATCACACCTGAAGCGATTCTCGCCCCTGTATATGCGTAAATGTCTCTCCCATGGAATGTATGTGATTTTCCCGACTTCGGCAGCCGGTTAATGGTTTCATCTAAATAACGGGCTTCCACAATGCCAATATCCTGCGCGACGTGCGTGAGTGTCCCGTTATCTGGGGTAATGATATAGTGCGAGCTTGTGGTTTTGACGACAAGACTCTTTCTCTCTGACCCAACACCTGGGTCAACAACGGAAACGAATACCGTCTCTTCCGGCCAGTATGTGACGGTTTGGAGCAGGCGGTAAGATGCCTCCCAAATGTCATACTGCGGTATATTGTGTGTTAAATCAAAAAGGCGGATCCTGCTGCTCACCGTATTTGCCACTCCGTACATTGCGCTGACTGCTCCATCATCAATGCCGAAATCTGATTGTAAAACCAATGCATGTTCACTCATGTCAATCTCCCTTTCATTTGAAAAAATGGATGTGGTGTTTCACGTGGAACATTTGAACATTTGTATGAAAAAAGTGGACAATAAAAAATACCCCATCCTTATCTTTGAATCATAAGGACGAGGTATTTGTCTCGTGGTACCACCTTTATTTACTGTTTGCTCGCGCTAAACAGCCTCTACAAGTACAAAGCTCCAATCTGGCTCATATACTGTGGTTTTGATAACGAGTACCAACTCTCGTCGTGTCCTACTAATATCATAGATATGTTCAGCACGAGGCTCAGAGACCATTTTTCGAATCATTATTTTTGCTTCTTTTCAGCTGCCGAAGCTCTCTGTGGAAAAATTGATGATTGTACTTTCTCTCGTCATTGCCTGTTTAACTATCTTGAATTAAAGCTATCATACATGATGTTTTTTGATAAATCAAGATATTTTTCTGAACATTTTCAAAAGTGAGTCAACTGATGCTGGAAGAGTCTTCTTTTTATAAAATTTAAACAAATGTTAAAGAGCGAGATATGGTGTCTTTCCTTTCTAGCTGTATAATAAAGATGAAGGGAGGTACAGCGTGTGTGGACCATCTGTATGAATGAGTTTAAGCAGCTCTTCAAAAGCACAAAATCGATTTTAACAATTGTTATTATTTTCATTTTATCTACTTTTGTTTCAACTCTTCCGTTTATTGCTGCTCATCAGTACAAATGGGAGCAGGCAAAGGATCCTTATTCTATTGGGAATGAACTGGTGATGTCGTTATTTGGTTTCTTCCTTATTTTTTTATTGTCTCATGATATTTTGAGCCGCGAAATTCATTTAAAAACCATTCGTTTTCTCGTCAGTAAAACAACCCGTTTGAACATTATTATCGGAAAATATCTTGGGCTGATGCTGTTTTGGCTTAGCTGCATTATGACGACATACGTACTGAATATGGTGATTTCACATCGTTTTCTGTTCTCTGATGCGTTAAAAATCTTAACCTTTATCAGTGTCGGTATCTCATGTACTTTATTTTTGTCCATGCTCTTTCCAACACCGCAGAAATCAATGTTTGTTGGGATGTTGTTTTCCTTTCTTTTCCCGATCGTCAGTATGATATCTGTTCTTTCTTCAGAACGATTGATTCATTGGTTCCAATATATGACGCCTTATTATTATGCGCGCTTGAGTGAACCGCTGACCTATGTACTCATGAATACAGCATTGACCGTTGTATTACTCATTGGAACAGCACTCCTATTTCAAAGGAGGGATGTCTAAATGCTGCATACAAAAGAGCTCACAAAAAAATATCGGACAAAAGTCGCGATAGATCACATTACCATTGATGTCAATCAAGGCGATATCTTCGGACTCATTGGACCTAAGGGTTCTGGTAAGACGACGTTTTTCAATATCATTACGGGAATTTCCCGGCCAACCTCTGGTACGTTTACGATGATGGATATGCCTTCATTAAAAAAGGTGAGGCAGCATATCGGTGTTCTGCCTGAATATACGGATTTATATGAAGGGCTCACGGCACTTGAACATATTGCCTACTTATCCAAAATCACCGGGACACGCCAGAAAACGAGTGATTATGAAGAACTGCTCGAATTTGTCGGTTTAGATCACTATCATCAGGAAAAGGTAGCTACCTTCACACCTGGTATGAAGAAGCGGCTCGGAATGGCGCAGGCCATCGCCCATCGGCCCGAATTTATTTTACTAGACGAGCCTTTTGCCGATATTGATGCTGATTCGATCTTACACATCCAGCAGGTCATTGAAACGTTAAAACATGAAGGGAAAACCGTCTTTTTAACGGCTGACCGCCCAAGGTTCACAAATAGTATTTGTACCAAAACGGCATTCATTTCTGAAGGAAAATTAGTGTCCCCCCATACTCATCCTCAAGAAAAAACCATCACATCCTCAAACATACGTGCAACCTTCAAGCATGCGTGGATTGATGATGAGGTGAAGCCTGTTCTCACACAGTACTTACAAACTGTCGGAACAGATCTTGTGATCAGTGATGACGAGACCTCATTGTTGATTCGTTCAGAAGCCCAAGTCCCATCGATCATCCGCGCTTTCGTGAAATGCAAAGTTGATTTATATAGAGTCACGGCTCAGGATGCATGACTCCTGATAAAAAGCACCGCATGCGATCCGCACGGTGCTTCTTCTTTTTCATAAAGGTTTACTCATATAGATTCCGGTTTCTTCAAATCCCGTCTTCTCATACAGTGAACGGGCGATTTGATTGTGAGCAAAGACATGCAGCGAGAGTTTCTGCACTCCTAATGACTTTGCCTGCTCCTCTAATGCAGCAATGGCCTGCTTTGCAAAGCCTTTTCCTCGATAAGCTTCAAATAAAATAAAGTTATAAATGAATCCTTCCTGCTGAGGGTGATTCGGGTCATAACAAAGCCAAACCCAGCCAATCGCTTCTTCCCCGTTCAAGAAATTCCATAGCTCATGATGCTCTGTCTGCAGACCTTCGGGAAGCAGCCGATCAAATTGTTCTTCTGCGTTCGCAAGTGATTCTTCCTTTTCCCATGTCCCTGCGAGTACCTTTTCTTCTGCGTACCGCTGAATGGCCTTCTCCATCAATACATCGTAATCCGTTTGTGACATTGGTTGTAGTGTAACCAATCGCATCGCCCCCTTTCCTCCATCATATGATGAGCATGCAAAAAAAACCAGTCCCATCAAGGAACTGGTCATCCACCGAACCGGTCGGTTTGAGAAAGTTTGATCTCTACTGATTTTTTCTTTCCGCTTCGGTAAAACTCCATCTTTACCTTGTCGCCGACTTTCTTTTGATATAAATACTTACGAAGATCTACGATATTCTGAACACTCTTGCCATCAAAGGAGGTGACGACATCCAGCTCTTTTAGTCCCGCTTTTCCCGCTGGAGACAAAGACTCGACACTCATCACGACAACCCCTGATGTGACTTTAGATGGCAGCTTCAACGTTTCCTGCCAGTGATAGCTCGCAATATCTGCTAATGATTTCATGCCAACGCCTAGATACGGACGCTTCACCTCTCCGTAGCGCTCTAAATCTTCTATGACAGGGATGACTAGATTCGCCGGGATAGACAGCCCGATGCCTTCTACCTCTGATTCAGCAATCTTCATTGAGTTGATGCCGATCACTTTTCCGTCCATATTGATCAAGGCACCACCGCTGTTGCCTGGATTGATGGCGGCATCTGTTTGCAGTACCTCCGCATTCCAATCCGCCTGTCCGTCCCCATTCGAGTCTACAGGAATCGCACGTTCCGTTCCCGAAATGACACCTTGTGTGACAGAGCCCGCGAATTCAAGCCCTAACGGATTTCCAATGGCGATGACTGGCTCACCTGGCTTCACATGATCTGAATTGCCAAAGGCGGCGGTCTTCTTGATCTTATCACTTTTGACGGTGAGAACCGCTAAATCCATCAGCTGATCGCTGCCAACAAGATTGGCACCAATTCTTGTCCCATCCTGAAGGCTCACTTCAAGCTGGTTGGCGCCTTTGATGACGTGGTGGTTGGTCACGATATAAAAGGTATCACCCTTTTTCTTATAAATCACACCTGACCCGCTGCCTGCCTCCCCGCCTTCTTCCCAAAAGCTCGACTTTTGGATATTAATGACGCCGACAACCGTATCCGACATATTAGATACGACTTTTGTAACCGCATCATTGACGTTCACATTGACGGTCTTTAAAGGGCCCTGTGCTGATTGCCCATCTCCATTCTGCTGCCACCCAAAGGGACTGCCGCTCTGTCCTGACACATAGGGGAAAAAGAATCCCATTAAAAAAGCTCCTACCAATACACCGATCAGACCAGATAGGAAATATCCTTTTCTGCTTCGTCTCGGCTTCCACTCTACATCGCGATAATCCACTATGTTTCCTTCCTTTCAGTGAATAGATGATGTATATAGTGTTGGTAAGAAGCTCTTATCTTAATCATCCGATTGTAAAAATCATACGGCGCAAAGCGGGGTTGCTTTTTTCGGGTCCGTATCATATAAATCAAAGCCATCCCCGACAACAAAGCCCTTCATCTCAAGCGTCTGCTGGACCGCCATACGGGCTAAATCCTTCATGTTGTTGTCTTGACTCAAGTGAGCCAAATAAATGCGTGAGGTGGCATCTCCAATCACATCTGTCATCGCAAGAGCGGCATCTTCATTTGATACATGTCCGACATCGCTCAGAATTCTGCGCTTAATGCTCCACGGGTATCGGCCCATTTGCAGCATACCGACATCATGATTGCTCTCAAATACAAATGTATTGGCTGACTGAATGATGCCTTTCATACGGTCACTCACATAGCCTGTATCCGTCATTAGGGCAAGTTTGCGCCCGCCATAATGGAACACGTAAAACATGGGCTCAGCCGCATCATGTGAGACGCCAAAGGACTCAACATCGAGACCACCAAAGGATTGGACGGTTTCCATATCAAAGTGGAATTTTTGCTCTGTGTCAATCTTCCCGATATGAGACTCCATCGCCTTCCATGTTTTCGCATTTGCATAGACAGGGAGCTTGTACTTTCTCGCCATGACACCGAGCCCTTTAATATGATCTGAGTGCTCGTGTGTCACAAAAATGCCGTCCAAGTCTTCAGGCTTGCGGTCGATTTGACCAAGCAGCTCGACCATTTGTTTGCCGCTTAACCCAGCATCCACTAAAAAGGCATGCTCGTCTGTTTCTAAATAAAAAGCGTTCCCCGTACTTCCGCTCGCTAGTACACTGAACTGCAAGCTCATGTTCTCTCACTCCATTGAAGATTTGTCATCTTTCTCTATATGATCAAGTGTTGAGCCATCAATGGCATTGATCAAATATTCTTCTTCTGTCTTTTTCTTTGAACTAACTGATACGCCTTCAAGCTCGACTCGCCATACAGGCACCATGACCTGCGTGCTTGCACCCGGGTATTGCGTATAGTAGCCAAGTTCTACCTTTTTCACGGTCGTGTTTTGGCTCAGCATGTTTTGTGTATATAAGTCCTTCACGGTTTCAAGGGCTGGGACAAGGGTTTCTTTTCTCACTTCATTAATCGACGTCACCATCGACTGCTGATACGACACGACCTCGTTTTGATCGTTTACATCTAAGGTGATTTTCCCGATGGTTTCGGTGTCATCAAGGCCTTCTTGGAAGATGTATTTCCCTTTATACGTTTGGAAAAAGACGATCTTCCCTGTCTCTTCATCAATACTCCACAGCTTATAATTCTTCCCATCCAGCAAACGCTGGTTTACGAGGTTTGCCGCCGCTGTTTTTATATCCTTTTTTGGCAATGCAACGGGTTTATTGAAGGTCATCTCAAGCAGTGTGACAGGATCATCTTTGTCCGTTTTCGGGAATGTGCTTTTCGCCTTTTGATCAGCTAATCCGTCGACATCCTTTTTCGTATATTGCTTCTTTTCAGCTGTAATGCGGTATCCAATCTTCGCTTCATCTGATAGATTGCCATATTTGATCCCATCTGCCTTCATTTCTTCCAGCGTATCCGTTTTTTCGATAATCGCAAAATGATCGGTTGATCGTTTTTCAAAGTATTGAAAACCTAGAAAGATATCGAGAACGAGAAAGGCTAGGATAAAGATCGTTTTGGTCTTATTCCACTCCATTATTCTCGCTCCCCTCTGTCAACAAATCATGCGATAGTATCACGGTTTTGCCGTTATATTTCATGCACCATACTGGCTCCAGCCAGACAAACATCGCTTGATCTTGATCTGATGCGGTTGAAGCAGCTTGATAGGCCGGGAAAATTTGTTCAATTTTCTCCAGGTCATCATATTTCGTCTGCTTGACGATTAAGTCCTTCAGCTCTGTCCCGTTCATCAGCTTGACCTGTTCACTCTGACTCGCTTTGTTGCCTAGAATATAGTTTGGACGCTTGTAATTCAAGATGTCATCATTCGCCCACTGTACTTCAAGAGAGGTCATCCCAAATGGATGCTTTGTACTGTTGACGATCGGCAGACCATCCATAAACATATTAAAGGAAAGCTGCTGGTTGCTGTTGATGCCAAAGTATTGATAGTCATCGGTAAAGCTCCCCGTATCATTGAAATACTTCACACTTCGCTTGATCAAATCCCCCGTTTGGAAAACGGTGCTGGAATTGATATTGCGGTGCTGATATTGGATGCGGTGGTCTTTTTGATTGGCTTCAAGACGGCTTGTGCCATCTGTGTACACTGTCCGATTTAAATTAGACTCCTCGCCCACAAGACTCGGGTCCGTAAACAGAGCGTCCTTGAATTTGCTTGTCTTAATCGTTTCGATAAAGAACATTTTCGCTTCAAGCTGCTTTTGCTTTCTCGGAAGGAGGAAATCTCGTTTAGAATTCGCTGAGAATGTATAGAGATCGTAGCGCGGCATCTCGTTTTGAGCGGCTGAGATACTGTCCATTAGATTCCGATAGTTAGCGGATTCTATTGTCAGCTCAAGCACCGTTTCCTTGCTGTATGAAACCAAATAGACTTTCTTATTGGCCTTGTCCTGCTGGGAGAACGGCACAATCATCCGATCAAACGAGTTGTATTCAATGGACTTATTCGGCCATTTAAACAGCGCTTGGAAAATATCAATCGGAATCGAGTCATTGAACACAAGATCCAATGTCTTCCCCTGTCCTCCGCTTCCATAGAAGAAATTCTTAAATCTCTGCTCAGAATATTGATCCGACACATCCGAAATCTCTTTGACATCCCAAAGGCTCACATCATTCCAAAAGTTTTGAAAGAGTTCCTTTTGATCGACTTTAAAATGCTCCCCATTTGAATGGATGAACATCTCGCGCGGCTTCACGACATCAATGAGACTTCTAGGCTCGTCGCTTGAAATCTTCTTCGTTTCCACGACCTTTGTGCCGGCATCTGCCTGGTCCTGCATGACGGGCTGGAACATCCAAATATTCCACGTAAACACAAGACTGATCGCAATTAGGATTGTCAATATTATGGTTTTAAAGGTCTCACGCTTCATCCCAATCATCCTCTTGTTCTTCATTGTACGGAAGGGTAAAGGTCACCGTTGTTCCTTTTCCTTCAATGCTGTCAGCCCAAATATCTCCGCCATGAGCCTGAACCATTTCTTTTGCAATCGCAAGTCCTAGGCCGGTTCCGCCAAGCTTTCTTGTTCTCGCCTTATCCACTCGATAAAAACGTTCAAAGATTTTATCCATATCCTTCTTCGGAATACCGATCCCTTCATCTTTGACGCTGAATAACACAAGGCCATTCTCCTCATCCAGATCAACGGTAAACGTGATATGTCCACCCTCTGGGGAGTATTTCATGGCATTTGAAATGATATTATCGAGCACCTGTGTGATTTTATCTTGATCAATTTCCACGTATATTTCACGCTGCGGCAGATTGCGGATAAACTCGACATGCTGCTCTTTCGTCATTTCAAAACGATCAATGACCAATGAGATAAACCTGATAAAATTCGTCCACTCACGGTTGAATTGATAATCCTTGCTGTCGAACTTAGACAGCTGCAGCAGGTCATTAACAAGCCGGATCATGCGCTCTGTTTCATTTTGCGTGACACTGAGGAACCTTGGCGCAAGCTCTTTATCACCAATTGCCCCTTCAGCCAGTGCCTCAAGATAGCTTCGCATCGTCGTCAGCGGTGTGCGCAGCTCATGTGATACGTTTGCGACGAATTCACGGCGTTCTGCATCAATTTTCTCCTGCTCTGTGACGTCATAAATGACCGCAATTAAACCATCAATCTTCCCATGCTCTTTCTGAATGACTGAGAAATTCACACGCAAAACAGACAGCTGATCTTCGCGTTCAATTTCTATCAGCATGGAATCTTGATTTTCGACTAAATCTTCAAATGTATGCGTCTCCTCGAGGCCCAGTAAGGACGTAATCGGCATCTCTAGAGCTGTTTCACGTGAAACATTTAACAGCTCTAATGCGGGGCTGTTTAATAGAATAATCGCACCGTTTTGATTCGTGGCGATGACGCCATCCGTCATATAGGCAATAACAGAAGAAAGCTTTTTCCGCTCACCCTCCGTCATCAGCTGCGCTTCCTCCAGCTCTCTCGTCAGATGGTTAAAGGTTGTCGCAAGCTGGCCGATCTCGTCATGTCCATACTTTCGGACTTTCCTGGAAAAATTCCCTTTGGCAAGCTCGATCGCTTGCTTTCTCATATCCGAAATAGGATGAGTGATTGTTCTAAAGATGAAGATACCAAGCAGTGCGGTCGTCCCAAGTGCGATCAGTGTGCCAGTCGCCAAAATGGTGTTAATGGTTCGCATTTGGTTAAACACGCTCTCCATCGAAGACACAACATAAATCACACCGACGGTTTCTTGGTTTTCATTTTTCACGGCTGTCGCAGAAATACGCACCCGTTTATTGGATTCTGGGTCATAGAATTTCTTTTCATAGTCTTTGCCGACCGCAAAAATACGGCTAATGATTTGATCAGTGATTTTCTTCCCGGCAATCTCCTGACTGCCATTATTCACAGAGGCAATGACCTCTCTGCTTTCGTCAATATAGCTGACTTCAGAAATTTCATTAGACTCATCTTTGTTGTTAAAGTCGTTTAATATCTTTTGAGCATCCTCTTTTAATTCTGCCTTGCTTTTCGATGAATCTTGTTCTAGGTAATACGATAACGAGTAGATTCGCTGATTCAAGGAATTATCATAGGAATTAATTAAGGACTGCTCTAGCTGCTTCACAAAGTACACGCCAATGATCTGCATGGCGACAATGATCAGCAGCACGTAAATTAAGGTCAATTTGAAGTGAATCGAGCGAAAAAAACCTACTTTACTCATAAGAATCTTAGTCCTGCTCTGGGTTTCTTAAATAGTAGCCAACGCCTCGTCGTGTCACGATCCAGCTCGGGTGGCTAGGATTGTCTTCAATTTTCTCACGAAGACGGCGGACTGTGACGTCCACTGTACGCACATCCCCGAAATAATCGTAGCCCCATACGGTTTGCAGCAAGTGCTCACGTGTCATAACTTGTCCGATATGTTTCGCTAAGTAATGAAGCAATTCGAACTCACGGTGCGTCAATTCAATTGTTTCCTCACGCTTAGACACCACATACGCATCTGGATAAATGACAAGTGATCCAATCTCAATATCATTTGATTCAGATTCTTCCTCTGTCTGCGGCGCAGCAATTTGTCTTCTCAAATTCGCTTTCACACGGGCAAGCAGCTCGCGCGTGCTAAACGGCTTCGTCACATAATCATCTGCGCCAAGCTCAAGACCGATGACTTTATCAATTTCAGAGTCTTTTGCTGTCAGCATGATAATCGGCATGTCATATTTTTTTCTCACTTCACGGCATACCTCAACGCCATCTTTGTTCGGCAGCATAATGTCGAGCAGAATGATGTCCGGTTTGATTTCTTCTACCATTTCAAGGGCTTCATTTCCGTCATATGCACAATGAACCTCATAGCCCTCTTTTCTTAAGTTAAACTCCAATATATCAGCAATCGGTTTTTCATCATCTACGACAAGAATCTTTTTTTCCATTGTGATTTCCTCCTGCATTTTTAGCATCTATGTCATTCCATTTTGCATGTCTCATCAGGCCTTTTCGTTTGAGCAAAAAAGGCTCACTGTCTATTATAACGTTTTACGTGGCAAAGATAAAAATAATAACGGCTTTCTTTTCTAGTAAACGTTGGATAGGAAGTCACCTCTCAAAAAAATTGATGGCTTTTTTCCTTTTTTATTGAAACTTTTCCAGTCACCAATCGTCTATATAGATGTAACGTCTTCTTCTTATGGAGCCGGGCCCTACCTAGGCCCGGCTTCTCCCTTTTTATGCCTTCTTTTCATAAGAAAAACGCACCTGCGATTGCAGATGCGTTTGGAAGTGGCTCGGGACGGAATCGAACCGCCGACACACGGATTTTCAGTCCGTTGCTCTACCAACTGAGCTACCGAGCCATCATCAAAAAGATGAATATGTATAAATGGCGGTCCGGACGGGACTCGAACCCGCGACCTCCTGCGTGACAGGCAGGCATTCTAACCAACTGAACTACCGGACCTCAGTAACTTGCCCGAAAAAGCAATCGTGGTGCTCCTTCAAGCAAGTGAGGAAAAATTAGCTTAACGCTAAAGTAAATCAATGACCCGTACGGGATTCGAACCCGTGTTACCGCCGTGAAAGGGCGGTGTCTTAACCGCTTGACCAACGGGCCAATACATGGTGAGCCATGAAGGACTCGAACCTTCGACCCTCTGATTAAAAGTCAGATGCTCTACCAACTGAGCTAATGGCTCTCGGTTTGTGAAAAGTGAATCTGAAGAAGCCGTATTGCGTCAAACCAATCGCTTTAAAAAAGCTGGAACATCGCATCCTAACAAGTTTCAGAGACCTTTGCAACAACGAGATTTATAATATCATAGAGTAATTACATATGGCAATACGTTTTTCGACATTTTTTTAAAAAAAGTGTCGGATTTGATATCTCCTGCCAAAGCCCCCCTTTTTTGCAACCGCCTTCATTTCTGACTCACCTTTTCATGACTACTGCCTATTCAAGCACATAGAAACGTTTTAGACCGCTCAAAAATGGTTATACATGAAACAAGTGACATTGTGATTGAAAAAGGAGGAAGCAGTATGAGTTCATTTAAATTAGGAGATAAAATGCCCAACTTTTCACTTCCAACCATTCAGGGCGAACATATTGATTTTCACAAACATTTAGAGGAGCATCAAAGCTGGCACCTCATCGTCTTCTTTAGAGGCTCATGGTGCCCAGTATGTGTAGAAGAATTAAAAGAGCTCGAACAGCAGCAATCATACTTTCAAGACAAGGATATCCACTTAATGACGATTTCAACGGATAACCCTGATGACTTGAAAGATTTTGCGGATAAAGAGGGGCTGTCCTTCCCGATCATGTCTGACCAGGACCTTACTTCATTAAAAGCATATGAAGTCCACTATCACGGAGAAGATGCTCCTTATGAAGATCACGGAGTGCACGGGGAACCTGCCTATTTCTTACTAAATGAAAAGGGACAAGTCCTCTATCAGCAAAGACAAACAAGTCCGTTTGGCAGACCGCATGCCAACGAACTGCGCAAAATCATTCAGTACATCCGCAAAAACTTAAAAGGCCAATATAAAAGCGTGAAATAAGAAAGAACCCTCGTAATGAGGGCTCTTTTTTTATGATTGTCTTTTGTTAAACAGCCAGTCTGCGGCGAAAAACACAAGAAGTCCCGCCATGAGAATGACAAAAGTGACGGGTGGTCTGTCACCTTCAACATACGAGTACAGCGCATGTCCTCCTAATGCGAGAAGATAAAAGACAAACGCTGGTACAGCTGCTTTATGTGAATTCGCTTGTTCTCTTTTCGTCATTTTTTTAAAAAACATTGCAGCTATTCCCCTTTATGCTGCCTTCTTCATCGTCACTCGGCGAAGTGCCCGCGAACGAATATATTCCATTGGACCCATTCTCCAAACCTTTAGACAACATGCTGATATGGCAATTTGCAGAAGTGAAATGAGCAGCCATGCCAATACGATAAGAGGGGCGTTGATTTGTCCGCCAAGACCCAATCCCCAGCTATAAAAAAGAACCGAGCAGATGATATTTTGCAGGATGTAACAGCTGAGTGCCATTTTCCCTACATATTCAAACCAATTCCACATGAACCATGATTCCGTGTGAACCAGGAGCTTCGCAATGACAGCGATATAGAAAAGAGAAAGGAATGGCGAAAACGCATAGCGCACAACGAATTCCACTAGTTCGTTCGGAACGAAGACAAGTGCATTCAGCGGCAGACCCACCCACAGACCGACTCGGAATAATATTTTCCGTAGAGATTGCCCGCGTTCGTTTGCATAAAAAACACCGGCTCTCATCATCCGCACACCTAATAAAAACAGAAATGTGTTCATTGGAATGATAAAGATCGCTTCTTCACGGTACATGAAAAAGTGTTGTAATCGTTCTTGAACCTGCGAGATCCATGTCTCTGGCAGCTGCTCTTCCAGCGCCGGTTCACTGCTTTGATCATACGATTCTGTCTCCATTTCAGAGAGGGAGAACACCATCAGACAGGACAGAACAAGCAAATGAATGACTCCAGAGAACATCATGCCTCTTTTGATGCGCTTGCTCCCTCCTCGTACAATAAATGCCACAAGCAAACCGGTCACAGCGTAACTCATGAGCACATCATATTCCATCACAAGTGCAAAATGGACAAAGCCTTCGATAAATAAAAATAAAAGAATCCATAAATATGTACCTGGCCAAGGCATGTTTTTTCTTTTGGCCTGCTGATATTTCAGCTCTAGCCCTACACCGAACATGATTGTGAGCAGTGAGAGCATTTTCCCATAGACGAACATGGAAACAAGGCTTTCTAGAAAACTGCCATGTTCATATTCATCTGCAATCTGATCTGTCGCAAAGGTATCCCCTGCATACGCAAAAAACCAGACATTCGTTCCCAATGTACCTAATATGGCAAAACCTCTTAAAATATCTAATAATCTTATTCTTTCTTTCACTAGAACGCTCCTTCCCCCTATACAGTTATCATATTTTGGTAATGATCGGAAGCCTGTTCTACTGAAATTAAGAAATATTTAAACAAAAAGACACCAGTAAAATGTGCAATTTTACTGGTGTCTGATCAGTCTATTATTATGGACGGTACACGCTGCGGACAACGTTCGTTTGGGAACGATCTGGTCCGACTGAGAAAATGGAAAGTGGAATACCTGTTAATTGTGAAATGCGCTCTAAATAATGACGGGCATTTTCAGGCAGTTCGCTTAAATTCTTCACGCCTGTAATATCCTCTGTCCATCCTGGCATTTCCTCGTAGACAGGCTCACATTTCGCTAGTTCATTTAGACTTGCTGGAAATTCTTCTGTGATTTCTCCGTTCAATTTATAAGCGACACAGATTTTCAATGTTTCAATCCCTGTCAGTACATCAATTGAGTTAAGAGATAGATCTGTAATCCCGCTCACACGGCGAGCATGACGGACAACGACACTGTCAAACCAGCCAACACGGCGCGGACGTCCAGTTGTTGTACCGTATTCACGGCCAACCTCACGGATTTGATCGCCAATTTCATCATGGAGTTCTGTCGGGAATGGGCCATCTCCAACACGTGTTGTGTACGCTTTTGACACGCCGACCACATGTTGAATTTTTGTTGGTCCTACGCCAGAACCAATCGTCACTCCTCCAGCTACTGGGTTAGATGACGTGACAAATGGATATGTCCCTTGATCAATATCAAGCATAACGCCTTGTGCTCCTTCAAATAGCACACGGCGGCCTTCATCTAGTGCGTCATTCAAGACAACAGATGTGTCCACGACATATTTTTTCACTTGCTGGCCATATTCATAATACTCGTCTAAAATATCTTCAATCTTGAAGCCTTCTGTGTCGTACATTTTCTCTAAAAGACGATTTTTCTCTTCTAGATTACGTGCAAGCTTCTCTTCAAACACTTCACGATCTAATAGATCTGCGACACGGATACCGATACGAGCTGCTTTGTCCATATAAGCTGGTCCGATTCCTTTTTTCGTCGTACCGATCTTGTTAGCCCCTTTCCGCTCTTCTTCCACCTCGTCCAATTTTAAATGGTAAGGCAGAATCACATGGGCTCTATTGCTGATTCTGAGGTTATCTGTACTCACATTCCGTTCGTGAAGATACGCAAGCTCAGTGACCAACGCTTTAGGATCAACCACCATTCCATTACCGATGACACAAGTTTTCTCTTGATAAAAAATACCGGACGGAATGAGGTGTAGCTTGTAAGTCACTCCATCAAATTTGATCGTGTGACCTGCATTGTTTCCCCCTTGATAACGGGCAATCACCTCTGCATTTTCTGAAAGGAAATCGGTAATTTTCCCTTTCCCTTCGTCACCCCACTGCGTACCTACTACGACTACTGAAGACATATCGTGCACCTCCGTTAACCTTTCAAAACGTTATCTCTTTCAAACACATTTATTTTATCAATGCAAAACGAAAAAGTCAACGTGAAATCCGAACATTAATATCTCGAAATCAAATTTTGTTCGTTTTAATTATGAGAAAAAGCGCTTTAATCACTTCTTCAGCGCTTAAAAAGGGAGATTTTGAGTAAAAACAACTATTTTGATGGTTCCTAATTTCTATTGATTTTCAATTAAATGAATCATCGAGCTTGCCATAAAATCAGGTGAGTACGGTCTCCCTGTCCTCAACCACCATTCTGCTGTTCCAACATAAGCAGAAATGACGAATTGCTTCTGCATGTCGATTGGAACGAGATGTGGATGAGGCTTTGAGCCTGCGATTTCCTCTAACCCCATAGAAAAGCTTTCTTCAAAAAAAGCACGAACCGTTTCATGAATATTGAGCTCTCGTCCTCGTTTCAAAAGAATTTGATACTCCTCTTCATGTTCCTGCAAATGCTGATAAAATCGAAAAATATACACATATGCCGCATGCTCTTTTTTCACATCATCTTCTTGTACAGGAGCAAAAATGGCACATTTCATCACATCAAACATCTCATCCATCACCTGCTGGGCAAGATCAAATTTATCCTCATAATGCTGATAAAAGGTGGTGCGGTGGATGCCCGCCACTTTCGTCAAATCCTGTACAGAAATCTTCTCCCACTCTTTTTCTCTTAATAACTGAAATAACGCTTTTCTTAATTGCTGCTTCGATTCCGTTGCACGCTTATCCCCTCTGTAGCAGTCCGCCACAAGCCATTCTCCCCTTCCTATGAACTTCAACAGATTCCGCTTTTCTGTTGGTTGAATCCTCAAGGCTGATGAATTAACTTTAATCTAACACAATGAAAAAAAGGAAGCATCTGACAACCTATAAGGAGTGATGATCATGGAAACAACAACACCAACTGCCGTGCAAAAAGCGTTATTAAGAGGAAAAAACAAGCAGGATCCGTATAACCCATTTGATTGGTATGCCAACATGCGTCAGACATCACCTGTTCATTTTGACGAAGCCAGCCGAACATGGAGTGTATTCACCTATGAGGAAGCAAAACGTGTGACAATCGATAAAGATACCTTTTCTAGTCAGCCTCCTAAAGACCAGCGGAAGCATTCACTGATGAAAACAATGGTGATGATGGACCCTCCCAAACACACTCGAATCCGCTCCATTGTGAGCAAAGCCTTTACACCTCGAGTCATGAAATTGTGGGAGCCGCGTATTCAAGAATTGATGGAGGAACTCATGGCACAAATAGAAGGAAAAAACGAGATTGACCTAGTGCAAGCCATCTCTTATCCGCTTCCTGTCATTGTCATTGCAGAGCTTTTAGGTGTGCCATCAGAGCATAAACAATCCTTTAAAGAATGGTCTGATATTCTCGTCAGTATGCCTAAAAGTGAAGATGAGGAGGATGTCGCTGAATGGCAGAAAATTCGGGACCAAGGAGAGGCTGATATGATGGCGTTTTTTGCAGACATCATTGAAAGGAAACGTCACAACCTCGGTGATGATTTGATTTCCCTCCTCATTCAAGCGGAGGAGAATGGAGACAAACTGTCAGCGGATGAATTAATTCCATTCTGTAATCTTCTTCTTTTAGCTGGCAACGAAACAACCACCAACCTGATCTCCAATATGATCTTCAGCTTGTTAGAACAGCCGGGTGCGTATGAAGCGCTCGTTCAATCACCTGAGCTCATCCCGCGTGCTGTTGAGGAGGCCGTCCGTTTCCGTGCACCCGCTCCTACGATCGTCCGCTATGTCACAGAAGACACAGAGCTTGGGGGAAAAGTGCTGAAAAAGGGAGACAATGTGATTGTGTTTCTTGCTTCTGCCAACCGGGATGAGCGTCAATTTTCAAATGCACATGAATTCGATATACACCGCCACCCTAACCCTCATATTGGTTTCGGGCACGGCATCCATTTCTGTCTTGGCGCACCACTTGCCCGCTTGGAAGCATGTACTGCCATCAAGGCCTTATTGGACCGATATGAGTCACTAGAGCTCCTCTCCTATCTGCCGATGACAAACAGCGGCATGTATGGGCTGAAAGAGCTGAAGCTGCGCGTCACGCCGCGTTCATAACAGAAAAGACTCCCACCAAGCATGGGAGTCTTTTTTAAACGGGGGTAATTCCTTCTGTGTTCATGAGCACAATGCGATACCCATCTGGATCTTCAATGGTTGCTCCTCCCCGTTCCCAATATGGATTTGTAGAGGTGACTTGCCGTCCGCCAAATGAGATCAGTCTCTCTTTCATCTGCTGAAACTCCTGTTCATCAGGAATATAAAAAACAAGCAGCTGTTCTGGATGCGGAACGGGCAGGCTCTCTTCTTCTTCATGTTTGGTGATTTCTAAATGAACATGCTGATGAGGAAGCCCCAGCATCACACCATCGTATCCTTCATGCTGATCAAATGAACCTATTCGTTTGAGCCCTAAGCCTTTTTCATAAAAAGAAACAACCTCTTCCATGTTGACGGTTGGACGTGCGATGCGTAATTGAGCGGCTTCGAACTGTTGAAATTTCATCAGTCATCACTCCTTTTCTCCTTTTAGTATACGATTTCTCTCTCTCCCTCTCCTCCTCATTTCGACCGTTTTTCAATCATTCTTTCGATGTAGATCCATCAAAAAAAAGCCCAGCTTCTTGAGCTGGGCTTTAAGCACCGGGCGGAACACCCGCATCGTCAAACCTTCTTTCCAGATTGACGAATTTGTTATATTCTTTGACGAACGCCAGTGATACTGTACCAACTGGACCGTTACGCTGTTTGGCAATGATGATTTCAATAATGTTCTTATTCTCTGATTCTTTGTCGTAGTAATCATCACGATAAAGGAATGCCACGATATCGGCATCCTGCTCGATACTTCCTGATTCACGAATATCAGACATCATTGGACGTTTGTCCTGACGCTGCTCTACTCCGCGTGAAAGCTGAGACAAAGCAATAACCGGAACTTCAAGCTCCCTTGCCAGCGATTTCAATGCCCTAGAGATTTCAGAAACCTCTTGCTGACGGTTATCGCTTGATCGTCCGCTCCCTTGAATGAGCTGCAAGTAGTCAATCAAGATCATGCCAAGACCGTTTTCTTGCTTCAAGCGGCGGCATTTTGAGCGAATTTCACTTACCCTGATTCCTGGTGTATCATCAATGAAAATCCCACTATTTGATAGCGAGCCCATCGCCATTGTCAGCTTGCCCCAGTCCTCTTCTGTCAGATTACCGGTTCTTAGGTTCTGTGCATTGATATTTCCCTCTGCACAAAGCATACGCATGACAAGCTGCTCAGCCCCCATCTCTAAACTAAAGATGGCGACACTTTCGTCTGTCTTCGTCGCGACATTTTGTGCAATGTTCAATGCGAAGGCTGTTTTCCCTACCGATGGACGAGCCGCTACAATAATCAAGTCATTTCGCTGGAATCCAGCGGTCATCCGGTCAAGTTCAGAGAATCCTGTTGGAATCCCTGTGATATCGCCTTTTCGGTTATGAAGCTGTTCAATATTATCATATGTCTGAACAAGAACGTCCTTAATGTTTTGGAAAGCTCCTGAGTTTTTACGCTGCGCCACTTCCATAATGGTCTTTTCAGCATCACTCAACAGATCCTCTACTTCATCCTCACGCGTGTACCCATCCTGTGCAATGGTTGTCGCCGTACGGATCAGACGTCTTAAAATTGATTTCTCTTCTACAATTTTTGCATAGTATTCAATGTTTGCGGCAGTTGGGACAGAGTTCGCAATATCGGTTAAATACGAAATCCCGCCTACCTCTTCTAGTAAATCTGTATTGGCAAGTTCAGAAGTCACCGTGACAAGATCGACCGGTTCCCCTCTATCACCAAGTACAAGCATCGCATTGTAAATCTTTTGATGCGACATTCTATAGAAATCCTCTGGAATTAATACCTCAGAAGCGAGCGTGAGCGCAGATGGTTCTAAAAAAACAGCACCTAATACGGCCTGCTCGGCTTCTATATTTTGCGGCGGCAGCCGGTCATCGAGAAGTTCCGTCATGCCAAGCACCGTCCTTTCATATAAAAATACGCTACTCATCATTTTAACATTTTCATCAATAAAAAAGTGAAAAACATCGACTATAGTCAAAATTACCATGAGGATGTTTCGTTGAACAGCCAACCAACGCATTTCAATAGAAAAGACTCTGTAACATAAATTGTTATAGAGTCCTTCTGTATCGGATTTTTATCTGTTGTAGTTCACACATGTGATCGACGCTCCAACATGGCATGTTCGAATGCGTTTTTTTAATCTATCGTTTTCTTAACTCCATAATTTTCTTTTTGCCCAATGTCTTGTAAAGACCCGTTTTGATAACCAATAGATAACACCAAATCGGGAATTGAATCAATCCCGTTTTTGGCTAGATCAAATAGCTGTGCACCATAATGTGAAGCGGCAATGCGTGCATTTTCTGCTGTGTATGGATTTTTCAGGAGTTCTTCTTTGTATATATCAAAAATATTCTTCCCGTTATCCGTTACAAATTGACCGTTTACAATGCTTAAATCTTTTAAATTGTAGCCTGTGACCGTTTTGATTTGATTAACAAGGTGGAATTTGGCAAGAGAATCAGGCGTGAATTGAGTAGAATCGTCAGATCTGCTTTTCATGATGTGGAAAAATAATTCTCTTGTATTGTTGGTTGTATTTAATAGGTCTTCTATTTGTTTGGTCAGCGATTCGTCTGTTGAACCACTCACCAATAATTTGAAATGATTTGGGTCAATGGTAAAAGTTAAATTTGTGTTTTTAGGAATGGTTATACCGTTTTTAGAGAATAAATCTTGCAATTGTTCGTTGACCTTTTGCCGATTGAATATTTTTTTCTCTACGCTTTCTTGGGTAGGATCGTACCGTTTTTCATTACGGAAGATGGCGTCATTAAAGTCATATTGACCTCCTTTATTATTCCTTGCCCAACTCATTTCCATAATGTAAGCAGCTTCTCTTTCCGGTTTTGTTAGATCACTTCTGAAATAAGAAGAATAAGGGTTTCTATACTTATTATATATATGGTCTTGAGGATCTTTGAATCGTTTATTTTGTTCATTTATTTTTTCGTATTTTTCATCTAGTATTTTCATCCGTCTATCAGCTTCGGTCATCACCTCATTTGTACTTTTAATAGCTGATTGACCTTTATAGTCGATTCGGTTCTGATTGTTTGAAGCACCTGCCGTGTATGACGTATTAATATTCATTTTGATTCTCCTTTTTAAAAAAATAGTGATTATTAAATATATCGGCAATTCAGTTAAAATTTGTTAGTTTTGATCCGATATAGTAATTATTACAAGGAGGGTTAAAATATGACAAATACTATCTTCAAACGTTTTTTATTACCTGCATTGGTATTAGTGCTTGTTACTAGTTTTTTTGCACCTAATTCTGCGGAAGCAGCTATTACAGGGAATAACAGCCCTAACACAGCAAGTTCAATGGGATATTGGAAAAATAGTCGTCCAGATACAACAATCTTACCTGAAGGTGAAAATGAAGCGTATTATCAGTTCACGATCAATAAAGGTGAAAGAGTTTATGTCAGAAGTTCTTATAATAAGCAATATACAGGGATGAATATCGAGGTGTATAATTCTAAATATTCTAGGACAGGGTCCGAAGTTATTAATCCTGATTCAGTAACGCCTTTTATTTTTGCTAATACTGGTGAAGTTACATCAACTTCAGAGACTTATTTTGTGAAAGTGACCCGTGGTACATATACAGGGAATATGTACTTTACTGTTTCCATTCAAGATCGTATTAAATCTGGGAATGGGACATTCAATTTTACGGGGACTTCTACCAACTTGGGGAATTCTTCTTTAAATTTTTTAGGAGTTGATTCTTCAGTCATTACAATGGATTTAACTAATAATTCCACAGTTCCTAAACGTGCTGTAGTTAAATCGATTACGACAACTAGTACCCAAACACCCAACCAAGGGAATGTCACACACAAACTGATGGCTAGTGAAAGTAATATTTGGTACACATCACTTTTTTCTTCTGCAACAAGCGGTTCTTACCGTATTTCTCTTGAAGATGAATTAAAAGTCGCTCAAAAATGGAACTTTAAGTACAACGCAAAAGCTACAGCGAGATCTACTATGAGCAATGTCAAAGCCGATATCCGTTACGAATATGATGTCACAGATGGATTCTAATTTAATGGTGTTTACAGACATGTTCACCAATTGATCAAAAAGTAAGGGTACATTCCCTTACTTTTTTAATTGTGTCATTTTTGATGCTATACTTCGCCACTTTTAAAACAGCTACGCATGATATTGAATAAGTTGTGAGATATGATCACCAGCTTTTTGCAAAATCCTCCTCTTTTTGCCTAAAAATATAAGAGGGTCTATAGACTCATTTTTCCTCAAAATTATTTCGAGAAGAAAAACCTATATTTATTCCTGAATCAAACAGAAGAAAATGGTAAATATTCCGAGGCAGTCAAGGTCTTTTGACATTTCTCCTCTTTTTAAATGACAAGGTCCGGTATTCCCTATTTCAAATCATTTGTTAGTGAGTTAGTCCTTTATTTTCTGAATATTAAGATTAAAATATCCAATACACAACTTTATGAACATTTGACTTCATAATTGATAACCATTATCATTTGATTTGCTTGCGTGATAGTTGAGAATCATTTTCATTTGGAGGAACCATTCTTCAATTACTACACTCATCCAATATCCGCAAGCCTGCTTTTATCATCGTATGAGGGTCGAATTTGAGGAAGGAGATTTTTTACATATGGCCAAACGCCCTGAAGGAATGGGTACTGAGGATTCACTTTTCGGAGAAAGCCGTCCTTTTTTTATACCTGGGACGGAGCAACTGGATATCACAGCACACCCATACAGACTTTTTATATTTAAACCGAATACTACTCCTCCAGCGGCTGGTTTTCCAGTCATGTACGTGCTTGATGGGAATTCACTTTTTGGCACAATGGTCGAAGCCATTCGTTTACAGTCAAGAAGACCTGAAAAAACAGGTGTCGTACCTGCCATCATTGTTGGAATTGGCTATCAGACAGAAGCGCCCTATCATCCGCTCAGGCATTATGATCTCACTCTTACCAGCCCTGACGCTTCCATTGGGGGCAAAAGAAAGGACTTCTCCATCCATACATATGGCGGGGCCTCTGCTTTCTTTTCTTTTTTAGAAAAGACTGTAAAGCCTTATATCGAGCAACGCTTTCCGATCAACCTGAGTCGTCAAACACTGTTTGGGCATTCTCTTGGCGGTCTATTTGTATTACACACACTATTTGAGCACCCTGATGCTTATCAGACATATATTGCGGGCAGTCCTTCTATCCACTGGAATAAAAAATTATTTCTAGAAAAAGAATACCAATTCACCAACCGTATACGTCAGGTGCCTATGGATGTAAGGCTGTTTGTAGGTGTAGGTGAGCTAGAAAAACATCATCCATGTCAAATGAATGATCATGCAAAGTCACTAGCAAATCGTATGTTGCCTTTATCCTCATATGGCTTACATACGGCCTATCATGAGTTCCCTGAAGAAGGACATACGTCCGTTTTACCGGTGCTGATGAATTACGCTTTCCGTTTTGCACTCTATCATGATGATCCTTTAACAACCACAGACATGAAAGAAAGGTAGTGAACACATGAAACATAGTGGTCTATCTCAAAAGATTGCCCTTATCACAGGTGCAGGACAAGGTATTGGGCAAGCAGTCGCAAAAAGACTATCCGAAGAAGGTGCGATCATTGCAGCAGTTGACGCAAATGAAGATCAGCTGCAAAGCACCATCCAACAAATGAATGATGAAGGCATACGCGCCTTTGCCTATCCAGGTGACATTACCGATCAAGCTTCTGTTCAGCACATTGTCGATCAAATTGAAAAGCAGCTCGGACCCATTTATTTACTAGTCAATGTAGCAGGCATTCTTCGAATTGGTTCTATTGACCAGCTTTGTGCAGATGACTGGCAACAAACCTTCGCAGTCAACACACATGGTGTCTTTTACGTATCTCAAGCTGTCTCCAAATACATGATGAAAAGATCAGAAGGGGTCATTGTGACCGTCAGCTCTAACGCAGGTGCCATTCCTAGAATGAATATGGCTGCCTATGCCGCTTCAAAAGCCGCAGCTACTTCCTTTACAAAAACGCTTGGATTAGAGCTAGCAGCCTATGGAATCAGATGCAATGTCGTCTCTCCTGGCTCTACCGCAACACCTATGCAATGGGCTTTATGGTCTGATGAACAAGGAGCAGATCAGGTGATTAAAGGTTCTTTAGAGACGTATAAAACCGGTATTCCTTTACAAAAAATCGCTGATCCTCAAAACATCGCTGATGCAGTCATCTTCTTTGCATCTGAGCAATCCAGTCATATTACGATGCAGAATCTCACGATTGATGGTGGCGCAACACTCGGAATCTAGCATTTCATCAAAAAGGAGGCCTTTTCATGAAACATTCATTATTGTCGTCAGAAGAAAAAGTACAGTTGATTCAAGACTATCAGCCAGGCGCTTTTTTCCTTGCTTCCCCTAAACGTACGATACTGGCAGAAGGGATTTTCCAGCATATTGAAACCAATCAGCTAAATGAACTATCCACAAGGGTAGCTCACGTATTTGACGCTGCCAAACAAGCTGGTATTCGAACACCGATTGTTGCTGGTGCTGTTCCGTTTGATCCGGCGCAACCCGTTCGTTTAAGTGTTCCAATCCATGTACAGTTTAGTGATCCACTCGAATTTCATCAAGGTGATGAGGAGTCGGAAGTGGCAGCTCCATCCTATGAGGTGACGCCTGTTCCCTCTCCAGATGTCTACATGAATGGTGTGAACGAAGGGTTAGCTAAAATTGAGAAAGGAGAGCTTAGCAAAATCGTACTCTCTAGATCTCTCTATCTCAAATCAAATCGAGAAATTAATACGAAAGCAATACTCGAACGACTTGCTCGTCATAATACGACTGGCTATACGTTTGCTGCAAATGTAGCTGACCCGGAATCTTCCCAAAAGCGCACACTGCTTGGGGCAAGCCCTGAGCTGCTTCTTTCAAAAACTGGTTCATCTGTTATTTCCAATCCACTTGCTGGTTCTCGGCCACGCAGTTCAGATCCAGTAGAAGACCAGCGTCGTCACGATGAACTCCTTACTTCAGCGAAGGATTTACACGAGCATGCAGTGGTTGTCGCTGCTGTCACTAAAGCGCTTGCTCCTTACTGTCATACACTAGATGTGCCTGCATCACCATCCGTCATACAAACAGAAACGATGTGGCATTTATCTACTGTCGTTAAAGGTGAATTAGCAGATGCAGGTGTATCCTCAATTGATTTAGCGCTTAGACTTCATCCAACACCCGCAGTATGCGGAACACCTACAGCAGATGCTCGTGAAGCAATCCAAGCGATTGAACCCTTCGATCGAGGATTTTTCACAGGAATGATCGGTTGGTCAGATGCAAATGGTAATGGTGATTGGATTGTCACCATTCGTTGTGCAGAAGCTGAGGGGCACTCCCTTCGCCTCTTTGCTGGTGCAGGAGTGGTCAAAGGATCAAAGGCAGAAGAAGAGCTAGCCGAAACATCTGCAAAATTCAACACGATGCTTCATGCGATGGGCATCCATCAGTTATAAAAATACATAGGAGATGACAAAACATGTTTGTTCAACCACCTACATGGCCAGAAGAATTTGCAAAACGCTACCGTGAAAACGGCTGTTGGCGTGGGGAAACCTTTAGCGGCATGCTTCGTGAACGCGCCGCATCGTTAGGGAATAAAACAGCAATTACATATGCTGATACGCACATGAGCTACCAAGAACTTGATGAGCGCGTCAGCAGTCTTGCCGCCGGTTTTCATCAGCTTGGAATTCAAAAGGGAAGTCGAGTTGTCGTTCAGCTTCCTAACATTCCTGCTTTTTTTGAAGTCATTTTCGCTTTATTTCGAATCGGTGCTTTACCCGTCTTCTCGCTTCCATCTCATAGAAGCAGCGAAATCACTTATTTTATTGAGTTTGCCGAAGCAGACGCATATGTCATACCAGATATCGATGGTAGCTTTGATTATCGATCACTCGCACGTCAAGTGAAAGAAAAGCTTCCCTCATTACCTCATGTCATTGTTGCAGGGGAAGCTGAGGAATTCCTTGACTTGGATGATCTGCGCAAGGACCCATCACTTGATCCTCAAATTCATGTAGAGGCAAGCGAAATTGCGTTTCTTCAGTTATCTGGAGGCAGCACAGGCCTTTCAAAACTCATTCCTCGTACACATGATGACTATATGTATAGTCTTTGGAAAAGCAATGAGGTGTGCGAGCTTACACAAGATAGTGTGTATCTAGCTACACTTCCAGTTGCACACAACTATCCATTAAGCTCGCCTGGAGTCCTTGGGACGTTATACGCAGGTGGAAGAGTCGTTCTTGCACCTGGATCAAGCCCTGATGTCGTCTTTCCACTCATTGAAAAAGAACGAGCAACCATTACCGCTGTCGTTCCACCTATCGCATTGATTTGGCTAGAGGCTGCTCCTCATCGATCAGATGACTTATCCAGCCTTGAGGTCTTGCAAGTAGGTGGTGCTAAATTCAGTGCTGAGGCAGCAAAACGAGTGATGCCTGCCCTTGGGTGTAAATTACAGCAAGTTTTTGGCATGGCAGAAGGTCTGGTCAACTATACCAGATTAAATGATCCTGAACATGTCATTATTCATACACAAGGACGCCCGATGTCTGAATATGATGAGGTACTAGTGGTAGATGATGAGGACAAGCCCGTCCCGAATGAAGTGGCTGGACATCTTTTAACAAGAGGACCTTATACGATTCGTGGCTACTATAAAGCTGATGAACAAAACAAAAAAGCATTTACACCCGATGGCTTTTACAGAACAGGTGACATCGTGCGATTAACCAAAGAAGGAAATGTTGTTGTAGAAGGCAGAGACAAGGATCAAATCAATCGTGGTGGCGAAAAGGTTGCCGCTGAAGAAGTTGAGAACCATTTACTTGCGCACCCTGACATTCATGATGCCGCCATGGTGTCCATGCCAGATCCATTTCTTGGCGAACGCTCATGTGCCTTTGTTATTGCAAAAGGAAACAACAAGCCAGCACCACACGCATTAAAGTCATTTCTAAGAGAACGCGGGCTCGCTGCCTATAAAATTCCCGACCGCATTGAATGGATCGATGCGTTCCCACAAACAGGTGTAGGCAAAGTCAGTAAAAAAGCATTAAGAGAATTAGCTGCAATCCATACTGCCAACGTATAAAAAAAGAGGAGTGAAAACCATGGCAATCCCTACTATTCCTGCGTATCCAATGCCGAGCACACAAGATTTACCCGAAAATAAAGTGAACTGGATACCGGATCCGAAACGTGCTGTTCTGCTGATACATGACATGCAACAATATTTTTTAAATGCATTTCAACAAGATACATCACCGATCACAGAGTTAGTTCAACATATTGAACAATTACGTAATACATGCAATGAACTTGGAATTCCAGTCGTCTATACAGCTCAACCTGGTGACCAAGACCCGAAGGATCGTGCCTTATTAACAGATTTTTGGGGACCTGGACTTGGTGATGATGAAGCATTGACAAAAATCATTGATCAGCTTGCTCCATCTGAAGCAGATACAATGCTGACAAAATGGCGTTATAGCGCATTCAAAAAATCCAATTTTTTAGATATTCTTCAAGAAGGCGGGCGTGATCAACTGATCATTACTGGCGTATATGCACATATTGGCTGTATGCTGACAGCCGCAGAAGCATTCATGCTCGATATTGAAACCTTTTTTGTCGCCGATGCCGTTGCTGACTTTTCACTTAAGCATCACAAAATGGCAATGACCTATGCAGCTGAACGCTGTGCGGTCACCACAACGACAAACCAAATCATTAGTCGTTTAACAGGACAGGAAGCAGAAGATGACCTATCTTTTGAGGCCATCCTTCACCAAGTAGCTGAGTATCTCGAAATCAAGCCGAATGAAATACCGCTTGACGAGAATCTCGTCTACCTTGGGCTTGATTCTATTAGAATGATGAGCCTAGCGGAAAAGTGGAGACAGCAAGGAATGACAGTCAATTTCGTTGAGCTTGCAGCAAATCCAACGCTCACTCATTGGCGAACTCTTCTTTTCCCAGAAAAACAGCCATCTATCCCAAATATCGATTACATGTAAAGGAGGTATAGACCCTTGTCGATCCAGTCAGTCGATTCATTCCCACTAACCGGTGCCCAATCAGGCATATGGTATGCGCAGCAGCTTGATCCATCTAATCCCATTTTCAATACAGCTGAGTATATAGATATTAAAGGTTATATTGACCCCATACACTTTGAAGCAGCCATTAGAAAGACTGTCTTAGAAGCAGATTCCTTGTATATGCGCTTCGTTGAGGATACTGACGGTCCAAAGCAATGGTTTACATCTAAGAAAGAGATTCCATTTCAATATATCAATTTACAATATGAAAAACAGCCGCTTGATGCGGCTAAAGCATGGATGAATGCAGATCTTTCAACATCAGTCTCTTTAGAGAAAGATGTATTATTCCGTGAAGTACTTTTTCAACTTGCTGACGACCGATTTATCTGGTATCAGCGCATTCATCACATTGCCATTGATGGATTCGCCTTTTCGCTCATTGCACGCCGTGTTGCTGAGGTCTATTCAGCCCTATCGAAAGGGACACCTGTGCCTCCTCAAACATTTGGAGCCTTACATGACGTAGTCCAAGAGGAGATCACCTATCAACAGTCCAATCGGTATGAAGAGGATCGAGCGTTTTGGAAAAATCGCTTTGCTGATCAACCTGAAATTGTGAGCCTTGCTGAGCTTGCCCCAAGAACTTCAGATGATTTTATCCGAAAAACCGCTAGCTATGATGCCGAAAAGGTAAGCAAAATGAAAAAAAATGCTCAAGCTTTCGGTTGTACCTGGCATGAAATGATTCTTGCCGCATCCGCTCTATATATGCATCGTATGACTGGTGCACACGATATTATTTTAGGATTGCCTGTTATGATGCGCCTTGGATCTTGCGCCTTGCAAACACCCGGAATGGTCATGAACCTAGTACCGCTTCGTTTAACATGCAAACCAGAAATGACGCTCTCAGCACTTGTTCGCCAAGTATCTGATGAACTGAAAGCCATTCGGCCTCATCAAAGATATCGTCACGAAGACATGCGGAGAGACTTTAAACTCATCGGAAGAAATCAACGATTATTCGGCCCACAGATCAATATCATGCCATTTGATTATGATCTCATGTTCGATCAGAGCATTGGTCAAGCACATAATCTTTCAGCAGGACCCGTAGATGATTTATCGATCAACATATACGACCGCGCGGACGGGAACGGATTTCAAATCGACTTTGATGCAAACCCTGCCGTTTACAAAGAGCAAGCAGTTGACGCTCATCAGCATCGTTTTCTTCAATTGCTGGAGGAAATAACTGGACTAGAACAAGATCAGACAATCAGTCAATTCAACCTTCTTTTGTCTAAAGAAAAAGAGAACATCCTCAAGCACTGGAATGATACAAAACGAGAATTACCAAAAGAATCTTTACGGGAACTATTTGAAAAACAAGTCAGCAAAACACCACAAGCAAAAGCAATACAGTTTGAAGGAACCACTTTGACCTACGAAGAGTTAAATCAACGGGTAAATCAATTAGCTCATTATTTGAAAAGGCATGGCATCGGACCAGAACAATTTGTCGCAATTGCTCTGCCTCGATCCATCGATATGGTCGTAAGTCTGTTGGCCGTCGTCAAAACAGGAGCCGCATATCTGCCATTAGACCCTGATTACCCTAGCGATCGTGTCGCCTATATGCTAAATGATGCCAAACCAGCGTGCTTGCTCACAGTCAAAGAGACTGCAGACCGTTTGGACCATCCACACATCGTTCAACTCGATGATTCAACTGTTTATCAGGAGATCGTAGGGAGTCCGCATCTCAATCCGACCTGGAACGAAGGCTCTCCACATCACCCGGCTTACATCCTCTACACGTCAGGATCGACAGGCAAACCAAAGGGTGTTGTTGTAACAAAACGAAATGTGATCAACTTTATATTGTCCATGCAAGATTCATTTTTATTAGATCAAGGAGATCAGCTTTTAGCGGTAACGACCATTGCCTTTGATATTTCCGGGCTAGAAATGTTCCTCCCACTCTTACATGGGGCTGCTCTTTTATTGGCAAAAAAAGAAATCATACAAGAGCCAGCAAAGCTTTCAGACATGATTCGTTCTCATCATGTCACAATCATGCAGGCAACACCAACGTTGTGGCATGTATTGGCAGATGAATACCCTGACGTGATAACAGGTATGCGTGTTCTTGTTGGAGGAGAAGCACTCCCTGCCTCCCTTTTGCACACATTGCAATCTCTTCAATGCGACATTACCAATTTGTACGGACCTACAGAAACGACGATCTGGTCTACGATGGAAAATGTCACAGCACATCAAGAGAATAGCGGGCCGCCAATTGGCAAACCCATTTGGAATACGAGTATTTACATTTTAGATGAAGGGCTAAACCCTGTCCCAGCAGGATCAATCGGTGAACTTTATATTGCAGGTGAAGGAGTATCCAGAGGATATCTTGGACGATATGATTTAACGGCTGAACGTTTTGTGGCTGATCTATTCGGTACAAAAGGCACGAGAATGTATCGTACTGGTGATTTAGCCAGATGGCGTGAGGATGGTTCAATTGATTATATCAGCCGTGCCGATCATCAAATTAAAATCCGCGGCTTCCGTATTGAACTAGGTGAAATCGAAACCGTGATTATGCAACACCAATCCATAAAGCATACATCTGTTATCGTTCGTGAGGATCAACCTGGACAACAGCTGCTTTGTGCGTATGTTGTGCTGACAGATGGCACTTCTCTGCACCCTTCAGAGCTCAGGCAGTTTGTGGCTGCATCACTTCCTGATTACATGGTGCCTTCTGCTGTTGTCGTTTTGCCAGACCTTCCACTTACACCAAACGGCAAAATCGATCGCAAAGCATTACCAGCACCAAATATGTCTTTAGTTAGTTCTGACCGTACACCTAGAACGCCCCAAGAAGACATGTTATGTAGTTTATTTGCAGAAACCCTTGGCCTATCTCAAATTGGCATAGATGATAGTTTCTTTGACTTAGGCGGACATTCCTTACTCGCCGCTCGTCTGCTTAGACGTATACGCGATACACTTGGTGCAGACCTAAGCATGAGTACCATTTTTGAATCACCTCGAGTTGCTGAGCTTGCGCAGCACATTGACAAAGCGAAGGACATTCGGCCGCCGCTTCAGGTAGAAAACAAGCCAGATGAGATTCCGTTATCCTTTGCCCAAAAACGGCTCTGGTTCCTTCATTGCCTTGAAGGGCCAAGTCCAACTTACAATATCCCACTTGTCATTCAGCTGACAGGTACACTAGATCAAAAAGCTTTAATTGGTGCATTGGCAGATATCACTGAAAAACATGAAACCCTTAGAACCATTTTTCCAAATAAGAACGGCATGCCAAGACAGGTCATTTTACATCCAAAAAGTGTTCAGCCTGAACTCCATGTCACAGCTTCAAGCGATCAACAAATTGAGAATCAGTTAAACGAAGCCATTCGCTATAGCTTTAAGATTGAAGAAGAACCCGCACTGCGAGCAGATTTATTCATGCTTGATGCAAATCGATCCGTACTGCTTCTATTGCTACATCACATCGCTGGTGACGGCTGGTCACTTGCACCATTGACACGAGACTTAGCTGCTGCTTACGAAGCACGTATACAAGGGAAATCACTCTCCTTGCCAGCCGAACCTGTTCAATATGCTGACTATGCTATTTGGCAACAAAAGCTGTTGGGCAGTGAAGAAGAGACGGATAGTCTATTTGCCAAGCAACTAAGCTATTGGACAGGTGCCTTACATGACCTGCCAGAAGAACTGGAGCTTCCCTATGACTTCCCGCGTCCACAGGAAGGAAGCTTCAACGGTGCTACGATAGACTTTACGATTGAGCCCGCTTTACACCAGCTGCTCCTTGAGCTTGCAAAGCAGCATCAAGTGAGTTTGTTCATGGTGCTTCAAGCATCACTTGCAGCATTACTGACACGCCTTGGGGCGGGGACAGATATCCCAATTGGCAGTCCAATTGCTGGACGGAATGACGATGCACTTGACGACATTGTGGGATTGTTTGTGAACACACTAGTATTACGTACAAATACAGCTGGTAATCCAACCTTTAGTGAGCTATTGAAGCGAGTTCGAGACGTTGACTTAGCAGCCTATGAGCATCAGGATCTGCCATTTGAACGGCTAGTCGAAATCCTAAATCCAACCCGATCCAGATCACGCAATCCATTGTTCCAGGTCATGCTTGCCTTCCAAAATACACCGAAGGCGGAAATGAAGCTGACACAACTTGACTCAGATCTCTACGTGAAACCAGTAGGGTCAGCTAAATTTGATCTGACCATCGAATTGACAGAACAAAGAACTGAAACTGGATCAGCAGCAGGATTAACAGGTTTGTTTGAATTCAGTACAGATGTATTTAAACAAAGCACCATTCGAGCAATCGCTGACAGAATGAAGCGCTTTTTAACAGAAGTAGCTGAGCGCCCACACCTGCCGATTGGTCAAGTGAACATTTTGTCGGATAAAGAACGACAAACATTTCTCCCTGACAAAAAGACATTCGCTCAGTTAGACCAAGCACCTAGTCTCCCAGACTTATTTGAAAAAACGGCGCAGCAATACCCTGATCGAGTGGCTGTAACGGATGGCAATCAACAGCTTACCTATGAAGAGTTAAACAACAAAGCCAATCGACTTGCTCATTTATTAATAGAAAGAGGCGTTGGACCAGAACAGTTCGTTGCACTTGCCCTGCCTAGATCAATCGATATGCTCGTAAGCTTATTAGCCGTTCATAAAGCAGGCGCAGCCTATGTTCCGCTTGATCCTGACTATCCAGCAGACAGGCTGGCATACATGATACAAGATGCCAAACCCGTTTGCAGCATCACAACAAAAGCAGATGCAGTGCATCTCCCTGCTGATTGCGATTTGATTTTGTTAGACGAAAAAGAAACGAGCGATCAATTGCTGACTACGCCAAATCACAATCCGGCTGATATAGACAGAATTGAGCCACTATCTTCTCTGCATCCGGCCTATATTATTTATACATCCGGTTCTACAGGGAAACCAAAAGGAGTGGTCATCCCACACCAAAATGTCATCCGTCTTCTGACATCTACTGCACATTGGTTCCATTTTGATGAAGAAGATGTTTGGACAATGTTTCATTCGTATGCCTTTGATTTTTCAGTATGGGAAATATGGGGACCACTTTTATATGGAGGTCGACTTGTCATTGTACCTCATACCATCTCTCGCTCTCCAGAAGAGATGCTGCAGCTTCTAGTCGAGGAAGGTGTGACTGTGCTTAATCAAACACCTTCTGCCTTCTATCAGCTCATGCAGATAGACAAGGAACAACAGACACTTGGTCAAGCATTATCACTCCGCTATGTCATCTTTGGCGGTGAAGCATTAGAGCTTAGCAGATTAGAAGATTTGTACAGCCGTCACCCAGACTGTAAGCCAAAGCTAATTAACATGTACGGCATTACAGAAACCACCGTACACGTTACGTACAATATACTCAATCGAGACATGATCGCAAAGAAATCCAGTAGCTTAATAGGCGAACCGATTCCTGATCTACACGTTTACGTACTAGATGAATACCTACAACCTGTTCCCCCTGGGACGACAGGTGAAATGTATGTAGCTGGAGCTGGCTTGGCCAGAGGTTATCTAAGCAGGCCTGACCTGACCTCAGATCGATTCCCTGCCGACCCTTATGGAGCACCTGGCACAAGGATGTATCGTACAGGTGACCTCGCACGCTGGACAGAAGAAGGGGCACTTGATTACATTGGCAGAGCTGATCACCAAATTAAAATACGCGGGTTTAGGATTGAACTTGGAGAAATCGAAGCCGTTCTGGCACGCCACGATGCAGTTGCACAAGTTGCCGTCATTATGCGAGAGGATCAGCCTGGTGACAAACGCTTAGTCGCATATATCGTAACAACTGAAGAAGACTGTTTCGATACAGAGACCCTTCGTCATTTTGCCGCAGCCAGTCTTCCTGATTACATGGTGCCTGCGGCATATGTACAGATTGATACCATGCCACTTACAGCAAACGGGAAGCTTGATCAAAAATCACTGCCGGCACCTCAATTGCATATAAAGCAAACGGATGGCCGCGGCCCAAGAAATCCGAAGGAGGAAATCCTATGTCATCTCTTTGAAGAGGTGCTTGATTTGCCAAAAATCAGCATTGACGATCGCTTTTTTGACATTGGCGGGCATTCCTTACTTGCGGTTCGTTTAATCAGCCGCATTCGTGATGCACTTGGTGTCAAACTAAGCATCGGAACGTTGTTTGAAGCACCAAATGTTGCAAGTTTGGCAGAGAAACTAGAAACAGGAAGCGATGAAAACGCACTAGAAATCTTGCTGCCACTACGAACAAATGGAGAAAGATATCCTCTCTTCTGTGTTCACCCAGCAGGTGGTCTTAGCTGGTGCTATGCAGGCCTCTTGAATACATTAGAGAAAGACATCCCTATTTATGGATTACAGGCACGAGGAATCGCAAGAAAAGATGACTACCCGCGCACACTAGATGATATGGCTGCGGATTATATCAAGCACATCCAAACGATTCAGCCAAAAGGCCCTTATCATCTTCTTGGCTGGTCACTAGGCGGAAACGTTGTACAGGCAATGGCTACACAGCTCCAGCAGCAAGGTGAAGAAATCTCACTCGTTGCGATGCTGGATGCCTATCCGAACCATTTCTTACCGATTAAAGAAGCACCTGATGAAGAAGAAGCACTAATCGCTCTTCTTGCGCTCGGCGGTTATGATCCAGATACCTTAACAGATGAACCGCTCACAATGAAAAGTGCCGTCGACATCTTGAAAAAAGATGGCAGTGCACTAGCAAGCTTAAGTGAAGATGCCATTAGAAATCTAAAAGAAACCTATGTCAATTCAGTTCGATTGCTCGGAGAATATCAGCCAAAAACTTATCATGGAGATATATTATTCTTTAGATCTACCATTATCCCAGATTGGTTTACACCAATTGATCCCGAAGCATGGGCACCTTATATCAACGGAAAAATTGAACAGCACGACATTCATTGCCGGCACAAAGACATGTGCCAGCCTAAACCCCTAGCAGAAATTGGTGTCATCTTAGACAACACACTGCATCGGGTCAAACAAAAGCACTAAGAATAAAGGAGAGATGACAAATGACAAATCCCTTTGATCGTGAAGACGGTGTCTTTCTTGTGCTTGTCAATGAACAAGGACAGCATTCACTTTGGCCATCATTTGCACCAGTGCCAGATGGATGGGAAAAGGTCTTTGGTGAAGACACTAGAAATGCCTGCATCGATTATATCCAGACACACTGGCAGGACTTACGGCCTTTAAGCTTAACAAAAGAACCTGCCCTAGCACATGGAAAAACGGAATAAATCATCGCACCCTGATCTCACTCAGGGTGCTTTTTTGACAGAATAAACATCACCATCTTTCCAGCCCTTTCTGCTACAATTTAATTGAGAATGTTTATCAATCATTAAGAGATCAGGTGGTTTTATGGGAAATAACAATCAATTACGTACAATGGCAAATGCCGAACAATTCATCTATCGATTAACATATACTGAAAAAATAAATAATGCAGAGCTTCCGCATACGGAGCAACAGCTATCAGATACATTCTGCCTCCTCTTCAGCATAAGCGGCAGCGGTTTACTCACATTGAACGATCAAAAATGGCGATTGAAAAATCTGACACTCTATACGATCATGCCTGGGGAAACATTTATGTTGAAAACAGAGCCTTATCGAAAACACGAGCTCTATCTGTTTCGCTTTCAGCTCTACACACTGCAAGATCAAAACATAGGAGAAGTATCAACTGAACATGCCCGTTCTTTACTGAATGTATGGCAATTTATCGATATTAGCTCGATTGAACAAATTCATTCTTTACTGCCTGAAATGACAGAGGAATGGAAAAGACCTGAATCCATTAGCTTTTTTAGAAGCCAAACTCTTTTTCAACAGCTCATTATGCAGCTTTTCACACTGCATAAAGAAGATATTTGTGACACGGCACATGCCCTTTTCAAAACAAAACAATATATTGATCAACATTCCGAAGAACCCCTCAGCCTTACAAGTCTATCTCATATGGCTGGCATCAGCGCCAATCATTACAGTGACCTATTTAAAAAGCATTTTGATGTGAGTGTCACTGATTATATCACCAAGAAAAGGATGGCTAGAGCCAAACAGTTAATGGCAAAAAGCAATGCAAAGCTCAAAGACATTGCACTGGAAATCGGCTATCAAGATCCCTATTACTTTAGCCGCATCTTTAAGAAAAAAACTGGCATGACCCCTTCTGCTTATATGAAAAGCCGTCAGCGGAAAATTGCAGCCTATGGTCATTCCATACTCGGTCAGCTCACACCAATTCATATCATCCCATATGCTGCCCCTCTTCATCCTAAATGGACAGCACATGATTTTGAGCATCATGCAGAAGAAATTCCGATTCACCTGAGTGCACATCGTATCAACGAGCACGCTGAAGCCAATTTACAGCAATTAAAGGAAACAAAACCTGAGCTGATCATTGCCAATGATCATGTGACAGAGGAAGAAAAACAAGTGTTGAAAACCATCTGTCCTGTTCACTTTGTTCCATTCACACAATTGAATTGGCGCGCTCAATTCAGACAAACAGCTATGTTCCTGAACGAAGCGAAGGAAGCAGAAGAATGGTTGCTTCATTACGAGGAAATCGTCATTCAAGCGAAAAAGGCATGCCTTGTTGATCATCCACCAAAAACCGTCCTGCCTCTTCGTATCTTTCAAGATCAGCTCTACTTGTCTGTAAATCGCACCATGTCAGAAGTGATTTTTCATGACATTGGTCTTCTGCCAGCTTTTCAGAATGATGGTCAGCTAATAGAAAAAAAAATCAGCATTCGTTCCATACAACAGCTAGACCCAGACGCCATCTTCCTCTTCTTGCATAAGGAGCCAAAAACCATTGCATTTTATCAAAAGTTAAAGCAACAGGAGGCTTGGCAAAATCTCAAGGCTGTGAGTCAACAAGCAGTCTATCCACTCGCTTCTGACCCTTGGCGTGAATACACAGCAGCCAGTCATCAACGAGTCATTCAGGACCTTTTATCTTTTTTTCCGTAAAAAGTCCATCATTTGATAGAGAATTGTCTATGGCTAAAAGGACGAAAGCCTAATACAATCTTTAATTGAGAACAATTATCAGTTAAAGGAGAAAACAAATGAAAAAATGGTTAGCATTGCTTACCCTTTGTATCATGACGATCACCACAGCAGCCTGTGGTGCTACAGAAAATAAACCTGCTTCAAACACAGCCAAAAGCAAGTCAGCTGAAGCAACAGAAACAAAAATCAATTACTTAGATCAAACGTACAAGCTCAAAACACCAGTGAAACGAATCGTCATTGCTGGAAGCCTAGAATCAATGGAAGATGCAAAATTACTTGGTATCCAACCTATTGGTGCTTCTACCGTAGGCGGCACATTCCCTGAATTATTTAAAGACATCACAGCGAAAACAGAAGGCATCGGTGAAAAAACAGAACCAAACCTAGAGAAAATCTTAAAACTAAAACCAGACGTGATACTCGGATCAACAAAGTTCCCGCCTGCAACAATTAAAAAACTGGATAAAGTCCAAACGACGATCCCAGTATCCCATGTCTCTTCTGACTGGGAAAGCAATCTTTTATTGCTCGGTACGCTGACTGGAAAGAGTGAAGAAGCCAAAAACATCATTTCTGATTATCAGAAAGATCTCAAACAGGCGAAAGAAACCCTGAAAGACAAAAGCAACAACAAAACAGCTGTCATTTTACGCATTAGACAGGGAGACCTGTACGTGTATCCTGAAGATGTATACTTCAACTCTACCTTATATGGGGACTTAGGATTTACAGCACCAAGTGATATCAAAAAAGCCAAAGCACAAGCGATGATTTCAATGGAGCGCCTGGGCGAACTAAATCCTGACTATATTTTTGTTCAGTTCTCTAAAGCGGAAAACTCATCGAATCCAAACGCATTGAAGGACTTAGAGCAAAATAAAATTTGGACAAGCCTAAAAGCTGTGAAAAATGGGCACATCAATGCAAATGTCGTTGATCCTATGCTTCAAGGAGGAACAGCACTAAGCAAAACAACCTTCCTTGATAAAGCTGTCAAATGGTTAGAGAAAAACAACTAAAAAAAGAAGCGCCAATTTGCGCGATCAGATTGTTGACAAAGGGCTAAAATGATCTTTATTTTTAGCTCTTTGTCTTCTTTTCAGTGTAGTTGAAAACCTTGAGGAGAGAATACACATGAACGGAACGTTTCTATATGACGAATTTAATGGGCGTCAGCTTGATATTTACCTTCCACAGGACACCTCTATTGATGTTCCAGCTGTCTTTGTACAAGATGGCTCTTCTTTGTTTAGAACACACCTGCTAGAGATCGAAAGAATGATCGAAGCCAATACCATCTCGCCAATCATCATTGTCGGCATACACCCCTTCAATCGACTTGATGAATATACACCATGGAAGGCGTCATCACTGCGTTCTGAGTTTCCTGACTTTAATGGCGAGGCACAGACGTATATGTCATTTTTAGCAAATGACTTGCTCCCATATATCAAAAGAGAATATCCAGTCAAGCAGACCTGTCATCAACATAGTCACGTAGGTGCTTCATTAGGTGGACTATTTGCTATTTATACCCTATTGATGCACCCTGCCCTTTTTAAAAACATCGCATCTATCTCTGGGTCATTTTGGTATCAAGATTTTCTACCGTTTGCTAAACAACAAAGCATTCAGTGTGTGGAGCACCTTGTCTATTTATCTGTAGGCAGTGAAGAAGGTAAAGGCAAAACATCTGCTCAACAGCACATGCCTTTATTCAACAAACAACTACATGACCTTTTATTACAGAAAGGGATGCAGGATTGGCAGCTGCAATATCACATCGAACAAGGGGAGGGCCATCATCTGAAACAATTTCAAAAAAATTTCTTATCGGCCATAAAGTGGTTTTATAAAAGAGAACTCTAATTTTTTATCAGCATGGCACAAAGCCGATATGATATATTGGAACGTATAGATTGAAAGAGGAGGGATTTGCGTATGAGACCTTTACAAATCTCAGCCGATACAGCACAAAAACTTGCGGCATCACTCAATGTACCCATTGAACAAATCATGCATATGCCGCAGCCTATCTTAATCGCTAAACTAGCAGAACTTGAACAGAAGAAAGATCGTTCTTCTTAAAGAAATAAAGGAGTTTACATTCATGGAACAACAACTAGAACAATCAACATTACATCCTCGCAGTAAAGGACAAACCATCCTGCTGATTGCTGGGATTTTACTCATTGCATTTAATCTGCGGCCTGCCATTACGTCCGTGGGGCCTCTCATCGGCGCCATTCGTTCCGATTTACAGCTTTCAAATGGACTTGCGGGTTTTCTCACAACATTACCACTGCTCTCATTCGCATTGCTTTCTCCAATTGCACCTAAAATCGGAAAACGTCTTGGCAATGAACGAACCCTTTGGCTTGGGCTTGCTGTCCTTTTATTTGGGATTGTGATTCGCTCGTTTGGCACGATCACCTTCTTAATGATTGGAACCGCGCTTGTCGGTGTCGGGATTGCAATATGTAATGTGCTCTTACCGGGGCTCGTGAAGCATAAATTTCCTGCACATGCTGGATTGATGACGAGCGTGTATACGACCTCGATGTCCGTCTTTGCGGCACTTGCATCAGGTGTCAGTGTTCCACTCAGTCATACGATGCCTGGCGGCTGGAATACATCATTCCTCGTATGGGCTGGCCTTGCTCTTCTCGCGATGATGGTCTGGGCGCCACAGCTTCTTCATCAGAACACAGCGGCCGTCAAAAGCATTTCGCTCACAGAGCAGCCAATATGGCGTTCACGTGTCGCATGGCAGGTGACCTTTTTTATGGGGTTGCAGTCATTCCTTTTCTATAGCAGTATCGCCTGGTTTCCCGATATTTTAACATCACATGGAATGAACCTGTCGACAGCCGGCTGGATGCTGTCCATTATGCAGTTTGCTGGACTGCCATCCACCTTTTTAACGCCTGTTTTTGCAGAAAAATTAAAAACACAAAGACCGCTTGTCTTCGGACTTGTCCTTGTGTATTTACTCGGCATGATCGGACTTCTTCTCGGAGGATCGACGCCTATTCTCGTGATCTCTGTTTTATTGATCGGTATTGGACAAGGTGCCAGCATCAGTCTGGCGCTCACATTTATCGGATTACGGACGACCAATATGGAGCAAGCCGCTGCCCTTTCCGGAATGGCGCAGTCTCTCGGTTATTTATTAGCCGCCGTTGGTCCGTTCATGATCGGTATCCTTTTTGATCTCACACATACATGGACGCCATCCATTATCATCTTTATCATCATCCTATTTTTCATGTTTTTATCCGGTATGCGAGCCGGACGAAGCGTCTATATTTCAGATCCATCATAAAAAAAGAACCCGCCTCCTCGTGAGACGGGTTCTTTTCTGCTTTATGCTTGTTCTGTCACATGAACCTTTAACGTTGCTTGTACCTCTGGATGAAGCTTCACCGGTACATTTGTGTAACCTAATGCACGGATGGCGTCATTCAGCTCGATTTTGCGCTTATCGAGTTTGATTTGATGATCTTTTTGTAATTTATCAGCGATTTGTTTGCTTGTAATCGATCCAAACAGACGACCGCCTTCACCTGATTTTGCAGTGAGCTCCACTGTTAACGCCTCAAGTGTCTCTTTTAGTTGCTTCGCTTGTTCAAGCTCTTGGATGGCATTCTTTTTCTCTTTGTTTTTCTGCCCTTCCAATGCGCTTAGGTTCGTTGGATTTGCTTCAACCGCTAACCCTTGTTTGATGAGAAAGTTGTGAGCGTATCCGTCAGCTACATTCTTGACTTCGCCTTTTTTCCCTTTGCCTTTTACGTCTTTTAGAAAGATGACTTTCATCTTTGAACCCCTCCTTCGAAATATTCATCAATGGCAGCTTTTAACTGCTCTACCGCTTCTTCAATGGTTATACCATACATTTGGGTGGCAGCGTTAGTCAAATGACCGCCGCCATCTAACGCTTCCATGATAATTTGGACGTTGATATCTCCTAATGATCTCGCACTAATGCACACCGTGTTGTCATCTCGTCTAGCGACAGCAAATGACGCTTCTACCTCACTCATTGACAACAGAGAATCAGCCGTCTGGGCAATCGTAATTTGATCATAATACTCCGAGCTGTCTGACGGCAATGAAGCAATCGCCACCTGATTTTGATACAAATCTGTATGTTGAATGAGTTTTGCCCGTTTGATGTAATGATCAACTGTCTCTTTTAGGAATTTTTGCACAAGGACAGGATCTGCCCCCTTCGCACGAAGATAGGATGCTGCATCAAACGTTCTTGATCCCGTTCTCAGCGAGAAACTCTTCGTATCCACGATGATCCCTGCGAGAAGCGCAGTAGCTTCAATCATGTTAATACGCAATTTCTTCGGCTGATACTCTAAAAGCTCTGTCACAAGCTCTGCTGTGGATGAAGCATACGGCTCCATATAGACAAGTAATGGATCACGGATAAACTCTTCGCCGCGTCTATGATGGTCAATGACCACGACATTTTCAATCTTATTGAGCAGTCGTTCTTCCATGACGAGAGACGGTTTATGTGTATCCACGACCACAAGCAATGTATCATCCTCTGCAAGCTCCATGGCTTCCTCTGGGGTGATAAAACGTGACCAAAGATCTTCATAATTCTTAATCTCACTAATCAAGCGTTGAACACTGTCACCAATCTGGTTGGCATCAATGACAATATAGCCTTCTTTCCCATTGGCCTGGGCGACCTTTAAAATTCCAATCGATGCACCGATCGAGTCCATGTCTGGGAACTTATGCCCCATGATCATGACATTTCCGCTTTCAGATACAATTTCTTTTAAAGCATGAGAAATGACTCGTGCGCGTACACGTGTCCGTTTCTCCATTGGATTCGTTTTCCCGCCGTAGAATTTCACTTTTCCATTTGGCTGCTTAATGGCGACCTGATCCCCGCCTCGTCCGAGGGCAAGATCAAGACTCGACTGCGCAAGTGCCCCAAGCTCTTTTAAAGAAGGAACGGACGCTCCAATCCCGATACTCAGAGTAAGCGTCGCACTATGCGCCCCTGTTTTCTCACGGACCTCGTCTAAAATGGAGAACTTCGACGCTTCCAGCTCTGCTAAAATGCTCTCATTTAGAACCGCCATAAATCGTTCAGACGAAATTCGCTTCAGGAAAATGCCATATTCTTGTGCCCAATTGTTTAACAGCGACGTCACTTCACTATTAATGGTGCTGCGCACCTGATCATCAAGACCCTGCGTGACATCATCGTAATTGTCTAAAAAGATATAAGATAACACCGTTCGTTCATTTTCGTACTGTCTTTCAATCTGCACCTGTTCCGTGACATCAAAGAAATATAAAAGGCGCTCTGACCGTTTAATAATGACTTTGAATTTCCGGTCATTCAGCGTCACATTTTCTGTCTCGACCTCTTGTTTAATAAGAGGCACAACGGACTCGAATGTATCATACAAAGATCTGCCGACAAGCGTGCTTTCATGAAAGCACGAAGCGAGAAATGGATTTGTCCATTCGATATAATACTGGTCATTAAACAGCATAATACCAATTGGCATTTCCATTAATGCTTCTTCTCCAACCTTTTTGACTCGATAGGATAATGTTGAAATATATGAATCAATCTCTTTTTGCACTTGCGTATCTGCCCACTTTAAGAAGTAGAGCACACCTGCAAGAACGAAAAGACCAACCGCTCCTATGATCCAATTATAATAAAGGTTGAGGAGGACTGTGACCACCGCAAAAACAATTAGCGCGATGATCGGATACTTGATGACAGGTTTTCTATAGAAGCTTGGCACTGATATCAACTCCTCAACATTCAGAGTGAATTATTTGTTTTTTACTTTCTCTCTTAAATCAAAGCCTATGTCAGCAATCCCTATAATACGCACAATCACACCGACTGGCGGATAGAGAACCCCTAACACGATAGCGAAAATGGGCACCGCTTTTGAGATGCTTTTTTCGTGGCAATAATAGAAGATAAAAGAAAATCCCTGAATAAGCACCAGTATAAATAAAATTTGAAAAGCACTCGTTTGAACAAGCCATAAAAAGCTGCCTTTTTCCGTCTGAATCAGCATCAAAAGCAGTGTGAGTAAATAATACCATACCATGCTTTTTGGCAGCCGCATATCCTTAAATTTCTTCAAGACCGGCATGTCTTTGACAAACCGTTTGATCAGAGGCTGCACGAACCAGTGATTCACGAACGCCAGCAATGTGACACCAATTAACAGCGCTACAGGCAAAGCACTCAATGCAGCATCCTGCATCTCTCTGAACTGCTTCAGCTGCTTCGCAATGTTCTGCTCAGAAGCGCCGGATTGCTTTAAGACACTCTCTAACATCGGAATCATTTGTTCAACCGACTCTTTCGCGATACCCATGATATCGACTTGAAAAAGCTGAACACTGACAATAAAGGAGATAAGAAAACTGAATAAATAGATCAGCGCACCTGTAATGATGGCATTCCCAGGCTGCCTTCTGCTGTAGAAAACACCCATGCCTAATCCGGCAGCAATCAGAATTGGCGCACTCATGAGTCCAGCAAGAGACCCAATTAAAAAGCTGATCACTATCCCAATAGCGCCAGCAGCAATTCCTTTTTTCAAGCCGTGCCTGATTGTATAGAGGATAATCGGTATCGGAGCAGCTAGAAAGAAAATAATGGATAATAGCGGCACATACAAATAAAACAGCATCATGACAGAAAAAATACTGATCATGATAGCGCCCTCTACTAACGCTTTTGTTTGTTTCACACCTTCACCTCTATCCAATCCTTTTTCTATATCTTGCTCAATGTGTCCTTCTATGTATACGTACGATGTAAGCTACACCATGTCTTACCCCAACCTTTATTTTACCATAGCGGCAAATCGCAAGTAAAATGCAGGCTATCTTAGGAGCGTTTCACGTGGAACACCAATATAGATTCGTACATGCAACTTTTCAATCAGCATGTTACAATTTTTTAGATTATTCTTAGCTATAAACCCTGAATTCAAGGTCAAAAGCTGTTAGAATAGAAACATCATCAATAAATGTAAGAAGGAGAATTCACATGGGAAAAACACTCGTATTCGGACACAAAAACCCTGACACAGACACGATTTGCTCTGCTATCGCTTACGCTGATCTGAAAAACAAAATCGGCGTTCAGGCAGAAGCGGTCAGACTTGGAGAAATCAATGGAGAAACACAATACGCATTAGATTTCTTTAAACAAGAAGCACCTCGTTTCATTGAAACGGCTGCAAACGAAACAAAGCAAGTCATTCTTGTCGATCATAACGAATTCCAACAAAGTGTAAGCGATATTGATCAAGTACAAGTGACTGAGGTTATTGATCATCACCGTATTGCCAACTTTGAAACAAGTGAACCTCTTTACTATCGCGCTGAGCCTGTTGGCTGTACAGCAACAATCTTAAACAAAATGTACAAAGAGAGCCAAGTGAAGATTGAAAAAGAAATCGCTGGTTTGCTTTTATCTGCAATCATTTCTGATTCCTTGCTATTCAAATCCCCAACATGCACACAGCAAGACATTGATGCTGCGCATGAGCTAGCTGAAATTGCAGGGGTAGATCCAGAAGTTTACGGCCTAGACATGCTGAAAGCTGGCGCTGACCTAAGCCAAAAAACGGTTCAAGAATTAATTACAATTGATGCAAAAGAATTCGCACTAGGCAGCAGCAAAGTGGAAATTGCGCAAGTCAATACAGTAGATATCGCGGAAGTAACAGCAAGACAGGCTGACATTGAAGCGAAAATCAATGAAGTCATCGCAGCGAAAGGTCTTGATCTATTCGTTCTAGTGATCACAGACATCTTAGAAAATGACTCCCTTGCTCTTGCACTCGGTGCAGAAGCTGCAAAAGTAGAAAAAGCATTTAACGTCACACTTGAAAACAACACCGCTTTACTAAAAGGTGTTGTATCAAGAAAGAAACAAGTGGTACCTGCACTAACAGACGCACTTTCTTAATCAACACAACAAGACTGCTGACATGTTCAGCAGTCTTTTTTCTTCTTTTAATGAATGTACATATCGCTGACAAGAATATCCTTTAGCACACTTGTTGGAATCGTGAATTCAACTACACCCATGTAACCAGGTGCCACATCATATTCATTAAAGGAAATCACCAGTTTGCCTTTTGAATTGATATAGAAGCTTTGATCCGGCTTAATTTTCTTAAATGGATCCGCCATATCTTGCTTGCCAATCCAGTAAATCTTATTTGAATCCTCTTTCATCTGTTTCTTCATTTGATCTTTAATATTTTCACTAATGACATCTATATACCGGTCATCTTTAAACAAGCTTGGTAATGTAATGAGTACATGGTTTTTCTTATCCACCGTATCATATGTCATTTCCTCTGCCGCAGAAGCTTGAGTCGTCACCTTGTATCGACCTAACGAGAGAATTTGGTCATTGTTCGTTCTCACTTCATATCCGCTCTCTACACTTAAATGACCATTTTTATAACCCTTTGTTTCCTTTTCAAAATCTTGATACAGCTTTTTGTTTTCAGCTAAATATTTTTGATTCAGGCTGTCTTGTAATTTTCCGTCCCCAAGCCCTGAAACGTGTGGTGTTTTAAGGTCAATATTCGTTCCTTGATCGCTCTTTTTAAATTCTGTGAATGTCACGACTTTCACCAGCTCGCCAATGACAGGCACCTCTGAAATGGCTCTTGCCGCCTGTGGACTGACATTAACTGTCGTGACAAATAGAGCAGCCGCAGCAACAAGTCCAATGGTCCATTGCTGAAAATGAGGTTTTTTGTTTTTTCGTTTCAACGTTCGTTCAACCATAGCATCATATTCCGGTGGAATAGGGATTTCTAAATATTCCTCTTTTAACTGTTCCAAATGCTTATCCATTTATATTTCCTCCTGCGATAATTCTACTTTTAAAAGCCGCAACGCCTTATATAATCTTGTTTTGATGGTGTTTTCGTTTTCTTCGAGAATATGGGCGATGTCCTCTAATTTTAAATCTTCAAAGAATCTCAAAATGATGATAACCCGGTACATCTCAGGCAAATCCTCTATGGCTCGTCTGACATCTTGATCCTCATAGACATCTGACTCACCCTTTGACAAGAATTCGAGTGTGTCATCATCTGTCACTTGCACCCGCTTCTTTTTTCGTAAAAAGTCTAGGGCAGCGTTCACCACGATTTTATAAAACCAGCTATGCATCTTAGTCGCATCCTCTAATCGGTGAACAGATTTGAGTGCTTTATGAATCGCCTCTTGAACGACATCCATCGCATCCTCTGAGTTTTTGACATAACTATAGGACAATCGATAAAAACTGTGTTTATGCTCCATTACGTAATCAGCAAATTGATCCTCAATCTTTCGTTTCTTCATTTTACAAAGAGCTCCTTTATCTTAAATGCGCATCGGTTATTTCTTACAATGGATAGACGCGCGCCTTTTGAAAATAGTTTGCGCTCGGTTATTTTTTTAACATGTCATCCCATTTCCGTTTCTATACAAAAAGAGCGAACCAGACAGGTTCACTCTTTCAAAGCAGATATTGTTTGATGGACAAACTGTTTAAGTGGAGAAAGCGGATGAATGATCGGAACGCCTGTCTCCTCTTCCATCTGCTGTGCCGCATGAACCATCGATAGCTGCATCACGCAAATATCTCCGCTTTTTTTCATACATCTTCTGAGCTGCTTTTTGATTTGCTCCTCATAAGCCTGTATATCACCATTTAGGCAAAGGTGAAAGACATCCTCCATCACCATAACTTCTGCATCAATCTGTTTGCCGTGCTCTTTTGCATATGATTTAAGCCGCTTCATCGTCCCTTCCACTGTATCCGGGTTTGAAAACACAAGTTGAAGAGGCCCTTTTCCCTGACAAATCAGCTCAAATAACGGTTCATCGATCGGAACAATCGGTCGTTTAAAAAGATGCTGCTGATCACCCAAAGCGGCAATGTATTGTGTACACGTGAGCAGAATGAGATCGGCTTCATCTTCTTGCATCAATTTGTTGATGACATAGGCTTGCTGCTTGTGTTGATCAAAAGTGGGATCTTGTGTAGCGCGTTCTATAAATGATGAATCGACCGTGTGATAAAGCGCAATATCGGTATCGCCAAAAACATCTTCTATATATGACTGATTGGACGGATGGGCGTGAAGGCAGTGTAATCGAATCATCAGGTTCGCTCCTCGTGAAAGTTTTCAATCATTATATCAATCCTTGTATGAAATAGGGAGCATGATGACCATATTGTTAGGGAGGTATTGAAGGAGGGATTTAATTGAAAGAAGAACAACACCCTAAACCATCTTCAGAGTCAGAAGACACTTTAACAAATCGGCAAGGTCATCCCGTAACAGACAATCAAAATATGAGAACCGTTGGGAATAGAGGACCAACTACGCTTGAAAACTACGATTTCCTAGAGAAAATTAGTCATTTTGATCGTGAACGCATTCCTGAACGTGTCGTCCATGCGCGCGGGGCCGGAGCTCACGGTTATTTTGAAGCCTATGGCACATTCGGTGACGAACCCATTTCCACTTATACAAGGGCAAAATTATTTCAGGAAAAAGGGAAAAAGACACCTGTTTTCGTTCGTTTTTCTTCTGTGATTCACGGCGGTCATTCACCAGAAACATTGCGTGACCCTAGAGGATTTGCGATTAAATTTTATACAGAAGAAGGCAACTGGGATCTCGTGGGGAACAACCTCAAAATTTTCTTTATCCGAGATGCTTTGAAATTCCCTGATTTGGTTCATGCCTTTAAGCCTGATCCTGTCACCAACCGTCAAGACGGCGAGCGTATTTTTGACTTCGTCTCGCAATCACCTGAAGCGACGCATATGGTGACATTTCTCTTTTCACCATGGGGCATCCCCGCAACCTATCGGCACATGCAAGGCTCAGGTGTCCATGCTTACAAATGGGTGAACCATGAAGGAAAAGCAGTGCTGGTTAAATATCACTTTGAACCGAAGCAAGGCATTCGCAACCTGACGCAAGAACAAGCTCAAGCGATTCAAGGAGAAAACTTTAATCATGCCACACAGGATTTGTATGAAGCCATTGAGCAAGGAGATCATCCTGAATGGGAGGTATATGCGCAGATCATGGAAGATGATGCCCATCCTCACCTTGACTTTGACCCGCTTGATCCGACAAAGCTTTGGTACAAGGATGACTATCCATGGAAACCGATTGGACGAATGGTGTTAAACAAAAATCCAGAAAATTATTTCGCAGAAGTCGAGCAGGTCGCCTTTGGGACTGGCGTTCTCGTAGACGGTTTGGATTTCTCAGATGATAAGTTGCTTCAAGGGCGCACCTTCTCCTATTCTGACACGCAGCGATATCGTGTGGGGCCAAACTATTTACAGCTGCCGATCAATGCACCGAAAAAGCATGTGGCCACGAATCAAAGAGATGGGCAAATGGAATACCATGTCGATCAAGGCAAAGAACAAAACCCTCATGTGAATTATGAACCATCGATCCTCTGCGGATTAAAAGAAGCCAAGCAGGATGGAAAAGATCATACGCCTTTTGTAGAGGGTGACGTCAAACGAGAAGCCATTGACCGCCCGAACAACTTTGGCCAAGCCGGAGAAACGTATCGCCGCTTCAATGATTGGGAACGTGAGGAACTGATTAAGAACTTAGTCAACACCCTTGCGACCTGTCAAAAGGACATTCAAGAGCAAATGATCGAAAACTTTACAAAGGCTGACCCTGATTACGGAAAGCGTGTCGCTGATGGCTTAAAAGCCTTCAAACAAGAACAGCCAAGCGGACCTATAGGCTCTACAGGCGCCGCACAAGCCGTGGACGAAGCGATTAACAACAGCACACCATCAGATCCTTATTAAATAAAAAAGAATGCAGCGCCTAGGCTGCATTCTTTTTGTATTCATCGATTAAGCGTTTTGACCCTTTTTGATCCATTCTGCTACATTGACTGTACGTTTTGCTTGATGTTTTGCAGCAGCTTCTGCATCCTCTTGGATCTTTCCGTTTTGGTCAACAGTGACACTCACGCCATAAGGGTTGCCCCCTGCACCGTATAACGAGTCATCTGTGTATCCAGGAGCGGCAATAATCGCTCCCCAGTGGAACATCGTTGTGTAAAGGCTAAGAATGGTCTGTTCCTGCCCGCCATTTGGGTTTTGTGCAGAGGTCATCGCACTCACTGCTTTGTTTGCTAATTTCCCTTGGAACCATAAGCCGCCAGTTGTGTCTAAGAATTGCTTCATTTGAGCCGGTAGGTTACCAAAACGTGTTGGCATGCTAAAGATGATAGCATCTGCCCACTCTAAATCACTTAATTGAACCTCTGGAACATCCTTTGTTTCGTCTAAATGTGCTTTCCATGCTGGATTTGATGCTACAACTGCTTCTGGTGCCAATTCAGCAACCTTTAATACCTTCACTTCTGCGCCAGCTTCTTTCGCTCCAGCTTCAGCCCATTTTGCCATCTGATAGTTTGTACCTGTTGAACTATAATAAATAATCGCTAATTTTACGTTTTCCATTTGTTCCATCTCCTTTTGTTTGGTTTGCCCAAAAAGCTTCTGTAAAAATCCCACCTGTATTCCCCACCTTCATTAAAATTGACGACGATACCATAATGCCGCAGCATCGACTTCTTCTCTTGTTAGCTGATGTCCTCGATTTTCCCAATGAAGCGTAACTGAAGCGCCTGCGCCTTGCAGCAATTGCTCGAGCTCCTGTGATTCCTCTGGACGGCACATTGGGTCATTTTCACCAGCTGCGATAAAGACTTGTTTCCCCGCTAATGAAGGCAATGAAACCCCGCGTCTTGGGACCATTGGATGATGCAGGATAGCTCCTTTTAACGCATCCTCGTAATGGAATAAAAGACTTCCAGCAATGTTTGCCCCATTAGAATATCCGATAGCCACCACATTGTGCCGATCGAACCCATATTCATCTGCTGCTTCTCCGATAAATGTATACAGTTCCTCTGTCCGCTCAATTAAATCCTGCTCATCGAAAACACCCTCTGCTAAACGTCTGAAAAAGCGCGGCATACCGTTTTCCAACACATTTCCTCTCACACTAAGAACAGAAGCGTCAGCATCAACCAAATCGGCAAGCGGCAATAAATCTTCTTCCGTCCCGCCAGTACCATGCAGTAATAACAAAACAGGTCTTTGTTCATTCTTTCCTTTTCGAAAAAGATGCTTCATCATGAATCTCCTTTCCCTTTCCACTCTCTCACTTCTATTGGCAGCACAATTTGTTCAATCTGACTGCGCTGCGCCTCATATTGCGGTGGCAGTTTCAATGCTTCACCCATAGTTTCCACTGATTCATCGTGTGCAAACCCTGGAGGATCAGTCGCAATTTCAAATAATATGCCGCCAAGCTCTCTAAAATAAATGGCATTGAAGTAATTTCGATCTTGCACAGGTGTCACTTGATACCCGCTTTGTGCAATATGTCTTTGCCAATCTAACTGATCCTGATCATCTGTCGCTCTCCATGCAATATGATGCACAACCCCAACACCCATACGTCCGCGTGCAACAGGTGTCTTGTTCACATCAATGACATTGCCTATCTCACCAAATGAACGGAATCTTACATAATCCTCTTCTGCTCCAACTCGTTCAAAACCCATTGTTTGTTCTAGCAGCTGCATCGTTTGCTCTGGCTGTGATGTTAATAAAACAGCTCCCCCAAACCCTTTTATTGCAACATCTGGCGTTACGCCATTAAATGTCCAATCATTTTGTTTTCCCTCCGCACGTTCTACTAGCTCAATCAACAAGCCGTGTGGATCTTCAAATGAGAGAAAGGCTTCATCAAAGCGTTCAACCATTTCATAAGAAATATCAAACTGCTCAAGACGTTCCTTCCAGAAAGAGAAAGCGCCTGGCGGTACAACATATGTCGTCACGCCCACTTGGCCAGCGCCAATTTGTCCCTTTTGAGCACCTGGCCAAGGGAAAAACGTGATAATCGTCCCCGGAGATCCTCCTTCATTTCCAAAATATAAATGGTACGTACCTGGATCATCAAAATTAACGGTCTTCTTCACGAGACGAAGTCCTAAAATACCTGCATAAAAATCAACGTTCTCCTGAGGATGCCCTACAATTGCTGTGATATGGTGAATTCCTTCTGTTTTCTTCAATTCTAATGACCTCCTAATCATGAAGTACAAGCCTCTATTCATTATGTCTTTACTGACGTCTTTATATTATCTCGAATTCGAGATATTAAATCAAAAAAATATATTTATCTCGAATTAAGGATATGATGTTTTTAAATAAATGTCAACGGTTTTTGTTTTCCCTTTTAAAAAAGCAGGTCTGCTTTTTACATAACAGACCTGCTCTTCCTTGATTATTGCAGTAATTTTTTCTTTTTTAAATAGGCTTTCGCAACCTGAAATGCATCCTTACCTTTCACATTTACTTCATAATTCATTTCTCTCATCTCATCATCTGTGATTTGACCACCAAGCTTATTGAGAGAGGTCTTGATCTCAGGGAACTCAGTTAATGTCTCCTGTCTTAGCAGCGGTGCTCCTTGATATGGCGGGAAAACATGCTGATCATCATCAAGCACCTTTAATTTGTATTCCCTCAATTCACTGTCTGTCGAATACGCATCGACTAAATTGATATCTCCTTTTTGAATCGCTCGATACCGAAGCTTCGGTTCCATCGTCACCACATCGTCAAAGGAAAATTGATAGGTCTTTTGAATACCTAGATACCCATCCTGTCGATCAGAAAATTCTAAGGTGAATCCAGCCTTTATGCGATTCTTGATCTTGCCTAGATCTGAAATATTGGATACATCATATTGATCAGCCAGCGACTGAGGCACGGCTAAAGCATACGTATTGTTGTAAGCCATCGGCTCAAGAAGGCGGAGCTGAAAGGATGATTCCAAACCACGCCTCGCTTGCTCATACACTTTTTCTTTATCTGTGCTTTTCGCTGTTTGTTTGAGGAACTCAGAAATCGCAGTACCGGTAAACTCAGGATAAATATCAATATCACCAGACCGTAAAGCTTGAAAAACAAAGGACGTCTTGCCAAGACCAGGCTTAAGATTGACTTGAATATCCGTATCCTGTTCAATTAAAAGCTTATACATCGAGATCAGGATTTCAGGCTCTGATCCTAACTTTCCACCGATGGTGATTTCTTTCTTTTCTTGTTGAAACAGTAATGGGCCCGCGACAACTGCTCCTGCAATCACAGCAAAAACCGTCACAGAGCTCACAGTCTTTTTAAAAGAGATTTTCTCAAAAGTGCGCAGCACCACATCAAATAAGAGTGCGAGTAAGGCAGCTGGTATAGCGCCAATGACAATGAGCGACATATCATTTCGATCAATTCCCAGCAAAATCAGACTTCCTAATCCCCCAGCTCCGATCAGTGCGGCAAGAGTGGCAGTTCCCACAATGAGAACCATCCCGGTTCTGATACCTGCCATGATGACTGGCATGGCCAAAGGCAGCTCCACCTTTAATAACCGTTTGCGGTGATTCATTCCCATGGCAAGCGCCGCTTCTCTCAGGGAAGGGTCGACCTCCTGAATGCCTGTATATGTATTTCTTAAAATAGGGAGTAAGGCATAGACGACAAGCGCAATAATGGCAGGCACTTGTCCAATCCCAACGAGAGGAATCAACAAGCCAAGCAGCGCGAGCGACGGAATTGTTTGCAAAACCGCCGTCACCCCAATCACCCACTCTGCAAGCTTTGGCACCCTCGTTAAATAGATACCTAATGGAATGGCAATCAAAATCGCTAAAAATAAAGCAATAAAAGAAATTTGAATATGCTCAAGTAAGGCGTGTCCCAATTGTTCTTTTCGGTCCAATAACACACTGATCCAATCATTCATGTGACTCGCCCCTCTCTCTAGGAGAATCAGCTAAAAACTGAATCACCGCTTGACGATTCACTAGTCCAATTCGCTCCCCATCCTTTTCCACAGCCAATTCCTCATGCTTTGCCAATTGGGATAAGACATCGTCCAGCGTGGCATGTGCTGTGATCGCTTCATAGCCTAAAAGAGCCTCATGAGCCATTGGTCTAGCCATGGCCTCTAGCTCAAACGCTTGATGTCCCACATGGCGAGCAGCCCCTGAAACAAACTCCCGAACAAAAGCATTGACTGGGTGTTGAACCAATTCCTCTGGACGACCAATCTGCACCACTTCCCCTTCCTTCATGATACAAATTCGATCACCAAGCCTCATCGCTTCCTGCATATCATGCGTCACGAAGACAATGGTCTTTTGAATACGGCGCTGCAAATCAAGCAGATCATCCTGCAATTTCTCCCTCGTTAGTGGATCTAACGCACTAAAGGGTTCATCCATCAGGACAATCTCAGGATCAGCTGCAAGTGCACGTGCCACACCGACACGCTGCTGTTGTCCACCAGATAGCTCTGATGGCTTTCGATGTCGATACATAGCAGGATCAAGCCCAACCATCTGCATCAATTCATCCACCCGCTTATTGGTCTTTTTCCGGCTCCACTGTTTGAGCTCTGGCACCACGGCGATATTTTCTTCAATGGTCATATGAGGAAAAAGAGCAATTTGCTGCAGAACATACCCAATATCCCAGCGCAGCTCATACATATCATAATCATTTATTTTTTGACCCTTTATGTAAATCTCACCTTCTGTAGAAGAAATGAGACGATTGATCATTTTCAATGTCGTCGTTTTCCCGCTTCCACTAGGTCCAATAAATACAAAAAATTCACCTTTCTGAATCTCTAAATCAACCGATTGAACGGCATAGCGCTCATCAGAAAATTGCATCGATACCTTCTTAAAGTCAATCATCTTCCCACGCCCTGACTGCAATTATTTTCTAGACTATCAATATGACAGATTGACCCCGTATTTGTATAGAACAAACTGTCACTTTCTCTCTCTTTTACATACTTCCCCTAGGAAGCCCGCCAAAAACAGCTCTAGCCAATTCGGATGAGATTCTTAGTGAGACAAATAAAAAAAGCGAAGAGCTCAAGGCTCTCCGCTTTTAAGTCAACGACTTACTCACCAGTAACGTATGGAAGTAATGCCATTTGACGTGATTTTTTAATCGCTAATGTCAATTTACGTTGATACTTAGCGCTAGTTCCTGTTACACGACGAGGTAAAATTTTACCACGCTCAGAAACAAACTTTCTAAGAAGATCAACATCTTTGTAATCGATGTGCGTGATACCGTTAGAAGTAAAGAAACATACCTTACGACGTTTCGCACGACCGCCTCTGCGTCCACCTGCCATTTGTTTTCACACCTTTCCTTTAGTCAATTTTTCAGATCAATTAGAATGGCAAATCATCATCGGAGATGTCAATCGGTTTACCATCATTCGCAAATGGGTCATCATTGAAGCTATTTCCCTGATTACGATTTTGTTGGTTGCTCTGATTGCCATATGGATTTTGATTTGGTTCATTTCCGAATGGATTCTGATCGTTTTGGCTACCGCCATAATACTGGCCTCCGCTATTGCCACCGCCGCTGTATCCACCTGAACCAGCACCGCCGCTCTTAGGCTCAAGAAATTGAACACTTTCAGCTTGAACCTCTGTCACGAAGACACGCTGTCCTTGCTGATTTTCATAGTTTCTTGTCTGCAAACGACCGTCTACACCGGCAAGACTTCCTTTTTTCAAGAAATTAGCCACGTTTTCGGCTTGTCTTCTCCAAGTAACACAGTTAATGAAATCGGCTTCACGCTCTCCAGATTGATTCGTAAACGTACGATTCACAGCTAGAGTAAACGTGGCTACAGCCGCACCATTAGGCGTGTAGCGAAGCTCAGGGTCTTTTGTTAGTCTTCCGACCAATACAACACGGTTTAGCATATTGAAAGACCACCTTTAAATATATATTTCAATGATTTATACTTCTTCTTTAACAACAATGTGGCGAATGATATCGTCACTGATCTTAGCTAAGCGGTCAAATTCTTGAACTGCTGCAGCGTCAGATTGAACGTTTACGATTTGGTAGAAGCCTTCACGGAAATCGTTGATTTCGTATGCAAGACGACGTTTACCCCAATCCTTTGTTCCAGTGATCTCCGCACCGTTAGAAGTTAACACGTTATTGAAACGCTCGATAACTGCTTTTTTAGCCTCATCGTCAACTGTTGGGCGGATGATGTACATAACTTCGTACTTTCTCATCTGATTGCACCTCCTTTTGGTCTAAGCGGCCCTAAACGGGCAAGGAGCAATAAATTATATTACTCACAATTGTATATTATAACAAATTACTTGGCCTATGACAAGAACCTATACATTAAAACGGAAATGAATGACGTCTCCATCTTTCACTACATATTCTTTACCTTCTAGACGGACTTTTCCAGCCTCTTTTGCAGCAGACATACTTCCACCAGCAAGTAAATCCTCATATGCAACCGTTTCAGCACGAATAAACCCACGTTCAAAGTCCGTATGAATGATTCCAGCACATTCCGGTGCCTTCATTCCTTTTTTAAACGTCCAAGCGCGTACTTCCTGCTCACCTGCTGTGAAATAAGTAGCTAAACCAAGAAGTGAATAAGATGCTTGAATCAGCTGATCTAGACCTGACTCTTTGATGCCAAGCTCTTCAAGGAACATCTGCTTCTCTTCTCCTTCAAGCTCTGCAATTTCAGACTCGATCTTCGCACAAACGACGATGACTTCAGCATTTTCACCAGAAGCAAACTCACGGATTTGCTGCACATATTCGTTACCGTCATGATCCGCTACTTCATCCTCACTCACATTTGCTACATAAAGAACTGGTTTAGATGTGAGTAAATGAAGCTGTTTCACAAGCTTCTGCTGCTCATCTGTAAATTCTACAGATCTTGCCGATTTCCCAGCTTCAAATGCGTCCATTAGCTTCGACAAAATATCAAATTCAGCTACCGCTTCCTTATCCTTTTGTTTTGCAAGCTTACTCACACGAGCCAAACGCTTTTCAACTGTTTCTAAATCAGCCAAAATTAATTCTAAATTAATGGTTTCGATATCTGACACAGGGTCAACCTTACCTGATACGTGTGTGATGTTATCATCTGCAAAAGCTCTCACCACGTGACAGATCGCATCTACTTGACGAATGTGAGAAAGGAATTTATTCCCTAAACCTTCACCTTTAGAAGCCCCTTTGACAATACCGGCAATATCAGTGAATTCAAAAGCAGTCGGAACTGTCTTTTTCGGCTGCACCAATTCTGTTAGTTTTTGCAAACGCTCGTCTGGAACTTCTACAATTCCGACGTTTGGATCAATGGTACAAAACGGATAGTTAGCAGACTCCGCTCCAGCCTGTGTAATTGCATTAAATAGCGTTGACTTCCCGACGTTAGGTAAGCCAACAATACCAGCTGTTAAAGCCATTCTTTCATCTCCTCTATATCAAACGTGCTCGTTATACTGCGTAATATGAACCTAGAGCAATTATAAGTAGGTTTACATGAAAAGACAAGCTAACCGTTATGCATTATCAATAGAAGAAACATTGCCAAAAAGGATTAATCAGTGCTTTAAAACGCGAATTTACACCTGCTTCTTCTATACAAAAGACGAATTTCATCAAAAAAGCATGAGGCCTGCTTAAGCAGTTGGCTCCTCATGCTTGACGAGAATTTTCTTCATTTTTCGTTCAAAGTCTCTTCTTGGGATCATCACGCTGTGCCCGCAGCCTTCACATTTAATGCGAATATCCATGCCCAATCGAATAACTTTCCACCGATTGACACCACATGGATGGGGTTTCTTCATTTCAACGACGTCATGTAACCCAAACGCTTTGTCTGCCATCAGCCTTCACCTCTCTTGCTCACTTCATTGAATCTATTGTACAAAAAAACGGCGATGAAGAGCAATGTACAAAACAAAGAACCTCTTTCAATCATTCATCCTATTCTTTTTTATAGAAAAAACCCTTCTTTTAGATCATTTTATTTGTGACCAATAGTTACTTAAACTCCGCTTTTTTTCAATATTGTCACAAACACTGTAGGTCAAAAGGTTTTTATTGGTAGAACGCTGTGGTTTTTCCATATTTTTTGATTTATGATATCTGCATAAATGTTATGTGAGGGAGCAGGTACGATGGTCAATCGAAAGGATAGATTAACTGATAAAGAATATAAAATCATATCCGATCATGCTGGAAACATAGACAATTACCAGCAGCACCATACGATAGAAATAGGTCAGCAAACGCTCACTGTCCATGATTTTCTCAAGGTCGATCATCAATTATATGGTTTAACGATGCAGCCGGAACAATCAGACGAGTTCATCGTCGCTTTTCACTGTCCGCAGCCAAATCAAATGCCGGTGACCTCGCCACAAGATGTACACACCGCGGCACAGTCATTGCTCAAAACGGATTATGCCTATCCCATTGAAAGGAAGTCCCTTGATGGCAATCAAGATCATGTCTTTTTTAAAGGAAAGGAATACATAGAGCAAGTCTGTCAGCAGCATCCAAATGCAGGTATCTATCTCACTGGACAAGCCCTTGCCGGTGCTGTTTGTGCTTATGTTGCAACAGAACAGCCAGCTGTCAAAAAAGCCGTCACCTTTGATAGCCCAAATATATGGAGCAGTCTGTCGCCTGCGATTCAGCAGAAAGCGCAGCAAGGTCAATACACACGGATATTGACTGAATATATTCAACCTAGTCATTATGTAGGTTTACTCAATCGTCATGATCATGGGGTTGGTCAAGTCAAGTATACTGTACCGCCACGGCAGCAAGACGCCATCCAAGAACCCGTTACATACAAAAAAAGAGAAATTGACACCTTTTTAAAATCAGCATTTGCGTCTATGAATATAGAATGGAACGAATCCTTTGATACAAATGCTTTTTTAGCTCTTATTTCTGGGAGTTACAAAGTAAATGGGTATTCATTCCACACAGATGGGTCTGCCCGTATTTTAGATGAACAGCTTGATCATAATACAAGTTTTACAGCCATGCTGTTGCAAGAAATCCATTCTGGACGTGCATATGCACAAAGCGGCCTTGAAATTATCATAAAATCCCATTTACTGAAAAATTCATCCTACGATCTCCAAAGCGTGATTGAACATGAAGTACACACTATATTTGAGAAAATCGATGGGATCGATGAAAGTGTAAAAGACGCCGTCCAGCATGTAAAACAGGAGCTCAAAGGACTCGTCGGCTTTGGTCACTATGATTTACTAAGTCCTAGTGATGTGGAAGCACTAGTAGAGGAAGTGAGGATGGAACAACATCATTCCTCCTTTTATTCACACGAAAAACAGCTGAATGCCTTGTACACCCTGAGAGATTACGAACAAGAACTTTCTACCCTTTCAAGACATATGTACACAATGGGTGATGACTACGCCAAGGCAGATAGACGCCTTGCGATGCAAATGGGTATTCATTAAGAAAGGAGTCATCGCATGATCAATCAAAATAAACCTCCTAGTGACGCCCAGCGTTTCTTGCAAAATGTGAGTGCCCGCCGCTCCATGTCTGTATTTGAAAATCAATCGGCACCGCAAACACAGACGCAGTCCCCCGAAGAAATGGCCGCAATTCAGGCCATACGCAGAGAAGGACAGCGAAAGGATCTAAAACGGCTGCTCAAAATGCGGCTGCATGACGAATTAGCAAACACTCGCGTGCACTTGGAGTATCAATTGTCTAAAACCGAAGACATGATCAACCAAACGACCATTGTCAAACAACACATCTCCCAGCATTTAAAGGGACAAGCCATTTCAGAATTAGAGGAACGACTTCAGCGTCTCAAGCAAATGCCAGTCTATGATGATATCAAAGACGCCATTGATTCTATTCGGATAAAATAAGCACCGCTCTGACAAAGAGAGGCGCTTATTTTATTTTATCAATATAATTTTTAGAGCGGGAAAATATCTTTTTACTTAAAATCGGATATAGCATTAAACAGACAAGCAAATAAAGATTCAGCAAACTATATATCGGATACAAGAAAGCAATCAAATCGGCAAACCCAAGAGATGTTAAAGGCGCCATCAAAAGAAGCATCACCAGCACAACCAGCCAGCGAGGCAATGGTACAAAAGAGAGCATCCGGCTGGATAGACCAAATAAACCTGCAGCTGTCGTCGTATAAATAGCTAGACAAAGGACAACCGTCATAAACACAAACAATGATGTCGGTGCTCCTTCTAATACTGTAAACAAAGGAATGCCTTCTGCTGATAGACTCCCAGAAATATCAACCAGTATTTCGTTATACACGTACGAGATGACCCCAAAAATCAGGCCGCTTAATATACTCGCCACTTTGGCCTCTCCAAGCCCCTTCATTTCTTTCCCAACCGAAGACAGCACTGCCACCACAGATAATATATTCAAAGAGGCAAAGACAATGCTGGCAGGCCAATTGTACTGCTGCCCAAAATCAATCCGCCACATATGATCATGGTTCATATAATAAAAAACAAACGCATAGATGAGCCCCGCCACCAAAATTGGTATAATGAAAGCATTCACAGATAAGAGCCCTTTCACATCCCAGAAAAAAATCATAAATGAAAACAGACAAAATGCACCGATGCCAATCCAAAATGGTACATGATACATCTCGAGTGTCACCCCGCCACCGGCAATCATGACTGTCGTTGTCGTGAATAAATAAAGGACAATTAAAACGTCATACACTTTAGCCAGCCATGGACCGACAAGCCGCTCTAGCACTGGCACAAAGTGATCGGCACGTACCTCATAACTGATTTTCAACACCACATAGGTAGACAGCATAAACATCAATGTAAACAGTAGAATGGCTAGTCCGCTATCAATGCCAAAAAACTGCCAAATTTCTTGGCCGGAAGCATACCCCGCTCCTATTAAGCTTCCTAAAATTAAAAGCGTCCACCTTGAACCAGCCTTCCACACAATCATCACCTCATAGGTATAGAATTAAGCTTGTTTCCGTATACTGTTACTAACTACTATGACAAGGAAGTGAGACCTATGAATAGCAAGAACGGTCTTTTTTTTAGAAATAGGGTGAAAGAATACGTGTCCCATACGGATACAAATGCCATTCAACAGCTTAAAAGTATTTTATTCTCGCATCTTCAGAAAGCAGGAAAAAGACCCGTTGCCATCGTTTGTATTGGAACAGACCGCTCAACTGGCGACTCTCTAGGTCCACTTGTTGGTACAAAGCTTTCAGGTCTGGATTTGAAAAAGCTTCATGTATATGGAACGCTCTCTGACCCAGTTCATGCGGTCAATTTAAAAGAAAAGCTCGCTGAAATTGAACAAGCTCATAAACATCCGTTTATTGTAGCGATTGATGCCTGTTTAGGAAGAGTGAAAAGTGTAGGCTCCTTCCAAATTGGAGATGGCCCGTTAAAGCCTGGGGCGGGTGTACAAAAGGAGCTGCCAGAAGTAGGAGATATTCATATTAATGGAATCGTCAATGTGAGCGGTTTTATGGAATACTTCGTTCTCCAAAACACACGTCTTCATCTTGTTATGTCTATGGCCATTACACTTTCTGAAAGTCTATCTCACATTGATCAAATGGATTGGACAAGAGAAAAAAATCGGTCCCTTTTCGCTCCTATTCAAAATATCACTGGGAGAATATAAAAAAGACCATCTCGTATCAAGATGGTCACTCTGATGATTCTCTCGTAGAAAGCAATTCGAGGATTCTTTCTAAATCTTCGTTGGAGAGAAATTCAATCTCAATTTTTCCTTTTTTCTTCTGTTTCTTGATCGTCACTGAAGTGCCAAAGTAGTTTTGTAAGAAAGACTCTCTTTCTTTCAACACTCGATCCTTTGGTGCTTCTTTTTTCTTTGTTTCACGTGGAACATTTTCGTTTAACTGCTGAACAAGTTTCTCAACCTGGCGTACGTTTAACCCCTCATTTACGATTTTCTTTACCAATGGCGCTAGCTTATTTTTGTTTTTCAAGCTAAGCAATGTTCTTCCATGTCCCATCGATAATGTTCCATCTGCAATCAGCTTTTGTACTTCATCCGGTAAAGTCAAAAGACGGAGATGGTTCGCAATATGCGGTCTGCTCTTCCCTAATCGCTTCGCTAATTCCTCTTGCGTCACACTTAGATGATCTAGCAAGGAAGCATAGGCTTCCGCTTCTTCTAATGGAGATAAATCCTCGCGCTGCAGGTTTTCTAAAAGGGCAATCTCTCTCATCAGCGTTTCTGAGAATTCTCTAACGATCGCAGGAATTGTTGTCAGACCAGCTTGTTGCGCTGCACGAAAACGGCGCTCTCCTGCTACAATGTCATATCCTTTAATCGATTTACGGACAATGATCGGCTGTAAAACACCGTGCTGCTGAATTGATTCTTTGAGATCAGACAATGCATCATCATCAAACGTTTTCCTTGGCTGATAAGGGTTCGGACGCAAATCCTTTAATTTGATTTCTTCGACCATTTCTTCATTTGAGTCTACATGGTTAAATAGTGCATTAATACCCTTTCCAAGACCTTTAGCCATTCGCATCCACTTCCTTTGCTAAGTCTAAATAGACATCTGCACCTCTTGAACGTGGATCATACAAGATAATCGGTTTCCCATGACTAGGCGCTTCACTCAGTCTCACATTTCGCGGAATCACGGTCTGATAGACTTTATCTCTAAAGTATTTCTTCACTTCTTCGATGACCTGGATCCCAAGATTTGTTCGTGCATCAAGCATTGTCAGCAAGACACCTTCAATGGCAAGATCAGTATTTAAATGTTTCTGCACGAGACGAACAGTGTTTAACAATTGGCTCAATCCTTCAAGCGCATAATATTCACACTGTACCGGAATTAAAACGGAATCGGATGCTGTTAACGCATTAATCGTCAGTAATCCGAGTGATGGCGGGCAGTCAATAATCATATAATCATAATTTTGCTTAACAGATTCAAGTGCTCTCTTCAATCTCACTTCACGTGAAATCGTAGGCACAAGCTCTATTTCAGCCCCTGCAAGCTGTATCGTCGCAGGAATGACATCAAGATTTTCGACCTCTGTCGTCTTAATCACATCAAGGACATCTGCATCATCAACTAAAATATCATACACACACTTCTCTACGTCGGCCTTCTCAATCCCAATACCACTCGTGGCATTGCCCTGCGGATCAATATCAACTAACAACACTCGTTTACCTATGTATGCTAAACACGCACTCAAATTAACAGAAGTTGTCGTCTTCCCGACGCCGCCCTTCTGGTTGGTAATCGCTATGATTTTTCCCACGATGTCACCCACTTTCAACTTAACAAGTTTCTCATTTTATTCATACTTCCTATTCTATCAAAAAAAGTATGAAACGTTTGCTTTTTTTGTTTCTCCATTATATATTCGTCAGCAAATGTCTATTTTCGTACATGAAAGGACTAACCAAAACGCATCAAAAAATATATCAATATATCTTTTTAGTGGAAAAGACAAGCATAAAAAACCCTCACTTTCATCAAAAGTGAGGGGCACATGTCAAAAATGTAATCCACCAATTTTACGGCCTTCGTTCACAATGACTTTAGGAGTCACTGTATGATAGCTTCTCTTTTTTAAGAATCCGTAGGGGGTTTTAATGGTATATGTCGCATGTCCCAAAGCGTCACCTGTTTTGGCATAGGCCTGCCACACAATCTTTGAACAATACGTCGGATCGAGTGATTGAATTGACAGGGTGATGGAGTATCGAGCCTTTGGATGAGTTTTCACATAATCGTGCGCCCATTCCCCTGCCAGGTCTGCTGTTTCCTCTTGATTAATCCGAATTACCTTTGTATTGGCATTATAGCGAAACCAGTTAAGAATGGAATCAAGCTGAGGATGCTGTCGAAACCCTGGAATAGAAGCAAAGCTTTTCTCATTAATGACGATACCTGCATGTCCAACGATACCCTTCAAAGCATCAGTACTTGTCACCAATATATCTCCTTTTTTAGGCATAATATCGGTACCAGGATACGGCTTTCCTAAAAGGTGCTTGATGGTGTGCGGCTTTTCATCCGTTACCAACTCATCCTGCTTGTTTTGTTGTAAGCCATAGTCCTTCAAATCATCCTCAGCTGAAATCAAGTCAATTGTGTCGTCCTGAGACTCATGCTCATGATTTAATTGCTGTAAAGTGACCTCCTTAGAAACAACACCTTGTTTCTTCAGAACGTTCAGTTCTTTTTTGGCCAGCGGGCTTTCTTCTGCAGGAGCCGTTGGCGAATTCACAGCAAATATGGTTGTTTCATTTGTAAAAAGAGAAAAAGAAAATAGTAAATAACAAATAATAACAAATTTCGTCTTTTTCATTTTCATCGAGTCATGTCACCTCCTTTCTTCTATGAAAATCATATTTTACCAATTTATGAATAATAAGTAAATATGATGTGGAACCAATTAAAAAAGCTGACGAGTGGCTCTCATCAGCTTTTTTCTATTTAGGAATCCGAATCGTTAATTGGATATATTCCTCAAACTCTTCTTCCTCGGTATTTATTTTAAGCCCGCTGTCTTCTACCATATGGAGAGACTGACGAATGGTATTCATCGCAATTCGTGTATCACGACTAAACGCCTTACGTTTTGGCTTCGGTTTGCGATCTGTTTTTTGTTCAAGCATTTTCACTACACGCTCTTCAGTCTGTTTTACATTCAGCTGCTTTTCGATGATTTCCTGCAATAGCGCGATTTGTAATTCTGGAAGCTTTAGGGGTACAAGTGAACGTGCATGCCTTTCAGAGATTTTTTTCTCTAAAATGGCCTGTTGTACCTCTTCAGGCAACTTTAAAAGTCTTAATTTGTTTGCAACAGTTGATTGTCCCTTGCCTAAACGCTGAGCAAGCGCCTCCTGTGTTAAATCATGGAGCTCTAAAAGACGTGCATAAGCATGAGCCTCTTCAATAGCAGACAGCTCTTCCCTTTGCAAATTTTCAATCAATGCCACAGATGCCGTTTCCGTATCAGTAAAGTCTTTTATAATAGCGGGGATTTTCTCCCATTGAAGAGTCTGTACCGCTCTCCAACGTCTTTCGCCGGCGATCAGTTCATATTTACCTTCTTCTTCTGTTGGTCTGACAACAATAGGTTGGATAATGCCATGGGTATGAATCGTCGTGGCCAGCTCATGTATCTTTTCTTCTGAAAAAATGGTGCGTGGCTGAAAACGGTTTGGCATAATTGTGTCGACCGGGAGCTCCTGTATCTCTTCCTTTAATGTATCATGCTCAGCAATCTCTGCCTCTATTTCGGTTTCACGCTCAGGATGTTCTTTGTCACCAAGCCCGAAGAAGCGTGAGAGTGAATGCTTCATGAACCTACACCACCTTTAAAAACTACCTTTTTATAATTCTATTTTCTCATGTTTTTTCCTTCTGTAAAATCTTAAATATTGAAGAAAAACCGACCTTTTACATGATCAACCTTCTATTGGTGATTTATTAGGTGTTCCTGGTTTTCTAGGATATTTTTTTGGTGTTTGCTTTTTCTTTTCAATGACAATGATGTTCCGTTCGCTTTCTTCTAAAGGAAGAACAAAGGAATGCTTTTCAACAACCTCTCCTCCGAGGACAGTAACAGCTTTTTTCCCTGCTTGCATTTCTTCATCAGCGGCAGATGCTTTTAATGCAACAAACAATCCTTCCTTTTTTACAAGGGGCAGACATAGTTCGCTCAAGACGGATAAACGCGCAACCGCTCTAGCAGTGACAAGATCATAGCTTTCACGCTTTTCCTTACGTTGTCCAAACGTCTCCGCACGATCATGATAAAAAGTAGTATCTTGTAAGTTTAACCCTTTTGCTAACTCATTGAGAAACGTAATTCGTTTCTGAAGAGAATCAACAATGGTTACATGTAGATGAGGGAAGCAAATTTTAAGAGGAATGCTTGGGAAACCAGCACCAGCTCCAATATCGCAAATCGTCGTCACTTTGTGAAAATCAATAAAAAATGCTGCTGAAATTGAATCATAAAAATGCTTTAAATACACTTCTTCCTTTTCAGTAATGGACGTTAAATTCATCTTCTCGTTCCATTCTACAAGCATGCGGAAGTAAGTTTCAAATTGTTCAAGCTGCACAGGAGAAAGAGTCATCCCTTTCTCCTCTAGTGCTGCTGTAAATTGTTCAATGTTCATGCCGACATCCTTTCTATTCTGCTATCTTCGCAATACGTCCCTGCTCTAAATATACTAAAAGGATAGAAATATCAGCAGGGTTAACGCCTGAAATACGAGAAGCCTGTGCAACAGAAAGCGGTCGGACTTCTTTCAGCTTTTGTTTCGCTTCAGTTGCAATCCCTTTGATGGCATCATAATCAATACGATCAGGAATCTTTTTGTTCTCCATCTTTTTCAGCTTTTCAACTTGTTGGAGTGACTTTTCAATATATCCTTCGTATTTAATTTGAATCTCTACCTGCTCACACACATCAGAAGGAAGTGGTATTTCAGCAGGAGCTAACGTCACAACAGATTCATAGTTCATTTCTGGACGCTTCATCAAATCACTTGCACGAATACCGTCCTTCAGCTCACTTCCACCAAGTGTACGAATAAATTCTTGTGTCTCTGCTGTAGGTTTGATGATGACAGAATATAAACGTTTTTTCTCTGCTTCAATGGCTTCTTTTTTCTGCTGGAATGTCTGGAATCTTTCTTGAGAAATTAATCCAATATGATAGCCAAGTTCAGTTAATCTTAAATCCGCATTGTCATGACGAAGAAGCAAACGATACTCTGCACGGGATGTTAAAAGACGGTAAGGTTCATTTGTTCCCTTTGTGACAAGGTCATCAATGAGAACACCGATATATGCATCAGATCGGCTTAAAATGACTTCTTCTTTACCCAATGCTTTTCTTCCTGCATTAATACCTGCCATAATTCCTTGACCTGCTGCTTCCTCATAGCCAGACGTACCATTAATTTGGCCCGCTGTATATAATCCAGAAATTTTCTTCGTCTCAAGTGTAGGCCACAATTGAGTAGGCACAATTGCATCATACTCAATGGCATAACCCGCTCTCATCATTTGTACATTTTCGAGCCCTGGGATGGTGGAAAGCATGCGCTGCTGTACATCCTCTGGAAGACTTGTAGATAATCCTTGAACATACACTTCCTGCGTATTACGACCTTCTGGCTCTAAGAAAATTTGATGTCTCGGTTTGTCATTGAAACGAACCACTTTATCTTCAATGGAAGGGCAGTATCTAGGACCAGTTCCTTTAATCATACCTGAATACATTGGAGAACGGTGAAGATTCTCATCAATAATTTGATGTGTTTCTAAACTCGTATATGTTAACCAGCATGGCAGTTGGTCTGTAATATATTCAACCGTTTCATAGGAGAACGCCCGCGGAACATCATCACCTGGTTGAATTTCTGTTTTACTATAGTCAATCGAGTGACTATTCACTCGAGGAGGTGTTCCTGTTTTAAAGCGAACCAAATCGAATCCTAACTCTGCTAGGTGATCCGATAATTTGATTGATGGCTGCTGGTTATTAGGACCACTTGAATACGATAGATCCCCTAAAATAATGCGGCCTTTTAAGAAAGTCCCAGTCGTTAATACAACAGACTTCGCACGATAGTTTGCTCCTGTTTGGGTAACGACACCTTTACATTCATCATCTTCTACAATTAAATGATCCACCATACCTTGAAGCATTGTCAGGTTCGGTTCGTTTTCCATTGTTTTTTTCATTTCATGCTGATATTGGAACTTATCTGCTTGCGCTCTTAACGCACGGACAGCAGGTCCTTTCCCCGTATTCAGCATGCGCATTTGGATATGCGTCTTATCTATATTTCGTGCCATTTCTCCGCCCAGTGCATCAATTTCTCTAACGACAATCCCTTTTGCAGGACCGCCTACGGACGGATTACATGGCATAAAAGCAACCATATCGAGGTTGATAGTCAATACAAGTGTTTTGGCGCCCTGTCTTGCAGAAGCAAGAGCAGCCTCAACCCCAGCATGACCGGCACCCACGACGATTACGTCATAATTGCCAGCTTCATAACCCATTTCTTATGTTCCTCCCTTTACTTTCCTAAACAGAATTGAGAGAATAACTGATCAATCAAGCTTTCATGAACAGCATCTCCTATAATTTCACCGAGCTGTTCCCAGCAGCGTGTTAAATCTATTTGAACAATGTCGATCGGTACGTCCATTTCAATGCCTTCAAGAGCATCCTCAATTGATTGTTTTGCTGCCTGAAGGAGGGCAATATGCCTTGTATTACTTACATACGTTAAATCTCCACTTTCAATTGATCCAGTGAAGAACAGTGATTGAATCGCCATTTCAAGCTCATCAATGCCCTTTTCTTGTAATAATGATGTGGTGACGACCGGACGATCCTTCGCTAACTGCTTGACCTTTTCTACATCAAGCTTAGGCTCAAGGTCTGTCTTATTCACAATCACGATGATATCCATACCTGAGACAGCCTCAAAAAGCTTCATATCTTCTTCTGATAATTCTTCGCTATAATTGAGCACAAGTAAAATCAGGTCAGCTTCTTTTAAGACCTGTCTAGATCGTTCAACCCCTATACGCTCAACAATGTCCTCAGTCTCACGTATACCCGCAGTATCGACTAGACGAAGAGGTACACCTCTTACATTCACATATTCCTCAATGACATCTCTGGTAGTTCCAGGAATATCTGTGACAATCGCCTTTGTTTCCTGTACAAGGCTATTCAGCAAGGAAGACTTTCCAACATTCGGCCTTCCTATAATCACAGTGGATAAGCCCTCTCGAAGGATTTTCCCTTGCTGAGAGGTCGAGAGCAGCGACTCAATTTCTTTTTTGACCGATGTCGCTTTTTCCACTAAGACGCGATGTGTCATTTCTTCAACATCGTCATACTCAGGGTAGTCAATATTGACTTCAATATGCGCCAGTGTTTCTAGGATCTCGCCGCGCAGTCGCTGAACCAAACCGGAGAGGCGTCCCTCCATTTGAGTGATTGCTACGTTCATCGCACGATCAGTCTTTGCCCGAATCAAGTCCATAACAGCCTCTGCTTGCGAAAGATCTATTCTTCCATTTAAGAAAGCACGTTTTGTGAACTCACCTGGCTCCGCTAATCTTGCTCCTTCTCTTAAAGCAAGCTGCAATACTTTATTGACCGTTACAATTCCGCCATGGCAGTTAATCTCAATAACGTCTTCTCTCGTAAATGTTTTTGGCGCTCGAAGTACTGACACCATGACCTCTTCTATTACTTGATCAGTACTTGAATCCACAATATGACCATAATGAATTGTATGGGAATCCACTGCTACAAGTTTTTTCTCCTTAGGCCCTTTATACATCCGATCAGCGATCTGTACCGCATCAGGCCCACTTAAACGAATAATCGCAATTGCTCCTTCACCCATCGGTGTAGAAATGGCTGCAATTGTATCCATCACTCAATCACCTCTTTCTCTACTTAATAGACAGTCTTTTATCTATTAAATGGACGTTGTCCATCTCTATATCAAAAACGCTTAATCCAAAATTTAAAGATACCATAAATGAAAGCGAAGTGAAAGTATCCCATATCTAATTATCCACAGCTTTGCATCCTATCTATTTTAACACTTAACTTATCCACATGTGAATAACGACGTTCTAAACTTATCTTCACATCTTACACCGAAATCCAATAAATTTAAACGCCCTGATCCCTTTGCTTACTTGTAAAAATGGCGTTTTCCACTCATATCACACACTAATTTTTTAGAAATAAAGGATGAATCTTCTATAGAAAGACAATTTTTCAATAAAAAAAGACTAAAATCCAGCTTTGCTGAATTCTAGCCTTTCTGTTATTTTTTATACAGCACCACAACATGACGCTTGCTGCCTGTATCTTCCGATGCCGTTGCAAGTTCTTTAGAAAATGCGGCGATCGTATCATGAATTACTTTTCGTTCATTAGAAGGCATTGGTTCTAAATGAACCTTTCTCTTCGTTTTTAAAACTCTGTTTGCTGTCTTGACGGCATATTGTTCAAGTGCTTCTTGTCGCTTCTTCCTATAATCTCCAATATCAATGGTAATATGATGATACTGATCAGAATAGCGATTAAATACTAGCTGTACCAATGTTTCTAAAGAGTACAAAGTTTGTCCTCTTTTTCCAATCATTAATGACGTTTTATCTCCATCAATGTGGAAAGAAATCTTTTTCGGTTCCTTTTTGGAAACAATCTTCGCTTTAGGATCAATTGATTTAACAATATTATCTAAATACTGTGTAGCTAATTTAAGAGCATTTCTCTTTTCTATCAACTTGACTACAGCTTGTCTTTTGCCAAATAATCCTAAGAAACCTTTATTTCCTTCATCAACTATTGTGATATCTACTTCTTCTTTTAGAAGTTGAATTTGTTTAAGTCCGGAATCTACTGCTTCTTCGATTGTGCGACCGACAGCAGTTATTTCCTTCATTTTTTATTCCCGCCAGCTTTTTCTTTTGTATCCAATTTTACTTGAGGAGTTTTAATCACTAATGTTTGGATGATCATGAAAATGTTACCTACAACCCAGTACAATGAAAGTGCTGCTGGGAAACTAATGGCAAATACAATGATCATAATCGGCATAACCCATAGCATGATAGCCATTTGAGGGTTGTCCGAAGGATTTCCAGCCATCATCAGTTTTTGCTGAATGAAAGTAGCTACCCCCGCAATGATCGGTAATAGGAACAATGGATCTGGACTGCCTAAGTCAAACCATAAGAATGTATGCTTTTTAATTTCTGCTGTTCTCATAATCGCATGATAAAAACCAATTAGGATTGGCATCTGAATTAAAATCGGGAAACATCCAGCTAATGGATTGACGCCATTTTTTTGGAAAAGGGCCATTGTTTCCTGCTGAAGCTGCTGCTGAGTTTTTTGGTCTTTAGAGCTATATTTTTCACGAAGCTTTTTCAATTCAGGCTGCAATGCTTGCATTGCTTTTGTACTTCTTAACTGCTTAATCATTAATGGTAGAATGAGCAAGCGGATTAACAGTGTCACAATAATGATCGCAACCCCGTAGTTTTCACCAGTCAAATTTGCCATGTACGTGATTAATTGAGATAGCGGGTAAACAATATAAGAATTCCAGAATCCCTTACTATCTGATGTGATTGGTTCATTGATTTGTGTACATCCTGCCAATAGAACCAACACGCCAATCAAGCTAAATATTAGTAATAATCGCCTTTTCAACAAGATTCCTCCCATTACTTCAAACTTTATTTAAGTTGGAATTGATTACGAAAGTGACTCACCTAATCAGTATGGTAACATTTTTTCATTACAAAGTGGTGGTTTCATTTTAATTCACTAGATGAAGGAAGCGCTTTTAAAAATTGATTCAACGAAAGTTTCTATTACGAAGACTTTTTCGGTTGTTGTTGATAAACAGCGGATTTTCTAAATAAATGTTGGAGAGACTTCTTTGTTTCTTCAAAGGTCAATTCACTTGCTGGTTTTCTTGCAATGACAATGTAGTCTTTTTCTTGCTTTAACTTATGACCTTCTTCTAAAAACACCTGGCGGATCAGTCGTTTAATTCGATTTCTCATCACTGCATTACCAATCTTCTTACTGACAGACAATCCCAAACGCAGTTCATCTTGATTTGGTTGATCCAGCTGGTAAATAACGAATTGACGATTCGCCATTGATTGACCTTTTCTGAACACTTTTTGAAACTCTTCATTTTTTTTTAGCCTGTTTCGCTTCTTCATGTTTTCTTCCACTCCGATAAAAACTGACAGTTCATTTACGATTTTATGTAAAAAAGACCACTGACATTATTCAGTGGCCTAAGCTGATAATTTTTTTCTACCTTTGCTGCGGCGTCGCTTTAAAACTAGACGTCCGTTTTTAGAACTCATACGGCTGCGGAAGCCATGAACTTTACTACGCTTACGGTTATTTGGTTGAAACGTTCTTTTCATTTATGACACCTCCCTGAGGAATAGCTGTTTAAGACAGTCTAACTCATTATATTTGTGTAACCCATCGATTGTCAATATCAATGATAAAACTCTTATTATCAACCTTATAAGCATAACATAATTTATCAAACGAAGAAACCTTCTTTTTCAGTTTCCAGCATTTTATTCTTTTTTCCTCCTAAAAGGCCTGCAAAACAAGGGTGTGGATATTTTTCCGGCATATTTAGACTATCCACATCCATTATCGACATTTTTTTCACACAAATAACCGATGTGGATAATTATTTTCAACAGGATGTAAAGTGTGTGGATAAGTTTGTGACACCCATTGCACCATCTTGTTTATTTTGATATTATATTTGTGTTTTAACTCTTAATTACTTATCTGACCTATTTGCGTTATCCACAAATTGTGGATAAGCTGTGGAAAGATATTACACAGGCTGTTGAATTATTTATCCACAGACTGTGTAATTTGTCGAAAAGACGTTTTTCTACTATATTATTTGTTTTCAACAACGTATGTGCACGAATGGTGATGACCATTTGCTCTTTTTCGTGTTCTATAACAGTTTGATATTGGTCATTTTATAAAGAAAAGGAGGGGGGAGAAGCCTTATGGAAAATATTTTGGATCTGTGGAATAAAGCACTTCAAAAAATAGAGACAAAGTTGAGCAAACCCAGTTTTGAGACATGGATGAAATCGACAAAAGCCCATTCTCTTCAAGGCGATACGCTTACAATTACGGCACCTAATGAATTTGCTAGAGACTGGCTGGAATCAAGATATCTCCACTTAATTGCTGATACCATCTACGAACTGACAGGTGAAGAGCTCAGCATTAAATTTATTATTCCTCAAAATCAGGATGAAGTGGAAGCCATGCCAAAGTCTCCAATTAAAAAAATGTCTAAAGAAGAGGCCGTTGATATTCCACAAAATATGCTGAATCCAAAATATACATTTGATACTTTTGTTATTGGTTCAGGCAACCGATTTGCGCATGCCGCTTCACTTGCAGTTGCGGAAGCACCGGCAAAAGCATATAACCCGCTCTTTATTTATGGGGGCGTTGGTTTAGGAAAGACCCACTTGATGCATGCGATTGGTCATTATGTCATCGACCATAATCCATCAGCCAAAGTGGTCTATCTATCATCTGAAAAATTTACAAATGAATTTATCAACTCAATCCGAGACAACAAAGCTGTCGATTTCCGTAATCGCTATCGGAATGTAGATGTGCTTTTGATAGATGATATTCAATTTTTAGCAGGAAAAGAACAAACACAAGAAGAGTTTTTCCATACATTCAACACACTTCACGAAGAAAGTAAGCAAATCGTCATTTCTAGTGACCGGCCGCCGAAAGAAATTCCGACACTTGAAGACAGATTACGCTCTCGATTCGAATGGGGCTTAATCACAGACATTACCCCGCCAGATTTAGAAACACGTATTGCAATTTTGCGAAAAAAGGCAAAAGCAGAAGGCTTAGACATTCCGAATGAAGTCATGCTTTATATTGCCAATCAAATCGACAGCAACATTCGTGAACTGGAGGGTGCTTTGATTCGTGTCGTTGCTTACTCTTCTTTAATTAATAAAGACATCAATGCGGATCTAGCAGCTGAGGCCCTAAAGGACATCATTCCTTCATCGAAGCCAAGAGTCATTACAATTAAAGATATTCAAAGAATTGTAGGGCAGCAATTTAATATTCGCTTAGAGGATTTCAAAGCGAAGAAACGTACGAAGTCAGTTGCTTATCCAAGACAAATTGCCATGTATCTCTCTAGAGAAATGACCGATTCCTCTCTGCCTAAAATAGGAGAAGAATTTGGAGGTCGTGATCATACGACTGTCATTCATGCTCATGAGAAGATTTCGAAATTAATGGTTGAAGATGAACAGCTTCAGCAGCATGTGAAAGAAATCAAAGAACAATTAAAATAACCAAGCTGATATAATAAGTACGGGAAAATGTGAATAACTAGAGCATAGTCATACACAGTCTGTCCACATGTGGATAGGCTGTCTTTCCTTTCTTTTTACCGACTTATCCACATATTCACAAGCCCTACTATTACTTCTACGATTTTTATTAATAAAATATATATACATGTCATTAAGAAAATTTAGGAGGACCACTATGAAATTCACGATTCAAAAAGATCGTCTTGTCGAAAGTGTCCAAGATGTATTAAAGGCCGTATCCTCTAGAACAACGATACCTATTTTGACAGGGATTAAAATTGTTGCATCTGATGAGGGGGTTTCTCTCACAGGAAGCGACTCTGATATCTCAATTGAATCCTTTATTCCTCAAAGAGATGGAGATTTAGAAGTAATCACGATTGACCGTCCAGGGAGTATTGTGCTTCAGGCCCGCTTCTTTAGTGAAATTGTGAAGAAACTGCCAATGGCTACTGTCGAAATTGAAGTAGAACAAAATCACCTCACGATCATCCGTTCTGGTTCAGCGGAATTTAACTTAAACGGCTTAGATGCTGAGGAATATCCGCATCTGCCGCAAATTGAAGAGCATCATGCATTTCAAGTCCCGACAGATTTGCTTAAAAACTTAATTCGTCAAACCGTTTTTGCAGTGTCCACCTCAGAAACACGACCTATCTTGACAGGTGTAAACTGGAAGGTAGAGAAAGGTGAATTAATATGCACAGCGACGGATAGCCACCGTCTTGCTTTAAGAAAAGCGAAGTTGGATATTGACGAGGAAAGCTCATACAATGTCGTAATTCCAGGGAAGAGTTTAACAGAGCTAAGTAGAATCCTTGATGACGGACAAGATCTTGTGAGCATCGTGATTACAGAAACGCAAGTTCTCTTTAAAGCACAAAACGTGTTGTTCTTCTCAAGATTGCTGGATGGTAATTATCCAGATACAGCTCGCCTGATCCCGCAAGAAAGTAAAACGGATGTCGTGGTCAACACGAAGGAATTCCTTCAAGCTATTGACCGTGCATCACTTTTGGCAAGAGAAGGACGCAATAATGTCGTAAAGCTGTCAGCTGATCCTGAACAAAGCCTTGAGATTTCTTCTAATTCACCTGAAATCGGTAAAGTAGTCGAAACGGTTCAAGCGGATGACATTAAAGGGGAGGACCTCAAAATCTCCTTCAGTCCAAAATATATGCTGGATGCGTTAAAAGTATTAGAGGGAACAGAAATTCATGTAAGCTTCACTGGTGCCATGAGACCGTTCCTGTTGCGCACGCCAAATGATGATTCAATCTTGCAGTTGATTCTCCCAGTCAGAACATATTAATCCAATCTAAAATAGCTGCTGTGTGAGTGCACAGCAGCTTTTCTTCTCGTTTACCATGCTTTCTTTCATCCTAGTTCGCTTTCCCCCTTTCCTTCTTGTCTTGTTTTTTAGTACAATTAGATATTAGTGATATTGAAAGAGGTCGATATAATGCCTAATCTTATAACCATTGAGAAAGAAATGATTACATTAGGGCAGTTTTTGAAATTAGCCGAAGTCATCCAATCTGGCGGAATGGCGAAATGGTTTTTAAGTGAACATGAGGTGTTCATTAATCAAGAGCCAGATAATAGACGGGGACGCAAACTATACCCAGGAGATGTTGTCGAGATAGAAGGTTATGGCACATTTCAAGTTGTGAATTAGAAACGGGTGACAATACATGTACATTCAAAGTCTGGCGTTAACTTCATACCGAAACTATGAACACACTGAGCTTCAATTCGACAACAAGGTGAATGTCATGATCGGTGAGAATGCCCAAGGTAAAACGAACTTGATGGAAGCGATCTATGTATTGTCGATGGCAAAGTCGCATCGTACGTCAAATGATAAAGAACTTATCCGATGGGACCAAGACTATGCTAAAATAGAAGGTAGAGTCATCAAAAAAAATGGTCCACTCCCAATGCAGCTCGTGATCTCAAAAAAAGGGAAAAAGGGCAAGGTCAATCACATTGAACAACAGAAGCTCAGTCATTATGTTGGTGCGTTAAACACCATCATGTTTGCACCAGAGGACTTAAGTCTTGTGAAGGGCAGCCCGCAAATCCGCAGAAGATTCCTCGATATGGAGATTGGACAAGTTTCTGCTGTCTATTTGCATGATTTATCGCTCTATCAAAAAATCCTCTCTCAGCGGAATCATTACTTGAAACAATTGCAGACAAGAAAGCAAACGGATCAAGCGATGCTGGAGGTTTTAACAGAGCAGTTGATTGATGCGGCAGTGAAAGTTGTCAAAAGACGACTGACTTTTACGAAACAGCTCGAGAAATGGGCGCAGCCGCTGCATTTTGGCATTTCTAGAGAGCTAGAAACACTCACGCTCCAATACCAGACGGCGATAGAGGTATCAGAAGCGTCAGACTTGTCGAAAATAAAGAATAGCTATGAAGAATCGTTTCAGAAACTAAGAGACAGAGAAATAGACCGAGGAGTGACACTGTGGGGGCCTCACAGAGATGACCTTCTTTTCTTTGTGAATGGTCGGGATGTTCAGACATATGGCTCTCAAGGGCAGCAAAGAACAACAGCTCTTTCACTAAAGCTGGCAGAAATCGACCTGATACATGAAGAAATCGGAGAATATCCCATTCTTCTACTCGATGATGTTTTATCTGAACTTGATGATTACAGACAGTCTCATTTGCTCCATACCATTCAGGGACGTGTACAGACCTTCGTCACCACAACAAGTGTTGAAGGCATTGATCACGCCACCTTGAAAGAAGCGGAAATTTTCAGAGTAGCCAGTGGAAAAGTAATTGACTGATAAATGAGGTGTGAGTCTTGTATATTCATTTAGGTGATGATTGTGTTGTTTCTACACGAGAGATTGTCGCAATTGTTGATTACAAAATGAGGTCGTCTTCTGTTGTAGAAGAGTTTCTCCAAAAACAAGAAGAACAAATCATTTCGTTATCACAAGGAACACCCAAATCCATCGTCGTCACAACTGAATCTGTTTATTACTCTCCTCTTTCCTCAAGCACGCTCAAAAAACGTGCTTCATTTGTGATTGAAATTGAAGTCTAAAAGCTCAATTCATATAAATATATCGTTTAAGAAAAGTGTAGGTGAATGTACGTGGCAATGGAACAGCAACATAATAGTTATGATGAAAATCAGATACAGGTGCTCGAAGGACTAGAAGCTGTTAGAAAACGTCCAGGAATGTACATCGGGTCAACCAGTGCAAAAGGACTTCACCATCTTGTATGGGAAATTGTCGACAACAGTATTGATGAGGCTTTAGCTGGATATTGCACAGATATTACGGTGCAAATTGAAAAGGATAATAGCATTACAGTGAAAGATAATGGCCGCGGGATTCCGGTTGGGATTCATGAGAAAATGGGACGTCCTGCTGTAGAGGTCATTATGACTGTTCTTCACGCTGGCGGTAAATTTGACGGCAGCGGTTATAAAGTATCTGGCGGTCTGCATGGCGTAGGGGCATCTGTTGTTAATGCGTTATCTACGACCTTAGACGTGACCGTATATCGTGACGGGAAAATTCATTATCAACAATTCAAACGCGGTGTTCCAGCTGGAGATTTAGAGATCATTGGTGAAACAGATGTTACAGGGACAACCACTCATTTTGTGCCAGATCCAGAAATTTTTACTGAAACCATTGAATTTGATTACGATACACTTGCCAACCGTGTACGTGAGTTAGCTTTCTTAACAAAAGGTGTAAACATTATTATTGAAGATTTACGTGAAGGTAAAGAACGACGAAATGAATACTGCTATGAAGGCGGTATTAAGAGCTATGTAGAACATTTAAATCGCTCAAAAGAAGTCGTTCATGAAGAACCCGTTTACATCGAAGGTGAAAAAGACGGAATCACGATTGAAGTGGCATTACAATATAACGATTCCTATACAAGCAACATCTATTCCTTCGCCAACAATATCAACACGTATGAAGGCGGAACGCACGAAGCAGGCTTTAAAACAGGTTTGACGCGTGTTATCAATGATTATGCTCGTAAGAATGGTGTATTCAAAGATGGAGACTCGAATTTGAGCGGTGAAGATGTGCGAGAAGGCTTAACAGCCATTATCTCCATCAAACATCCAGATCCTCAATTCGAAGGACAAACGAAGACAAAGCTTGGGAACTCAGAAGCAAGAACCATTACCGACTCCCTTTTCTCTGAAGCACTTGAGAAATTCCTCTTAGAGAATCCTGATGCTGCAAAGAAAATTGTGGAGAAAGGTGTGATGGCAGCTCGTGCAAGAATGGCTGCCAAAAAGGCACGTGAGCTGACAAGACGTAAAAGTGCACTGGAAGTCTCCAGCTTACCGGGGAAACTGGCGGACTGTTCTTCTAAAGACCCTTCCATCTCTGAACTCTATATCGTAGAGGGAGATTCTGCGGGCGGATCTGCTAAGCAAGGCCGTGATCGTCACTTCCAAGCGATCTTACCGTTAAGAGGGAAGATCCTAAACGTTGAAAAAGCGCGACTAGATAAAATTCTATCGAACAACGAGGTTCGTTCAATGATTACAGCATTAGGAACTGGAATCGGAGAAGACTTCACTTTAGAGAAAGCTCGCTATCACAAAGTTGTGATCATGACGGATGCCGATGTGGATGGAGCGCACATTCGAACGCTGCTTTTAACATTCTTCTATCGCTACATGCGTGAAATTATTGAAAACGGTTATGTGTATATTGCACAGCCGCCTTTATATAAAGTGCAGCAAGGAAAACGTGTTGAGTACGTGTATAACGACAAACAGCTAGATGAGCTGTTAAAATCACTTCCTCAAACACCAAAACCTGGACTTCAGCGTTATAAAGGTCTTGGAGAGATGAATGCTACTCAGCTTTGGGAAACAACAATGGATCCTGATGCGAGAACACTTCTTCAAGTCACACTTGAGGATGCGATCGATGCTGATGAGACATTTGAAATGCTCATGGGAGATAAAGTAGAGCCGAGAAGAAACTTTATCGAAGAAAACGCGCAATACGTGAAAAACCTCGATATTTAGATAGATCCCTACTGAGAACAACCTTATTTCTTGTTTGGAATAAGGTTGTTTTTCAAGAAATAGGGGCGTATAACCAATGTCCTGTTTTTCCGTGTTTTCGTTGATTTTCTAGTAAATAAATGTGTATAAAGACGAGATTATTGATATAATGGAGAATAGTCTTGTGAAGATAAATACATATTTTACTCCCACATAATTTATTTCATGTGATACGTAAAGGGAGGTTCTTATAGTGAGTGAACAACATACACCAAATGTACGCGAAGTGAATATTAGTCAAGAAATGCGTACGTCCTTTTTAGATTATGCAATGAGTGTGATTGTGTCGCGTGCATTACCAGATGTGCGAGACGGATTAAAGCCCGTGCATCGAAGAATTTTGTATGCGATGAATGACCTAGGTATGACAAGTGATAAACCATTTAAGAAATCTGCACGTATCGTTGGGGAAGTTATCGGTAAGTATCACCCTCACGGTGACAGCGCTGTATACGAAGCAATGGTTCGTATGGCGCAAGACTTCAACTATCGTTATATGTTAGTTGATGGTCATGGAAACTTTGGTTCAGTCGATGGAGACGGAGCAGCGGCGATGCGTTATACCGAGGCGCGTCTATCTAAGATTTCTATGGAAATCCTCCGTGATATCACAAAGGATACCATTGATTATCAAGATAACTATGACGGCAGTGAAAGAGAGCCAATGGTGATGCCTGCAAGATTCCCGAACTTATTGGTCAACGGAGCGACAGGAATTGCTGTAGGAATGGCGACCAATATTCCGCCGCACCAATTAGGTGAAGTGATTGATGGGGTATTGGCCATCAGTCAAAACCCGGAAATGACAACACAGGAGCTTATGGATATCATCCCAGGGCCAGATTTCCCAACAGCAGGTCAAATCATTGGCCGAAGTGGTATTCGAAAGGCGTATGAAACAGGGCGCGGCTCTATTACATTAAGAGCAAAATCGAATATTGAGGAAACATCTAGCGGAAAACAGCGCATTGTTATCAATGAGATCCCGTACCAAGTCAACAAAGCCCGTTTGATTGAAAAAATTGCTGATCTTGTGCGTGATAAAAAGATTGATGGCATTACAGATTTGCGTGATGAATCAGATCGTAATGGTATGCGTATTGTCATTGAACTGCGAAGAGACGCAAACGTCCATGTTCTATTAAACAATCTTTATAAACAAACGACACTTCAAACGTCATTTGGTATCAACTTATTAGCACTTGTTGATGGACAGCCGAAAGTCTTGTCCCTCAAACAATGTCTTGAGTATTATCTAGAGCATCAAAAAGTGATCATTCGCAGAAGAACAGCGTATGAGCTGCGTAAAGCAGAAGCAAGAGCACACATTTTAGAAGGCCTCAGAATTGCACTTGATCACTTAGATGAAGTCATTGCTTTAATTAGAGGCTCTCAAACTGCGGAAATTGCGAGAAATGGTTTGATGGAAAACTATAGCTTGTCTGAAAAACAGGCACAGGCCATTCTTGATATGCGACTTCAGCGTTTGACTGGCCTAGAACGAGAAAAGATAGAAGATGAATATAAAGGACTTGTTGATTTGATTGCTGAATTAAAAGCCATTTTAGCAGACAATGAGAAAGTACTTGAAATCATTAGAGAAGAATTAACAGAAATTAAAGAACGCTTCAATGATACGCGCCGGACTGAAATTGTGACAGCGGGTATTGAAACAATTGAAGACGAAGATTTGATTCCTGTTGAGAACATCGTGATTACGCTGACGCATAATGGTTATATCAAGCGTCTCCCTGCATCAACATACCGCAGTCAAAAAAGAGGCGGTAAAGGTGTCCAAGGAATGGGAACCAACGAAGATGATTTCGTTGAACAGTTGATTTCAACATCGACCCACGATACGATTCTTTTCTTCTCTAATAAAGGGAAGGTTTATCGTGCGAAAGGGTATGAGATTCCTGAATTCGGACGGACAGCGAAAGGGATTCCGATCATTAACCTTCTTGAAGTAGAAAAGGGAGAATGGATTAACGCCATTATTCCAGTAAGCGAGTTTGATGAAAATTCGTATCTCTTCTTTACAACAAGACACGGTGTATCAAAACGGACGACATTGTCTCAGTTTGCTAACATTCGAAACAACGGTCTTATTGCACTCAGCCTTCGTGACGAAGATGAACTGATGGCTGTTCGTTTAACCAATGGAGAAAAACAAATCATCATTGGAACGAAAAAGGGGATGCTGATCCGTTTTGACGAGACAGATGTTCGTGAAATGGGACGTACGGCAGCTGGAGTGAAAGGTATCACACTTTCCGAAGATGACATTGTCGTGGGTATGGAAATCCTTGAGCCAGATGCAAACGTATTGATTGTAACTGAAAAAGGATATGGCAAACTAACCCCTGAAAAAGAATACCGTGTTCAAAGTCGTGGAGGTAAAGGTCTTAAAACGTGCAAAATCACTGATAACAATGGTCCGCTTGTCACAGTGAAGGCAACTAATGCTGAAGCCGAAGAAGACTTGATGATTATTACAGGAAGTGGTGTAATCATTCGTATGGCCGTTTCTGACATTTCGACAACAGGTCGAGTCACTCAAGGTGTCCGCCTAATACGCCTCGGTGATGAGGAACATGTCGCTACAGTGGCATTAGTTGAACAATCACAAGAAGACGATGAAGAGATTAGTGAAGAGAACGTAGAAAATATAGAGTCAGATCAAGAGCAATCTGAGTAAAAATAAAGCCGGTTCTTCACCGGCTTTATTTTTTTTGAAAAAACATCATTTTTTTTGAAATTTATAATGCTTTTTTCATAGATATGTGTTAATCTTTCAAAGGAGCAAAAAGAGGCTCTATTTTTTATCTCATTCTCAGTAAAAACTTCTTAAAAAAACAAAATATTTTTTAAGAAAAATGTTGACTGTTGATAGAGATACATGATATATTTAAGTGGTCGCTTTAAGAGAGTGGCACACAAGTTCTTTGAAAACTAAACAAGACAAAACGTACCTGTTAATTCGAGTTTTTATAAAAAAAATCCTATGAAACATCATAGGTAGTCAGTCAAACTGGCGAAAAACAAAACTTCGGTTTTGTACTTTTTCGGAGAGTTTGATCCTGGCTCAGGACGAACGCTGGCGGCGTGCCTAATACATGCAAGTCGAGCGGACAGAAGGGAGCTTGCTCCCGGATGTTAGCGGCGGACGGGTGAGTAACACGTGGGTAACCT
>NZ_PVRI01000002.1:0-615874 GCF_002998775.1 Bacillus sp. YBWC18 | reverse complement strand
TTTGGGACCAAGGGGTCGCAGGTTCGAATCCTGTCTTCCCGACCATCTTTTATGGGGCCTTAGCTCAGCTGGGAGAGCGCCTGCCTTGCACGCAGGAGGTCAGCGGTTCGATCCCGCTAGGCTCCACTTTTTAAAAGATTATTTTGATCATGGCGGTGTAGCTCAGCTGGCTAGAGCGTACGGTTCATACCCGTGAGGTCGGGGGTTCGATCCCCTCCGCCGCTATAAAGGACCTTTAGCTCAGTTGGTTAGAGCAGACGGCTCATAACCGTCCGGTCGTAGGTTCGAGTCCTACAAGGTCCACCATCTATACGGAGGAATACCCAAGTCCGGCTGAAGGGATCGGTCTTGAAAACCGACAGGGGTGTCAAAGCCCGCGGGGGTTCGAATCCCTCTTCCTCCGCCATATTTTTTAAAACCCATATCATCGCGGGGTGGAGCAGTTCGGTAGCTCGTCGGGCTCATAACCCGAAGGTCGCAGGTTCAAATCCTGCCCCCGCAACCAAAATGGTCCGGTAGTTCAGTTGGTTAGAATGCCTGCCTGTCACGCAGGAGGTCGCGGGTTCGAGTCCCGTCCGGACCGCCATTTTCAAAAAGAATACTTGGCTCGGTAGCTCAGTTGGTAGAGCAACGGACTGAAAATCCGTGTGTCGGCGGTTCGATTCCGTCCCGAGCCACTTTTATAAAAAAATATTGACAGTATGGCGGTTGTGGCGAAGTGGTTAACGCACCAGATTGTGGCTCTGGCACTCGTGGGTTCGATTCCCATCAATCGCCCCATACATATTTTTGCGGGTGTAGTTTAGTGGTAAAACCTCAGCCTTCCAAGCTGATGTCGTGGGTTCGATTCCCATCACCCGCTCCATTTGTATATCCGTTCATGGGCCTGTAGCTCAGCTGGTTAGAGCGCACGCCTGATAAGCGTGAGGTCGGTGGTTCGAGTCCACTCAGGCCCACCATGATATTCCGCAGTAGCTCAGTGGTAGAGCTATCGGCTGTTAACCGATCGGTCGTAGGTTCGAGTCCTACCTGCGGAGCCAAATGGAGAAGTACTCAAGTGGCTGAAGAGGCGCCCCTGCTAAGGGTGTAGGTCGCGCAAGCGGCGCGAGGGTTCAAATCCCTCCTTCTCCGCCATTTATCTGGCCCGTTGGTCAAGCGGTTAAGACACCGCCCTTTCACGGCGGTAACACGGGTTCGAATCCCGTACGGGTCATGTTTAAAAGAGGTCTTGTCAAAGATCTCTTTTTTATTTTCTTCAAAAGGAAAGACCGCCATCATAGCGGTCTTTTTTTACATATTCATGGAATAGATCGTATAAGACAAATATGTCGCAAAGAATCCCCATAAGACATAAGGGATCAGTAAAATTGGAACGACTTTGCTTAGTTTACGCGAGACGATGACAAGTGCAAGTGCTGTCAGTGCTACAAGCAGGCAGTCGATCGTAGCGGCAAATAAATCTTTTTGTGTAAATTGAAAAAAGCTAAAGGCTTGATTAAATACGTAATTTAAAAGAAAAAGAATCCAAAATGGTAAAGTGATTTTTTGAAATCCGTACTTTCCATAAATGATCGCTGCGGACAACGAGATCAGAGCAAATAAGACAGCCCACACAGCACCAATTACACCACCACTCGGTGTCCATTCTGGTTTATTCAGTGCATCATACCACTCTCTGTCAATCGGAAACAAGAATCCGGCAATAGAGAATAATGCGTATGTAATAAAGAAGACAACCACTGCCCAAATGATACTTTTTCTTGCCATTAAGAATCTCCTCCAATCAAATTCACTCTTAAAGTGATTTCCCAATCATTACATGATATAAACATAAAGCCCCCAATATGAGGGGACTAATGATTTTCTTCTGTATAAGGTTCTTCTTCGTACGGCTTCAAGTCACCAAATACCGTCATGACACTTTCTTCGTCTAATGCCTCTTCATAGGCTTCGTGGGCTTTATTTGGATATACCTTGCTTGCTTTGCCCTCAATATCAGCTGCTGCGAATCCTTCATAGTCCTCCACATAATCTTCATCTTCTGATTGCGTATACACATCATCGTATGTCAATGGAGGGAATTCCATATCGGACGGGGTATCAGAGTTTCCATAGCGTTCTACGTCTTGATATGCATCCTCTCCATCGTAGGCTGCGCTTTCTTCATTTTCAAATTGACCTGATGGCGGACTTAATAAATCCTCTTCAATCGGACGGTTTTGTGAAACGGTTTGTTCTTTTGAATGCTCTGTGCATGTGACGGCACTAGGCAAGGCTTCTAAGCGTTCCTTTGGAATAGGGGCTTTACAGACCTTGCACAGGCCATAAGAGCCGTCTGTGATGGCTTGAAGTGCTTCATTGATGTCTAACAGATGTTCATGTTCCAAACTGTTTAACGCAATATCTTTCCCGCGTTCGAATAGCTCTGTCCCTTGATCACCTGGGTGGTTATCATAGGCTGACAGTTCTCCGAGCGAATCATAAGGAAATGATACTTTTTGTTCATCGTCATGGCTTTTAGCTTCGAGTTCTTGCTTTTCATCGAGAAGTCGCTGCTTCAAATGATGTAATTCGTCTTTAGACAACAAAGCGATCATCCTTTCATATCAAACATAATGTTAGTATGAGCAATTTTGTCTGTAAGACTAGTTCCAATTTGAAGCAATTCCTCATGAAAAAACGCCTGCGGCTGCAGGCGTTCTTTGTTACGCAATATAGTATTGTAAGATCAAAGCGATTGTCAGCAGGAAACCGAAAAATGTATTGGTTTGAGCTGTAGATTTCATGGCATTCATTAATTCAATTGCTTTTTCTTTTTGCTTAAATTCTTTGATAGCTGTATATGCTTTTGGCACACTGAGTAAAACAAGAAGACTCCAAAGGCCGACAATATCTGTGAAGATATAAACAAAAATAAGTACATATGAGACCAAAAACATGGAAAGTAAAATGTTCACTGCAGCTTTTCGCCCAGCAAGGATTGCAAGTGTTTTTCGTCCATTTTCTTTATCGCCGTCTAAATCGCGGATATTGTTCGATAGTAAGATGGCACCAACTAAAATAGAAATTGGTAGTGAAACGAGAAAAGCTTTAGATGTCAGTGTGCCTGTTTGGATATAGAAACTAATCAAGATGATTCCTAGTCCCATAAAAGCACCTGACACAAGTTCTCCAAACGGCGTATATGCAATGGGTACAGGGCCGCCGGTATAGAAATAGCCTGCTGCCATACAAATGAGTCCTATCAGTGCAATCCACCAGCTAGACATCATGCAAATATACACCCCTAATAGTAAAGAAAGCGCAAATAGTGCATAAGCGAGGCTGAGGACTGTTTTTGGCTTCACACCGTTTCTTACAATGGCTCCGCCGATGCCAACAGATTTCTCGTTGTCCAATCCGCGAACATAATCAAAGTACTCATTAAACATGTTCGTTGCGATTTGGATAAACATAGATGCAAACAGCATAGCTAAAAATAGCCCAACATGTATTTGACCACTTGGAAGTGCTAGAACAGTTCCTAAAGTAACGGGAATAAATGCCGCTGTTAATGTATGCGGTCGTAGTAAATTCCACCAAATCCGCCAGTTTTTATCAGGCTTAATCGGTGAAAGCTGATCTGATATCGATTGATGCTGCATAAAATATACTCCTTTAAATAAAAAAATACGTACACGTCCAAATTCCAGTTTAGCAAAGTTCAAAAAGGTGTCAATATATTGATGCGATGAAACCGGAAAAAGATGTTTGCTAATCGTTGCCATATCGAGAGAAAGCTTGATCTTAGAACAGGACTTGCCATTTTTCCTTTAGATGCTCTCGTTAAAAGAAGCAGGAGCGAAAAAATCTAGAAAGCGTGATATAATAAGGATTCGAGGTTTTAAAAGCTGTTTTCTTTACTAAGTTCATCTGTTAAGGTTTATAATAGAAAAGCAGGTCATTCGACATACTCGAATGATCATGTATTTTTTCATTATGGTTTTATTTTTTTATGTTATTTCATGGATTTTGGAGGAATGTATCATGGTGACAACAGTGCAAAGTACTTTCCGGCAGGAAGCGCTTGCGACATTAGAAGAAGCGAATAACGTCAACCATGCTGTTTTGATAAGCTACTCCAGAAGAGTTGACGATCTGGATCCTCTTGCCTTTTTCCAAAGCGGCGAAGCGGATTTTTTAGGCGAGCGGTTTTTTTGGTCTGATCCAGAAAGCCAAATGATATTTTCTGGACTTGGCAGAGCGGCCGTCATTAAATCAACTGAGCAAGGCAAGGAACGATTTGATATAGTCCATCAAGAATGGGAACAGCTGAAGCAGCACATGTTCCATTTTCATGATGGAAAGGAGTTAAGGCAAGCGGCTGTTGGTCCGCTTTTATTTGGAGGATTCTCATTTGATCCGTATGAAGAGAAGGCGCGTCACTGGGAAGCTTTTGGCGAGGCTCATTTTTTTGTGCCATCGATGATGCTCACTGTCTCGAAAGAAGGTACGTTTCTTACGATCAATGAATGGAAGCAGGTGGACGGGAATGTTCATCAGCTCATTCAAGAATTAGAACAAAAAGCCTCTCATTTTGAAACATTACCGCTCAGACATGATGGACAAGCTGAACTTGTTCATATGGAAGAACTAGATGTGAAGGAATGGATGAAGGCGATCCAAGAAGCGACAGACCACATTCGTGCAAACGAATATGAAAAGGTTGTTTTAGCAAGAGAAGTCTTGCTTCACTATAAAAATCAAATAGAACTCGCTCCACTGTTAGCAGAATTATTAAAGCATCAAACAACGAGTTATGTATTTGCGGTTGAACAAGGAAGACAAGCATTTGTCGGAGCTACGCCGGAACGCTTAGTAAAAAAAAGCGGCGGAGAGGTCTTTTCATCTTGTTTAGCAGGTTCGATTGTTCGAGGAAAAGATGAAGCGGAAGATCGAGCATTAGGCGAGGAACTGCTGCATGATGAGAAGAATTTGATTGAACATCAAATTGTCGTCAATATGATTCAGCAAGCATTTGAGGCCAATTGCCTTCACGTGCACAAACCAAATCAACCTAGTCTTTATAAAACAAAAAACATTCAGCATTTGTTTACACCGATTGTGGGAGAAATTAAAAGCAGCTGTTCCCTCTTTTCATTAATTGAACAGCTCCATCCGACGCCAGCATTAGGCGGATATCCGAAGGAAAAAGCGGTTGAGGTTATTCGTGAAATCGAACCGTTGAAGCGTGGCTGGTACGCGGCGCCGGTGGGCTGGATTGACTCTCAGGATAATGGAGAATTTGCTGTCGCCATTCGGTCAGGTCTTATTGAGGAAGACCATGTTCGTTTGTTCGCTGGCTGCGGCATTGTAGAGGATTCCCTTGCAAAGCAGGAGTACGAGGAAACGCAAGTGAAATTAAGACCAATGCTATCTGCTCTTGGAGGTCGTCCGATTGAATAATCAAATCATGACAACATATATTGGCAGATTGATGGATGAATTTGTACAAGGTGGTGTGAAGGAAGCGGTTGTCTGTCCTGGTTCCCGTTCAACCCCGCTTGCGATGCTGGCTCTTGCCCATCAAGACATCAATGTTCATGTATTAGTGGATGAACGGTCTGCTGCTTTTTATGCGCTTGGTCTTGCAAAAGCAAGTCAAGCACCAGTGCTGCTTATTTGTACATCAGGTACGGCAGCTGCTAACTTTTACCCAGCCATTGTAGAGGCACATTATTCCCGTGTACCACTTATTGTTTTAACTGCTGATCGGCCGCACGAATTGAGGGAAGTTGGGGCACCTCAAGCGATTGATCAGCAATTCTTATTCGGTAAGTTTGTTAAATGGTTCACAGACTTAGCATTGCCAGAAGAAAGTCAGACGATGTTACGCTATGTTCAGACGGCTGCGGCAAGAGCAAATCATATGTCAATGCAAGAGCCGAAGGGACCTGTCCAGATAAATGTCCCTCTGAGAGAACCATTGCTTCCTGATTTGTCTATTGATCCTTTTGAGCGAGAAGAAACAGGCCGAAAAAAGGTCATAGCTGCAGGACAAGCTTTCCCAAATGATGATGTGATGTCTGAAATCATGACGGTCATGAACCATTCCAAAAAGGGACTGATTGTGTGTGGTGAACTTCATACGCAGGAAGAGAAAGAGGCAGTGTTACGTCTTTCGAAAGCCTTGCATATTCCGATTTTAGCGGACCCGCTTTCTCATTTGCGAAATGGTCATGAACATGCAGATCTTATTATTGATGCGTATGATTCATTATTAAAAGATGAAGCATTGCAGCAGCATCTATTGCCGGATATGGTCATTCGTTTTGGACCGATGCCTGTGTCCAAACCTTTATTCAAGTGGCTGGAAAAACATGTGGAAGTGAATCAGATTGTCGTTGATGCTGCCGGAGGTTTTCGAGATCCTGGATTGAGTGCTTCATACGTCATTGAAAGTGATGTGGCAACTTTTGTAGATGAAGTATTCAAGAGAGCGGATCAACGTGAGGATACAAGTTTTCTAAAACGCTGGCAGAATGCTAATTCTTCATTCAGAACGCATGCATCCCATTATTCTGATGAGAATCTGTCATTTGAGGGAAATGTGTACCGTCAGCTTCAGCATCTCTTGCCGAAGGAGAGTGTCCTTTTTATCGGAAACAGTATGCCGATTCGTGATGTGGATACATTTTTTGAAGCGCAATCGAAGCCTTTTCGGATGATGGCGAATCGAGGAGCCAATGGCATTGATGGCGTTGTGTCTACAGCACTTGGCACGTATGCGGCTTTGAAACAGCCAGTCACCTTAGTGATTGGAGATTTATCATTTTATCATGATATGAACGGTTTGCTTGCAGCTAAGCTGCTGGACATTCCGCTGACGGTTGTGTTGTTAAACAATGATGGGGGAGGCATCTTTTCTTTCCTTCCACAGGCGTCTGATGAACCGTATTATGAAAAACTCTTCGGTACGCCGACTGGACTGAATTTTGAGTATGCTTCGAAGCTGTATGGGGGAACCTATTCGAAACCGTCAACGAAACAAGAATTACATGATGTCTACATGGCGCATATAGAAGAGCCTGGACTTCATTTAATTGAAATTGAAACTGATCGGCATTCTCGTGTAAGCAAGCATCGTCAAATGATGGATGACATATTGGAAGAAGTGAAAAAAGAATGTCTTCTTTTATAATACGGATGCGTGATGGTGTGGCGTACGAGGTGGTGGATCAGAATCCATTGGCTGAGAATGCCACGCTATGCTTACATGGCTTCACTGGAAGCGCGGCTTCTTGGACGTTCTTGAATGGTTATATGGAGAATACAAAATTGATTCAAGTCAGCTTGCTTGGACATGGCCGCACGGACTCACCAGAAAGTATGAGAAGATATGCGATGTCGCATCAGCTGGCAGATCTTGCAGAGATTTTAAACCAATTAAAGCTTCACAAAGTGAATATTCTCGGATATTCTATGGGAGGACGTATTGCTTTATCATTTGCCTCTCGTTATCCAGATCGTGTCAACAAATTGATCCTTGAGAGTACCTCTCCAGGGCTTCGCACTTTTAAAGAGCGGATGGCAAGACTCAAACACGATCATCAGCTCGCTCAGAAACTTAGACATGAAGGTTTAGTGAAGTTTGTGGATTTTTGGGAGAGTATTCCACTGTTTGCTTCGCAGAAAACTTTATCAGCTGAAACGCAGGCTCAACTGAGAGAGGGAAGGCTGAAAGCCAATCCACTTGGACTGGCTCGCAGCTTAGAAGGCCTAGGAACAGGTTCGCAGCCCTCTGTTTGGAAGGCATTAAAGCATATGAATTTACCTGTTTTGTTGATTTGCGGAGCGCTTGATGAAAAGTTCTGCAATATCGCCAAACGTATGCAGCAGGAGCTTGAAGGCAGTCAATTCATATTGGCTGAGCAGGCTGGGCATACAGTTCATGTGGAACAACCACATTTTTTTGGTAAAATAGTAAGTGAGTTTATTACGCAAGATTAGAGGAGGAACTATTGATGGCTATTGAATGGCAAACTGAGCGTCAGTATGACGAAATTTTATATGAAACGTACAATGGGATCGCAAAGATCACGATTAATCGTCCACATGTACATAACGCGTTTACACCAAAGACTGTGAGTGAATTAATTGATGCATTTTCACGTGCTCGTGATAATTCAAATGTTGGTGTAATCGTACTTGCAGGAGCTGGCGGCAAAGCATTCTGTTCTGGTGGAGATCAAAAAGTACGCGGCCATGGCGGCTATGTAGGAGACGATCAAATTCCGCGTCTAAATGTATTAGACTTGCAGCGTTTGATTCGTGTGATTCCAAAACCGGTGATTGCAATGGTTGCTGGTTATGCAATCGGCGGCGGGCACGTTCTTCACGTTGTATGTGACCTGACAATTGCAGCAGATAATGCGATTTTTGGACAAACTGGTCCAAAAGTAGGCAGCTTTGATGCTGGTTATGGTTCAGGCTACCTTGCACGTATTGTTGGTCATAAGAAAGCGAGAGAAATCTGGTACTTATGCCGTCAATACAATGCACAAGAAGCGCTTGATATGGGACTTGTCAATACAGTTGTACCATTAGAGCAGCTTGAAGAAGAAACTGTGAAGTGGTGTGAGGAAATGCTAGAAAAGAGCCCGACTGCTTTACGATTCTTGAAGGCTGCATTTAATGCAGATACGGATGGATTAGCTGGAATTCAACAATTTGCAGGAGATGCGACACTTCTTTATTACACAACAGATGAAGCAAAAGAAGGACGCGATTCCTTTAAGGAAAAACGCAAGCCGGACTTCGGTCAGTTCCCGCGTTTCCCTTGATTCAATCATATCGATGAAAAACAGCTTAGTGCATCAGACTAAGCTGTTTTCTTTTAAGAAGAGGAGGTGTCATGATGAAGCAACCTAATTGGCTGCTGTACCGTGCTTATTTAACGCCAGAAAGAGTCGCGCTCATTTATCAGGATAAAAAGTGGACATTTCGCGATTTAGCTGATGAAGTAAATGAGCTTTCTAATAGACTTGCAGATGCATCATTGAAAAAAGGGGAAACGGTTGGGCTTTTGATGAACAATCAGCCTCAAATGGTGATGCTTGTTCATGCTTGTTTTTCATTAGGATTAAAAATCGTGCTATTGAACAATAAGTTAACAAAAGCTGAGAGGCGCTATCAGCTTGAAGATGCAAAAGCAGCCGCTTTATTAACTGAACCTGTTTATGCCAGTGATCATAAAGGTGATCTCCCCGTTTATACAATGGAGACTTTACCTGAAGCAGGTCAAGATAATGAAAAGAAAATCGAGAGCGAATTTGATTTGAATGAAACAGCGACCATCATGTATACATCTGGCACAACAGGACGCCCAAAAGGCGTGGAGCAAACGTTTGGCAATCATTTTCATAGTGCTGTTTCGTCTGCACTAAATATGGGCATCAGAGAGGATGACCGCTGGCTTATTGCACTGCCTCTTTTTCATATTAGCGGGTTATCCGCTTTATTTAAGTCTGTGATTTATGGGATGACTGTCGTACTTCATGAGAAGTTTGATGTCGATGAAGTAAAGGATTCTATTGAACAGCATCGTGTGACGATGATATCTGTTGTCCAAACGATGTTATCCCGTTTATTAAGCAGACTGGAAGAATGCCCGTCTTCTTTGCGCTGTCTTTTATTAGGCGGAGGACCTGCGCCTTTTGCGATGCTTCAAGAAAGCAAAGAGAAAGGCTTCCCTGTGTTTCAATCGTACGGTATGACGGAAACCTGTTCACAAATTGTGACCCTTGCGCCTGAATTTAGTGTAGAGAAGCTTGGATCAGCGGGAAAACCCCTTTTTGGGTGTGAGCTGAAAATTCAAGATGGTACACGCACTTGTCGTCCTTTTGAGCATGGCGAAATTATGGTGAAAGGGGCAAATGTCATGAAAGGGTACCTTTACCGTGAAGAAGCAACCGCAGCTGCCTTTGATCAAGGCTGGCTGAAAACGGGTGATATTGGCTATGTGGATGAGGAAGGGTTCTTATTTGTGCTTGACCGCCGTTCAGATTTAATTATTTCTGGCGGTGAGAATATTTATCCTGCTGAAATTGAAGCGGTTCTGTTAACACATCCGCATGTAAAGGAAGCCGGAGTGACGGGTATGTATGATGATAGATGGGGAGAGGTACCGGCTGCCTTTCTTGTCACAGACCATAAGATACCGGAGGATGAGCTCTATGCTTTATGTGAGTCGCATTTAGCAAAATATAAATGGCCCGCCGCTTTTCACTTTGTGGACGAGCTGCCAAGAAATGCGTCGAATAAATTGCAGAGGCACAGACTCAGGATCAAAGGGGTTTTTAGATGATTCAAATTGAACGAGTGATTTTATATCATGTCACGATGAAGCTCAAGCAGCCATTTACAACAAGTCTTGGAACCATCTCAGAGCGTGAGTTTATTATTGTCGAGGTAAAAGATCAAACAGGATTGACTGGATGGGGAGAGGTGTCAGCCTTTTCTTCTCCATGGTATACAGAAGAAACCATTGAGACTTGCTATCATATGCTGAGAGCTTTCTTTATACCGAATGTACTGACACGCACCTTTACACACCCTTCAGAAATACCAGACAGCCTGTACCAATTTAAAGGTAATAGGATGGCGAAAGCGGGAATCGAAGCGGCTGTTTGGGATATTTATGCGAAGCGTGAGAATAAGTCGTTACGCGATGTATTAGGCGGCACCAAAGAGAGAATACCTTCTGGTGTTGTGGCGGGGTTAGGACCCATTGACGCCATGCTGAAGCAAATTCAGCAATATGTTGACCAAGGCTATCAGCGTGTGAAGGTGAAAATTAAGCCGGGACAGGATATTGGACTTCTTAAAAAAATTAGAGAGTCTTTCCCTAACCTTCCATTAATGGCGGATGCAAACTCTGCTTATGAATTAAAGGATATTAGCAAGCTCAAGCAGCTCGATGACATTCGTTTATTAATGATTGAACAGCCATTAGCTGCAGATGATATCGTGGATCATCGCCATTTGCAAAAGCATTTAAAAACACCGATATGTTTGGATGAAAGTATTTGTTCTTTAGATGATGCTAGAAAAGCTGTAGAGCTTGGCAGCTGTCAAATTATTAATGTGAAGCCTTCACGAGTTGGGGGGCTGACAGAAGCCCTTAAAATCCATACATTCAGTAAGGAGCATCAAATTCCATTATGGTGCGGAGGGATGATTGAAACAGGCATTTCCCGCGCGCAGAACGTGGCACTTGCTTCCCTTCCTCAATTTACAATCCCAGGTGATATTTCAGCTTCATCAAAATATTGGGAGCAAGATATCATTTTTCCTGAAATCAAGGTTGAGAATGGTTTTATTGAGGTACCTCGTTCCCCAGGAATGGGCGTAGAAGTGGACTATCAAGCGCTTCGTTCTTTTTCAGATAAAATTGACGTGTTTACAAAACATGATTTTGTGATGTGAAAACGAGTGAATCACCTTTTGCACATCCAATAAAATCTATGTATAGTGAGAGAAAGTTTTTCCTTCCTGTCTCATTAAGAAAGAAAGAGCGGTGATCCGCTCTTTCTTACTCTTCTACAAGCTCGCTGTCGTAAGCAAGCTGTCCGATATAGTGATTCATTTCATTGGGCATGTCTGCTGCATGGCCATATTCATAATCCCAAAGGTTTAAAAAGGAGTGAGCAGCCTGATAAAATGCGGCTTCGTCCGCGTCATGAATTTCGTCAAAAAACGTTTGAAGCAGCCGATCGTGTTTCAATGTGAAGCGCCTCCTTTAATGAGACTTAAAGATCTTGTGGTTTAAACGTTTTACAATCCGTTTCTTCACTTTTTTCAGCCGTATTTCCTGTGTGGCTGACGACATAGATTGCATCTGCCCCACAGCGGTTTCCAGCATTCCAATAGGAACAGTTATTGACTTCACAAAGGATTTTTTGACTCATACAGATGACCTCCTTTTGAGTATGTCTTTCTTCTATAATGTAACCGAAATGAACCTCGTCCATTCATGTTAATCTTCCTGACGAATATAGCGCTTATCCTTCATAAACAATTTCCAGAAGAAATAGAACCCAGGGAATAAGATGATAAAACCTACAATATAGGTGATAAACAATGCTCTAAATGTGACAGGGTCTGTAAATCCAGACATGATTGTAATATCTGGATAGGCCATATAAGGCAAATGGGCACGTCCGTACACGTAGCTTGCTAAAAAATATTGAATGGTAATCGCAATGACAGCTAAACGTGGCCGGCCTTTCCGCTGCTTAAACCGGCTGTTTGGTAAAAATAGAGCCAGTCCTGCTAGCAAAAACATCAGGAGTGATACAAGAAGAATAGGAATGTTCTGCATCATTTTTGTGAACAGCCAATTGGCCTCGCTTCGTAATGTCAGCATGATAAAAAAGGCCATCAGGAGTGAAAGCGGACCCGTAATGAGAGCCCCTCTTCTATAAATGCTGTAAGCTTCATCTTCATCAGCCACATTCGAGAAATCAGCTAAAAGCAAAGACGAAAGAAAAAGGGTGCTGAAAATGGCAAAGCCGACAAAAGAATAGACATTTGCACTCGTAAAGACCAGTCCAAGATCTAATGAGTAGACGTTGTTCTCCTGAAAGATAAATCCACCATGAGTAATCGGAAGAACCATGATCAGGATGGACGGAATGATAAAGCCGCTAATCCCTGAAATGTAAGTAACCGCTTTTCGGTATTTTTTAGGGAGAGAATGAGAAAACACGAGAAACCCGCTTCGCAGTGCAAGTAGTAACAATATGATGCTGCCGGGTATTAATAAAACGGTACCAAGTACAAAGGTCGCACCTGGAAACAAGCTAAACAATGCAACAACAATCGCCACAATGAAGACGTTTGTTACTTCCCATGTTGGAGAAAGATATTTATTTGCAATATTAGCGGCCTTTGTTTGTTCTCTATTCATATAAATCATCGACCAAAATCCTGCGCCGAAATCCATTGATGCCATCACTGCATAGATAAAAACGAATCCCCATAAGATGGTGATTGCAATGAGCGCATCAGTTGTAACATCCATTTGCATCTAGATCGCTCCTTTTTAAGATTCTGTTAACCGTAGGTCTTCTTCAATCGAATGTTTTCTAAAGTAGTACGTCAGTACAATAACGGTTGCTATGCCTAAGATGAGATAGACAATGGCAAAAAGGATAAAGAGCGTACCGATTGAACCGGATGATGTGACGACCTCTGAGGTTTTGAGCATTCGATAAATGACCCATGGCTGACGGCCTGTACATGCAAAGATCCAGCCGAACTCAATGGCCAAAAGACTAAGGGGCCCGCCGAATAAGTAAAGAAAAAGGAGCCACTTCGGATAATGTTCGCGTTTTAAAATTTTACGGTAAAGCAGTGCTAACACTGCAAACAAAATGAGGACTGAGCCAATGATAACCATGCCGTTAAATAATGTGTGAATAAATAAAGGCGGCCACTCGTCACGAGGGAAATCATTTAAGCCTTTGACCACCGTATCAAAGCTATTTCCTGCCAGAAAACTAAGCGCCCAAGGGATTTCAATTGCTCCTTTAATTTCCTGTGAATCGGCATCAGTAAAACCACCTATTGCAAGAGGCGCATGTGATTGTGTTTCAAATAAACCTTCAGCACCGGCTAACTTTTCAGGCTGATATTTATACAGAAGCTGAGCAGACTCATGACCATTTAAGGCCGTAAGAAATGAGAAAAGGCCTCCTACAATAAGTCCAAGAAAAAGGGCTTTTCGATGAAAAGTATAGAGTTTCTCATTCTTTCTTGTTTTGAGCATTTTAAAAGCGGCCACCGAAGCAATCACAAAAGCACCTGTTGTAAAAGCAGACAGCACGACATGTGTCGCAGTCACCACAAAGCTTGGATTGAAAAAGGCCTTCCAAGGCTCGATATTTGTAATCTCTCCATTGACCATTTGAAAGCCAGCAGGTGTTCCTTCAAACGCATGTACGTTTGTGATCAGAATCGCTGAAGCGGCTGCGCCAATCACGACAAAAATAACGGTAATGATGCGCATAGCAGGTGATAGGCGATCCGCTGCGTACACATAAATAGACATAAATAATGCTTCAATAAAGAACGCATAAATTTCAATCTGAAATGGCAGTGACATGACCTTTCCGATGACCTCCATAAAACCTGGCCATAGAAGAGCGAGCTGAGTACCAGCAATCGTGCCTGTTGGAATGGCGACACCTAACAAGACAGCCTGCGCTTTCGTCCACCGTTTGGCCATGACAGCATAGTGAGGGTCCTTCGTTTTTTGGAAGATGAGTTCAGCTAACAAAATCATTAGCGGGATGCCCACGCCAAGCGAGGCATAAATAATATGAAAGCCCATGGTTGTGCCGAACAGGCTTCTAGCTAAAACGAGATCAGTCAATTTTTTCTCCGCCTTTCTTATCGCTTCTCTTTTTCATGATGTTATTATTCTCCACCATTTTTAGATTATTCTTCCTGACTAAGAAAGCTTGATTTTTGACAAGTTGTAAAAGAGGGAGTAGAATATAAATGTAAAGCGTAATCATTACGTTTTGATAACGAAAGGAGTTTTGACATTGAAAAGAGATATTCATCCAACCTCACATGAAGTTGTATTTATGGACGTAAACAGCGGTTACCGCTTCTTGAGTAAATCGACAAAGACATCCAATGAGACAGTAGAATGGGAAGATGGGAAAACGTATCCTGTGATTAAAGTAGAAACAAGCTCTGATACGCATCCTTTTTATACAGGACGACAAAAATTCGGAGAAAAAGGCGGAAGAGCCGAGTTGTTTAAGAAAAAATATCAAATGTAATAAAAAGCACACCCTGAATTGGTGTGCTTTTTTGCAGCAAAGAACCCCGGATGATCACCCGGGGTTCTAGTAATTAATCATTTAAAGCGGTTTTTAAGGTCTTTAGATTTTGTTTCATTAAGCTGATGTAGCTTTCGCCATTTTTGGCATCATCTTCAGTAATAGATTCTAGATTTTTAAGTGTGAGGCTTTTTGCCCCAATTTCACTGCGGATTGTATCTGATACTTTGCTGCTGACGTTGTTTTCAAAAATCACATATTGAATGTGATGCTTTTCAGCTTTTTGTACAATGCTTTCGAGCTGCTTTTGTGAAGGCTCTTCAGAAGCGGATAACCCTAATACACTGATTTGCTCAATACCGTAGCGCTTTTCCCAATAACCGTAGGCTGCGTGAGAAACAAGGATTTCTTTATGTTTTGCTTTAGATAACGTTGTGTTGAATTCTTGATCTAGCGATTGTAAATCTTTTTTAAGTTTTTCATAGTTTTTTGTGTATTCGTCTTTATGATCTGGATCTAATGAAACGAGCGTGTCCTTAATGTTTTTCGCCATTTGCTTTGCATAAACCGGGTCTAACCATGCGTGAGGATCTTTATCTCCGTGATCGTGTCCATCATGGTCATGATCTTCACCTTCATGATCGTGGTCATGGTCTTCGCCTTCTTCATGTGCATGCTCTTCTTTTGTCGATAACAATTTGATGCCTTCGGCTGCTTTGACTGTTTTCACGCCTTGGTCTTTTAACGTAGAAGCGGTTTTATCAGCGAATGCTTCAGCTCCTGTACCGCTGTAGATGAAGGCGTCACCTTCAGCCATTTCAACCATCGTTTTTGAACTTGGTTCAAAGCTGTGTGCATCTGCATTGGCAGGGTACACACTTTGCGCATGAACGTGAGAACCGCCAATTTTTTCAGTGAAATCTTGGATCGGGAAGATCGTGGTGTAAATGGTTAGTTTCCCGTCTGCCTTTCCTTTTGAAGCATTTGTCCCCGTACTGCTTGAGCAAGCGGCAAGACCGATCGCAAATAAAGCAACTGTTAAAATATAAAAGATTTTTTTCATGTAGAAATGTCTCCTCTCAATCTATTAGATAGAAATGATTACGATTTAATGTCCTGAGTTATTGTATCGTAATAATTACGATTTGAAAAGAGGAAAATAAAAAAATTTCATCAGCAGATGTTTCCTTTAAAAAAATGCGCTGCAAAACGTGACGAAATTTCTCACATTGTGCTATATTTATTTTTAAAAAAGATAAAGGAATGGGCAAACGTATGAAACTTTTAGATGAAATCATCGAATATAATCAACAGTTTATTGAAGAGAAGAAATACGAAGAATTTACAACAACGAAGTTTCCACAGAAAAAAGCTGTCATTCTGTCATGTATGGATACAAGACTTGTCGAGCTGCTTCCGCGTGCAATGAACATGAAAAATGGAGATATCAAGATCGTTAAAAGTGCTGGTGCTCTTGTTTCTCATCCATTTGGAAGTATTATGCGAAGCATTTTAGTGGCTGTTTACGAATTAAATGCTGACGAGGTTTATGTCATTGGGCATTATGATTGCGGTATGAGCAAAATAGACAGTCAAACACTTTTAAACAAAGCCATTGAGCGTGGTATTCCAGAAAAGCGTATTGAAGTACTGGAATACTCAGGAATCGACTTTAAACAGTGGCTCAAAAGCTTTAGTTCTGTTGAAGAGAGCGTGAAGGACAGTGTGTCCGTTGTAAAAAATCACCCGCTTCTTCCATCAGATGTGCCTGTGCACGGTCTTGTCATTGATCCTGGAACAGGCAAGCTTGACTTAGTCGTCAACGGATATGAAGAAAAATAAGTTATTTTTCCTTTTTCGGCGGGACAGGATCGATGCCGCCAGGGTGGAGCGGATGACATTTTAAAATCCGTTTGATGGTGAGCCAGCCGCCTTTTAAAGCGCCATGCGTTTTGATCGCCTCTAGCCCATAGTTTGAGCATGTTGGGTAAAACCGGCAGCTAGGCGGTGTAAGAGGGGAAATACATTTTTGATAAAAGCGTATGATGCCGATAAAAATTTGTTTCATAGAGGTTCCTCCTTGTCTGTCTTTCACAGTATAAGAAAAAAGGACAAGGAAGGAAAGTTTTATAAACTAAGCTGGTCGGAGAAATATGTTATAATATAGGAAATTGCAATTATAGGAGTGGTGATTATGCCTTCAGTTGAAAGCTTTGAACTTGATCATAATGCTGTAAAAGCGCCATACGTTCGTCATTGTGGCGTTCATAAAGTGGGATCAGATGGGGAAGTAAATAAATTTGATATTCGTTTTTGTCAGCCTAACAAGCAGGCGATGAAACCTGATACGATTCATACATTAGAGCATTTACTTGCGTTTAACATTAGAACACACTCAGAGAAATACGATCATTTTGATATCATTGATATTTCTCCAATGGGCTGCCAGACAGGCTACTATTTAGTGGTCAGTGGTGCACCTACTCCAAAAGAGATCGTTGAACTTCTTGATGCAACATTCAAGGATGCAGTTGAGGTAACAGAGATTCCTGCTGCAAACGAAGAGCAATGCGGCCAAGCGAAGCTTCATGACCTTGAAGGGGCAAAACGTTTGATGCGTTTCTGGCTTTCTCAAGATCAAGAAGAGCTTCTAAAAGTATTTGGTTAATAGATCATAAACCGGACATGTTGATGTCCGGTTTTTTGAATTCGATCATGAGATGTCAAAATAGGGGATATTTGTTAAAATGGACATGTCAGTAAAAGAAGGGGGAAACTCGGGATGCGAAAAATGTTGGGAATGATTTTGATGCTCATGTTACTAAGTGCATGTGGGAACTCTGCAGCAAATAGCGGCAAAGGGGAGGTGCCTGAGCTATTAGAAGTGAAGCTTACAGGACCTGAGCAAGTGGAGAAAAATGAAAGCGTTATAGTAAAAGCAGCTGTCACATATGGTGATAACCCTGTTGATGATGCAGACGATGTTCAATTTGAAGTGTGGAAAGATGGTGACAAAGATAACAGCAAGATGATTCAGCCAAAGAAAGAGAACAAAGGTGTATATGAATTGCATACAGCCTTTAAAAAAGATGGCCTTTATATCATACAAGTCCATGTGACAGCTAAACAGCAGCATAATATGCCGAAGACGAACATCCACGTAGGTGATGTGAAAAAAGAGAGTTCATCTACTGAAGCAGAAACCTCACATCATTAAGTGCGATTTATTTTGGGTTAGGACGTTGGTTTGGTTCAGCATCCTGTGGTGAATCGATTTTATGCTTATATTCATAAGCCTTCGATGTTGTCCACAGTGATAAAAAGACAACGATTGAGATAATGATAAAGCTGATAATCCCAAGTAACAGCATCTAACTCCCTCCTTATTTCCATATTAACATATATTTCATGCAGTCAAAATAGAAGAAATTCATGGCAGGTTTCAGTATAATAGGAAAAGGGTATTCTCATACTAAACGCAATTACATAAGGAGGAATGAACATGTCTGAAAAATTATTAAACGTCGTCAATAAACAAGTAGCTGATTGGACTGTGCTTTACGTGAAATTACATAACTATCATTGGTACGTAAAGGGAAAAGACTTCTTTACACTCCATGAGAAATTTGAGGAACTTTATACAGAAACAGCGACATACATTGATGATTTGGCTGAGCGTATGCTTGCGTTAAATGGACAGCCTGTTGCGACAATGAAAGAATGCTTAGAAATTTCTAGCATTCAAGAAGCTGAAGGCAATGAATCAGCGGAGCAAATGGTGAAAAATCTATATGATGATTTCTCCAATATCGCAGAGGAATTAAAGCAAGGAATGGAGCTGGCTGGAGAAGTTGGCGATGAAACAACAGGTGATATGCTGCTTGCGATACATCAATCTATTGAGAAACACAACTGGATGCTTAAAGCATTTTTAGGATAATACGAATGTGAAAGGAATGTCGATCATAAGATCGGCATTCTTTTTTGATGGATTTGTGACAGACAGCCCATTGAAATCATAGGGCTTTCAGCCGAAGAGAAAAGAGAAGGGAGGGGAGAAGATGTCTTCCATTGCAGGAATGATGAGTCAGCAAGTCGCGAGCATTCAAAGAACACTCAATATTAGTTTGTTGAATTCGCAGCTTGCTACGAATACAGCACAAGCCATGGTCATGCTGGATCAAGTTCAGCAGCAGCCTCAAGCTGTTCAGCCAAAGGATTCAGACGCTCGCTTTATTGATGTCAGAGTCTAAGAATGGAAGCCGCCGCACAAGGCGGCTTTTTTTCTTGTCATCACTCTGTCCGATTTAAAAGACGACGCCTTTATTTTTTGTCGTCCAAGCTATTGCGAGGATCCGGCATATACTATTGAGGTAAGGAGTTCCACTATGAAAGGATGTTGATGCCAAGTGAGCAAGGATTTAGGCATCTTTTCGTTGTTTACAGTCAGTTTGTCAGCGATGGGCTTTCTGTTTGGTGGAGCAGGATATTTACTGATGATATTAGTAACATTGATGGCCATTGAATTAATTTGTTCAAGCCTAAGAGAATCTTTGACTGGGCAGCTCACAATGAAACGTTTTTTTACACGGCTTGTTCGAAAGATTGTGACGGTCTCCTTAATATCGATGGCGCATTTCTTCGATGTCATGCTGAAGACAAATGGGATGATTAAGGATTTAGCGATCATCTTTTATATTATTTATGAATCTTACCAAATCGTCTCGACAGCCAATGCCCTCGGAATTCCCATTCCACAGTTGTTTATTGATGTGTTGGACATGTTGAAAAATAAATTGCGCAAAAAGCCGTAATTTCTTCATATCTGGTCATACTAAAGGAAAAAGGATGAATCAGATGGCGAGACACACATATTATGTATCTGTACAGGATGGGTCGATATCGCAGCATAGAGATGCGGCGGCTTGGCAATTTCAAATAGAAGCAGATGATGATCAAATTTTGCAGCTGAGAGACTATTTCGATGAACAGTATATGACAGATTGGAAAGGTTTCTTTCGAGCGCATGTTCCGTTTCTTGAATATCATTATGACAGTCCGAATGATGAAATGGATCGAAAAAGACAAGAGATTTACTCAATGATTTATGAGCTCGGGAATGAAGAGACAAAGAACTTTATTGAAACAAATGGATTAATGAATTGAAAAAGCATGTAGAGATTTTCTACATGCTTTATTTTCGCGGTTGTAAGATGCCTCCGATCAGGTCACTAAGCCCGCCTTTATTCTCTTGCTGTGATGTCTGTGAATTAGTGAAATCATGAGAAGAGCTCTGGATTTGAGGCTTGTAGCGGTTATCATCTAAATCAACCCGTAAGCCAGATGTGCGCTCAGATGGCTGGATAATGACAATTTGGCCTTGTTCTTGAAACTCAAATAAGTAGGATTCACCAGATGTTTGTCCAATGAAGGTTTTCCAGTTCACATCTAATTTGACCTTCGGTGCTTTGCCTGTCCAAGCGACAATGGCGTCAGGATCTACACGGCAGGGGGCTTTTAAAATGAGCGGGTTTCCATTCGTTTTAATGGCGACCTGCGCTCCGTGGCCTTGATAGGAGAGCTTTGATGTAAACAGTCCTTTCTGTGATAAAATACCAACGCCTACTGGTGTCACGCCGTAATGACACTCCTCAGTAAAGGCAAGTAGATCTTCACTTTCTACACTTACATGCTGCCAAGGACCGCTCGGCTCAAGATTAATCACTGTCACGTGCTCGCTGGAATCAGCTAAATAACAAGTACCTTGTCCACTCACTTCCATCACCTCAAGGTTTTCACCTGTCAATTTTCTGCTGATGTGGTTAAATACTTGACTGACCATATTTCCTTTATTTGTCCCGAGTAGTCGTTTGCGGTATTGAAACGTTCCTTGATCGGCAATCATTGCGCCTTTTTTCGCAAAAAAGATTCCGCTGCCTTCTGCTTGTAAAGTGAGTTCTTCTATCGTGTTGAAATGAAATCCCATTGGTGCCGGCTCCTTTCCTGCGTCAAGATGTGAATCCGTAGATGCGGCATAAGTCATTTAAATCTAGCGTAGTTCCTTGCCCAGTCGCGATAATTTCCCATTCGTCCTCATCTCTTATGAGTTCAGCGCAAATGATGGAGGTACAATACGAATAATCTTCTGTTAATTGAAAGGTACAAATCTCTTGTTGCGAGATTTGATCAGTAAGATGCACGTAGGCGTTGGTCACTTGTCCAAAATGATGCTTGCGCTCGTGTGCATCATGTATTGTGGCTGTTACGACGATTTTATGAATATCAGGTGAGACTCTGCTTAATTGCATAATGATCATTTCATTGTCTCGATACCCGCCGCCAAATTGATGATCACCAAGATGACGAACAGCCCCGTCTAAGCTTTGCTGCTGATGATAATAGATCAGATGGCTTGGAGACAACAGCTTGTCCTCTTCATTTAAGAGAAACACTTGCGTATCTAAATCAATTGGCTGGCCAGCCAGATCCCAGCCAAGCCCGATATGAATTTGGTCGATATTTGGATTGTCTTTTGTTAAATCTAGCTTTTGTCCTTTGATGAGGTGTTTCTTGATCACCTCATGAGGTGCGTCTTCTTTCTCATTTTTCCTGAGCGGAAGCGCTTGATCTTTCTCTTGTTTTGACCCATTTGTTATACTCATGCTGTTTTCCTCCTCGTCGTGATAGGACAAACCCTTATTGATTTACGTCATCAAGGGATAAAAGGTTTCATGATTAAAATTGGATGAAGTTGGAGATGATAAAAAGGTTTTAGCAACAATAACCTCATTTTAAATACAGACGAGATGAAACCACTCGTTTGTTTCACTTTTGATAAAAATTCTTCAGAGAAATGTGATCTGTGGTATGATGTTTTACAAGAAGCAAGGACAGGATATGAGGGATTTCACATGCATGTATTTAAAGACTATTATCATAATACGGTCAAGCTCTCCTTTGAAGAGAAGCCTTTTTCAAGTCATCCAAAGCATGTTTGGGCCATCTGCCGCTACCAGGGAAAATGGCTGCTCACTGAACATGAGGATCGGGGCTATGAGTTTCCAGGAGGGAAAGTTGAGCCAAATGAAGAAGCAGACCAAGCCGCTATACGTGAGATTCAAGAAGAGACGGGTGCTGTTGTTCGTGAATTAACGTATATTGGCCAATATCAGGTGCTAGGCAGAGAAAAGGTCATCGTAAAGAATATTTATTTCGCTGATATTGAAAGGCTAGTGAAGCAGGACACGTATTTTGAAACGAAAGGACCTGTTCTTTTCGCAGACTTGCCAAGATCTATCGCAAAAAATAAGAATTTCAGTTTTATTATGAAAGATGATGTGCTAAGACAAAGTCTTGCTTATTTAGAAAAGAACGGTTTGATTCGTTAAAAAAAGCGCAGGGAGACCATCCCTGTGCTTTTTTTATTTTTGGAGAAAACGGCGTTCGAGCCATTCCACAAGCTGGTACATGATGGTAGCAAACACAGCAATAATGAAAAGACTTAAGAACACGAGTGTAAAGTTGAAGACTTGAAAGCCGTAAATGATCATGTAGCCGAGCCCTTTTGAGGATACAAGAAATTCCCCTACAATGACCCCAACCCAAGAAAGACCGACATTGACTTTGATGGCAGAAATCATCGTTGGAATACTGGCTGGCAACATGACCTCACGAAAGACGACGCCTTTTTTCGCGCCAAAGGTTTTCATCACCTTTAAATAATTCTCATCGACCTCTTGAAAGGCAGTGTAAATGACGATCGTTGTAATAATCACACTAATGATCGCACCCATCGCAACGATGCTGATCATACCAGGCCCAAGGGCAACAATTAAAATGGGGGCAAGGGCAACTTTCGGCATGGCATTTAAAATGACTAAATAAGGATCAAGAACGTTTGCTAATCGGGTGGACCACCATAAGGCGGCAGCGAGCAAAATGCCGCAAAAGGTACCAAGTAGAAAACCGAGCACCGTTTCAAATAACGTAATACTCATATGATTTACTAAAGAACCATCTGATATTTTTTGCACAAATAATTGGCAGACCGCAGATGGTGAACTGAAAATCAGCGGATCGATGAGCCTGAAATGACTGGCAAGCTCCCAAAGCGAAAAGAAGCTGGCGAATATGATGAACTGATAGATACGTGTGATACGTTTTTCCATTCGGTATTTTTTGCGATAGGCTTCATGTAAAAGGTCACTGTGTTTCAACTGTTTTCAGCTCCTTCCAAATCGTTTGAAAGAGCTCTTGGAAACGCGGGGTCTGTCTCGCTTCGAAAGGAGAGAGAGCCCTTATATCGTCTGGTACGGTAAAGATTCGCTGGATAGAGCCTGGATGCTTTGAGAATAAGAAAATGCGGTCACTCATCGCAATGGCTTCGCCGATGTCATGTGTCACAAGGACTGCTGTTTTTTGATAGTTTTTTAATGTGTGAAAGACGAGATCTTCTAATGTCAGTTTGGTTTGGTAGTCTAGCGCTGAAAATGGCTCATCTAGTAAAAGCAGACCGGGATCAACTGCAAGCGTTCGGGCGAGAGCCGCACGCTGCCTCATTCCGCCAGACAGCTCCTTCGGATATTTTTCCTCTACTTCATGCAGTCCAAACTTTGGCAGTAAATCAAGGGCAGCTGAGGTGGCCTCATGTGAATCTTGTTTCGCAATTTTCAACCCGAGAATCACATTTTCCTTGATGGTTTTCCAAGGAAACAAATAATCTTGCTGGAGCATATAGCCGATTTGATGCTCCTTTTGATTTGGTTCTTTTCCTTCGATTAAAATTCGACCTTCAGAGGGCGGCGTAATGCCTGCGATGATAGACAGCAAGGTGGTTTTTCCGCAGCCGCTGGGACCAATAAATGAGATGAATTCACCTTGGTCTATCTCCATATTGATGTGCTGTATAGCCGTTGTTTTTTCTTTTAAAGAGAAGTACGTGTGGGTCACATGGTCAATTTGAAGGAAAGACATGTGCTACCTCCTATTCTATTTGTGATCTGTGACCTTCTTTGCAATGGATGAATCCACAAGTTGTTTGTACGGGATAAATTCCGGCAATTCACCGCTCTCCTTCATGATTTCCTGCAATTTGTTCCATTCCTCTTCATTCAGAAGGGGATCTGTTGCATAGGAATCTTGCTGTTTGTAGCGTTTGATGGCAGTTGATAAGACATCAAGATCTGTATCAGGAAAATGAGATTGAATGGCCTTTGCGGTCTCCTCCGGCTGCTTGGCTTTTACCCATTTCTGCGCTTTGTAAATGGCACGGGTGAAGGCTTCAGCTGTCTCTTTGTTTTCCTCTAAGTAACTCTTCTTTGCCATGAAGGTAGTATATGGCACCTTGCCAGAAGCTTCTCCAAAGGAGGCGGTAATGTACCCTTTACCTTCTTTTTCAAGTAAGGAAGCGGTCGGTTCGAATAACTGCACAAAATCGCCAGTTCCAGAGGAGAACGCACCTGAAATGTTGGCAAAATCAATATTTTGAATCATGCGAAGATCCTTTTTTAAATCAATGCCTTCCTTTTTCAAGACATATTCACCGACCATTTGCGGCATGCCGCCTTTCCGCTGTCCTAAGAAGTCTTTTCCTTTTAATTGATCCCAAGAGAATTGGTTTATTTCCTCCCTTGAAACAAGAAATGTGCCGTCTGTTTGTGTCAGCTGTGCAAAGTTCATGACAGAGTCCTTTGTGTCTTGAGCCTCTACATAGATAGAGGATTCAGACCCGGTCAGGGCGATATCAGCACCGCCTGATAAGAGAGCTGTCATCGTTTTATCACCGCCCCAAGTGGTTTTCAGTTCAACCTCCAAGCCTTCTTCTTTGAAGAAATCCTCTGATAAGGCGACATATAGCGGAGCATAAAAGACCGAATGGGTCACCTCGGCTACTTGTACGGTCTGCTCTTGTTCTTTTTTACAGGCGACAAATGGAATAAAGAGCAGGACCACGACGATGAATGCCAGTCTGACTTTGATGGAACGATTCAAGAGTAATTCGCCTCCTTTGTTCTAGATCACTATTAAAGTATGTGAAAAGGGATTTTTGGTGAGTGCCTAGATGAAAATAAGAAGCGCATTGTTTATTTATAGAACGCGTCTTTTTTTCTATACTAGGGGAATGAATGCTTTCTTGAAATTGGCAGAAATAAAGGAGCGGTTTCGTGTATAAAGTGAGTTGGGTATTTGTTGGATGGTATTTAGTAGGTCTTATCTTAATGGTCTTTTTTGAAGTGCCAGCATGGCTTCAGTTTGCAAATGGAATCTTTCTTGTGCTGTATGCCTGCTGCGTCATAGAGATTGGGCGGCATATTTATGGCTCATGGGGGCATGTGATCAAAAGGGCAGCCATTGTTGGGGTGCTTACATTTACGGTTGAGTGGGTAGGTATCACAACGGAGTTTCCATTCGGGGCCTATGAACACCATGCTTTATTTAGCTCCTGTCATTTGTTTGATGATGGCTTTGCTGCAGCTGGATGTGCTCAGTATATGCTTAGCCATTCTTTGCTACGGGCTGGGTGTGTCGATCAAAGCGGCAATTGATATCGAGAACGGGAGAACATCTGCAATGGCCTTTTTATTGCCGGTCAGCATATTAAGTTTGATCGCCATTGGCTTTGCTTCTATGAAAATCGGGCTGAAAAAAGAAGGGTATGAATGGAAAGGGAGAAGGTACGAATGAAAAAAGTGATCATCATCGGAGGCGGGCTTGGCGGATTATCAGCAGCGATCCGCTTACAGTCACGCGGGGTTCAGGTCACCATATTAGAAAAAGAAGCAGCTTTAGGCGGGAAATTGCAGCGCCATCAGGGAGCTGGCTACTCTTTTGATCTAGGACCGAGTACCATTACAATGAAGTCATACTTCGAGGAAGTGTTTGCTTCCTGTCATAGACGGATGGAGGATTATGTCACATTTTATCCGATTTCTCCTCTGACCAAAAACGTTTTTTCAGATGGACATACGGTCGAATTTACGCCCAATTTTGAGCAAATGGAATCTCAAATTGCAGCATTCAGTCCTGAAGATGCGAAGCAATACCGTGCATTTTTACAGGAATCAAAGATGTTTTTTCAAAAGGCTGAGGAGCAGTTTTTAAATCGTTTGTTATTGACGTGGAAGGATAAGGCGGATGTAAAGCTCATGAAAGCACTTCTCTTTGTCAAACCGTTTACAACCGTTCAACGCCTGCTGCGTCAATATTTCCGTCATCCGCATACATTGGCGATGTTTGGACGGTATGCTACATACATCGGCTCTTCTCCCTATGAGGCACCGGCTATATTTAATATGATGGCGTATTTAGAAGGGGAGAAAGGGATTTATGGAATAAAGGGCGGTACATATCGTTTAGTTGAAGCATTTGAGACTTTGGCAAAGGAATTAGGCGTACAGATTCACCTCAATGAACAAGTCAACAAGATTCTTGTGAAGGACCGGCGAATCAAAGGAGTAGAGACGGCTCACCAGATGTATGAAGCAGATCAAGTCATTGCAGGGGCGGACGCGCTGACTGTTTACCGCCATCTGATTGATGAAAAAGACCGTCCAAGCTTTTTAAATCAAAAGCTGGCTAATATTGAACCGTCATTATCTGGCTTTGTTCTCTTATTAGGTGTACCTAAAGTCTATGAACAGCTGTCCCATCACAATGTGTTTTTCCCAGAGAATTATGAGCAAGAATTCAAAGATATTTTTCAGAAAAAACAACTGTCTCAGGATCCAACGCTTTACATATGTTATTCAGGTCATTCAGAACCAGCTTTAAGCGGAGGACCGGGAAGAAGCAACCTTTTTGTACTGGCGAATGCGCCTTATGTGACAAAAGAGCAAGATTGGGACATGCTAAAGGAGACGTATCGGCAGCATTTGAAAAGGTTGCCGAATATGAAGCGTTTCAAACTCCGCTTGATCTGCAGCAGAAAACAGGAGCATATCATGGCGCCATTTATGGCATGTCTTCCAACTCGTTCAAGCAGGCGTTCTTCCGAATCAATAATCAGTCAAAGGACATTGAAGGGCTTTGGTTTGTTGGAGGAACAAGTCATCCAGGCGGCGGCACGCCGATGGTGACAAAATCAGGCCAGCTCGTCGCAGAAGCGATCATGAAGCATTTGATGTAAGAACAGATGAAAAGGAGAGAAATCAAGTGATTGTGGAAAAAAGAAGGTTTCCGTCCCCCCATCCGCATATTCACTTATTTACAGTGACCTATGAGGCAGATGGGCTTCGGATCAAAGGACTGCTCGCTGAACCGGCCGGAGAAGGTCTCTATGACGGCTTTTTGTATTTACGAGGCGGCATTAAAAATGTGGGGATGGTGAGACCAGGCCGGATTGTGCAATTTGCAGCGCAGGGCTTTGTCGTATTTGCTCCCTTTTACCGAGGAAATCAGGGAGGCGAAGGGAACGAAGATTTTGCCGGAGAGGACCGGAAAGATGCTTTTGCTGCCTTTCAATTGTTAAAGCACCACAAAAAGGTGAAGCAGGATCGTATTCATATCTTTGGTTTTTCGCGCGGAGGGATTATGGGCATTTGGACCGCTGTTGAAATGAAACAAGAGGCGGCTTCCTTTGTGACATGGGGAGGCGTCAGTGATATGAAGCTCACCTACGAAGAGCGTGTGGATATGAGAAGAATGATGAAGCGTGTGATTGGCGGTCCCCCGCACAAGGTGCCAGAGGCCTATGAGGACAGAACGCCTTTAAATGATGTGGACAAAATTGAAGCGCCTGTTCTCATCATCCACGGAGAAGAGGATCAGAATGTATCGATTGAGCATGCGTATTTACTAGAAGATGCGCTGCGCCAGCACGGAAAGTCAGTGGAGACTTGGTATTTTCACGGATACAACCATTATTTCCCGCCGCAGCATAATCGGGAAATTGTCAGAAGGCTGACGACGTGGATGCACAGCCGGAAAAGCGGAAATGTGGTAAAATAAGCAGTATAACGAAATTTAGAAAGTAGGGGGATTTTCAATATGGGAATGCCTGTTGAATTTAATACAATGATTGTCACGAAGGGAAAAGAGACAAGAATTGAAGAGAATGTATTTGAGCTCATGAAGGAAGGGTACCGCATTTATCCATTAAATATTCCGCTTGAGGTACGTAAAACGAAAGATGGAGAAAAAACAGGGACAGCACACGTTGAAAAGCTGGAGCTGACAGACAATGTGACAAAGGTAACTTACCGTCTCGTGTCATTACATTCAACGAACTAACAAAAAAAGCTGAGGGAATGATTCCCCTCAGCTTTTGTCATTTGATTATACGAGTGGTCCGCCTTTGGCTTCAATGTCACTTGCTGCGTGGCTGAATTTTTGGAAGTTCTTTTTAAATTCATTGGCAAGGAAGTGTGCTTTTTCTTGATAAGCCTCTTGGTCATCCCATGTTTTAGAAGGTTGAAGCACTTCATCTGGTACGCCAGGAATATGAAGCGGGATGTGTAATCCAAAGATGTCGTCAGTGATCATTTCGGCGTTGTCGAGATCGCCTTCGATCGCTGCTTGCACCATTGCTCTTGTATGCGCTAGGTTCATGCGTTTGCCTGTACCATAGCCTCCGCCAGTCCAGCCTGTATTCACAAGGAATACTTTTGCGCCGTGCTCATCAATTTTCTTGCCAAGCATTTCAGCATAGACGTGAGCTGGAAGCGGCAAGAACGGTGAACCGAAGCAAGTAGAGAATGTCGTTTCTGGTGATGTGACACCGCGTTCAGTTCCTGCTAATTTACTTGTGTAACCGCTCAAGAAATGGTACATCGCCTGTTCTTTTGTTAAACGGCTGATTGGAGGTAAAACGCCAAATGCATCAGCTGTTAAGAAGACAATGGCAGATGGGTGTCCTGCGATACTTGGCTTCACGATGTTATCAATCATTTCGATTGGGTAAGCAGCGCGTGTGTTTTCAGTGAAGAATGTGTCATCATAATCCGCTTCACGTGTTTCTTCATCAAGCACAACATTTTCAAGAACTGATCCGAAGCTGATGGCTTTGTAGATTTGCGGTTCTTTTTCTTCGCTTAAGTTCACACATTTCGCATAGCATCCGCCCTCAATATTGAAGACTCCTGAGCCAGACCAGCCGTGTTCATCGTCACCGATCAGCTTGCGGCTTGCACTTGCAGAAAGCGTCGTTTTCCCAGTACCTGAAAGGCCGAAGAATAATGCGACATCGCCTTCTTGACCGACGTTTGCTGAGCAGTGCATGGATAAAATATCTTGCTCAGGAAGCAGGTAATTCATGACAGAGAAAATGGACTTTTTCATCTCTCCTGCATATTCTGTACCACCGATCAGAATGGTGCGTTTTTCAAAAGAAACGATAATAAACGTTTCAGAGTTTGTGCCATCTGTTTCAGGATCTGCTTTAAAATGCGGTGCAGATAAGATGGTGAATGGTTTTTCGTTTGAAGAAGGTGTTGATCCGTCAGGTCTGATGAATAGCTGCTTTGCAAAGAGATTGTGCCATGCAAATTCGTTTACCACTGTAATTGGCATACGGTATCTTTCATCAGCGCCGGCAAATCCTTCAAAGACGAAAAGTTCATCACGTTCTTTTAAGTATGACACAACCTTTGTATATAAACGGTCAAATGCTTCTTTAGAGATCGGCTGGTTGACTTGACCCCAATCAATTTTATGTTCAGAGCTTTCTTCTTTGACGATAAATTTATCTTTAGGTGAACGTCCTGTGTAGGCACCAGTTGTAGCGCGGACCGCTCCTGTTGATGTTAAAACGCCTTCATCACGTGCCAAAATCTTTTCAACAAGTTTCGGAACAGATAAATTTTGGTGCGTATTTTCTAATGAGAGCAATGACTGCAAATCTTCTTTTAAATCCACTGAGTTCATAAAAAAAACCCTTCCTTTACCGTTGAATTTGTTTGTTTTGATTAGTATAACACATTCATAATAATAGTCTATACTATTTAAATGTTTTTGTGTGTGTTTTTTCATTTCTGCTATGAAAATATGCTTTTTGGTGATGCTAAGTGTGAGGTGAAAAAAGAGGGGAGATAATTCTGATGAAGCATTGACATGATGCAAGGGTTTGAGATAAGATATCTTATTGAACGGATACTCTTATCCCGAGTTGGTGGAGGGACAGGCCCGATGAAGCCCAGCAACCGGTTTCTTATGAAAAAGGCATGAATATGCTGAGAAACCAAGGTGCTAACCTGATGCAAGGTACAAGAACACCTTGAGCGATAAGAGTGAAAGGCATGCGATCTCAGACCCTTTCCTCGCAATGAAGGAAATGGTTTTTTTATTTTTGGGATATCATATGAACAAATTGCCAATAACATCTCTAATAGAAACGTTTTCAAATATAAGAGGGAACGAGTTCCGTATCATATTGGAGGCCTCATCTTGGGATGATGTGGTCTTGTACAGGAGGAAATAGCCATTATGAGTCAAAATCGTCGTTTATTTACTTCAGAATCAGTAACAGAAGGACATCCGGATAAAATCTGTGATCAAATTTCAGACAGCATTTTGGATGAAATTTTAAAGAAAGATCCAAATGCACGTGTTGCCTGTGAAACTTCTGTTACAACGGGTCTCGTATTAGTAAGCGGAGAAATTACAACGTCTACTTATGTCGATATTCCAAAGACGGTGCGTGACACGATTAAGGAAATTGGCTACACACGAGCGAAATATGGTTTTGATGCGGAAACATGTGCAGTGCTCACATCCATTGATGAACAGTCTGCTGATATTGCGCAAGGTGTAGACAAAGCGCTTGAAGCACGTGAAGGAACAATGACTGAAGAAGAACTTGATGCGATCGGTGCAGGTGACCAAGGATTGATGTTTGGTTTTGCCAACAACGAAACCGAAGAGCTTATGCCGCTGCCGATTTCACTAGCGCATAAATTATCTCTCCGTTTAACAGAAGTACGCAAGGATCAAACACTTGCCTATCTTCGTCCAGACGGAAAAACACAAGTAACAGTAGAATATGATGAGCAAAATAAACCTGTTCGTATTGACACAGTGGTTATTTCTACGCAGCATGCACCAGAAGTGACGCTTGAACAAATTCAAAGCGACTTAAAAGAGCATGTCATCCGCCCTGTGGTTCCAAGCGAACTCATTGACGAAGAGACAAAATACTTTATTAACCCAACAGGCCGTTTCGTCATCGGCGGACCTCAAGGAGATGCTGGTTTAACTGGACGTAAAATCATCGTTGATACGTATGGCGGGTACGCTCGTCATGGCGGCGGTGCTTTCTCTGGGAAGGACGCAACAAAGGTTGACCGTTCTGCGGCATACGCTGCTCGTTACGTAGCGAAAAACATTGTAGCTGCCGGTCTTGCAGATTCTTGTGAAGTACAACTTGCTTATGCAATTGGTGTTGCGCAGCCTGTATCGATTTCAATTGATACATTCGGAACAGGAAAAGCTTCTGAAGAAAAATTAATTGAAGTGGTTCGTGCGAACTTTGATCTTCGTCCAGCTGGCATTATTAAAATGCTTGACCTGCGTCGTCCGATCTATAAACAAACAGCTGCATACGGACATTTCGGCCGTCATGATTTAGATCTTCCGTGGGAAAAAACGGATAAAGCCGATACACTTCGTAAAGAAGCATTAGGACAATAACAACATAGAAAACCGCTTATTTTAAGCGGTTTTCCTTTTGATTAAAAAAAATTCTACAAAAAGTGAAAAAATGTGAAACAAAATCGGACAAAATACTGTCTAATTATAGGTCTACTTTTAAGAAATAACATAACGTGGAGGCAATAATATGTGTGGGTTTGTTGGTGTATTTAATCACCGTCCATTGTCCGAAACTACTGAGCAGGAAGAGTTAATTAAACAAATGAATCGTCTCATCGTTCACCGTGGTCCCGATGATGAGGGTTACTTTCATGACGAGCATGTAGGATTTGGATTTAGACGTTTAAGTATTATAGATGTTGAGCACGGAAAGCAGCCGCTTTCTTATGAAGATGAAAAGTATTGGATTATTTTCAACGGAGAAATTTATAACTATGTGGAGCTGAAGGAAGAGCTTGTGAAAAAGGGCTATACGTTCAGCACAGATTCTGATACGGAAGTACTGCTTGCCACATACCGTCATTATAAAGAAGAGGCGGCTTCTAAACTTCGCGGCATGTTTGCATTTTTAATTTGGGATAAAGAAGCGCAGCAATTATATGGCGCGAGAGATCCTTTTGGCATCAAACCGCTTTATTTTACACAAATGGATGAGCAAGTGTACTTTGCGTCTGAACGCAAAAGCTTGATGGCTGTGAACGAGAACATTTTATTTGATGAGACTTCATTGCAGCAGTACATGTCGTTCCAGTTCGTTCCTGAGCCAAATACACTTGATCAAAAGGTGCACAAAGTTGAGCCTGGTCATCAGTTTATTTTACGCCCAGGACAGGAGATCGAATTTAAGACATACTGGAAGGTTCAATTCAAGCCTGAACAAACACAAGAACAGAAATTAATAGAAGAAGTACGCGATGCAATCTATGATTCTGTGAAAGTTCACATGAGAAGTGATGTACCTGTTGGTTCATTCCTATCAGGTGGTATTGATTCTTCCTTCATCGTGTCTGTCGCAAAGGAATTACACCCTGAGCTGAAGACATTCTCTGTTGGCTTCCAGCAGGATGGCTTTAGTGAAGTCGATGTCGCGAAGGAAACAGCTGATAAGCTAGGCTTACAAAACTTCAGTGCCGTTATTTCTCCAGAGGAATATATGAACGAGCTTCCGAAGATTGTCTGGCATTTAGACGATCCTTTAGCTGATCCGGCGGCGATTCCATTGTATTTTGTGGCAAAAGAAGCGAAGAAACAAGTGACGGTTGTTCTTTCAGGTGAGGGAGCGGACGAGCTGTTCGGCGGATATAATATTTACCGTGAGCCTCTTTCTCTTAAACCATTTGAATCTGTACCATCTATGCTGAAAAAGCTTCTTCTTCGTCTGGCGCGATTAATGCCAGAAGGAATGAAAGGGAAGAGCTTTATCGTTCGCGGCTGTACGCCATTAGAGGAACGTTATATCGGTAATGCGAAAATCTTTGAAGAGCCAGTGAAGAAAAACCTCTTAAAACATTATGATCCAAGCATCACGTATCGTGACGTAACGAAGACATACTTCGAGGAAAGCGCAGGCTATAGTGATATTAACAAAATGCAATATGTTGATATTCATACGTGGATGCGCGGAGACATCTTACTGAAAGCAGACAAGATGACGATGGCGAATTCTCTTGAGCTTCGTGTTCCATTCCTTGATAAGGTCGTTTTTGAAGCGGCTTCTAAAATTCCAGAAGAGCTGAAAACAAAAGATGGCACAACGAAATATTTATTGCGTAAAGCAGCAGAAGGCATTGTGCCTGACCATGTGTTAAACCGTAAAAAGCTTGGTTTCCCTGTGCCAATTCGTCATTGGCTGAAAAATGAGATGAATGCTTGGGCGAAAGACATCATCAAAAACAGTCAAACAGATGAATACATTAACAAGCAATATGTGCTTGATTTATTAAATGAGCATTGTGCTGGCAAAGCAGATCATAGCCGTAAGATTTGGACCGTCCTCATCTTTATGATCTGGCACAGCATTTATGTGGAGCGCAGCATTGATCCAGAGCAGTTGAATCATCAACCGAAAGAAGTCATCTTTAGTTAATGAAAAAAGGTTTTCAGCTTTGTGCTGAAAACCTTTTTTGTCATGATAGAAAGCAGTGGAAAAGGGTAAAATAACAAGCGGTTCATAGTTATTGCTTAATATCCTGAAAAAAACATGATAAAGTGAAGATACACGTATGATGTTAACGGGATAAAAGGGAACGATAGTATTGTCCTTTTTCTACATATTCTCTACGGATTCTGTCCATGTCTTGGATATCTTCATCTGTTAACTGACGGACGACCTTGGCTGGACGGCCAAAAGCGAGTGATCCTTTTGGAATAACCTTTCCTTGAGGGACAAGACTACCTGCACCGATAAAGGCACCTTCGCCAATTTCTGCACCATCGAGAATGATGGACCCCATACCAATGAGGGCATTTTTTCGAATGATTGAGCTATGTAATGTGACTTGGTGTCCAATGGTAGCACCATCTTCTATAAGAAGTGTTTTTCCAGGACTTTGATGCAGACAGGATAAATCTTGAATATTGACGTTTTTTCCAATTCTCACAGGAGCGACATCGCCTCTGATGACGGTTTGAAACCACACGCTCGAATATTCTCCAATCGTGACATCACCAGTAATGGTGACGTTATCTGCGACAAAGACCGATTCATGAATCTCAGGTGTAAACTGATGATATGGATAAATCACTTTTTCGACTTCCTTTCTTAATACAACATTTGTGAGGTGTTTACTTTGTGGACTTGGCATGCTGAAAGACCAGTTGGTACAATTGTAATTGTACATGGTGCGAGTGAATATCACGGCCGATATAAATGGCTGATCGAAATGTGGCGAAATGCAGGCTATCACGTCGTTATGGGTGACCTCCCTGGGCAAGGGACATCGACACGTGCGCGCGGCCACATTCGCTCGTTTCAGGAATACATTGATACAATAGATGAATGGATCGAACATGCGAAATCATTCAGGCTTCCTACTTTTTTACTTGGACACAGTATGGGTGGACTCATTTCAATTGAGTGGATCAAGCAGTATACCCATACGAAGATTGATGGCCTTATTTTATCATCACCTTGTTTAGGTCTGCAATTTAAACCGAAGAAGCTAATGGATTTTGCATCAAAAGGTCTAAATGTGCTGGCACCGTCCTTTAAAGTCGAGTCAGGGCTGTCGATTGAACTAGCCACACGGAATCAGGCTGTGATTGAGGCAGACTCAAATGATTCTCTTTACGTAACAAAGGTGTCGGTTCGCTGGTACCGAGAGCTGATCAAAAATATTGATGCGGCCATGCAGCCAACGAATGTCTTTAAATCGATTCCGCTCCTTTTAATGCAGGCGGGCGATGATAAGATCGTGGATAAAACGAGGGTGATCAAATGGTTCAATGGCATTGAATCAACCAATAAATCATACCGTGAATGGGAAGAACTGTATCACGAAATTTTTAATGAACCGGAAAGAGAAGATGTGTTTAAGGCAGCAAGAGCCTTTACAGATCAATATATTTGATGGTGAGCTTTAAGTTGGGGGTGGATTGATTTGTCAGTACCAGAGCGTCCTTTTGCACTGATGACAAAGGTGTATAAAGATATTTTTCCGCTTGTTCATCAGGAGCTGAAAAAGTGGCGGGCTCATGCAGAAATGATTGAAAATGAAGAACTGCGAACGCAGGCACTAGCGAGCATATCTAGTAAAACCTTTCACTGTGAAGGCGGAGGCATTTTATCTCTTCTAGCAGGTGAGGCGAAAGAAACGTGTATTGAATTCATTGTGGCGTATCAAACCATCAGTGATTACTTAGATAACCTATGTGACCGCAGCACGTCGCTGGATCCAAAAGATTTTCATATGCTGCATCAAGCGATGAGAGATGCGCTTGATATTCATGCTGAGCTCAAGCCGTACTATCAATTCCGTGATGATCAAGAGGATCATGGGTATTTACATGCGCTTGTCCGCACATGCCAAGACGTGCTTACGCGCCTTGAGCATTATCCAATCATTCAGCCATATTTACACACGCTTTGTGATTACTACAGTGATTTGCAAGTACATAAACACGTCGTTCCTCATGAGCGGGTCCCGCGGCTAGAATCGTGGTTTCGCCAGTATGAAAAGGATTTGCCTAAGATGGAATGGTATGAATTTTCAGCTTGTGCAGGATCAACGTTAGGGATTTTCTGTCTTGTGGCGTATGCGCTGCAGCCGGATTTTACAGAAAAGCAGGCGAAGCAAATATACGAAAGCTATTTCCCTTATATCCAAGGTCTGCACATTTTACTTGATTATTTAATTGACCAAGAAGAAGACCGGCTTGGGGGAGATCTGAACTTTTGCTCCTACTATGCCTCTCATCATGAGATGATGGATAGACTTCAGCATTTTATTGAAAAAGCGGATGAGCAGCTGAAAGGCATTCCGCACGAAAACTTTCACAAATTGATTAACAGAGGGTTACTGGCAGTCTATTTGTCCGATGAAAAAGTGACAGCCCAAAAAGAGATGAATAAGCTGGCAAAACGGCTGATCAAATCAAGCGGGAAAACATCATTCTTTTTCTATATCAACGGAAGAGCCTATCGGACCTATCAGAAAATGCCTTGGATGAAATCCTCATAAAAAGCTCAAATCCTAATGGATTTGAGCTTTTTTTCAATGGCGACCACAAAAGGCGGGTCGTTTTGAATATTCATGTATTGATATGATAAAACTTGTACCTCTTCATGAGGAAGTGATCTGCAATAGTCGAGAAGTACTTCTTTTTCTCTTTTTCCTTCGGAGTGTCCATGGTAAATCACAAGGACGATCAGACCTCCGGGTTTAAGCCAGTCGAGGAGCTGCTCAATGGCTTCAATGGTTGTATGGGCCTGAGTAGTGACGGCTTTATCGCCTCCGGGCAGGTACCCAAGGTTAAACACCGCACCAGAGATATGCCCATAAACATCTCTTGGCAAGTGTTGAGCCAGTTTTTCATGACCATCGTGAATCAGATGAACAGAAGGATATCCCTCGCCAAGCCTTTTGCGCGTCTGTTGTATGGCTTCTTCTTGTACGTCGAATGCGAAAACTTGTCCATCATGACCTACAAGATCAGCTAAATAGAGTGTATCATGGCCATTTCCCATCGTTGCATCAATGACGACATCGCCTTTTTGACAAGCCCGTTCTAACAGCTCTTTACTAAAAGGGAGCATGCGTTTCAAAATCATTTGGCTGCTTCTTCCAATCTGACGAAACGTTTGCCTTGGTAGCTGTTACGTCTTTCGAGCTCAGCATTAATGGCATTTAGTACTTCCCACTTGTTTACACTCCACATCGGACCAACCATTAATTCAATTGGGCCATCCCCTGTAATGCGGTGAATAATCATTTCTGGCGGCAGGATCTCCAGTTGATCACAAACAAGCTGAACATATTCTTCCTGGCTTAGAAACTCCAATTTGCCTTTTTCGTATTGCTTGACCATTGGGGTTCCTTTTAAAAGGTGAAGTAAATGAATTTTAATTCCTTGCACATCTAAATCTGCGACAGCTTTTGCTGTTTCCATCATCATGTCCCGGTTTTCTAGAGGCAGTCCGTTGATGATATGCGAGCAGACACGAATTCCGTGTTTTCGCAGTTTTTCTACACCTTCTACGTAGCATTCATAATCATGGGCACGGTTAATGAGCATCGCTGTACGTTCATGAACCGTTTGAAGACCAAGCTCTACCCAGAGATAAGTGCGCTCATTTAATTCGGCTAAATACTCCACCACGTCATCTGGCAGGCAGTCAGGTCTTGTCGCAATAGATAAACCAACCACTCCATCCAGATTCATGACGGTTTCAAATTTTTCTTTTAGAACAGGAAGCGGGGCGTGTGTGTTTGTATACGCTTGAAAATACGCCATATATTTTCCGTCTTTCCATTTTGTGTGCATCCGGTCTTTGATTTCGTTAAATTGAGTGATGAGATCATCAGCCCGGTTTCCTGCAAAATCACCAGACCCAGCTGCACTGCAAAATGTACAGCCTCCGTGGGCTACAGTACCATCACGGTTTGGGCAGTCAAAGCCGCCGTCTAAGGCCACTTTAAATACTTTATGACCAAAGTGCTCTCGCAAATGATAGTTCCATGTGTGATAGCGTTTTTCGCTGTTTGAATATAAAAAAGGGTTATGCTGATCCAAGTCAGTAACCTCCTTGCGTAATAATAGGCATCCTTAAAGTTTAACAAAAATCATGAAGGAGGACAATTGAATCTGTCCAACATTTTCTTTAGTGAAAAAGCTTTACGTGGGCAAAATAGGCGGGAGCAATGATGAAATGGAGGGAATGCAAGATGGCAACAAGGCAGTCGATCGATGAATTTATCCAAAAAAGTACTGAAACCCTTGAGTTTGCAAATGAGCAATTTGATTTGAACTTACGCCAAGAGCATTATAATGAGGACGAATTTTCTAAGGCGCAGCTTATGCTTGAAGATGCGGTGAACGAATTAGAAAAATTAAAAGATGTCGCCAATGACCAGCAAAGAGAGCGATTAGACAGGGCGCGTGTTCAAATTCAAAGCTTGCAAAATCAAATGATTTTAGGTATTTCTTACGACAACGAATGATGAACAGATCCTTTTTTTAAGGATCTGTTTTTTATTTTTTAAAAGGCTATTGACTTTTTGGCTGAGTGTCTTTATTGTGTTAAGTGTACTACAACAACTAATACACTAAAGACACTTAAAAAGTGAAGAAAGGTGTTCAACCATGAAAAAAGAAAAAAAACCAATCAATTTGAAGTGGATGGTGCTGGCTGTTGCGTTAGCATGTACATTTTTTTTCGTTCTCGTTTTCATTGGTTTTGAAGTTCAAAAAGATTTGATACCTAATTCAATCCCTTTAATGCAAGGGCATGAACAAGCGATAGGACTGCAAAAGCATGAATGAGGAAAGAGGGAGCCATCATGATTCAAATAGATCCACGAAGCGCTGCGCCATTATATGAACAAATCATTGAGCAACTCAAAATTTTATGTCTAAAAGGTGTAATGAAACCTGGTGACAAACTGCCCTCTGTCAGAGAGCTCGCCACCATTATCATCGCCAACCCAAACACCGTCAGTAAAGCATATAAAGAGCTTGAGCGGGAAGGGATTATTGAAACACTAAGAGGCCGCGGTACGTATGTAACAGAAGGGGCTCAGTTAAAGCTGAATGAAGGGAAGGTGTTGGAGATGAAGGAGCAATTAAAACAACTCATTATAGAAGCTCATTATGCCGGTATTGATATTCAACAACTGAAGGAATGGATAGAAGAGATCGGCTCAAGTCTTGAGGGAGGAAAACAAGTTGATTGAGGTTAGAAATGTATCAAAGACATTAAATGGACGTGAAGTACTCAGTAACGTTTCCTTCAAAATAGGCGAAGGTGAGATCTTCGGTCTGCTTGGCAGGAATGGCTCAGGAAAAACAACACTTCTCCGCTTGATTCAGCAAATTCTTCTTCCAGATGAAGGAGAGATTTATTTTAAAGACGTGCTTGTGAAAGACCACCCGTTAGTGAAGCAAAATATTGTGTATATGCCAGTCGTAAATCCCTACTTTGACAGATACAATTACGGACAGCTTGTCCAGCTGTTAAAGCATATTTATCCGAAGTTTGACGTGACATATGCCAATGAGCTTGTGAACCGCTATGAAATTCCGGAAAAAGTGAAATATCGTGAACTATCGACAGGGTTAAAAAAACAGCTGTCATTAATTTTAAGCTTTGCGATCAAGCCAGCGGTGATTTTGTTAGATGAACCGACAGATGGAATTGATGCCGTCACAAGAAATGATGTTCTTCAGCTCATGATCGACGAGGTAGCGGAACGTGAAACATCGATTCTCATTACATCGCACCGATTAGAGGATATTGAGCGTATGTGTAACCGAATCGGGTTTTTAGAAGGAAATCAGCTTACAAGTGTCATGGATCTAGATGAGTTAAAGAATGATTATGTCAAAATACAGATGGCTTTTGAAGAAGATATGAACTTGAGTATACGGAAAAATGGCGTTGCTATATTAGATCAAGCGGGCATTTTTTATACAGCGCTTGTTCTTAAAACCGATGTAGAGGCTAAAGAGTACTTGAAGTCGCTGCAGCCAAAAGTATGGAATGAACTGCCTGTGAATTTAGAAGAAGTATTCATTGCAAAGTTTGGAGGGAAACGGAGATGGTAAAGCGGCAATTATTATATAAGGAGTGGAAGCAATCAGAGCTGACATTTATTTTAGTGATGCTGGTTGCGGCGCTTGCGACGCCCTTATCCCTCCTAATGGGATATTCATCCTTTCAAACATGTTTAAAGGATCCCACATGTATTTTGGATACATCACATTTTTCCTATAGTTTTAAGAAAGATGCTTTTCTCGCTCTTTCATGGTTAATGGGAATCCTTTTTGCCATAATTCAGCTTGGCTTTGAGAGAAATAAAGGGCAAATGGATTTCACCTTAGCCTTGCCTTTTAGTAGAAGTACCATCTATCAGACAAAATTTTTCTTGGGTGCCGGGATCATTGCACTCATTCATGCATTCTCATATGCCTTAACTTACTTACTTATATTAGGCATCAAACCTGATGAGACACCTGGATTTAACAGTATGTATTTATATGCTTTGGTGTCATCCTTGATGATATATGCCCTGTTTTTTGCAGCAGGCACTTTAACAGGAAGTGCAATTGCCCAAGCAATCGTTGCATTCAGTACAGCCATTTTACCTTTTTTACTAATTGGTCTACCATTGGTTCATTTAGAATTTATATTGAGAACAAATGGGGAGTGGGTTGATCAGTGGCTTAATCATATTATCTTGGCAATTTCTCCAATCACTTATATTGCTGAATTTAATCAGTATGAATATACGATTTGGTTCAGCGGTGAAGAATTCATCGTACCAATTGTCATGATGATTTTATTTTATTTCATTGGTTTGTTTAGCTTCATCAAACATCCAATTGAACGAAGTGGCCGTTTTTTCCTTTACCCAAAAATGGATCGGCCTATTCAAATTATGGTCATTGCTTTTGGTGTTTTAGGTTTTGGCTGGGGTGGATTCTCCTCAGACAATTCCATGTTTGGTTATATCGCTGGCATGATAATCGGCGGTGCTGTAGGCGCACTAACGAGTTATTTCTTAATATATCGAAAAAGATAAACAGAGAGTAGGGGAGTAGAGATGATTCAGGTTCAAGCGTTAGATCATGTGTTTAAAATTGGTAAAAAGGGCAGAGAGAATGAGATTCCTGTGCTGAAAGGGATTGACCTATCCATCAAAAGAGGCGATATTGCTTGTATTGTGGGACGGAGTGGTTCGGGGAAATCTACCCTATTGAACTTAATTTCAGGATATATTACGCCAACGAGCGGACAAATTGTCATTGATGGAACCGATGTGACCGGTTTTAATGAAAGAGAATGGGCGGACTTCCGCTTAGATCACTTTGGCTTTATCTTTCAAAGCTTTCAATTGATCGGGAGCTTAACGACGTATGAAAATGTTGAACTTCCGCTCACTTTAAAAGGTGTGAAGCCGTCTGAACGAAAGGCGAAAGTAAAAGAAATGCTGAAGCGAGTAGGCCTCGAACATCATGCAGGGCATTACCCGAATGAGTTGTCCGGCGGGCAGCAGCAGCGTGTGAGTATTGCAAGAGCCTTGATTTTAAATCCATCTATTATTTTAGCGGATGAACCAACAGGCAGTCTAGATTCAGAAACCGAAGGAGAAATCTTAGCATTTATCCAGCAGCTCAATCGTGAAAAAGGAATCACGTTTGTCATCATTACACATGACGATGAAGTCGCTTCAATCGCAGATACAACGTTCCAGCTTCATGATGGTGTATTAAAGAAAGGGGAAAAGACCATTGAAATTTAGAGATCAGGTCAAATTCATTAGAAGAAACATGAAGAAAAATAGATTGCGTGTGTTTATGACCATTCTTGCGACGACAATGGCATGCTCTTTCTTAATCGTTCTAGCATCTGTCGGTTTTGGTTTGCAAAAATCGGCGCAAGATGAAATCATGAAACAGCAAATCATCACAGAAGTGAAAGTGTTAGGCAAGGAAAAAGGTGACGTCAAGGTTGATGATTTAAAGAAATATGATCATGTGAAATCTGTCGTCTCAAGAACAGCGATCAATCCATCGGTTAACGTCGAGCTCGATGACCGCTCAAGTGAAACGCAGGCTGCTCTGACCGATATGAAAGAGGAAAAAGAAGCAGGGCTTGAACTAGACAGAGGGAAAGTCCCAACATCAGCAAACGAAATTGTGGTTGGGTACCATATGGCAGAACAACTGTGGACAAAAAAAGAGCGCAAAGCCTATGAAAAAGAATTAAATCAAACGTCAAACGGTGAAGAAGAACCAAAAGAGCCAAAAGGCTACACGAAAGATATTTTAAATAAAGTGATTCAAATCAAGGTACCAAAACTCAACAAAGAAAATGAAGTCGTCAAAGAAAAAACATTTGATTTCCGTGTAGTAGGAGTCATGAAAAAGCCAAATTTGGAGTGGCAGCAGGATCATAAAATTCTCATTCCGAATGCGTATGAAAAGGAATTTGGTCAAATACTTGATCTATCTCCTGAAGCAGGAAATGTCGAGAAAATGACCTCTGTCTATGCAGATAAATTCGACAATGTCGGTGCACTCACGAATAAGCTGACAGATGAGGGCTACCAAGTCATCTCTGTGACGAATCAGCTCGAAGGTATGGATATGTTCTTTACTGTCTTCAAAATTGGACTCATTTTTGTCGGCTGTATCGCAGTCATTATTTCTGCAATTGGTATTTTTAATACGATGACAATGGCAGTAACAGAGCGAACACAAGAGATTGGGATTATGAAAGCCATTGGTGCGAATCCATCGATTATCAAGCGAATGTTCCTCATGGAAAGTGCTTATATTGGGGTGATTGGGTCGATCATCGGTATTATCATCTCATATATCATTAGTTTCGCCGTCAATTTAATCATTCCAGCCATTTTGTCGTCCATGTCAGAGGGAGGGTCAAGCGATCAATTCTCGATCACCTTCTCCTATATTCCGCTCAGCCTTGTGATCACAGCAACAGTGATTAGCGCAGGGGTAGCGATCCTTTCAGGGCTTAACCCAGCACGTAAAGCAACAAAAACGAATGTATTAGCAGCATTAAGAAGAGAAATCTAAAAAAAGAACCTCCTAAGACACCCGATTGGGCTGACAGGAGGTTCTTTTTTTTGTGACACATGGCTATTGCTTAGGTGCCCGGTACCCTGCACGTTCTGCCTCTTCTACGGAGCAGAACATTTTGGTTACATTTTTTGTTCTAGAGTAGTATCTGCTGCTCGGTGTGTGATAAATGCCATTGACACTTCCTTTGATGTTACAGGCTGCTGATTCTTTTTTTGTTTCCTTCTGCGATTCATGACCGCCTGTACTTTTTCCTTCATCTTTAGGAGCGGAGCGCTGAACAGTGGAAGACTTCGTATCGCTGCTGCTTTTCTTGTTCTCTTTTTTGAGTGTTTCATTGCTTGAGGCAAGCTTGTCTATTTTCTCTTCAAGCACTTGAATGGTCTTTTCTTGCTTTTTGACTGTTTCTTTTTCTGAGGTGATGGTTTCTAGCTTTTTAGCTAGTTTTTCTTTATCCTTTGTTGCGTCCTCTAAAGAGGCGGTAAGCTCCTCTTTATCAGCTTTTAAGTGCGTTATGTCAGATGTGAGCTGCTTTTGATCCTTTAACAGCTGTTCTGAAGATGGATCTGCTTGTGCCTTCGGTGCATCTGTGGCAGCAAACGGTAATGACATAATGGAAAAGACGAGACCGAAGATCAAAAAAGGATAAAATAGTTTCTTTGAAAAGATATGCTCGTTCTGGTGTTTGAGTAATAAGAAATTGACGGCATATCCTATGGCGAAACAAACACACAAAAGACCTATGATGAGTAACATCATCATCTAGAAGCCCCCCTAAATCTTTATTTACTCCTATCATACCTCATTTTTCCATTTTTAGGGGCGGTTTAACTAAAAAAGCCCTGTTTACACAGGGTTTTCAGCTAATGTTAATCCTTTGATTGCTTCCTTAACCGTCAAATATGTGATCGTATCCTGGAAATCTGTATCCAAGTCTTTCATTTTCATCGCAAGCTGCGGTTTGATCCCTGTGATGATCAGTTCGGTTCCAGTTAAACTGAGAAGATGATGCAGCTTGAAAATGCGTCCTGCAACGGAATCATCGACATCGATTAAGCCAGAAAGATCGACAATTAAATAATCATCCTTTGAATCATCTAATATACAAGTTAACTTCGCAACAATGGCATCAAAGCGTTCTTCAGATAGTTTTCCAATGAGTGGTAGAGCAGATACACCATTTTTGATTGGGACGATTGGCGTCGAAAGAGAGGTGACTTCCTGTAAGGAATCTTCTAGGAGTTGTTCATATTCTTTCTGTTTCGTAATATCCTTTTGAAAGCCAATGAAAAATGTTTTATCATCTTGTTCAATGTATAGAGGATCTATATTGAGTTCATTCCAAAAAAAAGTACCGTCTTTTTTATAATTTTTTAGCTGTGTGGTAATAGGTATTTTATTCTGTATTCCATGACGTATTAAATCAAGCTGCTCTTGATCTGTGTCTTTTCCTTGAAGGAATCGACAATTACGCCCAAGAATCTCATCTGGTTTGTATCCAGTCATGTGTGTAAAGCCATGGTTCACATAAATGATAGGGTTATCCTCTAAAGAAGGGTCTGTAATGACAACACCGATCCGCGCATGATCTAGCGCTTTTTTTATGAGTTCAAGCTGTTTTTGCAAGCCGAAGATGTTCGAGCTGACCATATTACCCTCCTTTGCTGCTACTAGCAGACATATCAAATGGCTGTCTTTTCAACCAAAGGTATTCCTTACTAAAGTAACATAACATATGTTCTGTTTCAATGATTGCAATGGCTTTGTTAAATTTGTCATCATAGTTTGTCCTCCATTAGAATATAGTAAGTAGAGAGACTTTTCTTTAGAAAAAGAAGGAATCAATTGCTCATAATTCATAAAATGACAAAAATAGTTAATATGGATTAGGCAAAAATGATTCCAATGCATCAAGATTGTTTTTGGGTCATTCACATATAATGGAAGAAACAAGCTTTTTTTCTTCGTTAGAGAGAATAGACCTTTTACATGGATTATGACGGAACAGCAGAATGGCATTACAGGGGGCTGGACAGCCTGAAGTCGCTTTACTATTCTAAGGGCTTTAGGAAGGTGATGAAAATGCTGCAACAAGTCATTATTGCTTGCGCCATTGGAGGGGTCATGGGCATTCTCGGTCACGTAAAGAAAAAAGGCAGGCTAGAGAAGCCCAGAATGACAAAAAAGTTTATTTATTTAGGGTTTATTGAAGATTGGCTCGTTGGGATGATTGCCGCTACACTGCTTGTCTTATCCTCAAATCCCGATTCTAGTCTGCACTTGGTCATCTTATCAATTATTTCAGGTTACGGAGGAGAAGCAGTTCTGCGAAGCTTTGATTTTGTAAGAGAACAGCGTTCACAGGATGCAGACTCCAACCGTCATAACCGATCTCCACACGAATAATATCCTCTACTTTACCCTGATCTAGGGTACATTCCCATTGTATACAAACCTGCTTGCACTTATGATCATAATTCTATAAAATACTACTTAGATGACGGTTACGATAAGAACAGTGAAGAGGAGTAGTAGGAAAGCAGTATTTGTCTTTAGAGAATTGACGGCTGGTGAAAGTCAATCAAATCTGCTTCTGAACTCGCCTCAGAGTTGCAGTTGCGTTAAAGCTTCTGTCGCATGTCTGCGTTAAAGATATTAAGTGAGCGTACAAACAGAAAGTGACGCTAACAAGGGTGGTACCGCGGGAACCAAAAAATCTCTCGTCCCTTTCCAGGGATGAGGGTTTTTTGTTGATTTTAGAAAAATCTGAATTCTTGCAGTGGTCATCTGAGCAGATACAGCCGTACATATTAAAGGAGGTTTTCACATTGAGTTTTCAGCATCGGGAAATTGAAAAGAAGTGGCAGGATTATTGGCTGACACATAAAACATTCGCCACATCTGACTCGGAAGATAAACCAAAGTTCTATGCGCTTGATATGTTTCCATACCCATCAGGAGCAGGGCTTCATGTCGGGCACCCTGAGGGCTACACAGCAACGGATATTTTATCACGCATGAAACGTATGCAGGGATATGATGTTCTTCATCCAATGGGATGGGACGCATTTGGTCTTCCAGCAGAACAGTATGCACTAGATACAGGGAATGATCCAGCGGTCTTTACAGAAGAGAACATCAATAACTTCCGCCGCCAAATTCAATCACTAGGATTCTCATATGATTGGGATCGAGAAATCAACACGACTGATCCGAATTATTATAAATGGACACAATGGATTTTCTTGAAATTGTACGAAAAGGGATTGGCGTATATCGATGAAGTACCAGTGAACTGGTGCCCGGCGCTTGGTACAGTTCTTGCAAATGAAGAAGTCATTGATGGAAAAAGTGAACGCGGAGGGCATCCAGTTGAAAGACGTCCGATGAAGCAATGGATGCTGAAGATTACGGCATATGCGGACAGGCTGTTAGAAGATTTAGAAGACATTGATTGGCCTGAAAGCATCAAAGATATGCAGCGTAACTGGATCGGACGTTCAGAAGGTGCACACGTTCATTTCGAAGTAGAAGGACATGACGAACAGTTTACTGTTTTCACAACGCGTCCGGATACATTATTTGGTGCAACATATGCGGTACTTGCACCAGAACATGCACTTGTTGAAAAAATTACAACAGCTGCTCAAAAAGAAGCAGTCGAAGCATATATCAAAGAAATTCAATCAAAGAGCGACTTAGAGCGGACAGATCTTGCAAAAACGAAGACGGGTATTTTCACAGGCGCTTATGCCATCAATCCATTAAATGGTGAAAAGATGCCGATCTGGATTGCAGATTACGTGCTGGCTACTTATGGAACAGGCGCGATTATGGCGGTACCTGCCCATGATGAGCGTGACTATGAATTCGCCAAAACATTTGATCTTCCAATCAAGGAAGTTGTAGAAGGCGGAGACATTGAAAAAGAAGCTTACACAGGTGATGGAAAACACATTAACTCTGATTTCCTCAATGGATTAGGAAAAGAAGAAGCGATTGAAAAAACCATTGCATGGCTTGAAGAACATCAAAAAGGCGAAAAGAAAGTCACATATCGTTTAAGAGACTGGCTATTTAGCCGCCAGCGTTACTGGGGTGAGCCAATTCCAATTATTCATTGGGAGGACGGAACTTCTTCAGCCGTTTCAGAGGAAGAGCTTCCACTGATTTTGCCTAAAACCACTGAGATTAAGCCAAGTGGTACAGGTGAATCACCTTTAGCCAATATCAAAGAGTGGGTTGAGGTTGTAGATCCTGTAACAGGTAAAAAAGGACGCCGTGAAACCAATACAATGCCGCAATGGGCAGGCAGCTGCTGGTATTTCTTACGTTATATTGACCCGCATAACTCAGAAAAGCTTGCATCTCCTGAGAAGCTAAAGAAATGGCTTCCTGTTGATGTATATATCGGCGGAGCAGAACATGCTGTACTGCATCTTCTATATGCGCGCTTCTGGCATAAGTTCTTGTATGATATCGGTGTTGTTCCTACAAAAGAACCTTTCATGAAATTGTTCAACCAAGGAATGATTCTTGGAGAAAATAATGAAAAAATGAGTAAATCAAAAGGGAACGTTGTCAATCCAGATGATATCGTAGAATCTCATGGTGCGGATACATTACGACTTTATGAAATGTTCATGGGACCTTTAGATGCATCAATCGCTTGGTCTGAAACAGGACTTGATGGTGCTCGCCGTTTCCTTGATCGTGTATGGCGTCTATTCACAAATGAAGATGGCACAATCAGTGATAAAGTGACGGAGCAAACTGGAGGCGCATTAGAACGCAGCTATCATGAAACCGTGATGAAGGTAACGGACCATTATGAAGGCCTGCGCTTCAATACAGGGATCTCACAATTAATGGTGTTTATCAATGATGCCTACAAGGCTGATACACTGCCGAAAGAATATGCAGAAGGCTTTGTGAAACTTCTTTCTCCAATTGCACCGCATTTAGCGGAAGAGCTTTGGAATAAACTTGGTCATGAAGGGTCTATTTCTTATGAAGCATGGCCGCAATATGACGAGTCAAAGCTTGTCGACGATGAAGTAGAAATTGTCGTACAGTTGAATGGAAAAGTGAAAGCAAAATTAACCGTTCCTGCTGATGCAACAAAAGAACAGTTAGAAGAGCTTGCGAAAAATGATGCACGCGTAAAAGAACAGCTTGAAGGGAAAACCATTCGCAAAGTGATTGCGGTTCCTGGGAAGCTTGTCAATATTGTTGCGAACTAATGATGACACCCATCGGTATGAACCGGTGGGTGTTCTTTATTTCCCGGGACATAATTTTGTCGAAAACAAGGTGATTACTTCATCGACCTCGTATTTTAACAGGTGATCAAGAAAATGAGGAGTGACGTCAATGGAAAAGGAAATCAAACGTGAACAACTGCTCAGTCTGTTAGGAGAAATGCCAGAACGCCATCGCGTGGAGGCATATACGTTAAAGATCGAGGAACGTGAATCGTATGTAGTCGAAACACTCATTCTTTCGATTCATGGTGTAGAGGAAGTGCCCGCTTATTTTGTAAAGCCAAAGGATACGGTGAAAAAAAGACCTGTTGTGCTGTTCCAGCACTCTCATGGCGGGAACTACGTGGATGGGAAGGAAGAACTGATCAAAGGTGCTCATTATTTGCAAGCGCCTTCATATGCGAAAGAGTTCACATCAAAAGGCTATAGTGTCCTGGCTATCGATCATGCAGGGTTTGGTGAGAGAAGAGGAAGAACAGAAAGTGAAATTTTTAAGGAGATGCTTTTAACAGGAAAAGTGATGTGGGGTATGATGCTGTATGAAAGCATGTGTGCGATTGATTATGTGCTGTCTCGATCTGATGTGCTGCCGGACCGGTTAGCTGTTTTTGGAATGTCAATGGGAGGGCTTCTTTCCTGGTGGACTGCTGCGCTTGATGAGAGGGTCAGTGTGTGTATTGATCTTTGCGCACAGGTCGATCATCACACATTAATTGAAACGAACAATTTAGACAGGCATGGCTTTTATTACTATGTACCAAGCTTAGCAAAGCACTTTACAGCAGCTGAAATTCAGAAAATGATTTTTCCAAGGCCGCATTTAAGCCTAGTTGGAAAACTTGATCCGCTCACGCCAGCTGAAGGCGTCGCACGCATTCAAAAGGAATTGAGCCAAACCTATCAAGCTGCTTCATTGAAAGAACGGTATCAGCTTGTTGGTCTTCATGCAGGTCATTTTGAAACAGCCGCTATGCGTCACGAGGCCACACGATTTTTGAAAAAATGGCTGTAACCCATAAAGGCTTGGACATACTACGTCAATAGAAAGGAGGAAACAGATGAAAAAGATCACGATCATTGGCGGATGCGGTGTGATAGGCCGTATTTTAACAAAAGCGCTCTCTTCTGAGTACGAAATCACCATCATTGATCAAACGAGCTGTGTAAAAGGAGCCATTTTAGCAGATGCAGCGAATGAACAGGAATTATATGAGGCGATTCCGAGAGATACAGATGTCATCATGCACCTTTTAAACATGGATATGACGCATGATGTGATGAATCTTGAGGAGTTTGAAAAAATGAATGATATTTTTTGGAGGAGCTCCTATTATATGTTTCGGTCAGCTGCACGTCTCGGCATACGAAAAGTCATTTTTGCAAGCAGCAATCATGTGACCGATCGTTATGAAGAGGATGGCCGCTCCTTACTAGGGCGAAATATTACAACAGACGATGTGCCAGCGACTAAAAATGTCTATGGTATTTTAAAATTTGCTTCAGAACAGCTAGGCCGTTTGTTCCACGATCAAACGGGGATGTCTGTTATCAATTTACGGATTGGAACGGTTGTGACGGATGAGATGGAGGCATTACACAAGAAACGAAGAACGAAACGAACACTTCTGTCACATGAAGATCTTATAGGGATGACAAAGGCAGCGATTGAAACGACCGTCCCCTTTGGGACATATTATGCCGTATCAGAAAACGAAGAAAAGCCCTGGTCTACGGAAAAAATAAAGCAGGAGTTAGGCTACAGACCTGATGTGAATACGACGGAAATCCTAGAAGAAAATGATCAGGCATAGGGCATAATCATGTCATTAGCTGATGATCTTATTCTTTTGTTTCATGAGCATAAAAGCACGATTGACATGATCCATCCAGTTGGTCTGTCAAGATGATTATAGACGCTTTCTTCCTCCGTTTGTTACATTTTAATCACGATATCGTCACAGGCTGCAGCTTATTTTCGGACGAAATGATAACGCTTTCAAAGAAAGGGCGTGATGAACATAGATCGTTCTATTAAAGGCCGATTGTTCAACTTATTTAATTACTCTTTTCTACTCATGTTCGCATTAATATGTGTGCTTCCGTTCATCCATGTCATTGCAGCCTCTTTTGCTACAGTAGAAGAGGTCATCACGAAGAAGTTTATCTTGTTCCCGACCACGTTTTCTTTAGAGGCCTATCGATATATTTTCTCTACGGATATTGTGTATCGTAGCCTTATTGTGTCCATTCTTGTGACGCTCGTTGGAACAGCTGTCAGCATGTTTTTGTCCTCACTCATGGCATATGGGCTGTCTCGTCAGGAGCTAAAAGGCCGGAGAACATTGATGTTTCTCGTTGTCTTCACGATGTTGTTTAGTGGAGGTATGATTCCGACGTTTATTGTGGTGAAAACACTTGGTCTGCTTGATACCTATTGGTCACTTATTCTACCGGTTGCGATCAATGCGTTCAATTTGATCATTTTGAAAAACTTCTTTCAAAACATCCCGGCAAGCCTTGAGGAATCAGCGAAGATGGATGGCTGTAACGATTTAGGGATTTTCTTTAAAATTGTGCTGCCACTTTCTTTGCCAGCTATTGCGACCATTTCACTTTTTTATGCCGTGACGTATTGGAATACGTACATGACCGCCATCCTGTATTTAAATGATTCAGTGAAATGGCCGATTCAGGTGCTGCTAAGGCAGATTGTCATTGTCTCAAGCGGAATGCAGGGAGATATGTCGGATATGGGATCATCCACACCACCGCCAGACCAAACGATTAAAATGGCTGTCATTGTGGTAGCGACCATTCCAGTTCTGCTTGTCTATCCATTTATTCAAAAGCATTTTAACAAAGGGGCATTACTAGGTTCTGTAAAAGGTTAAAAAGATGGAACAACGGAGGGATCTTATGGGGAGAAAGAAATTATGGTTGATTGCGTTTGTCCTGTTATTTACAGCAAGCGGTATTCTATCCGCATGTTCAAGCAAAGGAACAAGTTCATCAGATGAAAAGGTTGATTTAGATAAAAAGGTAAAGCTGACCTGGATGGCTATTTTGTATCATCAGCAGCCGCCGAAGGATTCCGTCATAAAAGAGATTGAGAAGCTCACAAATACAGAGCTTGATATTACATGGGTGCCTGATGCCGTGAAGGAAGACCGTTTAAATTCCGCACTTGCCGCAGGGAATCTGCCGCAGATTGTCACGATTCAAGACATTAAGAATTCGTCTGCTATTAATGCGTTCAGATCAGGCATGTTCTGGGAAGTCGGTCCGTATTTAAAGGATTATCCAAATTTAAGTAAGATGAACGAACTGATTAATAAAAACGCCTCTATAGACGGTAAGCTTTATGGCATTTATAGAGAGAGACCACTTTCAAGACAAGGAATTGTCATTCGAAAGGATTGGCTTGAAAATTTAAATTTGGATACACCAAAAACATTGGATGATCTTTATGAGGTAGCTAAAGCTTTTACTGAAAAAGATCCGAATCAAAACGGAAAAGCGGATACAATTGGCTTTACGGATCGGAACGATTTGATTTATGGGGCATTTAAAACACTCGGTTCATATGAGGGAATGCCGACAGACTGGAAAGAAGAAAACGGCAAATTCACGCCAGACTTCATGACAGATGAGTACATGAATACAATGAAATACATGAAGAAACTGCGTGACAATGGCTATATCAACAAAGACTTCCCTGTTACAAGCAAAACACAGCAGCAGGAATTATTCTCACAAGGAAAAGCAGGGATCTATGTTGGGAATATGGTAGACGCAGTGAACTTGAGAGATGATGCGACAGATAAAAACATGGAAGTAGATATCATCAACCGAATCAAAGGCCCAGATGGCAAAGAACGTGTGTGGGCATCAGGTGGTCATAATGGCATCTTTGCATTCCCTAAAACAAGCGTGAAATCAGAGGCAGAATTAAAACGGATTTTGGCCTTCTTTGATCGCATTGCAGAAGAAGATGTATATGGTCTCATGACGTACGGTATTGATGGCGAGCATTATAAGAAAGAAGAAGGGAATTCATTTGTCAGAGAAGAAAGCCAAGTGAAAAGCTGGCAGACAGACGTACAGCCGCTTGTCAGTCTAGTAGGAATTGATAGACGTTACTTGAAAAATAAAGGAGATGCGGTTCGTACAAAATATGAAGAGCTAGAAGAAGACAATCAAAACATCATCGTCGCCAATCCTGCTGAAAGCCTGTATTCAGAAACAGCCTCAGAGCGAGGAAACGAATTGAAAAAAATCATCGATGATGCGACTTATAAGTTCATTCTTGGAGACATCAGTGAAGATCAATTTAAGAAAGATGTAGAGAAGTGGAAATCAAATGGTGGTCATAAAATCATAGAAGAATATGAAGCTTCCTTTAAAAAATCAAAATGATCAACATAAATACCCCCGCACAGTTAAAAAGCGGGGGTGTTTTTATTAAAAGTCAAAGTTGTCTGGGTCTGGACCGATACGTTTGTTTTCATTTAAGTCAGAAAGGCGCTTCATATCCTCATCAGAAAAGGCAAAATCAAATATGTCTGCATTTTCTTTTAAACGATGGGCTTTCGTTGATTTTGGAATGGTGATGACGCCTTTTTGCACATCCCAGCGCAAAATAATTTGAGCAGGTGTTTTGCCGTATGTGTCCGAGAGCTCTTTGATCACCGGATGATGAAGCAGTTCCCCCTGCATTAGCGGTGACCAAGCTTCCATTTGAATGCCATGTGTGTTCAAATACGTAAAGAGTGTTTCCTGCGTCAGTTTTGGGTGAAACTCCACTTGATTGATAGCTGGTATGATGTCTGCATCTTTTAATAGTTCGTCTAGATGATGCGGCTGGAAGTTGCTCACACCAATGGCTCTGACCTTTCCTTCACGATACAAGGTTTCAAGCGCACGCCAAGCGTCTTTATATTTTCCTTCAACCGGCCAATGGATTAAATATAGATCAAGGTAGTCAAGCTGAAGTTTTTTCAAGCTTTCCTCATATGCTTGCAGGGTGGATTCATATCCTAAATCGGCATTCCACACTTTTGATGTCACAAAGAGGTCTTCGCGGCGAAGTCCTGTTTCTGCTAGACCAATTTGTATGCCTTGTCCAACCCCTTCCTCATTGCCATAAATAGCCGCTGTATCAATACTGCGATAGCCTAATTGAATGGCTGTTTTGACGGCGTCTATTAATTCTGCGCCATCTTCAACCTTGAATACACCAAGACCAAATCCTGGCATGTGGATCCCATTGTTTAATGTTTTTGTACTTTGTAAATGGTTCATATTGAAAACTCCTTTAGATGGTTTGATTTTGTTCTTGTTGTTCCATTCGAAAACTAATCATCGTGAGAATTGCTGCGATAAGGACCATGATGCCGCCGACCCAGCCTGTATGCACAAGCCCAAGAGTATCTGTCACGATGCCGCCTAAAAATGAGCCGATGGCGATACCGGCATTAAAGGCAGCGATATTCATAGCGGAAGCGACGTCGACTGCTCCTGATGTGTATCTTTCTGCAAAGTCAACGACAGCTACTTGCAATCCAGGAACATTCATGAAAGCAAACAGTCCCATCAGCATGACGGTTCCAATGCCTAGCACCGTGAATCCAGCAGTCAAACTAAGGGTAAACAAAATGATGCTTTGGATGATAAACATGTAAATCAGTGCTTTCATTGGCTGCTCATTAGCAGCCTTTCCGCCAATGACATTTCCGGCTGCGATCGTGATCCCGTATAAAAGCAGGATCAAGGCCACCGCCCCAGGCTCAAGACCTGTCACATGCTGTAAGAGAGGGGATAAATACGTAAAGACGACAAAGGTTCCTCCGTATCCTGTTGCTGTAATGACAAATAGAAGCAAGATTCTTTTTGTTTTTAATAAGACAGCTTGATCCTTAAATGATGTTTTCACGCCTTGCTTTAATTGAGATGGAACAAGAAAATAGTTGGATATCAGTGCGATCAGACCAATGATGACAATCACACCAAATGACGTCCGCCAGCCGAGCTCATGGCCAAGAAATGTCCCAAATGGCACGCCCGTCACAGTAGCAACTGTTAATCCAGTGAACATAAAGGCAATCGCACTTGCCCGTTTTTCTTTCACTACAAGGCTTGCAGCAATCGTAGAGCCGATGGACATAAAGATTCCATGGGATAAGGCTGAAATGACCCGTCCGATTAATAGCACTGAAAAAGTCGGAGCAATCGTGGCTAGTGTATTTCCAATCAAAAAGACGAGCATAATGAGCAATAGCAATGTCTTTCTTTTCATCGTTGAAGTCAGAGAAGTCAAAATAGGCGCGCCGAATGTCACACCAAGTGCATATAAAGAGACGGTCCAGCCCGCCTGGCTGACGCTCACTCCAAAGTCCTCTGAAATCATCGGCAAAAGACCGACACTAATGAACTCAGTGGTTCCTATAGCAAAAGCACTAATGGCTAGTGCGAGAAGGGCAAAGTGGTTTTGCTTTTTCTTCATGAATAAGTGTTCACATCCTTCTATGATGACATTTTGATAGACGAAGCCGATCGGCAAGAGTTATTATCTAGCATAGATGACGAAAAAAAAAGTACGTACTTTTTTGTAATATAGGTACTAAAAAGTGCCTATTCGCACAAAGAGGAGTGAGGATTTGATGGAAAAGAAAAAATATAATATCTCAGTGGAAGCGACCCTTGAGGTCATTGGCGGGAAGTGGAAGTGCGTGATTTTATGTCATTTAACACATGGAAAAAAACGCACGAGTGAATTGAAGCGGCTCATGCCAAACATCACACAAAAAATGCTTACACAACAGCTGAGAGAGCTTGAAAGTGATGGGGTGATTAACCGAATTGTGTATGAGCAAGTACCGCCTAAAGTGGAATATGAATTAAGTGAATACGGACAGTCGCTCGAAAGAATTCTGAATGCGCTTTGTGATTGGGGAGCAGCTCATATTGAACGTGTGTACGGAGAGCCGCTTTCAGTGCTGGAAGACAGCATTTTAAATGAACAATTTAAATAAAAAAGTCCCGCTTCCTGTGCGAGCGGGACTTTTTGTCTTATGTGCCTTTTTTGTGGTCGCGGTATTTGCCAGGGGTCGTGCCTTCTAGTTTTTTGAAGGAACGGATGAAGTTTTGCGGATTTTTATATTTCAGTTTTTCCGAAATTTCTTTGACGGACATATCGGTTTCCACGAGCCAGTTTTTGGCGACATGGTGTCTGTAGGACGAGAGATATTCACTAAAGGAGATATCCATTTCCTTTCTAAAAATACTGCTTAAATAATTGGGATTGTAATGCAGGCGTGTGGCGATTTCATCCAATGTAAGATCTGAGTCGAATTCTTGATGAATGATATGAATGATTTTCTCTGAGATGTTTTTGTATTGTGAGTCCTCACGTGCACCTAGCTGGTCAATAATCGGCCGAATGATCTCATGTTTCAGCCATGCTTCGGTATCTTCAAAGGTTTTAAATTCAAAAATCGTATCATACAGCATTTTGTTGTCTTCGACCTCAAATAATTCAATGCCAAGCAAATGCATCAGCTCAATCAAATTGTTTAAAAAACGGGCGAGAGCGATATGGTATTCATGCGGTCCTGCATTTTTAGAGAAAATGGATTGCAGGAGCACATGTAAATAATGATCCGCCTTGCCTTGATCACCTGCTTTCATCGCATCGAATAAATCATGCTGCAGCTGTTTTGGAAAATGGGTTTTAAACGTTTTTCCTTGCTGAATATGTTCATATAAGATAATGGATTTTTTCTCTGCTTTGAGCCTGTATTTTAAGGCTTCTTTTCCTTCAATGTAAGCCTGTTTCGCCATCGTGAGCTCCTTAAACTGGCGGCTGATCCCGATGCTGATCGATAAACCAAGCTCTTCCTCGATGCGCTGCTGAATAGTTTCCGCTAATTGATTTAAATATTCAGTAAACTCTTCATCTGACTTTGAGTGATTCAGGATAATCGTCGTTTGATGCTGATTGACAACCGTTGGCTGAAGGTGCTCATCTTGCGGAATCATCTGCTCGATCAGTCCATTGATGGCAAATAACAGCAAGTCAGCATCCTTTTTTTCATAAGGTGTTCCTTTTAACGTATCGATTTGGGTCACAAGCATGGATAAATGAGACCAGCCCTGAGGGAATCCCAAACTTTGGAACCGGTTGTTAATCTCTTCTTCTGTCAGCTTTCCGAGCAATAGCCGCACCATAAAGTATTGCTGAAGGTGCGTGACTTGCTGCTCAATACGTTCCTCTAAATCATTATTTTGATCCTTCATTTGTTTAATACTCGACTCAATCAACTCAAATTCATTTTGAAAAGGCTGTTTTTGCAAAAAGGATTCATTGCGTGCAAAGGACTCATATAACAAGCGGATTGGTTTATAAAAATGTCTGGACCCAAACCATGAAAATAGTAATGAAAGCGCTAACAAAATAAAGCAGATAATAAAAGTAATCCACCCAATTGATTTCGTTTGTGCCTTGAGTTCTGGAATGGAAACAAAGGATAGGTACGTCCATTCGTTATAGTCTGATTTTTGAAACGCAATTTGATAGTCTAGTTCCTCGATCTTCATGTTAAATTGACCTGATCGTTCTTCACGTGATAGGACATGCTTGACGAGCTCTTGATTCTTCAAGGATTCACCAATTTGTTCTTTGCGGTTATGTAGCAGCACTTTTCCGTTTGTATCAATGACAAACATACTGTCAGATTGAGAGAAGTCAGGCATATTGTCAGCAATCGTGCAGCTCGGAATGCTGGCAACAGCGATCCCTTTTTTCTGGACACTGTTCATAGGGAGTTGTTTGATTAAGTTCACATTGTATTTGCAAAAGGAGGCCTTTCCTTCTTTTGTCGCAACAAGTGGATTATTCTCTTCAAGTGCCCAGCTGGAATGACTCGGTATATTGAGGTAAGAGGTGAGCGCTTTCTCTTGGTCTCCGCTTGTGACATGATAAAGTCCCGAATTGTTCATGTACCAGTCTTCCATTTTACTCACGAGTGTAATATTGGAAAGATCGGTGTCAAAGGTTTGCAGGTAGTTTAGTTCCTGCTGTACTTGATTATAAAGCTGGAATTGGTCTGGATTTAAAGGTTCTGCCAGTGTTTGAAGGAGAGGCGGCGAACTGACATAGTGAGTGAGAGAATGATCCACTGTTTTTAAAATATGCTCAATATTGGATTGCGTTTGTTTGACGCTGTCCAGCTTTTCATTTGAGATATTTTCGAGTGCGGTTTTTTGCGAATGCTGATAAGAAAAAATACCGACAATGATGACAGGAATTGTACTAAGCATGAAAAAAAACGTCACAAGCTTGTAATAAAATTTATACTGCCTTCTTTTCATAAAACCCCCCATTTCAAACGGAACAATCTTTTCCCCTTAATTTATTAATCCAAAAATTTGGTAGGTTTGTCAATAATCATTTTCTGAGATTAGGATCATTTTCTTATGTTTTATGTAACGTTTTGAGTAGCTTCCCCTAAGTAAATATGATCTGATGATATGATTGTAGACGGATTTTTCATCCTTAAGATACAGTTAACACATGCATCAATCAGCATGAGGGGAGGCTTTATCTATGAAAACAGAGGATGTCACTGCCAAGGGTATGCCTGCGGCAGCTTTGAAAAAAGAAAAGAGAAAGCGCTTACTTAATCAATTGCTTAGTCAAAAGTTTTTGTATGTCATGATTTTGCCAGGGCTCATTTATTTTCTTGTCTTTAAATATGTGCCGATGTGGGGGCTTATCATTGCCTTTCAAGATTACCAGCCGTTTCTCGGTATTCTTGGGAGTGAGTGGGTTGGCTTCAAACACTTTATTCGATTGTTTACAGAACCAACATTTTTCATCTTATTAAAAAATACACTGATTTTATTTGCCATGAATGTCGTGATTTTCTTTCCGATTCCGATCTTATTGGCCCTGCTTTTAAACGAGGTCAGATTGGCATTGTTTAAGAAATTTGTCCAGACGATGATATACATTCCTCACTTCATGTCATGGGTGATTGTTGTGTCCTTATCTTTTGTTTTGTTAACAGTAGATGGCGGGTTAATCAATGAATTGATTGCTTTCTTTGGAGGGGAAAAGATTAACTTCCTCCTTAGTCAGGAATGGTTCAGACCCATGTACATTTTACAGGTGATCTGGCGGGAAGCAGGCTGGTCGACGATCATTTATCTTGCGGCGATTACAGCGGTAGATCCGCAGCTATATGAAGCAGCAAAAATGGATGGGGCCGGCAGACTGAGACAAATGTGGCACATCACTCTTCCTGCCATTAAAAGTGTGATTGTCGTTCTGCTTATTTTGAAAATTGGTGACACATTAGAGCTTGGCTTTGAGCATGTCTACTTATTACTCAATGCAACGAACCGGGAAGTAGCAGAAATCTTTGATACGTACGTCTATACAGCTGGTCTTAAGCAAGGACAATTCAGCTATAGTACCGCTGTTGGTCTATTTAAAGCAGCCGTTGGACTCATTTTGGTCATGCTGGCGAACCGTTTAGCGAAGAAATTCGGGGAAGAAGGTATTTACTAAAAAGGGAGATGAAGAAGAATGACATTATCGACTGAAAAGGGATCACCACTTGAGCATGCAGAGAAATTAGCACAAACAATTATGAAAGCGCATACACCAATTGAGCTGCCTCCAGCTGGAAGATGGCATTATCATCAAGGCGTTTTTCTTTGCGGTGTGATGAAGCTATATGAGGCAACGAAGAACGAGACGTATTTCAATTATGTGAAAAGCTACGCAGATTCGCTCATTGATGAGTATGGAAACCTGTTATTTCGCAGAGATGAGCTTGATGCGATCCAAGCAGGGCTCATTTTATTCCCTCTTTACGAACGGACGGGAGAGAAGCGGTATGTGCTGGCAGCGGAGAAGCTTCGGGGGCTTTACCGCACATTGAATCGCACATCTGAGGGCGGGTTTTGGCATAAAGACAATTATGCCTATCAAATGTGGTTGGATGGTCTCTACATGGGAGGACCTTTTGCCTTAAAGTATGCAAAGCTGAGAGGTGAAGAGGAACTGGTGGATATGGTGATCCATCAAGAGTATCTCATGAGAAAGCATACAAAAGATGAAAAAACAGGTCTGTACTATCACGCGTGGGACGAACGAAAAGTGATGCCATGGGCTGATCAAAAGACTGGCTGTTCCCCCGAGTTTTGGGCAAGATCGTTTGGCTGGTATGTCCTTGCATTAGCAGATATGATCGAGGATCTGCCAGAAGAACATGAGGGACGAAAGGTTTGGAAGGAAACGCTGACAGACATGCTGGAAAGTGTATCCAAGTACCAGGATCAAGACACAGGTCTCTGGCATCAAATCATTGATAAAGGTACTCATAGCGACAATTGGCTTGAAAGCTCAGGATCGTGTTTATTCATGTACGCCATGGCAAAAGCCATGAATGAAGGGTATGTCAGCCTTCGTTATGTCGATCATGTGGTGAAAGCATACCAAGGCTTAATTCATCATAAGACGGCTGAGACAGAAAACGGTGATTTTACCATCAATGATATTTGTATCGGAACATCTGCTGGATTTTATGATTACTACGTTGAAAGAGAGCGAAGCACAAATGACTTGCACGGGGCAGGCGCTTTTATTATGGCGTTAACTGAGCTAGAGAAGCTGTCTGTTTTTCAGAAGGCATGAAGAGGCGAAAAAGGGGTGCGGTATGGCTCCTCAGCTTCATCGCTGCCCTTTGTTTGTCAGCCTGCCAAGGGAAAACAAACGGTATTGATGTTCTGATTTTTTCTGACATGTCAAAGGGGATGAAGGATCAATTAGTCGAGAAGGCTTTTCAGACGGAACATGAAACTTATAGCGTCCACATCTTTCCGGCGATTCCTGAAAAGCTTCTTGTTGAAATTACCGCAAAAGAGGGGGACATCATGCTTGTCCCAGAAGAAATGTTTAGAACATATGATGATCCTGAAAGCTTTCAGCTGCTTGAAGAAATGGGCATAGATGATCAAGCGGCAGGGCCATATACGGTCGAGGACAAAAAGACAGGGAAAACGGTCGATTATGCGGTTCAAGTCAATAAAGGCACGAAAAAGCTAAACGGCTATACCTTTCAATTACACCGAGATATGGTCGCTTTTATTCCCGTGTATGCTGACAAGTCCAATGAGGCGCTGTCTCTCATGAAACAACTTCGTGAAAATCGATAGAAAAAGGGGTGGGGCCTGTGAAAAAGGTCGTGGTTTGCGGACTCAGTCATCGTGCGTTCAATATGTTTATTAAACCGCTCACAGAGGATTTCAATGAGCATTACAAGATTACAGGGCTTCTAGATATAGATCATCATCGTTATACACTTTGTCAGGAGCGTTTTCCATCACTGCGAGGCGTCTCGTTTTTTCATGAAGAGGCATTTGATCAAATGGTGAAGGAAGCAAAGCCAGATATCGTCATTGTGGCAGGCCGGGATGACACACATGTCACGTATATTTTGCAGGCACTTGACCATGATCTCGATGTCATCACTGAAAAGCCAATGGTCACAACAGCAAAAGACGCCAAAAAAGTGATGGAAAAAGAAAAGAAAAGTAAAGGGAAGGTCACAGTCACTTTTAATTATCGCTACAATCCATTTCATCGAAAGATCAAAGAACTCATTTTAGAAGGAAAGATTGGAAGGGTCACATCTGTTGAACTGAGCTGGCTCATTGATACGTATCATGGTGCTAGTTACTTCAAAAGGTGGAACCGAACGAGGCAATTCTCTGGCGGACTATCCATTCATAAATCGACGCATCATTTTGATTTGGTCAATTGGTGGATCAATCAAAAGCCGAAGCAAGTATTTGCCTATGGGGCGCTGAACTATTACGGAGATAAAAGTCCTTGGAATCCCTTGCAGGGGGGAGAAAACAGATATTGCGGAACATGTCATGTGAAGGATTCATGTCATTATGAAGCAAGGTGGAATCCGCGGGTAGAACGCTCAAAGGTCGAGGACGACCATATCGAATCCAGTAAGGAGCAGTCTCAGCAGTACTCAATTTATCGCCCAGACGCCTGTATTTTTGATCAGGAAATTGACATTGAGGATACATATGTGGCATCAGTGGCATATGACCAAGGGGCTCTGCTCAGCTATTCAATTCAATTCTCAGCGCCATATGAAGGATACCGGCTTGCCATTAATGGGACAAAGGGACGTATTGAAACAAATGAGTTTCATGTGCCATCAAGAATTCCTTTTCAATTCCCAGAACAGACGATTTCTTATTATCCGATGTTTGGGGCAAAAGAGACAATTGAAGTCGTGAAACAGCCAGGGGGACATGGCGGCGGAGACCCTCTGCTTCTGGCCGATTTATTTATAGGAAAAGATCCTTTAATTCACTATGACATATCAGCAGGAGCAGAGGCTGGTGCTTATTCGATTGCACTTGGGGAAGGCATGTGGCGGTCTGTTGCAGAGAAACGTCCAATTGACATAGAAGAGTTGCTTCATAAAGAGACGGTGTTATAAGAAAGAGAGGAGGGGGATAGAGATGGATCATGATGGTTCAATGAGCAGAATGCTTCGAATGTGTGAGTGGGTGATGAGACTTGCCTATACGAATTTGCTATGGCTGCTGTTCACCATGCTGGGGCTTGGGATCTTTGGATTGATGCCTGCGACCACTGCGTTATTTTCAGTGATGAGAAAGTGGATACAAGGGCATGAGCAAGTCAGCGTTTTCCGCACTTTTTGGAAGGTGTACCGTGAGGAGTTTGTACGTTCTAACTTGATTGGAGTGACGTTATTTATCATAGGGACGATTATATATGTAGACCTTGCGTATATTTATCCAACGAGCTGGTTTTTGCATGTGCTTCGTTTTGCCATTTATATCTTTGGTTTTCTATTTGTTGTAAGCTTGTTTTATATTTTTCCGCTGCTGGCTCATTATGATTGGAAAAAACGTCTCTATTTGAAATTCTCTCTATTGCTTGGTATCTCATATTTGCAATATACACTCTGTATGCTCGTATTCTCGGCTCTGCTGTTTGTTCTCTTTGCTTATTTGCCGGGAATCGTGCCGTTCTTTAGTGTGAGCATACTCGCCTATTGCCATATGTGGCTGGCCTATCAAGTATTCAAAAAGGTAGAGTTTGAAAGTGAGCAGCAGACAGCCGAAGTGAAGAAACAGCTGCCGTCTTTCCTTCAATCGAAGCGGGTGAATACACAGTGATGCGGTTCATTTGCTATAATGGTGTCACCGTGATTAAAAGGAGAGATGAGCGCCGTGTCAGTTAAAGAAATCTCAATAGAAGAATTAAAACAAAAGCTAGAGCAAGAAGAAGCCATTCAGCTTGTTGATGTTCGTGAGGACGAGGAAGTAGCAGAAGGAATGATTCCTGAAGCGGTCCACATTCGAATGGGAGATATCCCCGAGAAACTGGATGCATTCGATCAAACGCAGGAATATTATATTATTTGCCGCTCTGGTAAACGTAGTGAAAATGTCTGCTATTTCCTAGAAGACCAAGGCTATCAAGCGACCAATGTCGTTGGCGGAATGCTTGCTTGGACAGGAGAAACAAAACCGAAGCTGTAAACAGAAGTCCTTTCATCTCACAGATGAAAGGCTTTTTTTGTTCATATGCCCGCCCTAATGTGCATAAAGATAGAGTAGCGAGAGAAGGGAGAGTGGCATATGTGCTAAAGGTAGCTGTATTTGATGAAGAACACGAAAAAGATTTGCAGAGCGAAATCAATCTTTTTTTAAAAGGAATGGATGACGACCAAATCATTGATATCAAGTACGATGTAGCGGTGATCTGTGAGCAGGGAGGAGAACAGCTCTACTGTTTTTCTGCACTCATTTTATATAAAAAATAGACGGCATCAAAAAAGGACCTGTTTGAAGGGCCCTTTTTGTTTGATTAACTAGCGTCAATATATAAACGATGCTTTTTGCAGTGAACACATTGAAAGAGGTAGCCCTGCAAGTCTCCTCCGTTGACGAGCCATTGTTTTAGGTTCTCTTTCGTTAATCCCCCGCCGCTGCAAATGTCTTCGATATCTTCTGTGAGTTCTTCCTCTAAATGTTCTATCTCTTTCCATCCGACATACTGGACGATTGCGCAAAAATCTCCGCAATGGCTTAACCAATATTCCTGCTGCCAGCCGCGATAACCTGGCGTTCTGAAGATCAGTTCATCTACATATTCCTCTTGATCGACGTCATCACAACTTGCATCGTCTTGAAAGATGCCATCGTATTTTTTAGCGGCTGATCCATCTTTAATACACCAAGGGCAAATTCCTTCCACATCTTCAACAGTATAAAATGGACCATGATACACGTAATCTCTTTCTTTCTCACAAACAGGACATGTCGTATGCTCTTTTTTGATCACGTTTAACGAAACTGGATCTGGGTTGTACTTGAATGTAGGTAACGTCATAAAAACCTCCATGTTGTGAATCACTTCATTCTATTATTTTATAGGAATGTGGAAGAGCATGACAATCTTAAATTGTTTGTATAGAAAAAGCCGTTCACATGAGGAACGGCTTTTTCAAACAGCGTTTATGCTTTTTTTACTCTTGGACTTCTTGGTTTATTGACTTTATTGGCCTGTTTGATTGCTCTTCGTTCATCATTTAATGATTTATACAGTGACACAACCATCAATATAATGACAACGGAGAACGGCAAGGCGGCGAGTTTTGCTGTATTTTGCAAGGCTTGAAGTCCGCCTGAAAATAATAGCACTGCCGCAACAGCTGATTGGATGATGCCCCAGCTGATCTTTACACTATTCGCAGGATTTAATGAGCCATAGGTTGTCTGCATTCCTAGAACAAATGTGGCTGAATCTGCTGATGTGATAAAGAATACAGCAATTAAAATAAGTGCCAAAATCGACGTAATCATGGCAAGCGGGTATTGATTTAAAACACCAAACAGCATCGTTTCAGTCGGCATACCAGCTACATCTATAATATTTTTTTGTTGTAAATCCATAGCTGATACTCCGAAGATAGAGAACCATAGGAAAACGAGGATTGAAGGAGCCACTAAGACACCAATTAAAAATTCTCGAATGGTTCTTCCGCGCGAAACTCTCGCAATAAAAATGCCGACGAATGGAGACCAAGAGATCCACCATGCCCAATAGAAGATGGTCCAACCATTAATCCATTCTCTCTTTTCTGGATCATTTGGTGATAATCTAAAGCTCATTTGCACAATATTCGATAAGTATTGTCCGATCGAATCTGTAAATGAATTTAAAATAAAAACAGTTGGTCCAGCAAAGAGTAAAAAGATCATGAGTATAGCAGCAAATATCATATTAGAATTACTTAAATATTTAATACCTTTACCAATTCCGCTCCAAGCAGAGATCAAGAACAGAACAGTCACGATTGCAATAATAATGAGCTGAGTCAAAAAGTTATTTGGAATGCCGAATAAATAGGTTAATCCACCATTAATTTGTGCGGCACCTAGTCCTAAACTTGTGGCTACGCCAACTACTGTTGCAAACACTGCGATACAATCGATTGTTTTTCCAATCCATCCATGAATTCTGTTTCCGAAAACTGGGTATAAGGTGGAACTAATTAATCCAGGCGCATTTTTTCTAAATTTAAAGTAGGCGATGCAAAGTGCGACAATCGCATAAATGGCCCATGCATGAAGTCCCCAGTGGAAAAAGGTATAACGAAGGGAATCGCGGAAGGCTTGTGCAGATTCAGTCTCACCTGTTGGTGATTGAATAGCATAGTGACTGATCGGTTCAGCGGCCCCATAAAAGACAAGACCAATTCCCATACCGGCACTAAATAGCATCGCAAACCAAGAAAAAAGGCCAAATTCAGGCTCTTCACCTGGTTTTCCTAACGTAATTTTTCCGATTGGACTAAAAATAAAGAATAGACAAAAGCCGACAAGTAGTGAAATCACTATCAAATAATACCAGCCAAAGTCGTTTGTAATGTAAGTTTGAATCTGATCTGTGACATTTTGTAATGTTTCTGGAGAAAAAGCTCCCCACATAACGGCAACAAATGTGATCGCAATCACAATCCAAAATACACTTGATACGTTTTTCACACCATCTCACTCTCCTGTTGTTCTACACGTTTAAGCAGAGGATTTTGCTTAATATCCCCTAACTCAACTAATTTCAAACAAAAAGAGGCGAGCTTCTCACTCGACCTCTACTTTACCGTAACATGTTTTGCTTCCATTAATCAACTATCGATATGTGAAGATGATTTTTCTTCAATTCGTTTACGAAGACGGTAGACGTATTCTTTTAAACAAACAGCGAAGATGGTAAAGGCCAAAACAATGGCGACTTTTAACGGGGTAATTGATAGCTTCAAGAAAACAGCGGCTGTCAAACTAATCACAACCGCTAGGATAATCGGAAGTGCACGTCTCATCATGAAAATCTCTCCTTTGCTTCGAGTGCAGCATTCATACCGGCAAGCCTGCCTGTCACAAGTGCTGACGTGATATTGTATCCGCCTGTATAACCGTGAATGTCTAAAATTTCTCCGCAGAAATAAAGGCCGGGCATTTTTTTAGACGCCATTTTCTTCGGTTCAATTTCTTTCACAGAAACGCCGCCTCCTGTGACAAACGCTTTGTCTAAGGAAAGAGTGCCGTTCGCATGAATGATAAAGTGTTTGCAATCATTTACGAATGCGCGCAGTTTGTCCTTAGCAAGACCAGAAAATGTGTCTTGCGGATCTATGCCGTTCCGTTCTAACAGAAACAATAAATAGCGTTCTTGCATCCAAGACTTCAGGACATTTTTTATGGCTTTTTTGGGTTCATCTTTTAGGTCTCGATGAAGCTTTTGGAACAGCTCCTCGTCATTAAGCTTCGGATATAAGTCTATTTGCAGACGAACAGTCGGCTGTTTTTTCAATTCTTTCACAACAAATCCGCTGCATCTAAGAACAGCTGGGCCGGATAAGCCAAAGTGAGTAAAAATCATATCCATGACATGTGTGACGACGGGTTTCCCCTTTTTATTTAAAACACTGACAGCCACACTTCTTAAAGAAAGACCTTGTAGCACTTTTTCTTTAATAAAGCGCTCATCTGATGTGACCGGTACTTCTGTTGGGAAGAGCTCTGTAATCGTATGACCAGCGGCTTCTGCCCATGCATAGCCGTCACCAGTAGAACCAGTATGCGGCACACTTTTTCCGCCAACAGCAATGACAACGGCGTTACTTGAAATTTTTTCATCATTATTTGTAACAATTCCAGCTGCTTGTCCGTCTTGATACAGAACTGTTTTAATCTTTTCATTCGTTCGAATGGTGACATTGAGGTTGCGGAGCCTGTCTAAAAGGGCATCCACAACAGATTGTGCTTTGTTTGAGACAGGGAACATACGTCCATGGTCTTCTTCTTTAAGTTCAATGCCGAGGTTTTCAAAAAACGAAATAATATCCTCGTTATTGAACTCAGAAAATGCACTATATAAAAAACGGCCGTTTCCGGGAATATGCTTGATGATTTCTTCTACTGGAAGGCGGTTGGTGACGTTACAGCGTCCACCGCCAGAAATGGCGAGCTTCCTGCCAAGTTTATTTCCTTTGTCAATTAACAGAACAGTCGCTCCGTGCTCTGCTGATGCAATCGCGGCCATCAGTCCAGAAGGTCCACCGCCAATGACAATGACATCATAATGTTTCATGTTACATTCCTCTTTCTACTTTCAGTCATTCATCTATTATAACGAAAATTGGGGAAGGCTGAAATATGAATTGATTGGTTTTGTGCCTTCTGTATTGGATTTGTTACCTGTGCGTCGAAATGATGTGGTAAAATAGTTAAGTTGAATATTCATTAGAAAAATGGTGGTTAAGCGCATGTCTAATAAACTGCTTCGTGGTACGTTGGTTTTAACGATAGGGACTTATCTCTCTCGTATTCTTGGTATGATTTACTTAATTCCATTTAGCGCAATGGTTGGAGCTACTGGTGGAGCGCTATTTCAATATGGATACAATCAGTATACGATCTTTTTAAGTATTGCTACGCTTGGTTTTCCAACAGCGGTATCAAAATTTGTTTCTAAATATAATGCAATCGGCGATTATGAGACAACAAGGAAAATGTTCAGGGCGGGTATGTCGGTCATGCTTGTCACCGGGATTATCGCCTTTTCTATTTTATATTTGACCGCACCGATTTTTGCCAAGATTCAGCTTGGCGGATCGAATGAAACAGGCGGTTTGACTGTCGATCAAGTGGTATATGTGATTCGGATGGTCAGTTTAGGTCTTTTGGTTGTACCTATTATGAGTCTTGTGCGGGGGTTCTTCCAAGGACATTCCATGATGGGACCGACAGCTGTTTCCCAAGTGATTGAGCAGCTTGTCAGAATCATCTTCCTATTAACTGCAACGTTTATTATTTTAAAAGTGCTTGACGGCGGGCTTGTCATCGCTGTCGGATATGCCACATTTGCAGCACTTATCGGCGCATTTGGGGGTTTATTCACGCTTTATTTATATTGGCTGAAGCGCAAGGACCGGCTCTTATCCATGCAGCCGAATACAGGTGCTTCCTCTGACTTATCTTATAAACAAATGTTTACAGAGCTGTTTAGCTATGCGGCACCGTATGTGTTTGTTGGACTTGCGATTCCAATTTATTCTTATATTGATACAAACACCATTAACAGAGCTATGATTGCATCAGGACATCAGGATATTAGTACAGCGGTATTGTCTATCGTGACGTTATATTTACCGAAGCTCGTGATGATTCCTGTGTCGCTTGCAACAGCGTTTGGCTTAACCTTAATCCCGACGATTACGGAATCATTTACAGCTCGTAACTACAAGCTTCTCAATAGACAAATTGATCAGACGATGCAGGTCATTTTATTTTTCGTACTGCCTGCTTCATTTGGTATCTCGGCATTGGCTGGACCGGTTTATTGGTTTTTCTATCCGTCCGTTCATCCTGAGATTGGGATGTCAATTTTGTTCTGGTATGCACCTGTTGCGTTATTGTTTTCCTTATTCACCATTAATGCAGCAATTTTGCAGGGAATTAACAAACAAAAATTCGCCATTGTCAGTCTGTTGTTAGGGATCATTATTAAAACGGTTCTGAACATTCCGCTAATCAGCTGGCTGCAAGGAAATGGTTCTGTGCTTGCGACTGCGTTAGGCTATAGCGCGTCCATCTTGTATATGTTTATCATGATTAAGCGCCATGCCGGCTACTCGTTCCGCAGGATTTTCAAACGATTTATTCTCATTGGTATTTTAACGGCGATTATGGCTGTTGTGGCGTATGTGACATGTCAGCTTGTGAGCCAAGTGATTTCGTATGAGGGTGGAATTGTACAAGCGGGTATCGTCATTTTGATTTCAATGATCACTGGCGGCGGTGTGTATCTGTTCTTGTCTTATAAGGTAGGATTACTTGAGCGTGTACTCGGCAGCCGTATGCCGAAATTTTTAAGAAAAAAGAGTTAAGAAGAGGTGGATATTCATGAGGCTTGATAAATTGCTTGCTAGCAGCGGCTTTGGTTCAAGAAAAGATGTGAAGAAGCTGGTCAAGGCACGGGCGGTCACAGTGAATGGAGAAGTGGCGAAGCAGGTGAAAGATCATGTTGATCCATCGAATGATGAAGTGCTCGTACACGGAGAGCGTGTAGAGTATAAAGAATTCATTTACTTAATGATGAACAAACCGGACGGGGTCATCTCAGCAACTGAAGATCTGCGGGATGAAACGGTCGTCGATTTACTAGAGCCGGAGGATATCGCAAGGGAGCCATTTCCTGTGGGGAGACTGGATAAGGATACAGTCGGTCTTCTCCTCCTCACAAATGATGGACAGCTTGCTCATCAATTACTTTCTCCAAAAAAGCATGTGCCAAAAACGTACGAAGTTCATTTGAAATACCCATTAGGAGATCAAGACATCAAGCGTCTTGAAGAGGGCGTTGTCATTTTAGATGATTACCGCACGAAGCCGGCGAAGGTTGAAGTAGATGCGAATGAAAACGAAGATACACGCATCCGTTTAACGATTACTGAAGGAAAGTACCATCAAGTGAAGCTGATGGCGCAAGCAGTGGGAAATGAAGTCATTTTTTTAAAAAGACTCTCGATGGGGGCTGTCTCTTTAGATGAAGATCTAGCGCCTGGGGAGTACCGTGAATTGACGGATGAAGAATTAGACAGCTTAATCAATCGACCATAAATGTAGAATAAAAGAAAAGAACCGGCATATCGCCGGTTCTTTCAGCGTGTAGACAAACCCTCGCATTCGGTGTCAGGTCTGCGCTCCGGTGCTCACGAATGTCAAATTCGCTCCGCTCCGGTACTCGTCCTTCCTAGACTGCAAAGGTTTTCTATCACGCTGAAAAGAAGACAAAAGGCTAAAATGAAGATCATTTTAGCCCTTTGTCAACAATCTGAAGAACCGGCATATCGCCGGTTCTTTTTGTTATATGGACAGTTCATTATAAGCTTAAGATGATATTTTCACTTTTTTTCTCGTTGTTTCCCATTTGCCTCTGCTTGGACTATGAACAAGATCGTTATAGGCAAGCACGTTTAAGTCTCTTTGAATGGTTCTAGGTGTGATCCCGAATTCATCAACCAGCTCTTGTGTCGTCACAAGACCTTTCTCTTGAATGAACATATAAACTGATTTAATTCGAGTCATCATACGGTTTGTTGAAGGTTTCAAAAAACCACTCCCTATCAATAAGATCGGATGGACTTGACTAACCACAACTTACTACACTAAAACTGCGAAATAAGGACATGCAACAATGGTAAATGTTCGTGTTTCTTAATGTTTTATTCTATTATACACGTTATTATGCATCTAGTTCCACCAAAAAGTCAACTTTACGTGTTTTTTAACTTGTCTTCATGAATCGAAACATGGTATATACCATGTTTTGAATTCGGTTACAACCCAATAGGCGTAAGGGGTATGGAGCATACCGTCACATTCAAACATCCAAAAAATAAACACAGAAAATTTACAAAATAAAAAATTCACTCATCTCAAAAAGACACATCCCTTGTTAGAATGTGCCTTTTTTGTTTCTGTTATCCTTCTAAGAAAAAGAGCTGAATGAAAAATAAAATGGCAAAGATGAGAACAAGTACATGTACTTCTCTCCATTTCCCTTTTGCCAGTTTCACAAGGGGATATGAGATAAATCCAAGTGAAATTCCTGTAGAAATACTAGATGTCAGCGGCATGGAAAGGATCACAAGAAAAGCAGGGAATGCTTCGTCTAGCTCGTTCCAGCGAATGCGTGACACTGAGTTCATCATCAAGCACCCGACAATGATGAGAACAGGTGATGTGATGGATGGTAAAGAAGAAATGGCTTGAACGAGCGGGCCGAAAAACAATGCCACAATAAACAGTGCAGCGACCGTTAAAGACGTTAGTCCAGTTCTTCCGCCAGCAGCAACCCCAGATGATGATTCAATATAAGCTGTTGTTGGGCTTGTCCCAAACATAGAACCTATCGTCGTTGCAGCAGAGTCAGCGAGCAGAGCTCTGCGTACCTTTGGCAGCTGGCCTTTTTTCATGAGTCCTGCTTGTTCAGCCACTCCGATCATTGTGCCCGTTGTATCAAAAATCGTCACTAGTAAGAAGGAGAAGACGACAGCATATAAATGATGAGAGAATACATCGCCAAAAGCAGCGAATGGATTTGTAATCAGCATGCCTTCGGGTAGTGCAGGGATGTCCATCAGCATTTTAGGGAAATGAAGCTGGCCTGTTACGAGCGCAATCAGTGTCGTCGCTAACATGCCGATAAACAGAGCGCCATTTATTTGAAGAACCATTAAAATAACAGAGATCATTAAGCCGACAAGCGTTAATATGACAACAGGCGAGTTTAAGTTGCCAAGCTTCACTAGATTTTCAGGGTCAGCTGCGATAATCCCAGACTGACGGAGGCCGATAAATGCAATGAAAAGCCCGATTCCTGCTGTAATGCCGTACTTTAAATTATCTGGAATGGCTTGAATCAGTTGTTTTCTAAGGGATGTTAACGATAAAATAATAAAGAGTATACCAGCAACAAATACCGCACTGAACGCTGTTTGATAGCTGATGCCGCCACCACCGACAACTGTAAAGGTGAAATAGACATTCAGCCCCATGCCTGGTGCAATAGCAATCGGATAGTTTGCAAATAGTGCCATCCAGAGCGTACCGACGACAGCAGCGATAATTGTTGCAGTAAAGACTTGGTCAAAAGGAATGCCTGCTTTTGAAAGAATTCCTGGGTTAACGGCAACAATATATACCATGGTAAAGAATGTCGTCATACCAGCGATTAATTCTCTCTTTATGTTGGTTTGGTTTTCTTTTAACTGAAACATAAAATCCTCCATTTACGAACATTATTACAAAACAATTAATATAATATTCGTTTTAAGGATGGATTGCAACCTTTTTTCAAGGAGGAATGGAAAAATGAATTGGGAAGCTGAAGTGATACGAAAAAAAGACGACTTAATTAAGGACACACAATCTTTTTTGCAAATTGAAAGCGTCCTTGATGAAGAAGGTGGAAAAAAAGGAAAGCCATTTGGTGAAAAAGTCGATCAGGCCCTTCAGTATATGCTGAAAAAAGGGGAAGACGAAGGATTCACAGTCAAGAATGTCGATGGCTATGCAGGTCATATTGAATATGGAGAAGGCGAAGACATTGTAGGTGTGCTATGCCATGTGGACGTTGTGCCTGCTGGTGACGGCTGGACAACCCCGCCATTTTCAGCGGACATAAGAGAAAATAAAATATTTGCACGAGGGGCCATTGATGATAAAGGTCCAACCATGGCTGCTTTCTACGCGCTAAAGATGATAAAAGATACAGGGATGAAGCTGTCAAAAAAGATTCGAATGATCATTGGAACGGATGAAGAAAGTGATTGGCGCTGTGTGGACCATTATTTCAAGCATGAGGCGATGCCGCAAATTGGATTTGCGCCAGATGCCGATTTTCCGATTATTCATGCTGAAAAAGGGATCATTGATGCCATCGTGTCATTTACATATCAACATACAGAAAATCATCAGCGCTATACGCTCAAGCAATTCACATCGGGTATGCGGCTGAATATGGTGCCGGATGAGGCAGCTGCCACTGTGACAGCTGCACAAGATCACGATGATGAATCATTAAAAACAGCTTTTGAAGCTTATCTTGCTCACAATCATTTATCAGGTGAGGTAAAGAATGCAGCGGACGGACTGCATCTCACATTAAAAGGTGAATCAGTTCATGCCATGGAGCCGGCGCATGGCATCAATGCGGGCATTCATATGGCCAATTTCCTATGTGGACAAGAGTTAGATGAAGACGGGCTTGCTTTTACCTCCCAAATCAACGCTTTATTTGATCAGGATACAAGAGGGAAAAAGCTGGGGATTGCTTGTAAAGATGAGATTAGCGGAGATTTGACTTTAAATGTTGGAACGATCCGCTATAAACAAAACGAGGAAGCGAAGCTAGGATTAAATGTCCGCTATCCAGTGACAGCAGACGGCAAGGACGTTAAAAAAGGGATCGAAGGCATCAAAGGGGCCACCCTTCTGAAATTTGACGACAGTCCTCCGCATCACGTCTCAAAAGATCATCCGCTTGTGAAAACATTGCAGCGGGTATATGAGGAACAAACGGGAGATCCAGCTAATCTGATTGCGATTGGTGGAGGAACGTATGCGAGATCTTTAGAAGCGGGCGTTGCCTTTGGTCCTCTATTCCCTGGCAGACCAGATTGCGCACACCAGAAGGATGAATATATCGAAATCGATGATCTACTAAGAGCAACCGCTCTATATGCACAAGCCATGTATGAATTGGCAAAATAGAAAAAGAGAAGAGGGGATTCACAGTGAAAAAAATGTTCTTATGCTCTTCATTCAAAGACAGCTATTCTCTCTTATCTGACTTTGCGGGTGAATCATTAAAAGGAAAACGCGTGACATTTTTTCCAACAGCCAGTGCTGTGGAAGAAGTCACGCACTATGTGGAGGCAGCGAAAGAAGCCTTTCATCAACTAGGTATGCATCTGGAGACCGTTCAGATAGCTGAGCAGTCTACTGAAGAAATCACAAAGATGATTGAACAAAATGATGTGATGTACGTATCAGGAGGCAACACCTTCTATTTGCTGCAGGAATTAAGAAAGCATCGTCTTGATGACGTGCTGAAAGAAGAAATCAATAAAGGCAAGCTGTACATCGGAGAGTCCGCAGGGAGTATCATCATGGCACCAAGCATTGAATATATCTCCGTGATGGATGATCGGCAGAAGGCAGCAGAACTTTCATCATGTCAAGGATTCAATGAGATAAGCTACTATCCGGTACCGCATATGTACAATACCTATTTAGGCGAGGCTGCGCAGCAAATCATGGAACAGTTTGAGCAGACGCTTGATTTATGCCCGCTTACTGATGAGCAGGCTTTACTCATTACAGGGGAGCAGGCTGAGGTGAAGTCCGACAAATCGTCCTAACCTTGAAACGAAGAAAAAGGAACAGGGATTCATGACCCTGTTCCTTTTTTAATCTTGAAAAACATCACTTGATAAGTATCGTTCGCCTGTATCTGCTGTCATACAGATCACGATTTGTTCTGCCGGCAGTTGCTTGGCTGTTTCAATCGCAGCATAGCAGGCTGCACCAGATGATGGACCAACTAAAATTCCTTCAAGCCGGGCAAGCTGACGTGTGAGGGTGTACGCATCCTCATCGCTTACTTGCACGATCTCATCATAGACATGCTCGTTTAAAATATGGGGAATAAATCCTGGGCTTGTGCCAACAAGTTTATGTTTGCCAGGTTTCCCGCCAGATAAGACTGGAGATCCCTTTGGCTCTGCCACACGTATGGTCAAATGAGGGAATGCCTTCTTTAATTCCTCTCCGGTGCCTGTAATGGTTCCGCCAGTTCCTGCTGTTGCGACAAAGGCTCCAAGGGGCTTTCCAAGTTGTTTTACAGCTTCCATGATTTCAACAGCCGTTGTGCCTCTATGTGCATCTGGGTTCGCCCCATTATCAAATTGCATCGGGATAAAGCTATGAGGAATTTGAGACGCCAGTTCCTCTGCCTTGCGAATACAGCCTGGCATTTTTTCTTCTCCTGGGGTTAAAACGACCTGCGCCCCATAAGCCTTCAAAATATTGATTCTTTCCTTTGTCATCGTATCTGGCATGACAAGGATTGCTTTATAGCCTCTTGCTGCTGCGTTCATGGCTAAACCAATCCCTGTATTCCCACTCGTTGGTTCAATAATGGTCGCTCCTTTTGTAAGCTTTCCTTGCCTTTCAGCCTCGACGATCATATTGTAAGCAGCGCGGTCCTTCACACTGCCGCTAGGATTAAATGATTCCAGCTTTAAATAAACAGCTGCCGCATTGCCTGGCTGAAGCCGCTGTAATTTAACAAGTGGTGTATCGCCAATCAGCTCAGCTATATTTTGTGCAACCTTCATCATGTGACACCCTTTCTTCTCATTCTGCATTTCTTTAGTTATACTATCATCAATGGGGATTCGTAAAGTTTGTTAAAAAAGGACAGGTGATATTGTGGCAGAAAACCGTCATTATTTTATAGGGATTCACATCCCTGAACAACTTGCGCATCAAATCAAAAAAGACATGGATCTAAGGAGCGGACTATCCTTTCAAAAGTGGACAGCACCAGATGATTATCATGTGACCCTGATCTTTTTAGGTGCCATTCCAGATGAGCGTTTAAAAAAGATCATCGAGCTGCTTGATATCCTTTCAAATGAAGCCGCTGCATTTTCACTAGAGCTGAATGAGGTAGGACAGTTTGGCATGAAGGAGCGCCCGAGAGTCTTTTTTGCAAAACCTAATGAAAGTGAACCGCTCATGCAATTAAGAGAAAAGGTGAAAGAAGCCGTATTGTCAGCAGGACATCCTGTTGAAAAGAGACCGTTTCATCCGCATATGACGATTGCGCGAAAATGGAACGCGGATCACTCTTTTGCAGAACAAGCGCCTTTACGCAAAGAGCCATACGTGATAGAGGTTTCTTGTATGACTCTATTTGAAATACGTCCGAAAGAAACCCCGCGTTATCACGCAATCAAACAATTTGCACTACATAAATGATTCTAAAAGTTGGAGTGAGCAGCAGATGGCGCAAATTATCAAAATTCAAGATTATATATCACGATATGAACAAGACCCGCATCACTACATCAATCAATTCATTCGATTGAAAAAGCAAAGGTGGGACGAGTTAAAAAAGGCTTCAAAACAGGAGGCGCAGCATTCATTTGACCAAATCTCTGAACAAGTGCCTGAACAAGAGGAAGAAAAGAGAAAGAAATTCTCCTTAAAAAGAAAGCAAAAAGAAGCCGATATGAAAAAGGAACGGGACCTGAGTCTTTTTAACGAGCCGACAGATATAGAGCAAGGTGTCTTTACAAACGTTCCTACCGATGAAACGAAGCTCATTCATTTTTTTAAGGATCATCTATACGATGTTCAATTAAAATGGGCGAGCTCGACGATTTCCCACATTTCAACCGTCTCCCATCATATTCGGTATGATGAAAAGCTGCGTATGCTTGCTAGGCAGCTTCCGGATTCATATTTTGTGATGTATAAGCCGGTGCTGCTCATTCAAAAAGCAGAGATGGAATTATGTTCAGTACTTATTACGCCGCTGGAAGTGATTTGTTTATCCTTCTTAGAGGCAGAGCCTGACAGCGTATATATCGGAACGAAGGAACGTTTTTGGGAAAAGCGGGCGAATGGGAAAGCTGTTCAGTCCGTTTTGAATCCTTGCGCAAGCCTTCTGCGCTCTGGCACCGTCGTGTCAAAGATCTTACAGCAAAGCGGTGTCGATCTTCCTGTGAAAAAAATCCTGATCAGCAGAACCTCTTATATTGACTTACCGGAAGTTCCATACGGGATGGAGGTTGTCGATAAGAAGAAGGCGGAAGATTGGTTTGAAAAGCAGCGGAAAAATACCGCGCCGACAAAGCATCAGCAATTTAAGGCGACAAAGGCATTGCTTGCTTATGGTGAATCAGACAGCAAAAGAAGGCAGGAATGGCTCGATTAAAGGCATAATGGAAGGTCACGAAAAATGAGACCTGAGTGGAGCTAATATATGAATGAATGGTACTTTATCGTTAATCCAGCAGCAGGACATGGAAAAGGACTTCGTACATGGAGGAGCATAGAGAAAGAATTACAAAAGGTGGAGATCTCTTATCGATCGTTTCTCACCCAGCATGAAGGTCATGCAGAAGTATTGGCAAGACAAATTAGCGCCATGCAAGATGACAGGCTGAAGCGCCTGATTGTCATTGGCGGTGACGGCACCATTCATGAAGTCCTGAATGGCTTAAAGGAAATGGATCATGTGCAGTTAAGCTTTGTTCCCGCCGGTCATTGGAATGATGCGGCGAAGGGCCTCGGCATCCATCGTCAAGATGTCCTAAAAGAAGTGAGAAAGCAAAAGAGAATGCTCACCAAAACATTTTCTCTCGGCTCCTTTCAAGATCATGCAGAAAGCCCGCAATCCGTTCTCTTTCTCAATCATATCGGTGCTGGGTTTGATGCGCATGTGCTAAGGAAAACAGTGCATTTCAGAGGAAAAAAGTGGCTGAAACGGCTGGGGCTTGGGTTTATCATCTACCCGCTGTCATTTCTCCATTCTTTATGGTCCTTTAAGCCGTTTGACCTTGCGCTGTTTATTGAAAATGAGAAGAAGGTCTTTCGCCAAGTGTGGTTTGTGATTGTATGCAATCACCCCTATTACGGAGGGGGGCTGGAAGCAGCGCCGGAAGTGAGCGCGAGGCAGCCAGGCTTTCAAACGATCGTTGTCACAGATTTGAATCCATTCAAAGTGCTCTTGTTTTTAAGTGCGATGGTGTTTCGAAAGCATCTTGGAATGAAGGGCGTTACCCTGTATCAGCACGAGGAAGCGTACTTGGAGGCAGATGCAAAAATCTTATTTCATGCAGATGGAGAAGTGATCGGCGCAACGCCTGTCTTTGTGAAGGCGAGTGAGCGCTCCTTAAAATTACGTGCTTAAATGGCTTCTCGTGAATGCCCTAGTCAAAGAACCATGAAAAAGCCTTCCTTTTCATAAGGTTCTTGTCCTGATTTTCTAGTTTTGCTTGACGAGTATAAGAAGGTAACGATAAAATCTATAGGACGGCTATTGTTTAGCATCTCATTCTCAATAGCTGTCCTTTTTGTTTTTATGATCATATAAATAAAAAAGAAACAGCCAATTGATCTTCAATCGGCTGAATTTTGTCGACTAAAAAAGCAAGATTTAAAATATTTTAAGAAATGATGGGTTGAAAATTGATATGAACTGGTTGGGACAAATATTAGGTAGCGAATGGCACATCTCTCCTGCTGGAGGCGCTACGGGAGATGCGTACTTCGCAACACACAATGACCAAAAGCTATTTTTAAAACGCAATACGTCACCGTTTCTTGCGGTTTTGTCAGCTGAAGGCATTGTGCCGAAGCTTGTCTGGACAAAACGAATGGAAAATGGGGATGTCATCACTGCGCAGCACTGGCTGAGCGGCAGAGAGCTGAAGCCAAAGGACATGAATGACCGTCCTGTAGCAGAGCAGCTAAGAAAAATTCATACATCTAAAGAATTGCTTGATATGCTGAAAAGATTAGAGAAGCACGCTCTACACCCAGAATCCATTCTGAAGCATTTAAAACAGTCCATATTAAAAGAGCAAATCGATTCACAAGACATTACACGTGCCATCCAGTACTTAGAGAAGCATGTGGAGGCAGTCCAATTTGAGGACAAGGTCGTGTGTCATTGTGACCTCAATCATAATAATTGGCTGCTGACAGATGAAAATCAGCTTTACTTGATCGATTGGGATGGGGCGATGATTGCTGACCCAGCCATTGATCTTGGACCACTTTTATACCATTATGTTGAAGAAGAGAACTGGGAAAGCTGGCTCTCGATGTACGGTGCCCCGCTGACGGACAATTTGCGAAAACGCATGGATTGGTACGTCCTCGCTGAAACCGTATCGTTTGTCGTGTGGCATAAAAGAAAAGGAAATGAAAAAGCGCAGCAAGAAGTGCAAGCGGAGCTGAGCGCTCTCTTAAAGCGGTTAAACATCCATTAAGACATAGGAATATTCTCTACCCACTCTGACAAATGCGATTGATGCTCCTCGATATGTGCATCAATTGAACTGACAGAAGTGCCCTTTTGGCTGTAATCATAAATATCTGTTAATAATTGACGAATGTCGGCATCAAGGTCTTCTTTTGCCAGCATTAATTGAATCACACGTCCCACCTGTTCATATTCTGCAACAGTCCCGCAGCAATCCAACTGGTGATCGGTTAAAATATCTTTGATTAATTGAAGCTGATGTTGACGGTTTAATCCCATACGTATGCTCCTTTTCTGCGTGTCATTTATGTGGTTAAACTGTGCATTCAGCGCCCAATTTATACATGCGGCAGACCAGCTCAAGCGAAGGGCTGGTCTTTTTCATATGCGCATAAAGATGCTGTCTTGCGGGTCTTTATGTTTCATGGTATCTTGATAAAATGTAAAGAAAATAGAGGTGTATCAAATTGAGAATGCGACATAAACCATGGGCTGATGATTACTTAGCTGAAAATGCTCATATTGCCTTAGCTAGCCCCGAGCAATATAAAGGGAAATGGCATGAGCTGTTTGGAAATGATCATCCAATCCATATCGAAGTTGGGACAGGAAAAGGGAGCTTTATCGCTGGAATGGGCAAGCTTCATCCTGATATCAACTATATTGGCATTGAATTATTTAAAAGTGTCATTGTGACAGCAGTAGATAAAATCAAAGAGACAGATGTTGAAAATGTAAAGCTTTTGAACATTAATGCTGAAACGCTGACAGATGTGTTTGCGGAAAATGAAATTGACCGGGTGTATTTGAATTTCTCTGATCCGTGGCCAAAAGCAAGGCATGAAAAGCGCAGATTAACGTTTAAGGCCTTTTTAGAGCGATATGAACATATTCTCCGTCCAGGTGGTGAATTGCATTTCAAAACAGATAACCGCGGATTATTTGAATATTCCTTAAAGAGTTTTTCTGCATATGGCCTTCTTTTAACGTATGTAAGCTTAGATTTACATAAGGACGGATTAGAAGGAAATGTGATGACTGAATACGAAGAAAAATTCTCGTCTATGGGACAACCCATCTATCGATCAGAAGTAAAATTTCCAGATTAACAAGTGACATCAAGCTGGCTGCAAAGAAAAATTGCAGTCAGCTTTTTTCATGAAAAGATTGATGCATGCGATTTTCAGCTGTATTTGCTACGATAGAAAAAGGAGGGATGACAGCAATGGAGACAATGAAAATAGGTGACATGGAACTGTTCTGGTTAAATGGGGGAGATACACACATGGACGGCGGTGCGATGTTCGGTGTAGTGCCAAAGCCGTTATGGTCAAAAAAATACCCGGTGAACGATCGCAATCAAATTGAACTGCGGTGTGATCCGATCCTCATTCGGTGGAATGGTCTTCATTTATTAGTGGATTCCGGAATCGGATCAGGGAAGCTGACAGATAAACAAAAACGCAATTACGGCGTAACAGAAGAGACGAAATTGGAACAATCGCTAGCGGCACTCGGCCTGCAACCAGCTGATATTGATTACGTTTTAATGACACACCTTCACTTCGATCATGCAAGCGGGCTGACAAAACGTGAGGGAGAAGAGCTCGTGTCTGTTTTTCCGCAGGCAAAAATCATCACATCCAAAATCGAATGGGATGAAATGAGGGCGCCTAACATCCGCTCAAGAAATACATATTGGAAAGAAAACTGGGAGCCTATAGCAAATCAAGTGGTGCCATTTGAAGAAAGCATCGAAGTAACAAAAGGCATTGGGCTGCATCATACAGGCGGTCATAGCAATGGCCATAGCATCTTAACGCTCACAAGTCAGGGCGAAACAGCGATTCATTTGGCTGATATCATGCCAACACACGCTCATAAAAATCCATTATGGGTCTTGGCTTATGATGATTACCCAATGACTTCGATTCCAGCTAAGCAAAAATGGCAGGCATTTGCAGAAGAAAAAAATGCGTGGTACTTGTTTTATCATGATGCGGTTTACCGCGCTGTAAAGTGGGATGAAGACGGGCAAATCACACATGAAGTTAAAAGAGAAACAGGAAGATAAAAGATCATCTGCATGTTTTTTCGCCTTTCACACAAAATAACGACAAAATGAACTTGTGAAAGGAAGAGTGCAGGTGAACCAATTTTATCGTGTACATGGTGATGTCATTGAAACACCATTAAGAGGGATGGAAGTCATGTCCGTCCCTTATTTAAACAAAGGGGTTGCATTTACTAAGGAAGAGCGGGAAGAGCTTGGTTTAAAGGGATTTCTACCGCCTAAGGTTTTAACATTAGAGGATCAGGCAAAGCGTGCATATGAGCAGTTCAAGGCACAGCCGGATGAACTGGGGAAAAATGTGTATTTAACATCACTTCATGACAGAAACGAAGTGCTTTTTTACAAATTACTAAATGAGCACTTGGCGGAGATGCTGCCGATTGTTTACACGCCGACTGTTGGAACAGCCATTCAGCGTTATAGCCACGAGTATCGAAAGCCAAGGGGGCTTTATTTATCGATTGATGATTTGGAAGGCATGGAAGAGATTTTTGCCTCTTACGGTGTTGATGAATCAATTGACTTAATCGTTGCGACAGATGCAGAAGGCATTTTAGGTATTGGAGACTGGGGTGTTGGCGGTATTGCCATTTCAGTCGGGAAACTTGCTGTTTATACAGCCGCAGCAGGCATTGATCCTAGCCGCGTGCTGGCCGTGGTGCTTGATGCCGGGACGAACCAGGAAAGTCTCTTGAATGATCCGCTTTATGTTGGAAATCAGCATTCTCGCGTTCGAGGAGAACGTTATGATCAGTTCATTGATCAATATGTAGAGCTTGCCCGCGCAACCTTTCCAAATGCACTCCTTCACTGGGAAGACTTTGGGACAAAAAATGCCCGAGCCATATTGGAAAAATATAAGGAACGTATTTGTACATTTAATGATGACATTCAAGGTACTGGAGCTGTTTCACTTGCTGCGGTTCTGGCATGTGCAAAAGCTTCGAAGGTTCCGCTGAAAGATCACCGAATCGTCATTTTCGGAGCGGGTACAGCAGGGATTGGCATAGCGGAGCAGATCCGTGATGCTCTCGTAAGAGACGGTGTCAAAGAAGAGGAATCATATGATCATTTCTGGTGTATTGATAAAACAGGATTGCTTACAGATGATTCGCCTGACATTCAGCCATTTCAAAAGCCATATGCAAGACGTTCTGACGAAGTAAAGGATTATGCCCGTAACGGTCCTAAGCATTCCATTGATTTATTAGAGGTCGTCAAACAGGCGAAACCAACCATCTTAATTGGCACCTCGACGGTAGGAGGAGCATTTACAGAGGAAATTGTGAAAGAAATGGCGTCACACGTGGAGCGACCAGCCATTTTACCGATGTCGAACCCAACACCTCTTTCAGAAGCAAAGCCTGAAGATCTCATCGAGTGGACAGAAGGACGCGCCCTTGTGACAACGGGAAGCCCATTTGATCCTGTCGAATATGGCGGCGTGACATATGAAATTGGGCAGGCAAATAATGCCCTTGTGTTCCCTGGGCTTGGTCTTGGAACGATTGTGTCTAAAGCCCGCCTCATGACAGACAGCATGTTTGTTGCGAGTGCTGAAGCGATTGCCAGCATGGTCAATGTCGGAAAGCCGGGTGCAGCGATGCTGCCAAGTGTGGATCAGCTTCGAACTGTTTCAGCGACAGTGGCTGTCCGTGTGGCGCAAGCAGCGATCGATGAAGGAATTGCAGAGGAAACGCCTGAGGATCTCATTCAGGCTGTACAGGACGCCATGTGGCATCCTGTGTACAAAAAAATCAAAGCCATATAAAAAAGAAGCTTCGCAAGGACACGCCTTTGCGAAGCTTTCTTTATCAAGCCACAGAATCAATGACATCAACGATCATGCCTGTTTTGGCATCAATCATGACTTCGTACTGTTCAAGCTCGCCAAAGGCTGAGCGAGTAATGCCAGATTTGTACACATCAATCGTTTCACCATTTACGGTATACGGTTCTGGTACAGTATAAATCCAAGAGCCATCAATCGGGCCGCGCTGTTTAAAAGCAGATTTCACAATTTTTAATGCTTTTTCAGACGAGATATACGTAGGGAAAAATACTTTCTTTGCAACAATTGCAGCGGCTACGCCAATACTCGCACCAATCAGAACATGTTTTAACTTCAACGTGCTGCACCTCCGTATTGCTGTTTTTTCCATTATACAAAACTTGTCCATTGATGTTAAGGAATCCGAATACTTGAAAGCATATTCAAAATTTCTGGAGAGATACTTGGAAAACCGAAAGAATTCTTATAGTATAAAGTGAGTGTTATTTTTATAGGAATATATATGGTCATTACATAGAAACGAGGTAAACCGGAGAATGAATGAAGAAACATTGTCGCTTTTCCGAAATTTAACAGAATTACAAGGAACTCCAGGTAATGAGCACCATGTGCGTGCTTTTATGAAAAAGGAACTTGAGAAATATTCTGATGAACTCATTCAGGATCGTCTTGGCGGTGTGTTTGGCGTACGCAAGGGGCCGGAGAACGCACCTAAAATTATGGTGGCTGGTCATATGGATGAAGTGGGATTCATGGTTTCATCCATCACGAAAAATGGGATGATACGTTTCCAAACACTCGGCGGCTGGTGGAGTCAAGTCATGCTGGCGCAGCGTGTGGACGTTCATACCGATCACGGGCCAATTCCTGGTGTCGTCTCTAGTACACCACCTCATCTTCTGACACCAGAACAAAAAAGCAAACCTGTGAAACCATCAGACATGCTGATTGATATTGGTGCAGACAGTGAAGAAGAGGCAAAAGAGCTTGGCGTTCGCCCAGGACAGCAAATCGTGCCTGCAACAGTCTTTACCCCAATGGCGAATCCCAAAAAGATTTTAGCGAAGGCTTGGGATAACCGCTATGGCTGCGGACTTGCGATTGAGTTATTAAAAGAAATAAAAGACGAACCCCTTTCATGTCAGCTGTATTCAGGTGCAACGGTTCAAGAAGAAGTAGGGCTTAGAGGGGCAGAGGTAGCTGCCAATATGATTCAGTCGGATCTGTTCTTTGCTTTAGATGCAAGTCCTGCAAACGATGTGACAGGTGACAAAACCCAATTCGGCCAGCTTGGGAAAGGTGCACTTCTGCGTATTTTTGATCGAACAATGATTACGCACCGCGGGATGAGAGAATTTGTGCTCGATACTGCTGAGTCAAACAGCATTCCATACCAATACTTCGTATCACCGGGTGGTACGGACGCTGGGCGTGTGCATGTGTCAAACCAAGGCGTGCCTTCTGCTGTCATTGGGGTTTGCGCTCGCTACATTCATACAAGTCATTCAGTATTGCATGTGGATGATTACGCAGCGGCAAAAGAATTAATTGTCCGCCTTGTGAAAAACTGTGATCAAAGTACAGTGGATTCTATTTATCAACAGGTGTAAATGTAATAGAAAAGGCTGCCTCTTTCATGAGAGCAGCCTTTAGTGTGTATATGTAGACAAAACCTCGCATTCATTGCCAGGTCTGCAAAGGTTTCGAAAAGAGGAAAAAAGGTTGCAGTTTCACCTTTTTTATTGCTGTTCAAACACGTAAGATAACGCCTTGATCGCTTGGTTCACGGTTTCTACAGTGATATTCGCTTTGTTTGATAGTTCCTTTAACGGATGGTGCAGTTCTTTTGGGCGGATCAAAATGAGAGGTTTTCCTTTTGCGATGGCAGCAGATGCATCCATTGCCGTGTTCCACTGTTTATATTTCTCACCAAAGCGGGCAATGACGACGTCTGCCTTGTTTAATAAGATCTCAGTACGGAAATTGTTCAAATCAGAAGCCGCATCATCTTTGAAAATGGCATTCGGCTGCTCACCTAAAATGTCCTCACCAATGTGATCTGAGCGGTCATGATTCTCCATTGGACCAACAAACGTCACCGGCAGTTTCAACGATTGGCTTTTCTCCTTGATTTCATCACGCCACTGGCTATGAATTTCTCCTGCTAAATAGACGGTTAATTGCATAACGATCTCCTCCTTTTGTACAAACTTAGTAAAGGTTTGCCCTGTTTCTTTTCATGTTACACAAGAAGTGCTTGATAAAGCAAAAAAAATATGATTATGATATTCATGGTAGAGACTATTTTTCATCGTAAGAATACTACATATAATGGGAAGGACAGGCTCTTCGTCTTTCCTATGAGAAAGCAGGAAGACGACGTTGATGACTTATTTGAAAAGAAAAGGGATCTCCCTTTCGCCAAAAGTGTATTTCATTGATGCACTCTCTTATATGGCTTTAGGTCTATTTGCTACCTTAGTGGTAGGGCTGATTTTAAAAACAGCAGGCGGTCTGTTATCACTTCCGCTCATCATCAAAATGGGAACACTCGCAATGGGGCTCATGGGACCAGCGATTGGCGTAGCTGTTGCGTATCGCTTACATGCATCTCCTTTGATCATTTTTGCAAGTGTTGTCTCAGGTGCTGCAGGAGCAGAACTTGGTGGACCTGCTGGAAGCTTTGTCGCAGCATTAATTGGTGTGGAACTCGGCAAGCTGGTCAGTGGTGAGACAAGAATTGATATTATTTTAACGCCGCTTGTCACCATTATTACTGGCTTTTTCACCGCCGCTTTGATCGGTCCTGGGATTGAAGCCATGATGACAGGGCTTGGTAGGCTCATCATGTGGGGGACTGACCAAAGTCCGCTGATCATGGGCATGCTAGTAGCGACCATTGTTGGACTTGCCCTCAGCTCACCGATTTCAAGTGCTGCGCTTGCGCTCATGCTTGACTTAAGCGGAACAGCGGCTGGTGCTGCAACGATTGGCTGCTGCGCTCAAATGGTCGGCTTTGCCGCTGCAGGCTTTAGAGAAAATCGTTTTGGCGGTCTTGCTGCTGTCGGCATTGGCACGTCAAAATTGCAGCTGCCGAACATTGTGAAAAATCCCCTTATCCTTATTCCGCCGACGATTGCGGGCCTCATTCTCGCGCCAATTGGTATTATTGGCTTTGGGATGGTCAATAATGCGGCAGGGGCAGGTATGGGAACGAGCGGCCTCGTTGGACAGCTCATGACACTGACCGTTATGGGATTTCATCCATCCGTTTTTCTGGCCATCGCTCTTTTGCATATCGTTGGCCCGGCAGTGATTAGTTTGGTAGTATCAGAATGGATGAGAAAGAAAGGCTATATACAATTCGGAGATTTAACCATACAAACTGGAGGAATGAAACATGAAAAAAATTGAATCAAACGAAGAATTACAAAAAGTGATTCAAGAAGACTTAACAGTATTGCTATTTTCAGCTGACTGGTGCCCGGACTGCACCTTTATCGAACCATTCTTGCCAGAGCTTGAAGCAAACTACCCAGAATTTGAGTACTTCTATGTGGATAGAGATCAGTTCATTGACACTTGCGCAGAGTGGGAAATTTACGGCATTCCAAGCTTTTTAGTTTTTAAAAATGGACAAGAGGTTAACCGCTTTGTGAGCAAGGATCGTAAGACGAAGGAAGAGATTGAAGCATTTTTAACAGATTCTCTTTCTAAATAATGAAAGGAGAGTCTAAATCATGACAAAAATGACATCAAGACAGCTTGCGAACGAACTCAAAAGCCGTCTGACAAATGACAGCTGGTCACACCAGTTTGACCGAGAAAAAGATACGCTTCGTATTGAAGATAAACAGACAAGTAAAGGTATTACACTAGAGCTCCCGCCAATCATTGCAAAGTGGGAAGTAAAGCCTGATGAAACATTAGATGAGATCGTTTACTATGTGAAAGAGGCGCTAAGTGCCATGAAAGGCGAAGCGCAGCACATCTCAGGAAAAGAAAAGCAGATCTATCCTGTCATTCGTTCCACTTCCTTTCCTGAGGCATCAAGTGATGGCATTCCCCTCGTTTTTGATGAGCATACAGCTGAAACGAGAATCTTCTATGCACTTGACCTTGGAAGCACCTACAGATTAATTGATGAGAAAATGCTTCAAAAGGAAAACTGGACAAAAGAGCGAATTAGGGAAACTGCAAGCTTCAATGTCCGCTCACTTGAAACTGTGGTGAAAATGGATGAAGTTGCAGGCAATCGGTTTTATTTCTTCCGTGCGAATGACGGATATGATGCCAGCAGACTTTTAAATGAATCGATTTTACAAGAATATGCGCAAAAAATAGAAGGACAGATGGCCATTTCTGTTCCCCATCAAGATGTATTCATCATTGCAGATGTTCGCAATGAATCAGGCTATGATATTTTAGGACAGATGTCGATGAGTTTCTTCGCCAGCGGCACGGTTCCGATTACCGCATTGTCATTTTTATATGACGAGGGCAAGCTTGAACCGATCTTTATTCTTGCTAAAAGCAGACCAAAACAGCAGTAGAAGGGAATTTTGAAGAATGAACGTTTTTTATAATGCAGAAGGTGTAGGCGACACACTCCTTATTTCATTGAAAGATGTGACGAGAGAAGAAGTAGGTCATGAGACGTTTGGAGATGTCGTAAGAATCTTCAATCAAGAAACAAAAGAAACAACAGGTTTTAATATCTTCAACGCATCCACTTACATGAAAATTGAAGAAAACGGATCTGTACCGCTATCTGAAACACTTGTTCAAGATATCAACGAAATTTTAAACCGCAACGGTGTAAGTGAAACGTTGACTGTGGATCTATCACCAAAATTTGTTGTCGGTTATGTGAAGGAAAAAGAAAAGCATCCGAATGCAGATAAATTAAACATTTGCCAAGTAGATGTTGGCGATGAAACATTACAAATCGTGTGTGGTGCACCAAATGTTGATCAAGGGCAATATGTCGTGGTTGCGAAGGTTGGTGCGGTGATGCCAAGCGGTTTGGTCATTAAAGATGCTGAGCTAAGAGGTGTTCCATCAAGCGGAATGATTTGTTCAGCAAAAGAACTAGATCTTCCAGACGCGCCTGCTGAAAAAGGGATTCTTGTTCTAGAGGGAAGCCACCAAGCTGGCGAACCCTTTAAAGCGTAACCTCCCATAAACGGGCACATAGGAGCGAAGAATGTGTTATACCAAAAGTCACTAAGTACGTACTTAGTGACTTTTTTTCATCTACAGACAGCACAAATAGCAAAGAGCGGCACTTTTCTCGCTTTTCTGCATGAAAAAGCAATGGTATACTAAAAATCGCCCAAGAAAATGTAAGGGGAGTTAAAGTGAGTGATAAATGATGAGTTGGTTAGATAAATTTTTTAGTGTATTTTTAGGAGAAGAAAAGAAAGAAGAAAAAGCTGTGAGACCTGAGGAAGGTCCAGCTGCACGAACGCAGCCAGTTTTTGAACAGCATAAAGAATATAAAAAAATTGAAGATACAAAAGTCTATTATGAATATCCGAAAGGCAACTTCCGCTTTCCGCTCGTTCCAGACGAACCTCTGCGTGACGGAGTGAAGCAGGAAAGAAGACGCGCAAAGCCAAGCAAGCCAAAGGCTAAGCAGAAGACCTATGAGCCAAAACAAACGGTGCAGCCTGACATCAATAAAAAGCCATTCAAAACAGAGCAAATTCCATCACCGATCTATGGCTATCATCAGGATATGCGTCCAAAACGAACAGAAGCGAAAGAAGAATCATCTTCTGTTCAAAAGAAAGCAGCAGAAACAGCGCAGCGTGTCACCCTATTATCAGAAGAGGCAGAGCGTGAACGGAATGTCAGACAGCAAATGAACATTCCGTCAATACGGAAAGAAAATCGTATGGAAGAAACGGTTTCAGCCCCAGCAGAAGAAAGAGTGGACATGCAAACAGACGTGACCCCGCTTACTTTGCAAGAGGAACTCGCTTATCAGGATCACGTTCAATCGACGATGGAGCGTTTAAATGACGAGCCTTTCATTCAAACAGAGGAAAAAGAGCCAGCCTTTTCTGAGCCTCAAGACCATATTGAAGCTGACTTACATAATCAGGAGGCCGAAGCTTATCAAGAACAGCCGGTAGAGGCTGAGCCGGAACAGGATGTCTCAAGCGATGACGAAGAAATAAAAGGCGAGCCGGTACATCAGTTTGTAGATCATACGGAGGAAATAGAACCGTTGACATTCGAAACAGCAGAAGACACACATCCCGCAATTGAAATGGAAGTAGACATGCCGGCAGAAGAAGTGGCGATAACAGAAGACATCACAGCAGAACCGGTCGCGGAAATAGAAGCTGATTTCATAGAAGACCACCAAGAAGAAGTGCCAGCGGCAGCATTTGAAGAAGCTGAGCCAGTCGCCAAGCATGATCTGCAAGAAGACCAATTGTTGGAAGAAGCTGAAATAGTAGAAGATCATCAAATGATGCCAATAGAACAAGCAGCAGACGATGAGACCGCTACGGAACCAGCAGAACCTGTCATAGAGCAGCAAGAAAAGCAAGAACAAGTGCATGAAGTGATGGAAGAAAAACCGGAACAAGCAGCTCCGCAGCCGCCACGTACAAGCGGACAAACCTCAACGGTTCCTTTTAACGTCATGATGTTAAAAAGTGATCAGCGTGTGCAAGGGCAAAAGAAAGCAGCAGATGCACAAGGGTATGTTTTTCCAAGTCTCGCCCTTTTAGACGTACCTCCAGCTCAAAAAGAAGAGGACGGGACATGGGTGAAAGAGCGGGCAGAGCTGCTCAATGCCACGCTGAAAAATTTCAATGTCAGAGCAAGTGTGGTTCATGTCACGCAAGGCCCTTCTGTGACAAGGTTTGAAGTACATCCAGAACCAGGTGTCAAAGTGAACAAAATCACGAACCTATCAGATGATATTAAACTCAGTTTGTCCGCAAAAGATATTCGAATCGAAGCACCGATTCCAGGTAAGAACACGATCGGGATCGAAGTGCCGAACCTTCACAGTAAAATGGTTTTCTTACGAGAGATGATCAGAAGCAGTGCATTTAGAGAAAATCCATCACCTTTAACAGCAGCACTCGGATTAGATATATCTGGCCAGCCTGTTGTGGTTGATCTGCAAAAAATGCCGCATGGCTTAATTGCTGGAGCAACAGGGTCAGGAAAAAGTGTCTGTATCAATACCATTTTAGTGAGCTTAATGTTTAAAGCGTCACCAGATGAAGTAAAAATGCTCTTAATCGACCCTAAAATGGTTGAATTAGCGCCATATAATCACATTCCGCATCTCGTGAGTCCTGTTATCACCGATGCCAAGACAGCGACAGCCGCTCTGAAATGGGTAGTGGATGAAATGGAAAGGCGCTACGAACTGTTTGCGCACTCTGGCGTGAGAGAAATTAAACGATTCAATGAGCTTGTCAAAGAAAAACAAATGGGTGAAAAACTGCCTTATCTTGTCGTTGTGATCGATGAGCTCGCTGATTTAATGATGGTCGCACCAAATGAAGTCGAAGAAAGCATTTGCCGAATCGCACAAAAAGCAAGAGCATGCGGCATTCATTTATTGATTGCGACACAAAGACCTTCTGTTGATGTCATCACAGGTCTCATTAAAGCCAATATCCCAACAAGAATTGCTTTCTCTGTCTCAAGTCAGGTAGATTCTAGAACGATCATTGACATGGCAGGTGCAGAAAAGCTTCTCGGAAAAGGAGACATGCTTTTCTTAGAAAATGGCTCCGGCAAGCCGACGAGGCTGCAAGGGAACTTTGTATCAGACCGTGAGATTGATCAAGTAGTGGCACATGTAAGAAAACAGCGTAAGCCAGTGTTCCTTTTCGAACAGGAGGAATTAATGCTCCAAGGCTCTGCGATTACAGATGAAGACGAATTGTTTATGGATGCCTGCCGTTTTGCGATTGAGCAGAATAGCGCTAGTACATCGAGTTTGCAGCGAAGATTTAGAATTGGCTACAATCGTGCAGCCAGATTGATCGACATGATGGAACGCGAGGGCATGATCTCTGGTGCAAAAGGCAGTAAGCCAAGGGAAGTCCTCATGACACTGAGTGACTTAGAACAGCTGATCTAAACAAACCACTTCATTTTTTTTATAAACATGGTATGATAGCACATAGGTGCAATTTTGTAATTGGACGCTTTTCGTATGCCTGTCAGAACGCTTTTTTATGTAAAATGAGCGAAAGCAGGTGTTAGAAATAGGAAAGTTGTCGGATACTAATCATAGTTAATATTGATTAGAATAGGAAGATCGGAAAAAAATCTTTATTTGGAGCTGCGATCTGTGAGCCGCTAGAGGCGAAAATCACAAGTTGCAAATTGAAATGAGCGTCATATACTGTAAGTCAGATAGACGTTTGTTGGAGGTACAATTATGACTGTTTATCATTTTGTTGGAATAAAAGGGACAGGTATGAGTCCACTGGCCCAAATTCTTCATGATACTGGGTATACTGTCCAAGGATCGGATATCGAAAAACATATCTTTACACAAAAAGCATTAGAAGAACGAAATATTAAAATTCTTCCATTTGACCCAGATAATATTCAGCCAGGGATGACCGTGATTGCAGGTAATGCATTTCCTGATACACACCCTGAGATTGAACGTGCCCTTTCTGAAGGGATTCCTGTCATTCGTTACCATAAATTCCTTGGAGAATACATGGATTCATTCACAAACGTTGCGATTACTGGTGCTCATGGTAAAACGTCGACAACAGGACTGCTTGCCCATGTGATGCAATCAGCGAAACCAACTTCATACTTAATCGGTGATGGATCTGGTATGGGGAAAGAAAACAGCGAGTATTTTGTATTTGAAGCATGCGAATACCGCAGACACTTCCTCAGCTATCATCCAGACTATGCGATCATGACCAATATTGATTTTGATCATCCTGATTATTTCTCGGACATTGACGACGTGTTTGATGCATTTCAAAACATGGCGCTTCAAGTGAAAAAAGCCATTATCGCTTGCGGTGATGATGAGCATCTGCCCAAGATTCAAGCGAAGGTACCTGTTGTGTACTACGGTTTCAATGAAGAAAATGATTTCCAAGCACGCAATGTTGTGAAAAACACGGAAGGCACTACATTTGATGTATTTGTACGCAATACGTTTTATGATACCTTCTATATTCCTGCCTACGGAAATCATAATGTCCTCAATTCATTAGCTGTGATTGCATTATGTCACTATGAATCCATTGATGTAGAGCTCATCAAAGGCGCACTAACGACATTTGGCGGGGTGAAACGCCGCTTTAATGAAAAAGTGGTCGGTGAGCAGGTCTTAATTGACGACTATGCCCATCACCCAACGGAGATTGAAGTCACGATTGAAGCAGCACGTCAAAAATATCCAGACCGTGATATTGTCGCTGTCTTCCAGCCGCATACCTTCACACGTACACAGCAATTCTTAAGTGAATTTGCTGACAGTCTGAAAAAAGCGGACTATGTATACCTATGCGATATTTTCGGTTCAGCCCGTGAAAACATTGGGAAGCTGAGTATCGAAGATTTACGAGAAAAAATCCCGCAGGCCCAATTGATTGGGGAAGAAGATACATCTGTGCTGAAAGCGCACGAAGATGGGATTCTGATCTTTATGGGAGCAGGAGACATTCAAAAATATCTGCGTGCTTATGAGAAAGTCGCTGTATAAATGCTTAAACGAAAAGTGCCGTTTTGATCGGCACTTTTTTTATTTTGAATAAAATGTGACAAAGGGGCTAAATGTGTCAACATCTGCCGCTTTTTTTCGTTCGCTGTGGACAGGAATCAGCGAATAAGTGTAGAATTATTATTCAATCGGTCATTCTAGGCGATGTTTGAATGATACAACGAGAGGGTAATGAATTGCATATGCCCGCAGCAAAGGAGGTATCAGATGATTATTATTCTATATCTAAGCGTTGCACTGATCGCAATTGCTTTCCTCATTCTTGTCATCTATTTGTCCAAAACATTAAAATCCTTACAGCTGACATTAAAGAATGTTGCATCAACTTTAGAAGGTCTTGAAGGTCAGATGCAAGGGATCACCACAGAGACGACACAGTTGCTACATAAGACGAATCAGCTTGCTGAAGATATTCAAGACAAATCGGCAAAACTCAACACAGTTGTGGATGCGGTGCAGGGAATTGGCGGCTCGATCAACCAATTTAATACAAGCATAAAGCAGGCAGCTGGTGCAGTTTCTTCATCCGTTGAACGAAATCAAGAAAAAGTCACGGATGTGGTAAGCTGGAGTAACGCAGCACTTGAAATTTATAAAAAATGGAAACAACGAAAGCACCAAAAATAAAACCATTTTCGCATAGGAGGAATAATCATGAGCAAAGACGGAATCAACAGCAAAGACTTTTTGATCGGAACACTTATTGGTGGAATTGTTGGTGCAACAACAGCCTTATTTTTAGCACCGAAGTCAGGGAAAGAGCTTCGCGATGATTTGAACACCCAAGCGAATGTTTTAAAAGAAAAAACAGATCGCCTCACAACAGATGCAAAAGAAAGAGGCACTGAATATGTGACGATTGCGAAAGATAAAACGTCTGAATTGTCCCAACTGGTAGCAGAACAGTCAAACCAGATTTTAGACAAAGTGAAAGACATAAAAGAGCGTGCAGCTGGAAAAGCTAATCATGTGAAAAGTGAAGCAGAAGATGCAGCAGCTGATCTAGCAAATGAAGCTTCAGATGTAGCAGACGAAGCAAAAGTACGAGCACAAGAAGCGAAATCAGAAATTGAAGATGGCATCAAAGATGTCAAAGAAAAAGTAGAACAATCGACTAAAGGCTAACTCTCACTGCTCGGAGTGAAGAAGGAGAACATCATGTCAAAACAACTCATTGAAACAGAAGAACAGTTTGATCAACTAACGAATCAAGATGGGACGTTTGTCTTTTTTAAGCACAGTTTGACATGTCCGATCAGCCAAGCGGCTTTTCAAGAGTTTGAAGCATTTGCGTCTGCACATGAAGACGTGCCTACTTATTTCTTGCAAATCCAAAACACAAGAGAGCTTTCATCCTATGTGACTGAAAAGTCGGGGGTAAAGCATGAAAGTCCCCAGGCACTCGTCTTTAGCGGTGGAAAAGTGAAGTGGCATGCATCTCACTCAAGCATTACAAAAGAAGCGCTTGAACATAATCTGTAGAAGAAACGTCAGCAATTGCTGACGTTTTTTTATAAAAAAAGGTTTACTTCAACCAAAAGTATGCTATAATCTTACACATAATACTTTATCGCTTAAAAGCGTTTGGGTAATAAAGAAAATTTTCGTGACAATTCCGAAATCTTTGTTTATAATAAACCCTATCATGAGAGAATGAAAAAATAAAAAGCGAGAACAGGCAGAGGAAAGGATGACAAAAATGAGCAACAATGAACTAGAACAATTGAGACAGCAGGCAGATGAACTAAATCTTCAAATCTTAAAACTGATCAATGAAAGAGGAAGCATTGTAAAAGAAATTGGAAAGGCGAAAGAAGCGCAAGGTGTCAACCGTTATGATCCTGTCAGAGAGCGCACAATGCTGAACCAAATTCTTGAAGCAAATGATGGACCATTCGAAAACTCAACGATTCAGCATATTTTCAAAGAGATTTTCAAAGCAGGCCTAGAGCTTCAAGAAGATGACCACAGCAAAGCACTTCTTGTTTCTCGTAAGAAAAAATCGGAAAATACAATCGTGAACATCAATGGAGAAGCGATCGGTGATGGGAAACAGCGCTTCATCGTTGGACCATGTGCTGTTGAAAGCTACGAGCAAGTCGCAGAAGTTGCGGCAGCAGCGAAACAGCAAGGACTAAAACTACTTCGCGGAGGTGCATTTAAACCTCGCACAAGTCCATACGATTTCCAAGGACTTGGTGTAGACGGTCTAAAAATTCTAAAGCGTGTAGCGGATGAATACGGTCTTGCTGTCATTAGTGAAATCGTCAATCCTGCTCATATTGAAGAAGCGATTGAGCATATCGATGTCATCCAAATTGGTGCACGAAACATGCAAAACTTCGAGCTATTAAAAGCAGCCGGATCTGTGAAGAAACCAGTTCTTTTAAAGCGTGGTCTTGCAGCGACTATTTCAGAATTCATCAATGCAGCTGAATACATCATCGCCCAAGGAAATGACCAAATCATCCTTTGCGAGCGCGGTATCCGCACATACGAAACAGCGACAAGAAATACACTAGATATCTCTGCAGTGCCAATCTTGAAACAAGAAACACATTTACCAGTATTCGTTGATGTGACGCACTCAACTGGACGTAGAGATCTTCTCCTTCCAACAGCGAAAGCAGCTCTTGCGATTGGAGCAGACGGTGTCATGGCAGAAGTGCATCCAGATCCATCTGTTGCTCTATCTGACTCAGCGCAGCAAATGGACATTCCTCAATTCGAAAAATGGTTAGATGCGTTAAGACCACTTGTCAACATTCACGCGTAATCATAGATAGAAAAGCCGCCGGATAACTGCCCGGCGGTTTTTCTATGGATAAAATATGATGAGATTGGGAATGAAAGGAAAAGAGCACATTACAAGCCTCAAAAGTGCTTGTTCACAATGTTTTCATTTTTAAAATTCGATAGAATCTGCTAAGATCATTGTCATAGCTGACGTTCTCGGCGATTTTTCATGAAATATGATTCAATTTACAGGTAACAAGCTCATTAAAGTTTGTTTAATTTAGTTATAAAAAGAAAGGGAACGTTTTCATATGGTGAAAAAACGTGTATAATTTCATAAAAGAATGTCATTTTGATGTAGATTGAAAAATTATGTGTCTCTTTTCATCGTTTTAATGACAAATAGGATATTATTTTCCTCGTATCTGACATGTCTCTATCCAATTGGTGAATGCTATAGATATGAAGTGTATTTGAAGGAGTGATTTATGTGAATAATGTTACAATATATGATGTAGCAAGAGAAGCAAATGTAAGTATGGCAACGGTATCACGCGTAGTGAATGGTAATCCGAATGTAAAACCAACAACAAGAAAAAAGGTACTTGAAGCGATTGATCGTCTTGGCTACCGTCCGAATGCTGTGGCACGAGGCCTTGCAAGTAAAAAAACTACAACAGTTGGGGTGATCATCCCTGATATTTCTAGTATCTTCTATTCGGAGCTTGCTCGCGGAATTGAAGATATCGCCACGATGTATAAGTACAACATCATTTTAAGCAACTCAGATCAAAATACCGATAAAGAGCTTCATCTATTAAATACAATGCTAGGTAAACAAGTAGATGGGATTGTCTTTATGGGCGGAAACATCACAGATGTGCTTGTTGAAGAATTTAAGCGCTCTCCTGTGCCAATTGTTCTTGCAGCATCTGTTGAAGAGCAGGCTCAAACACCATCTGTCAATATCAACTACGAGCAAGCGATTTATGATTCAGTCCAGCTTTTAGTTGAGAAAGGACATAAGCGAATTGCCTTCGTATCTGGCCCAATGTCAGAACCGATTAACTCTATGAGAAAGCTTGCAGGTTATAAGCGTGCGCTTGAAGAAGCGGGCATCGCATTTGACGATGCGCTCGTCGCTGAAGGCGATTACTCCTATGATTCTGGAATTGAATCACTTGCTCATTTACTTGAGCAGTCTGACAAGCCGACAGCTGTTATTGCGGCTACCGATGAAATGGCGCTAGGTGTCATTCACGGAGCACAAGATAGAGGCGTATCGATTCCTGAGGATTTAGAAGTGATTGGCTTTGATAACACGAGACTTTCTCTCATGGTGCGTCCTCAGCTGACAACAGTTGTTCAGCCGACCTATGATATTGGCGCTGTCGCAATGAGACTGCTGACAAAGCTGATGAACAAAGAACAAGTGGACGATCAAATTGTTGAGCTTCCGCACAGAATTGAAGAAAGACAATCAACAAAATAAAACGAAAAAGCAGGCTTACACATTAGTGAATGCCTGCTTTTCTTATGCATTTTTCTTTTCTCTTCTTACAGGCATAAGTGCTTTTTCTACAGTTTGAGCATTCTTTTCTGTGATTTCTGCTTTTCTTGGGATCGGTGGATATAAATCGTCAGGGTCTCCCCATGTCGATGGCAGGCTGACAGGCGATTGTTTATGCCAAGCCTGAACCCAGTCCTGAGGCAGTTCAGCCGGCGGTGTGATGCCTTTCATCTCAAGCCAAATCCGGCTCCATGCCCTTGGAACGACACGCCAAATATCATATCCCCCTCCGCCAACAGCAATCCATTTGCCATCACAATATTGATGCGCTAACTCATGGGCAAGTCTAGGAATTTCCTCATATATTTTCATGGTGGCAGATAAATGGGTTAACGGATCATAGTAGTGTGCATCCGCGCCGTTTTGCGTCAAAATCACATCTGGTTTAAAAAAAGCAGCAATTTCAGTCACTGCTGTTCGGTATGCTTCGAGGAACGATTCGTCTTCTGTAAATGCATCAAGCGGAATATTATAAGCGTAGCCATAGCCTTTATCGTGACCTCTTTCCTGTACTTGTCCAGTTCCAGGGAACAAGTAGCGCCCCGTTTCATGAATAGAGACCGTACAGACCTCTGGGTCGTCATAGAAGCTGAATTGTACACCATCTCCATGATGGGCATCTGTATCAATATATAAAATTCTTGCACCATATGTCTTTTGAATATATTGAATGGCCACGGAGCTGTCATTATATATACAAAAGCCAGATGCACGTCCTTTAAACCCGTGGTGAAGTCCGCCGCCAAGATTGAGTGCATGCTGCGAGTGTCCCATCATTACTTGGTCAACGGCTGTTAATGTCCCGCCAACAAGGAGAGAAGCTGCCTCATGCATACCTGCAAACATCGGTGTATCCTCCGTGCCAAGGCCGTAGCGTTCACCCTCTGCTGTAGAGAGCTTTCCTTCACTAGCCCGCTGCACAGCTTGAATATAATCGGCTGTATGGACGAGCTTTAATTCCTCCAGTGTCGCCATACGCGGTGCGACGATCTCATCATCTGTTAACGCCTTCATTTTTTGAAGAAGATCATATGTTAAGTAGACACGAAGCTGATTGAAGGGATGGTCTTGGTGAAATTGGTACGTTTGAAAAGAGGGTGAAAAAACAAAGGTCGCTTCCTTCATTTGATCGTCTGCTCCATTGGCCACAGCACCTTATAGCCTTTTGCACGAATCAGCTTCGTCACATGATCTGCATGAATGGTTTGAAGGCGGAATACGAGCACTTTAGAGGCTTCATTTGCATGCGGATACACGAGCACACTCAGCATTTGAATATGCTGCTCCTTTAAAATGGCCGTAATGTCTGCGAGGCCTTCTGTCATCTGGTCCACTTCAACCTCTAAGTGTGACCCAGGCTGATCTGCACCTGTCAGTCTGACAAACGTACGAAGCAAATCAGTCTTTGTGATAATGCCTACGAGCTTGCCTCGTCTCACCACTGGAAGGCAGCCAATTCCGTGTTCAAAAAAGACACTTGAAATCTCTTCAACGAAATCAAGCGGATGAGCAGTGATCGTCTCTAATACCATGATCTCTTCAACAGGACGCTGAATAAAGAGCTGTCTTTTTTCTGTTTCAAATATACTTGGACTGGCATTTTTAATATCCCGATCTGTCACCATCCCAATGACAGAACCTTGATCAGATACGATCGGAATATGCCGAATGTGATGTGCACTCATTTTTTGAATGGCTTCTTCAATCGTATCGGTTTTTCGCAGCGTGATCACATCACGCTCCATAATTTGTTCAATCATCATTGTTTACCAATCCCCTTTGCCAAAAAAACGAATTGAACGTTAATACATAAAGCGTTGATGGAAGCGAAGACGATCGAAACGCTCAATCGAATCAGGACTCACATTTTTCCCGATTCTGGCCATTAAACAATTGGCTGGATGTGAGCTAATCTCTGGCTCGTCTGTTGCAAACCAGACAAGACCGCCTGCGTTCATCATTTTCTCCATCATTTTGCGGTACTCCCACACGTTTTTCTTTGTCCCCTTTAAATCCCAATGCCAGTAATATTCAGTTGTAATGATGATATAATTCTCCATTTGCTCATCCATCATGCTCACATCAAGTAAATGCTTGCCAAGTGAGCAGCCTCTAAATGGAGGAGCGACCTCAATCGCGCCAAGCTCGATTAAATTGTCCATGTTACCCTCTGACCAGCGCTCAAGCGGATCAGGATACAAATACGTGACATAGCCTACGACAAGCTCATCCATTCTTGCAATGATAATACGTCCTTCTGGAAGGTCTGCTATTTCAACAAGTGCTTGTTTCTGTTCCTCAGGCGTGCGAAATGCCGTCAGTCCTTCATGAAAGGTATAGTTCGCAAGCTCTGGTGCAGGTACCGGACCTTCAATAAGGATGGAACCTGTTTCTTGCTCAATGGTTTTTGAATAATAAGTTTTAGGATGCTCCACGTATCCACCGCCTCAAATTCTAGTGAGTCGTCTCTATTTTATCTTAAAACTTGCAAGAATTAAAACGGTTTCACCATAAGTTTTTTAAAAATTGAGAAAAAAAGTCATCTATACTATAATGGTCATTGTAAACGTATGCAAAGGGGGACTGTTTGATGAAATTGGAAACGCTGCCATCAGTAAAAGGGGACTATCATTTAAATGATTATGAGCAGGCATACAAAGAATTTTCATGGGAGGAAGCAAGAAAAAACTTCTCGTGGTATGAAACAGGAAACATAAATGCAGCCTATGAAGCGATTGACAGACATGCGGACTCGTTTCGTAAGAACAAGGTGGCGCTTCACTACAAAGATTCACAGCGTGATGAAAAGTATACGTTCAGGGATATGAAAATCAACACAAATAAAGCGGGAAATCTATTCAGAGAAAAGGCGCATGTGCAAAAAGAGGATCGCGTATTTATCTTTATGCCAAGATCACCTGAGCTCTATTTTCTTCTGCTTGGCGCAGTCAAAATTGGTGCGATCGTTGGTCCGTTATTTGAGGCATTTATGGAAGGAGCGGTCAAAGACCGTTTAGAAAATAGTGAGGCGAAGGTCATTGTGACAACGCCGGATCTGCTTGAACGAATTCCGTTTGCAGAGCTTCCGAAGCTTGAATCCGTCATCATTGTCGGCGGTGAAAAGGAAGACGTCGATGGCGTTCGGACAATCCATTACGAAGAGGCGTTTGAGCAGGCAGCAAAGAACCTTGAGATTGAATGGATGGATGAAAAAGACGGCTTTCTGCTTCATTACACGTCAGGGTCCACAGGTACGCCAAAAGGTGTGCTGCATGTCCATGGCGCAATGGTGCAGCAAGACCAGACCGGTAAGTGGGTGCTTGATCTGAAAGAAGACGATGTCTACTGGTGTACAGCTGACCCAGGCTGGGTAACAGGCACAGTGTACGGCATTTTTTCACCATGGTTAAATGGGGCGACGAATGTCATTTTAGGCGGCAGGTTTAACCCTGATACGTGGTATGAAACCATTGAATCACTAGGTGTGACCGTTTGGTACAGTGCTCCGACTGCCTTTAGAATGCTGATGGGAGCAGGAGATGACCTCATTCAAAAATATGATCTCAGCTCGCTCCGTCATGTGTTAAGTGTAGGTGAGCCTCTAAATCCAGAAGTCATCCGATGGGGAGACGCTGTATTTGGCAAACGAATTCATGACACTTGGTGGATGACTGAAACCGGTGCACAGCTGATTTGTAATTATCCATGCATGGACATCAAACCAGGTTCAATGGGGAAACCGATTCCAGGCGTAGAAGCTGCGATTGTCGATAATGCCGGAAATGAACTTCCGCCATACCGGATGGGCAACCTCGCCATCAAAAAAGGCTGGCCGTCTATGATGCATACGATCTGGAACAATCCTGAAAAATATGAATCTTACTTTATGCCGGGGGATTGGTATGTTTCAGGAGATTCAGCTTATATGGACGAAGACGGATACTTTTGGTTCCAGGGACGTGTCGATGATGTGATCATGACATCAGGAGAGCGGGTTGGTCCTTTTGAGGTGGAAAGTAAGCTGGTCGAACATCCGGCCATTGCAGAGGCTGGTGTCATTGGAAAACCAGATCCAGTCCGCGGTGAAATTATTAAAGCATTCATTGCGCTCAGAAGTGGATATGAGCCGACAGATGAGCTGAAAGAAGAGATTCGTACGTTTGTGAAAAAAGGACTCGCTGCACATGCGGCACCGAGAGAAATAGAGTTTAAAGACAAACTACCTAAAACGCGAAGCGGAAAAATTATGAGACGTGTGCTAAAGGCGTGGGAGCTGAATTTACCGGCTGGCGACCTATCGACAATGGAAGATTAATTTTTTTCATCAGTTGACTTGATACCAAAAGTATGTTTAAAATGACATTAGTTGAATATGTAAAGGTTTTGACTGAGATTCAGTAGAATTATCTTTCCCTGTCCAAGAGAGCTGACGGCTGGTGCGAGTCAGTACAAAGAGGTATTCGAATTACCCTCACGAACCGCTTTTACGAAAAGGAGCATGCATGCTGCCCTGATTAGTGAAAGAACGGATCTGTCCGTTATCAGTGTAAGTGAAAAGACGTGATTTGTTGTCTTTTAAGCAGGGTGGTACCGCGATATATATCGTCCCTTCGTTCATTCGAAGGGGCGTTTTTTATGTTGAATTGTAAAAAAAGGAGAATTGGATATGAGTCAATTGATGGAAGAGTTATCGTTCAGAGGATTAATTCAGCAGCAAACAGATGAAGAAGGTTTAACAAAATTATTAGCAGAAGAAAAAATCAAGCTTTACTCCGGCTTTGATCCGACAGCTGACAGCTTGCACATTGGTCATCTATTACCGATTTTAACATTACGCAGATTCCAGGAAGCGGGCCATCACCCGATTGCTCTTGTTGGCGGCGCGACTGGACTGATCGGCGATCCTAGCTTCAAAAAAGCAGAACGTTCACTAAACCCAGCAGAAATCGTAGAGCAGTGGTCAGATAAAATCAAAGGACAGCTTTCGCAATTTCTTGATTTTGAAGCAGACGAGAACCCAGCCGTAATCGTGAATAACTACGACTGGATCAGCCAGATGAATGTCATCACGTTCCTTCGTGATATTGGAAAGAACTTCGGTGTGAACTTCATGCTGGCAAAAGATATCGTCAGCTCGCGTATCGAGACAGGAATTTCGTACACAGAGTTCAGCTACGTCATCCTGCAATCTTTAGACTTCTTAAACCTTTACAAAAATGAAAACTGTAAGCTGCAAATTGGCGGAAGTGACCAGTGGGGTAATATCACATCTGGACTTGAGCTGATCCGTAAGTCTGAAGCAGAAGGAGCAAAAGCATTCGGTCTAACGATGCCGCTTGTCACTAAAGCAGATGGCACGAAGTTTGGTAAAACAGAAGGCGGCGCCATCTGGTTAGATAAAGAAAAGACGTCTCCTTATGAGTTCTACCAATTCTGGATCAACACAGATGACCGTGACGTCGTGAAATACTTAAAATACTTTACGTTCTTATCGAAAGAAGAGATCGCATCGTACGAAGAAAAAGTACAAACAGCACCTGAAAAGCGTGAAGCACAGCGCCGTCTAGCAGAGGAAGTCACAACACTTGTACATGGCCGTGAATCACTAGAACAGGCTGTCAACATTTCAAATGCGCTATTCAAAGGCGAGATCAAATCTCTTTCAGCCGAAGAAGTCAAAGTAGGCTTTAAAGATGTTCCATCAATGGAGAAAAGCAGCACAGAAGAATTAACACTTGTCGATGTCCTTGTTGAATCAAAGCTGTCTCCATCAAAACGTCAAGCACGTGAAGACATCACAAATGGTGCAGTTTCCATCAACGGAGAGAGACAAACCGATAAAGACTACGTCCTTTCAGCTGAAGACCGAATTGAAAACCAATTTACCGTCTTAAGAAGAGGGAAAAAGAAATACTTCCTTGTGAATTACAAATAAGAACGATGTGCAGCCGGCTGCGATAACCGGCTGCTTTTTTTATGCAAAATGAGAGATGAGTGCTCTTTGAAGAGTCTAATAGACTGTTCAAAGAGACTTTGTCTAGTCTTTTGGCATTGGCGTTGAGAAAGTCAAAGGTGCTTTTTCATTATTTATTTTCTATAAATTGATTGAACAAACAGTGCCTTGTTCACTTTTCTGACATATTTTTCTTATATAAAATAGAGTTCGTATAAGATGAATAAGGGGGAATGAAAGTGATTCGTTTTAAGAAAAAGAGTTTGCAAATTCTTGTTGCGCTTGCATTAGTGATGGGTTCAATGGCCTTCATCCAGCCAAAAGAGATCAAAGCGGCTGAGCATAATCCGGTTGTGATGGTACATGGCATGGGCGGTGCGTCTTATAACTTTGCTTCGATTAAAAGTTACTTGGTATCACAAGGATGGGATCGAAACCAATTATTTGCTATCGATTTCATAGACAAAACAGGTAATAACCGCAACAATGGTCCGCGTCTATCCAGATTCGTCAAAGATGTGCTAGCCAAAACAGGTGCCAAAAAAGTTGATATTGTGGCTCATAGTATGGGCGGAGCGAACACGTTATACTATATTAAGAATCTAGACGGCGGCGATAAAATAGAAAACGTCGTTACACTTGGTGGAGCGAACGGACTCGTTTCACTCAGAGCATTACCAGGCACCGATCCAAATCAAAAAATCCTTTACACATCTGTCTATAGCTCAGCCGATATGATTGTTGTCAACAGCCTTTCGCGTTTAATTGGTGCAAGAAACGTCCTGATCCACGGCGTTGGCCATATCGGTCTATTAACCTCAAGCCAAGTGAAAGGTTATGTGAAAGAAGGACTGAATGGCGGGGGACAGAATACGAATTAAAAAATGAAAAAAGACAGCGACTTGTGCTGTCTTTTTTTGATGTCATCGGACATATGACAGCTGCTAGATGATGAAAGAAGGTTATAATGGAGGTAAAATGATGACACAAAAACTCAAGCAATATTTTTTAGGATATTTCCTCTATTATCCGTGCTCATTTCTCCTCATTTATTTCATCTGGATGAAGTTTGTTAAATCAGTTCAAATAGGCGAGGTGATGTCCAACTGTACATCAATCATTGGTATCTATTACATCGTTGCCAGTGTGTGGTTTGTTTTTTTGATGCAAAAACAGGCAAAACATCATTAAAAGCATGTACAAATGGATCACCATTCCTTACACTACATGTAGTAAATGAGAAACGGAGGTGGGCGTTTGTGCAAAAGAATCAAAAGGCTTTGATCATTGTGGATGTACAGAAGGCGTTCGAGCATGAAAAATGGGGAGAACGAAATAATCTAGATGCAGAGAAAAATATCAGTCGTTTATTGACGTTTTGGAGAGAGAAAGGCTGGACAGTGATTCATATTCAGCATACATCTGACAAGCCGGACTCCTTATTTCATCCGGCAAATGAAGGGCATCTCTTCAAAGATATCGCCAAACCGCTAGATGATGAAATGGTGATACAAAAGAAAGTCAACAGCAGCTTTATTGGCACAAATTTGGAGGAACAACTAAGATCAAACGAGATCGACACTGTTGTAATCGCAGGATTAACAACACCGCACTGCGTATCTACAACAACAAGAATGAGCGGCAATCTAGGCTTCGATACATATCTCATTTCTGATGCATCTGCTGCCTTTGGACTAACAGATCAAAACGGTACATATTATGATCCCGAAATGATTCATCGGCTATCACTTGCTACATTGCATGATGAATTTGCTGCTGTCATGACAACAGATCAATTGATTAGTAATTGGATGGTAAAATAATAGATATCGCTATACGCTTAATAATACTTGAGTGAACCATGGAACAAAAAAATCCTCTGGAATTCTAGGGGATTTTTTTCATGATAGATTATATAGTTTTGGATAGCTTCTTGAGACAGGCTAGTCATCATGAAAAAGTTTAGCGCAAAATACAATCAAATTTTCACAACCAAAAGACTTTTGGAATACTATAGAAATTTATATTTATTCTACGCTTATCTTTATTCTTTGTACGTTTTACTTATCTGCACCTATTTACAGATGTAACATATGAATAATGATAAAGGAGATGAACAACTGATGGGTTGTGATAAGTATAAAAAATGCCCTTATTGTAAACAGAAACTATCAAAATCAAACTGTTGCATCATTTGTGAAACAAAAGTAATTGTAGGGCGACGAGGATTACGGGGATTACGAGGGATTCGAGGAGCTACAGGAGCTACAGGAGTTACAGGAGCCACTGGACCTACAGGGGCCGCAGAAGCCACCGGAGCTACAGGAGCCACCGGAGCCACTGGTCCAACAGGAGCCACAGGAGATACCGGAGCAATCGGTCCAACAGGTGCTACAGGAGATATCGGAGCCACTGGTCCAACAGGAGCCACGGGAGCGACGGGAGCAATCGGTCCAACAGGGGCTACAGGAGATATCGGAGCGACGGGAGCGATCGGTCCAACGGGTGCCACGGGAGATATCGGAGCGACGGGTCCGACAGGAGCCACGGGAGATATCGGAGCCACTGGAGCAACGGGTGCCACCGGAGATATCGGAGCCACTGGTCCAACAGGGGCTACAGGAGATATCGGAGCGACGGGAGCGATCGGTCCAACAGGGCCACGGAGATACGGAGCAGGTCCACAGGGGCTACAGGAGCCACGGGAGATATCGGAGCCACTGGAGCAACGGGTGCCACGGGAGATATCGGAGCCACTGGTCCGACAGGGGCTACAGGAGATACGGGAGCAATCGGTCCGACAGGAGCCACGGGAGAAATTGGAGCCACCGGAGCCACTGGTCCAACGGGAGCCACGGGAGATATCGGAGCCACTGGAGCAACGGGTGCCACGGGAGATATCGGAGCCACTGGTCCGACAGGGGCTACAGGAGATACCGGAGCGACCGGTCCAACAGGAGCCACGGGAGTCACAGGTGCAGGGCTAGCTGAATTTGCATATGTATACAATCTAAGTGCTCAAACAGTAGCTTTAGAAGCCCCGGTGATTTTTGACTCAACTGGAATTACTACTCCTGGTATTACACATGCCCCTGGAACTTCTCAAATTATAGTGACCAATCCAGGAAACTATGAGGTTACTTTTTCAGTTTCTGGCGTAGAGCCAAATCAATTCACCCTATTTGTAAATGGAGCTCCTGTGACGAACACAGTTTATGGGTCAGGAGCTGGTACTCAACAGAATAACGGCCAGGCCATCCTCGCTCTAGCAGCGGGTGACACGCTTACTCTTGTAAACCATACTTCTGCAGCAGCAGTTACTCTTCAAACTCTAGCAGGAGGGACCCAAACAAATGTGAACGCTTCTATTATTATTAAAAAATTAGACTAACTTAAATGTTTAGAGGTGCTTTTAGAAGCACTCAAAAGGACCTTTTCATTTGAATATCTTTTTTCAGCCGTTTCTTGGAAGTCTTGCCCGGTGCTCGTCTTGTGCATAGTCTGTTTCCCATTATATGTTTTAAATTCATTTGTTCATACGAGAATACAAACAAAAAACCCTAGACCACCTTGAACAATCAAGGTCTCTAGGGTTTGTTTGATTTCTCTTTAAGAGAGTAATGAAATTAACGAGAGTAGAACTCAACGATTAGTTGTTCGCTGATTTCAGGCGCTAATTCAGAACGCTCTGGAAGACGAGTGAAAGTTCCTTCAAGCTTTTCAGCATCGAAAGAAAGATATTCAGGAACGAAGTTGTTTACTTCAACTGATTCTTTCACAACTGCAAGGTTTTGAGATTTCTCACGAAGAGCAATCGTTTGACCTGGTTTCACAGAGAAAGATGGGATGTCTACACGGCTTCCATCAACAAGGATGTGACCATGGTTGACTAGCTGACGAGCTTGGCGGCGAGTACGAGCAAGGCCAAGACGGTATACTAGGTTGTCAAGGCGAGTTTCAAGAAGAATCATGAAGTTTTCACCTTGTTTACCAGGAAGTTTAGCAGCTTTGTCAAATAGTGTACGGAATTGACGTTCGTTGACACCGTACATGTGACGAAGCTTTTGCTTCTCTTGTAATTGTAAACCGTATTCAGATAGTTTTTTGCGTTGTCCTGGACCATGTGGGCCTGGAGCGTAAGGGCGTTTTTCAAGTTCCTTACCTGTTCCGCTTAATGAAATGCCTAAACGGCGGGAAATCTTCCAACTTGGACCTGTATAGCGAGCCATAATGTGACTCCTCCTTATTTGTTTTTATTTGTGAAAAATAAAAACCGTCTGTTCTTTGTCTTTTCCGTCATTATGTTTTCATGCATCCTCGCTCCAGCAGCAGGGAGTTACAAGATGCACCTTCAAATAGAAGGAACAAAATGATACAAAAAAGCCGAACAAAAAGGCTGCCATATTTCACACAAATTCTATTATATGACGCTGGATAGGAGAAGTCAACCTATTTAGAGGCAGACGTGACGCTTCACGTCATGCGAAGAAAAATAAAAAAGCAGACAATGTGCCTGCTTTTTTGCAAGATTACGCATCTGTAGAGATGGATAACGCCTTTTGGAGCACCTCGGTAAATTGAATTAAGTAGGTTTCATCTATTTCACTGAAACGGTCTTTCACGGGGCTGTCAATGTCGAGTACCCCAATGATCTGTCCATTTACCTTGAGCGGAACGACAATTTCAGATTGCGATGCTGCATCACATGCGATATGTCCAGGGAATGCATGCACATCAGCGATACGCTGGACTTCACCTGTTGCAAACGCAGTACCGCAAACGCCTTTTCCAGACGGGATTCGCACACATGCAGGCAGTCCGTTAAACGGTCCGAGCACAAGCTCGCCCCCTTTAGCCAAATAAAATCCAGCCCAATTGACCTCTGGGAGTGAATGGTACAATAGCGCCGCAGCATTTGCCAAATTGGCAATCAGATCAGGCTCACCATCTGTAATGGCTTCTACCTGTTTAACAAGCAATTGATAGTCTTTTGATGGATCGCCAGACTGTTTTTCGACATGAAACATGAAAATCTCCTACTTTCTATCTCAAAAATACATAACTTGCGTCTCGCATGTGGGATTTGTCGAGCAATTGTAAAAGGAACTTCCGCCTTCATCTTGAAGTATGTACACATGAAGAGGGGTGAGCGGATGAAAACATCAACAACCGTGCAAACAAAAGACCGTATTATTGAAGCTTCCATCAGACTTTTTAACCAAAAAGGATTTTCTGGAACCTCTGTCCGTGAGATTGCGAAGGAAGCAAACGTCAACGTTGCCCACATATCTTATTACTTTCAAGGAAAAGGAGGGCTGCTTGAGCAGCTTGTATCCGATTTTTATGAAGGCTATATTCACATGATTGAATCACATATCCATCACATGGAAACTCGTCACGCAAAAGAATGTTTACTTCATGTGGTTTTTGATATTTTATCTTATCAGCACAAGCACCGTCAATTAACCCGTTTTGTTTATCGAGAGGTGACGATTGATTCGACGCTCATTAGAGAAATTATGTCGACCTATTTAACAAAAGAAAAATATTTGTTTCAGCTCATCATTGAAAAAGGGAAAAACACCCATGTGATTTGTGAGCAGCTCTCACTCTCATCGTTTATGATTCAACTGAAATCACTACTCATGATGCCCTATTTACAGCCGCAATATTTAACAGAGGTGCTTTATTTGAATCCAAATGAGCCATATTTCTATCAAATGTATTTTAAAGAACTAAGCCGCTCGCTTCATCATTTACTAGAACCAAAAAAGCCGGCATTAGATTCTCACTTAAAACTCATGATGTCTTCGAATTGATCATAAGCATATCCGAGATCTTCCGCTTGATGGGCATCAGACCCGAATATGAGCGGAATTTTTTTCTGTTTTGCAAGATCAATCATCCATTGATCTAAATAGATACTTCTGGCATATGTTTTACGAAGACCTGATGTATTAAAATCTAAGGACATGCCTTTTTTTGCCGTTTCTTCAAGACAAAGGGTAACCTTTTGACAAAGTTCAGGCGGCATCTCAAATGGGAAAAGCTGTTTAAATTTCTGCACAAGGGTGATATGACCGATTCTCTTTGGCTTATAGCGACCTAAAGATGATAGAATAGAAGAATGAATTTGGTCATAGTAGCTTTGATAGACCTGTTCGATGCTGCCATAGGCGCTTATTAGCTGCTTGAAGGCATGCTCGTCAAAATCAAGGCAAATATAATCATCGCCAGCAGGAAGAAAGTGAACAGATAAAATGCTATCGTCTAGTTCTGGACCGTAGCAGTCTAAAAAGGCACTTGTTTCCTCTTCATACTCTTTGATATAGTCAACCTCAAGCCCAGTTTTTACTATTAATTGTCCTTTGTATTCCTGTTTCAGCTGATCCAATTTCGTTATATACGATTCAAGGTCTTGGAGCTTCATGGCACTATCCTGCTCTGGTGTTGGATCTCGAAACGATGGAGGCAGAGGGGCATGTTCGGTAAAGGTTATGGAATCAAATCCCTTTTTGATGGCTTTTTCAATATAAGAATGAAAAGGATCAAGCGAGCCGTGCGGGCAAAACGGTGTATGTAGATGTGCATCCTGCTTCAGCATGTCGTCACCTCTTGTCGATATTTTGAAAAACGTGATGTTTATCAGCGAAAATAATGAAAAATCATGACCAAAAATGCTGGTTACATGGTATCATAATAACAATGAAAACGACAGCTTCCGCATACATAAAAGCAGGTCACATGGATACGTGTGATCAAATGATAGAAAGCGCTCAAATACTTTCTTGAAAAACATACATAAAACCGTGAATGGATGGTATTGGAAAACATACGATCCTGTTTATAAAAAGACAAATGCAAAGCGGACACGAAAGGGTTCTCAGGTCTACTCGGGACACTTTTACCCTGACATCACTTAGATCACAACAAGGGGGCTCATTATGGAGTTTATCATCGGTTTAATTGTCATTTTGCTTGCTTTGTTTTCAGTCGGTTATTTCCTGCGAAAAAATATATATAAAGAGATTGACCGATTGGAAGCATGGAAAATTGAAATTTTAAACAGATCAATTGTAGAAGAAATTTCAAAAATCAAACATTTAAAAATGACCGGAGAAACAGAGCAATTTTTTGAAAGATGGCGTGCAGAGTGGGACGATATCGTCACAGCCCATCTTCCAAAGGTAGAGGAGCTATTATATGATGCAGAAGAGTATTCTGATAAATATCGATTCTCCAAAGCCAAGCAGGTTCTTACGCACATTGAGGACTTGCTGAGTGCTGCTGATTCGAACATTGAAGACATTTTAAAAGAAATTGCAGACCTTGTCACAAGCGAGGAGCAAAATCGCAAGGACATTGAAAAGGTCAAAGAGCAATATCAAACAGTTCGAAAAAATCTGCTTGCGTACAGCCATTTATATGGCACCCTTTATGACAAAATGGAGCAGGACTTAGATGAGGCCTGGGAAGGGATCAAGCAGTACGAGGAAGAAACAGAAAACGGAAACTACATGAAGGCAAGAAAGATTTTGCTTGAGCAAGACCGCAGACTCGACCAGCTTCAACTATATATCAATGATGTACCAAAGCTTATTGCAGACTGCAAACAAACCGTACCAGGTCAGCTGACGAAGCTGAAAGACGGATATCAAGAAATGACAGAAAAAGGCTACAAGCTGGAGCATATCCAGATCACGAAAGAGCTGGAGACTTTAAACAAACAGCTTGCGAGAGCGGAAAAATTGCTCATTGATGAACTCAATTTAGAAGAGGCATCAAGCATTCTGCAAATGATCAATGATGCGATTGAGACGCTGTATGATCAGCTGGAGGCGGAAGTAGAAGCAGGTCAGGAAATCAAAAGCAAAATGCCTGAGCTCACAGAAGCATTCGAGAAGCTTGAACAAGATCACACACAAACAAAGGCAGAAACGGCTCTTGTGAAAGAAAGCTACAAGCTGACAGCAGGAGAGCTCGATCAACAGAAAGCATTCGAAAAACGTTTAGAAGAAATTGAAAAGCTGATGAAACAAATCCGCGAGAAGCTTGATCGTGACCACGTGGCATATTCATTATTAATGGATGAAATCAATCAGCTGGAGACCTTTATCGATGATGCAAAAGCATTGCATGACACATTTAAAGGTCATCTACAATCATTAAGAAAAGAAGAATTACAAGCGAGAGAAACACTGGCTGAGCTCAAAACCATGCTGACAGATACAGTCCGCCAGCTGCATAAAAGCAATATCCCAGGTGTACCTGCTGAGATGAAAGAGCGGGCTGAAAAAGCGCAGGAGATGATCCAGCAAGTGCATGAGCAGCTGGAAAACCTGCCGCTCAACATGCCGGCAGTGAATCAACAATTAAAAGAAGCCTCTGACACAGTCAGAAATGTTGCGGATGAGACAGAAGAAATGCTCAGTAAAGTGGATCAAATTGAACGAATCATTCAATACGGCAATCGTTTTAGAAGCCAAAACCACATTCTTTCAGAACAACTAAAAGAGGCAGAACGAAGATTTTACGCTTACGATTACAACGGATCATTTGATATAGCAGCTGCGGCTGTTGAAAAAACATCACCCGGAGCTGTCCCAAAGCTGTTAGCTCAGCAAGAAAAAGAGTATCAGCACCAATAAAAAAGCTGAAGTCCATTTACAGGACTTCAGCTTTTTTCTGTTAAGATGCTTGTTTCTCCCGCTTTTGGGAAGCAGAAGAAGTGAAAAGAGAAAGAACGAACCCAATGACCACTCCGAAAATAGCAGGAACAACCCAGCCAATACCAAGGTCATATAAAGGTAATATCGTTTGAAAGAGATCCTCCACTGGTCCAATCGGGAGTTTCGCTGCTACTAAGCCGTCAAACAAACTGACGCAGCCAGTTAAAATCAAAGTAAGGACATAAACAGGTCTTCTTTGACCAAGCCATTTATCTGCCAGCGATAACACAATGATGACAATCGCTAGCGGGTAAATGGCAGTTAAAACTGGTACAGAGAAAGCGATAATATGAGCAAGTCCAAAATTTGAAATGATAAAACTGAATAATGTCACTAGTGTAACGACCATTTTATAAGAAAGTTTAGGTAATAAATTTGAGAAATACTCTCCGCATGATGTAACGAGACCGATACTTGTTGTTAAACAAGCAACCGTAATCGCGGCACCCAACACAATATTTCCTAAACTGCCAAATAGGAATTGAGAAGACTGAGCCAAGATTTTACTGCCATCTCCAACAAAACCAATGGCGTGTGTACTTGAAGCGCCTAAATAAGCAAGAGATAGATAAACAAATGTTAATCCGCAAGCTGCAATCAGACCCGCTTTGATACAAGCAGAAGTCAGTGCCTTTTTACTTGTCACACCGCGTCCTTTAATGGCGTTGATGACAACAACCCCAAACACAATAGAAGCAAGAGCATCCATTGTTTTATAGCCCTCTAGAAATCCTTTGAAAAATGATCCGCTGCTATAGGATACATCAGGTGTGCCAACGGCGCCCATCGGCGTTAAAATGGCTTTGACAATAATAATAAAAATAATCGTAAATTTAATTGGTGTTAACACTTTCCCTACACGATCCACAATCTTCGTTGGATTTAGAGCAAGATAATATGTAATACCAAAAAAGACAAGTGTGAATAAAAGAAGTGAGAGCCAAGCTGGTACACCTGCTAAAAAGGGTAATGCACCAATTTCATATGAAACCGTTCCTGTACGAGGAATAGCGAAAAGCGGCCCAATAGATAAATATAAAATGACGGTAAACGCTGTTCCAAAAGCTGGGTGAGCTTTATCAGCTAATCCTTTCGCATCTCGACCTGTTAAAGCGATCGCAATAATCCCTAGAAGAGGTAAACCGACACCTGTTAATAAAAATCCGCCCATTGCTTTCCACACATTTTGCCCAGCATATTGCCCAAGCTCTGGTGGATAAATCATATTTCCGGCGCCGAAGAATAGAGCAAATAACATAAAACCGATAATAACTGTATCTTTCGTCGACAAAGTTGCCTTCATTGCATTTAAAGCCTCCATTATTATGTTGAAATATTCTGTTAATTAGTTGCTAAGTAACCGTTCATCATTAACATTCACTAATTATAAAGGATGTACGCCTGATGTCAACATGTGTTTTCGTACAAAAGTCATGAATTTTTCTATTTTAGTATATGGAGAACAATAAAAAACATCCCCTTCCAATGAAGAAGGGGATGTTTCGGTTTATGACTATGAGGCGAACTGTTTGGGCGGGCTGGTAAACATCGAAATAAGTAAACCAACCACAGCACCGATAATGGCTGGTACGATCCAGCCAATGCCTAAATTGTAAAACGGTACGATTGAACCCAAGATGTCAGGCAAGTCACCGAGATTCATTTTGGCAGCTAATAATCCATCAATGATGGCAAAGAAACCAGTAAAGATGAGGGATACGATATAAATGATTCGTCTGCCGTTAATCCAGCGATCAAGGAATGACAATAAAATAATAACAATTGCCAGTGGATAGATTGTCACAAGAACTGGAACAGATAGAGAGATAATTTGTGCCAAACCAAGGTTTGCAACCAGTGTACTAAATAAAGAAACAATTAGAACGACTGTGCGATAAGAAAGGCTAGGGATGAGCTTTGAAAAATATTCCCCACAGGATGAAATAAGTCCAACACTAGTCGTTAAACAAGCGAATAAAATGGCTGCGCCAAGTACAATGTTTCCAGCAGAACCGAATAAAAAGTTGGCAGAAAGTGAAAGCAGTTTGCCGCCGTCATTTGCTCCAACCATTCCCGTCGCATCGGGACTTGAAGCACCCACATAAGCAAGTGAAATGTACACCAATGCCAGCCCAACAGCTGCCACGAGTCCTGCTTTAATACAAGCCGCTGCAAGAGATTTACGCTCCGTGATGCCTCTTTCCTTAACAGCTGTCACCACGACGATCCCAAATACGATAGAAGCAAGAGCATCCATTGTTTTATAGCCTTCTAAAAATCCAGTGAAGAGCGGGTTTGCTTCATATTTTGCATCAGGAGCACCGATCATTCCCATTGGCGTAGCAATGGCTTTAATGACAATAATGGCAATAACAGTTAATAAGATCGGTGTCAAAATTTTACCAATTCGATCAACCAGCTTTGAAGGATTTAAAGCAAGCAGGTATGAAATAGTGAAAAACACAACGGTAAAGATGAATAGTGGTACCCATGAAGTGGACTGTGCCCCTGACAGAAATGGAGCTAATCCTATCTCGTATGAAACCGTACCAGTTCGCGGAATAGCGAAAAATGGTCCGATGGATAAATACAGAATAACGGTGAAGATGGTCCCGAATTTTGGGTGCGCTTTATCCGCAAGGCCTTTTGCACCGGTACCTGTAAGGGCGACTGCAATCACCCCTAGAAGCGGAAGACCTACTCCTGTGAGTAAAAATCCACCGATGGCAAGCCATACATTCTCACCCGCATATTGTCCAAGAACAGGTGGGAAAATCATATTTCCTGCGCCAAAGAATAATGCAAAAAGCATTAGACCAATGGCTAGCGTCTCTTTTATACTTAAACTATTTTTCAAAATAGTTCCTCCTTAATCAGTGTAGTATGTCAAATTAAAATATTCTGACAATTCGGATGGTCGTGTGACAATTGCACTATGGATGATATAGTGAAAATGAAAAGTTGTCAACTGCCATTTTCAGAAAATTCTCTGTCTGACTTCATTATGGTAACATATAAATGCATTTATTTTTTAAGCTTTTTGTAAGGAGTTACAATATGATCTATCTTGATAATAGTGCAACAACCAAGCCTTATCCAGAGGTTTTACAAGTATATCAGCAAGTGAGTGAGCGTTTTTTTGGTAATCCGTCTTCGCTTCATCAGCTCGGAATTGATGCCAGCCGGCTGCTAAGTGAAACGAGAAAACAAATGCTTCACTATACAGGATTGAAACAATATGAGATTATTTTCACTTCTGGTGCAACAGAAGCAAATAACATTGCCATTAAAGGAGCAGCTCTAGCCAAAATGAACCGGGGGAAACATATTGTGACAACAGCAATTGAACACCCCTCTGTCATCGAATCGTTTGAACAGCTGAAGGCTTTATTTGGTTTTGATATCTCCTATATTCAAGTAAATGAGCATGGCCATGCTGATATGAATCATTTAAAAGAAGTGCTACGCCCTGATACGGTACTGGTCAGCATGATGCATGTCAATAACGAAACGGGTGCCATCCAGCCGATTGAAGAAGCTGCTGGCATCATTCGTGAGCATGCCGAAAATGCCTTTTTTCATGTCGACGGGGTCCAGGGAATGTGTAGAGTAGCACTTAATAAACAGCTGGATGTGGATCTTTTGACGATATCTGGCCACAAAATTCATGGCTTAAAAGGGACAGGAGCGCTCTTTTTAAAAAAAGATGTTGTGCTTGCCCCTTTCATCACAGGAGGAGAGCAGGAATTAGGACTACGGTCAGGTACTGAAAACCCTGCTGGTGCTGTCAGCTTAGCAAAAGCCATGAAACAATCATTCGAACGGCTGAAAAATTATCATGATGAAATGCTTAACTTAAAAACGCAGCTGCAAAAACAGCTTGGAGAAATAGAAGGTATTGTCATCAACACACCGCTGACGCAAAGTGCGCCGCACATTGTGAATTTTTCAGTGCCAGGTATTCAAATCGAGGTTCTTCTCCATATGCTTGAAAAAGAAGGCATGTATGTCTCGACAACCTCTGCCTGCTCAGCCAAGAAAAAAGAGCCAAGCCGTGTGCTGCTAGCGATGGGGAAACCGGAAGAAGCGGCCAAAAGCAGTATGAGAATCAGTTTGACATATGGCCAAGGACCAGAGCTAGCGCCGCATATCATCACAACGATCGCACAAAGTGTGAAAAAATTAAAAGGAATGAGATAACAACATGAAATATGATCATATTTTAGTCCGTTTTGGTGAGATTTCAACAAAAGGGAAGAATAGAAAGAAATTTATTGAAAAACTAAGACAGCATATCCGATTTGTATTAAAAGATTTTGATGCATTAAAGTACGCATCTGACAGAGACCGCATCACGATCATGCTGAACGGAGAAGATCCTGAACCGATTTCAGAACAGCTTAAAGGTGTATTTGGCATTCAAAGCTTTAGTCTTGCGGTGAAATGTGAGACAAATCTCGATGCCATCAAAGAAGCGTCACTCACAGCGGTACAGGAAGTATATGAACAAGGAAATACATTTAAGGTCTCAACGAAACGCTCTTATAAACAATTTGAACTTGATTCAAATGAAATGAACCGCGAAATTGGCGGACATGTGCTGAAGAATACGGAAAACTTAACGGTCAATGTCAAACAGCCGGATGTACATTTGCGCATTGAAATAAGAGAACATGCGACGTATATTACATTTAAAGATGTCAAGGGTGCTGGCGGCCTGCCGGTTGGTTCAAGCGGAAGAGCGATGCTCATGCTTTCAGGCGGCTTTGACAGCCCAGTTGCCGGCTATCAAGCAATGAAACGCGGGATTCAAATTGAGGCTGTACATTTCTTTAGTCCCCCATATACAAGTGAACGTGCCAAGCAAAAGGTCATTGATCTTACAGAATGCTTAGCAGCATATGGAGGCGAAGTGAAGCTTCACATCGTTCCTTTTACAAAAATTCAAGAGCTGATTCACAAACAAGTACCTGAAAACTATACGATGACATCAACAAGAAGAATGATGCTAAAAATAGCTGATAAAATAAGAGCGAAGCGTGATGCTCTTGCGATTATTACTGGTGAAAGCCTTGGACAAGTCGCAAGTCAGACACTGGAAAGCATGTATGCGATTAACCATGTGACCAATACACCAATCATTCGACCGCTCATTGCTGTTGATAAAAATGACATTATTGATGAAGCGAGACGAATTGGCACTTACGAGACAAGTATTCAGCCTTTCGAGGATTGCTGCACGATCTTTACGCCGCCATCTCCTAAAACAAAACCAAAGCTTGAGAAAGTAGAACGCTACGAAAGCTTTGCTGATTTCGAGCCGATGCTCGACGAGGCAGTGGATCAAATGGAAACGATCATCGTCACAAATGAGAAGAAAGCGGCAGACGAATTCGCTGATTTATTCTAAAACAAAAATTTCATAATAATTACCATAAAATCAATCGCATGAAGTCATGTGTTTCTACACATTCTATATTCACAAGGAGGTGAGAACACATGGCTCAACAAAACAGACAAAGCAGTTCTAACCAATTACTAGTACCAGGCGCTGCACAAGCAATCGACCAAATGAAGTACGAAATCGCTTCTGAATTCGGTGTAAACCTTGGTGCAGAAACAACATCTCGCGCTAACGGATCAGTTGGTGGAGAAATCACTAAGCGTCTTGTATCTTACGCTCAACAACATATGGGTGGCGGATCTTTCTAAGACACACAATTAAAAAGTTATGGCTTAAGAGCGGGATCATTCCCGCTCTTTTCTTTTTGTACATAAAAATAGTTTGAATATTTCTAAAAAAGAAGACGAATGAAAAAAATTATGGCATAATACTAGGAGTAGGTCCTAATTCAAGCATTTTTCAGTTATGAGTGTTAGAATAGGTAAATTGAAACATGTTTCGTTTCATAGAAAGAGGCTAAAAGGAGCTGTACCATGAAAAGAGAAGACTTAATTGCACCAGAACAATATAACTTAGTCAGTGAGATTGAAGCGTTCAGTCATGACAAGGAGAAAATGGCCCTGCACTGGCAGGATGGAAATGGCCACGAAGCGCATGTGACGTATGCAGCTTTAGTGGAAGAAGCAAATAAAATTGGTCATGTATTATTAAATGCAGGCTTTAAAAAAGGCGATAAAATCATTGTGATGGTGCCGCGCATGCTAGAGGCATACAGCATTTATTTAGCAATTTTGAAAACAGGAATGGTCGTCATTCCTTGTTCAGAAATGCTGCGTGCAAAAGATTTAGATTACCGAATTGAACATGCAGAAGCAAAGGGAGCGATTGTTTACTCTTCATTCATTCAATCGTTCGACGGAACCAATCAGCCAAACGATTTTAAAACATTCTCAATCGGTGAAAACGATCATGGCTGGACAAATATTCTAGCGCAAAAGGATCAACAATCAAGTGAGCTGCAAATGGCTCCAACAACACGTACAGACATGGCGTTCTTATCCTATACATCTGGTACGACAGGTCATCCAAAAGGGGTTGTTCATACACACGGATGGGCGTATGCACATTTACGCACAGCTGCCAAAGCATGGCTCTCTATTAATGAGGGAGATAAAGTATGGGCGACAGCAGGGCCAGGCTGGCAAAAATGGGTGTGGAGCCCTCTCTTATCTGTGTTAGGAAGTGGCGCAGAAGGCTTTGTATACGGAGGGAAATTCAATCCAAATACGTACTTAGAGCTGCTTCAAAAAAATGAAATCAATGTCCTATGCTGTACGCCGACAGAATATCGTTTTATGGCGAAAGTAGATGACTTGAGTCAGTACGAGCTGCCAAAGCTGCATAGTGCCGTTTCTGCGGGAGAGCCGTTGAACCGTGAAGTCATTGATACATTCAAAAAGCATTTTGATATAGAAGTACGAGATGGCTATGGCCAAACAGAAAGCACACTGCTCGTAGGGGTGCTAAAAGGAATGGACATCAAGCCAGGCAGTATGGGAAAACCAACACCTGGCAACGAAGTCGAGATCATTGATGAGGACGGTAGCGTATGCGCTCCTGGAGAAGTTGGTGACATTGCGGTCCATCTCGAAACGCCGGCGTTATTTAAGGAATACTACAAAGATGAAGAACGTACAAAAGCGCAGCGCCGCGGAAATTACTTTATTACCGGTGACCGCGCGAAAAAAGACGAAGATGGGTACTTCTGGTTTGAAAGCCGCAGAGATGATATCATCGTCAGCTCAGGCTATACCATTGGGCCGTTTGAAGTAGAAGATGCACTGATCAAACACCCAGCAGTCAAAGAATGTGCGGTTGTGGCTAGTCCAGATGAAATCAGAGGATCAATTGTGAAGGCATATGTCGTCCTGCGTGATGGATCAGCACAAAGTGATGAGCTGATCAAAGAGCTGCAGACACATGTGAAAAACACAACAGCACCTTACAAATACCCAAGAGAAATTGAATTCATTGACGAACTGCCAAAAACACCGTCAGCGAAAATCCGCCGTGTCGAGCTGAGAGAAAGAGAGCTTGCACGAAAAGGATCATGATGAATAAACGAAAAGCGTTTGGATGGAAGCATCCAGCGCTTTTTTTTTACGGAAAATCAAATCCGCTGGAAGCGGTCATGATGTTCTATGATAAAATGTGTAAGAATTGCTGGAAAAGGAGAATGTTAGAAGATGTTCATTGCCATCATTCATGGAATTGTGCTTGCCTTTGGTCTCATTTTACCATTGGGCGCACAAAATGTATTTGTGTTTCAGCAAGGAGCGCTTCAGCCGCGATTATATCAGGCCTTACCTGTCGTTATCACTGCTGCTCTTTGTGACACACTATTAATTGCATTAGCTGTCATTGGGGTTTCTGTTGTGGTGTTCACCATTCCTGTACTGCAAATCGGTCTTTATATCATTGGATTTTGTTTTTTAGTTTATATGGGATGGTCCGTGTGGAACACAAGCTCATCAACAGATGCTAAAGAGAAGCAGGAATTTATGCCTGCGAGAAAACAAATTCTCTTTGCCTGTTCAGTTTCACTTTTAAATCCCCACGCCATTCTTGATACAATTGGTGTGATTGGAACAAATTCGCTTCAATATAGCGGGGCAGAAAAACTGGCATTTACACTCGCCTGTATCATCGTGTCCTGGTTATGGTTTATTGGGCTTGCGCTTTTAGGGAAGATGCTAGGGAAGTTAGATACAAACGGCAAGTGGATGAACCGTATCAATAAAGCTTCAGCGGTCATGATCTGGCTTGTCGCGTTATACATTGCGTATCAATTGATTGTATAAAATACATAGAGGATAAAGCAAAGAAGCGCTTGGAAGGTAAGGTCCGGCGCTTTTTTTGTGTATTGGAAAGGCTCCTCAGCCAGTGTCACTATCATCGCAAGAGGAAGATCACATTCAATTGCCTATAGGAAATGATAAGAAATAGGATATATGATACATTACCAATAGTGGGTTTTATTGGCAAAAAGGTTTATTACATTATTTTCCTTTAGAGGTTATAATTTTTATGAAATTTGCTAAAGGAGGATATATGATGAAGTTAAGAAAAATGTTTTGTGTGCTATTGTTTATAGCACTTTTATTCGGACAATTTCCTGTAGGAAAAGCTATTACCATAAAGGAGGAGGAGCCTTTTAAAAAGATACAAAATGTTAAAACAGAAGAAAAACTCATAAAAAAGGCAAAAAAAAGCTCTCAATTTTTAAAGGCAAAAGAATTAGCCCAAAAGAAAGGTTATCTATTAAATGGAGAAAGTGCAGCGGTTCATCTGAACGCTGCTGAAACGGATGTTGTTTACTTTTATCTTAAAAAGAAGAAGTCAGATAATCAGCTGTTAGACAATGTTTCCTTCATTTCAGTTTCATTGAGCCAAATAAAAGCTTACTATATTCAACTTGCAGAATACGATGAGAAAGGAAATTTGCACTCATATTTCTTCCAAAATGGAAAATTGAAAAATAAGTTCCATATCAACCAAAAAGGGGAGTTTTTAAAAGGATCTTTTACCTATGGTGAAAATGGTGCAAAGCAAGATATGATGGAATTAAATAAAAAAATTTTCCAGGCAGATGATTCAGAAATTCAAACGAGTTTTAGTTGGAACAAGTTTTGGAACTGCTTAAAAAAGCAAAGCGGCCCGAATGAATCTCTTCCGCTACGTTCAATGGTTTTAGGAGCGTGTTATTATATTTGTTTAACGGGACCTGCTAGCTGTATAGCATGCGCAGTGATTAATGGAGGAATATCTGCAGGATTAGCCGGTTATTGTGTGAAAAAAGTTTGGTAAATGGGGGGTTTTTAGAATGGCTCATAAAGAACAGCGCAAGGGAATAGTTCTTGCTGTTTTTGATACGTTGACATTTGGTATACCAGTGTTGCTATGGAATTTATATAAGAATACCAGTACCACATTGAAATTCATGATCCCGATTATTCCCATTGTCGGTCTCATTACGTATTTTTTAGCATCTCTAGATTAATAAAATAAAAAATCCTTTGCATGAGCGATACGCTCATGCTTTTTTAGGTCATTTTTTGAAAATCGTTTGATTTAATAGGCGGAGAGCTTGTACGATGTCATCCATTTGTTCTGTATCTGTGGAAGATAGGCTGTCTAATAGCATCCTTTCGATATGCTGGAAAGCATCGTTCATACAAGCGCGGCCTTTGTCAGACAGCATGATCACATGCTTTCGCTTATCATCTTTGTCTTCCTTTTTATCTATAAATTGTTTTTCGTGCAGTTTTTTTAGTTCTCTGCTGACATTTGGAAGAGACATGTGCTGACAGTCGGCAATTTCACTAGGCGTAAGCGGTTCGCTGACAGCTAGCTGCTCTAGAATTAAGTATTGTAAGGTCGTTAGGTCAACTGGTTTGACTTTGCTCATCAGGGCGTGCTTCAGCTCTGAAAAAGTAGAAGCAAATGCTACGAATTCCTTGAAGAAATGGGGATGCTTCATGTTTATCACCTCCTATGTAACATACCAAAATTATTATCAAAAAACAATTATCATTTGACAACTAATTAAGAGGGGTATATCATTTAGTTATCAAATGATAACAAAAGGAGACAACACATGAATCTACTCATTATTTATACTCACCCTCATCACAATAGTTTAAATGGTGCTTTTTTAAAAGAAATAATGAAAGGCAGTGAAGAAAATCCACTTGTTCATGAAGTGAAAATCATCGATTTATACAAAGAAGAATTTGATCCTGTGCTGATTTTTAATGAAGAGAAAAAAAGGCGTGATATGCATAAGGACCCTGACATTCGGGTGTATCAGGAAAAGATCAAATGGGCAGATAAAATCGTGTTCGTTTATCCCATTTGGTGGGGGCGGCCGCCAGCCATGCTGATTGGCTTTATTGACCGCATGTTTGCTGCGAATTTTGCTTATCGTCAAACAGGCGGGCTGCTTCCAGAAGGACTGTTAAAAGGAAAAAGTGCTGTTTGTGTATCGACAATGCAAGGGCCAACCAACTACCCTTTATTCTTTTTGCAAAATGCACACAAGATGTTAATGAAAAGAGCCCTCTTACAATATGTCGGAATCAAACCTGTGAAGTTTTTTGAGTTCGGCATGATGGAAAGCCCAAAAGGGAAACATGAGGCCAAATTAAAACGTATCTACAACTATTTCAAAAAAATCAGCTCATAAAACAGTTGGTGAAGTCACTTTTCTTCTAATTCGATCCTTTTATGTTTTAAAATGACAGTGAGGGTGGGGGAACTCTTCCTCGTCATTTGAAAAGGGGGATATGGATGAAGAAAACATTGTTTAAAGATGCAGCGATTTTAACACTTGATCCAACTTTAGGTTTTTTAGAAAAGGGAGATTTATTAATTGAAGGGACACACATTTTAGAGGTCGGACCTTTCATTGAAGCAAATGATGCTGACATTGTCGATGCGTCCGATATGGTGATCATGCCAGGGCTTGTGGATACACATCGTCATGTGTGGCAGTCTGTCATCAGAGGCATAGGCACAGATTGGTCTTTGCAGACATATTTGAGCAAAATCTATTATGGTAACTATGGTGCGATGAGACGCCCATCCGATGATCGAATCGCAAATTATTTAGGAGCATTAGAGGCATTAGATGCAGGAGTGACCACATTTTTAGACTGGACGATGATCAATTCAATGGATCATACAGAAGAGCTCATCGGAGGATTAAAAGATGCGGGCATTCGAGCTGTTTTTGCTTTTGGCTCTTCTGGAGATGCTGAGTATTGGGATAGGGAGAGCACGCTCACCAATATGGAGGACGCAGCACGCGTGAAAAAAGCGCATTTTCAATCATCAGATCAGCTCTTGACGATGGGGCTTGCGATTCGTGGACCAGAGTTTTCCTCATGGGAGACTTCAGTATTTGAAATTGAAACAGCCCGGTCTCTAGATGCTTTATGCAGTATGCACATTGGCTTTGGGAATTGGGGAGCGGAGGATCGTTCGATTGAGCGGCTTCACAAAGCAGGGTTACTCGGACCTGACCTCAACATGGTGCATATCAATGCAATCGATGCGGATCAAATGAAGATGCTGGCAGACAGCGGAAGCTCCATATCTATTACACCTGAAATTGAGATGATGATGGGTCACGGTTATCCTGTAACAGGACTTGCGATTGAACAAGGTGTTCTTCCAACGCTCGGTGTAGATGTGGTAACAGCGACAGGCGGAGATTTGTTTGCTCAAATGAAATTCGGACTTCAGGCAGAGCGCGCGCTTCAAAATCAATCATTGCTGATGGAGGGAATCATGCCAGGACCTGAACTTGGGATTTCTGCTCATCAAATGCTTGAAGCTGCAACGATCAATGGGGCTCGTGCATTACAGCTTGATCATAAAATTGGCTCACTCACACCTGGAAAAGAAGCTGATTTCATCCTGATCGACCGGACAAGCATGAATCTTCTGCCGATGACAGATCCGGCTGGAGCGGTTGTCCAAACGGCACATCCTTCAAATGTTGATTCTGTCTATGTGGCTGGAAAAGCAGTGAAACGAAGCGGAAAGCTTGTTGGTGTGAACCTAGAAGAGGTCAAACGCAAAGCTTATGCGGCAAGAGATCATATTCTATCGCACAAGTTTGAATCAACTCCATCATAAACAAACATATCCCCATAGGCAGCGGCCTATGGGGAATTCATTACAAGGATTCTTTAATGACCTTTTTGTAATACTGGACAGATAGGAATCCGAAGACAGAATATAAAACCGTATAAATCGACATGACGATGAGCATTGGTGTCCACAGTTCACCGCCGAATAAAAACCAGCCAGACTGAACTGCAAAGTAGCTGTGCAGCAATCCGATGATGAGCGGAATCCCAAAGTTAAATAGCTGTTTGAGCCGAATGCCTTTTAATAGATCTTTCTCTGTAAAGCCAAGCTTACGTAAGATCGTGTACGAGCTTTGTTCTTCTTCACTTTCATTCATCTGTTTGAAGTATAAAATACAGCCTGATGTCACAAGGAAGCTTAGACCTAAAAATCCAACCACAAACATCATCAGTCCCATTGTTTGCTTTTGCTGCTGAGCTGAAGCTAATTGAGACATGCTGTCGTCACCTAGTTTTAAAGATGTAAACACATCATTGGCTTGTTCAAGGTTTTTATCATCTTTTATATTGACCGCGTTATATTGATTATTCTCAAGCTGCAGTTTAGGATCTTTCTGCTGGTCAAGCTTCTCAAAGACATTTTGACTGACGACGGCAACAGGTAGACCGCCAAAAGTGAATTTGTAAGAGATGATGTAATCTTTCTTCATATCAATGACTTTTAAATCAAGCGGCTTCTTGATGAGAAGTTTCACATCACCTGAGCTTTGAATCGGCATGAATTTCTTCAATAAATCACTGTAGCCGCTTAAGATGACTTCGTTGTTTTCCACATGAATATTAGGTGCATTTTTCTCACTGATCACAGGCAGTGTCAAGACTCCTGGATCCTTTTTCAAACTTTGTAATTCCGAATCCATGATCTTATGTGCATCAAAATCCGCTTGGATGACCTTGAACTGCTTTTTTTCATACGCAATATGTTTGTCAGAAAGTGCACGAGTGAAGGTATCGGCTTCTTTCTCTGAGCCCATGACAAAATGTGATGGAATCTGTTGTTCAGCCGTTTTTTCTGCTGAGTAATAGGAAATGTAGCTTAAAGATAACAACCCGATGGCAAGAGCAGATACGGTTGTAATAATCGTTAAAAGCAGTGCATTTGATTTTAATCGGAACATAATAGATGACAAAGACAAGACTTCATGAATGGCGAGATAGCCATTTTTTCTTTTTCGTACAATATTGGCAATGAAAGAAACAGAGCCTTTATAAAAGAGAAAGGTACCGATAATGACAGAGGCTAGAATATAAATCATGGCTGAAAATAACTCAAGCATGGACGTATATGAGCCGCTAAAAAGCTGAGAAGAAATATAATAGCCTGAGCTGATCAAGACAATACCGAAAACCCCAATGATGATTTCAAACACAGAGATCTTTTTCACACGCTGCTCTGTAGAAGACGTGGTTCTAAACAAAGATAAAATTGTCTGTTTACTAATAAACCGTCTATTTCTTAGCATAATTAATCCATAGATGATGAAAAAGACAATGAGCGTTTGCAGAAGGGCCATGCTTGAAAAATGCAGATGGGCGATGGCATTAACGCCGGTTACTTTAAATAGCACCATCAGCATGAGCTTTGAGCCGATAAATCCAGCTATGATGCCAACAGCCATTGAGAACACATATAGGATGAAATTTTCTGCATTGAGCAGTTTGGCAATTTTTTGTTTCGTCATGCCAATGAGCTGCAGGAGACCTATTTCTTTCCCTCGTCGTTTAATAAAAATGCTGTTCGCATATAACAGGAAGATCCCAACAATGGCAATGAGCAGTACCGAAGCAGCTTTAATCGACGCACCGCCTTTAATGGACCCTTTTACATCATCAAGTGCTGGTGAGTACTGCAAGGTGACAAAAGAAAAGTAGAGCGCCACACTAAACACGAGAGCAAACACATATAAATAGTAATTCTTCAAATTTTTCTTCAGGTTACGGAAGATGAGCTGATTAATGTTCATGCTTCACACCGCCTAAGACACCTTGCGTTTTCATAATATCTTCGAAAAACATCTTTCTCTCTAAAGCACCTTTATTCAACTGAGTATAGATTTGTCCGTCCTTGATAAAAATGACGCGTCTTGAATAGCTGGCTGCGACAGGATCATGTGTCACCATGACTATGGTCGCTTTTCGTTTGCGATTGAAATCTTGCAGCTTATTGAGTAGATCAGATGCAGATTTGGAATCAAGCGCTCCGGTAGGTTCATCCGCGAAAATAAGACTCGGCTCATGAATGAAGGCGCGAACCGCTGATGTCCGCTGCTTTTGCCCACCAGAGAGTTCATTCGGATATTTGTCTCTTAGTTCATAGATGCCCATGTCCTCCGCGAGCTGTTGAAAACGTTCAAAAGCTTCTTTTTTCGGCGTTTTGGAGATGGATAATGGCAAGAGGATGTTCTCTTTGACCGTGAGTGTATCAAGTAAGTTATAATCCTGAAAAACAAAGCCAAGCTGCTTTTTCCTGAATTCTGCGAGCTGCTGATCCTTCATCTGTGTCATCTCAGCATCTGCGATACGAATCGATCCGCTGGATACATGATCGATAGAGGACAATACGTTTAGAAGGGTTGTTTTCCCCGAGCCTGATGGCCCCATAATGCTGACAAATTCTCCGGCTTCAATGGTCAAATCAATGCCACTCAGCACCTCTTGTTTGTTGAATTTATTTCCGTAGCTTTTATATATTTTGCGAGCTTCTAAAATGTTCATTTGTCGATCCCCTTTTTCTATTTAATTGATACCTCTAGTATAAAAAGAAGCCCGCCGGATTTCCTTCGATTTGGCGAACAAAACAGACGAGCATGTGACATTGTTGTCACATGCTCGCAATATGCACAAAATCATTCTTTTTCGGAAAAATAAAGGTGAAGGTTGTGCCTTGATCTATCGTGGAGTTGACCTCGATCTTGATATGAAGAGCGTCTGCTCCTTTTTTCGTTAAATAAAGCCCCATTCCTGTTGAGGCGGTGTCATTGTGATGTCTTGTTGAGGTAAAACCCTTTTCAAAAATACGCGGCAGGTCTCTTGGGTCTATCCCTCTGCCTTGATCTGTGATCGTCAGCATCACTTGGTCATTCATTCGCTTGCTTTCAATGGCAATATCGGACGAATGACTGTACTTAACTGCATTTGTGAGCACCTGTCTGATCATAAAGGATAACCATTTTGTATCACTTAATACGTGACGTTCTTCTAGCGTGAGTTCAAAGCCGATTCCTTTTTGCATGCACCATGATTGGAGCGCTTTGATTTCCTTCGCTAAGATGCTTTGCAGGTCAAGCTGTTCAATAAATAAATCATTTTCGATATGACGTATTCTGCTTTGGTGCAGCTGGGCATCGAGTAATAAATGAATTCTGAGCCATTCATACGTCATATTCGATTTCAGCGGCTGCTCTGTTAAGCGGTCAATCATTAAGTGCATCGCTGTGAGAGGTGTTTTCACTTCATGTATCCATGAGAGCAATTCATCCTTCTCTTCTTCAAGGGCGATTTGCTGCTCTGCTGCCATTTTCCGGTAGCGGGCAATTTGCTCTGATGTCGCATCATGTACAAGCTGTTCAAATGGGGAAGATGGAGTGAGCCGCATTTGATGATCAATATGATCATCCCATTCTTTCAGCCGCTCATAATACGCCGTTTCTTTACGGTAACGGAAAAAGAGAAAGACGATCATGAAAAACGTAGACAATAACACAATATAAAAAAGAGACGCCAGTGGAATGGTCGTATCCAAATAAGCAACAAACAGAATGAGGAGCTGCAAACTAAGAAAGAACAGGATCCAGCTTCTTCGTTCTTTTAAAAATGCTTGCAGCATCATTGATCATCCTTTTCTTTTGCAAGATAGCCTTGGCCCACTTTTGTCTCAATGTAGGTGCCAAGGGAGATCTCATCTAGTTTTTTTCTAAGGCGATTGACGTTCACAGTGAGTGTATTGTCACTGACAAACCGTTCATCCTCCCACAGTGCTTGAATGAGTGATTCCCTGCTGACAATATGATTTTTATGCTGAATCAATTCCTTGAGAATAAACAGTTCATTTTTCGTTAATTCCACTTCACCGTGATCATTTGTGACGGTGTTTTTTTCTAGGTCGATCGTAGCGCCGCACCATACCTTTAAGCTTGCAGGTTCTGCATTGTAATCATGTACCCTGCGAAGAACGGCACTGACTTTGGCAATGAGCACGTCAAAGTGAAAGGGCTTTTGTACAAAATCATCGGCACCGAGCTGCATTGACATGACCATATCAGCAGGATGGTCACGAGAGGAGAGGAAGATGATCGGTACATTTGAATGATGCCGAATCATTCGGCACCAGTGAAAACCATCGTATTTTGGCAGCTGTATATCAATAATGACGAGATCAGGCTGAACAGAAGTGAATTCCTGCATCACCTGTTGAAAATCATGAATCCCATAAACATCATAGGACCAGTTTACTAGACGTTCTTTGATTTCTTGGAAGAGGGTTGTATCGTCCTCAATCAGTAAAATTTTAAACAAAACCAGCACCACACTTTTTGTATTCGCTTGTATGTAATTGTAGCGGAAAAAAGGCGCTATCGCTAGAAGCAGACAAGAAAAAAGCAAGGGAAGGGCTCCCTTGCATCAGTTTATTTACCTAAAAAGTGCTTTTTAAAGAATGATAGTTGATAGTCGAGTGTAAGCGGATCATTAAAATAGAATTCTTCTGCATTTGCCTCATACACACGATGTTTTTTCACAGCTGGGATGGACTTGTAGATTTCACTGTTTTGATAGGAATTGTCCATTTCGCTGTTTTTACTTATGATCATATAGTCTCCTGCAAATTCAGGAATCACTTCTTGTGAAACCGCATAGTAGCCAGCTTTTAATGCTTTTTCTTTCACTTTTTCAGGCATTTTTAGTTTCATTTCTTGGTAGAGGATTTCTGTGCCGCGGCCCCATGCATCTCCAAACACGTAAAGATCTTTTGTGCCGCTTTCAAACACAGAAACCGTCGCATCCTCACCGATTTTCGCTTTGATTTCTTTCCCAGCTTCAGCTGCGCGTTCTTTAAAATCTTTTACCCATGCTTTGGCTTCTTTTTCTTTGTTTAATACTTTTCCAATTTCAATATGCTGCTGAAGGTAATCGACTTTGTTATACGTAAACAAGACTGTTGGCGCGATTTTTTTTAGTTTTTCTACATTTTTTGTATTGCTTAAGCCAATGATGACATCGGGCTTTAGCTTCATGATTTTTTCGACATTGGCATCCGACACTTCTTCCACATCTTTCAATTCCTTTTGGAAGCGAGGGTTCTTTTTTGACCAAGAGTCGACGCCGACTAGGTTCACACCAAGTGACATGACATTACCCGTGTAAGAACCAAGTACAACGACACGTTTTGGATGCGCTGGCAGCTTCACAGGGCCATTTTCAGATTGATATGTAATCTTGTCTGATGATGTTGATTGATTTCCTTTATTTGAGGAAGAGCTGCTGCTATTGCCACATGCGCTCAACGCAAGTACAAAGATGAGCATCAGAGGGAACAATATTTTCTTCATGAATGTATACTCCTTTGAAATCGGCACATAAGCCGGGTATTTGATTGCATGAGTGATAATGATAATTATTATCACTTGGATATCATATCATAGGAGTGCGGTCTGTTGTCAATTGCATTTTGATAGTTGGTGATAAAAAATAGAGGGGGATTTTTGGTAGAAAAAAAGATCAAGGCACATGTGTCCTGATCTTTTTTCTTATTTAAACCAGCCTTTTTCTTTTGAGCGTGTAATGGCTTCAATGCGGTTTTTCACTTCTAGCTTATCTAAAATAATGGAAATGTAGTTCCGGACAGTGCCGCTTTTAATGCTGAGTTCCTTAGCAATTTCTTTTGTGTTTTTGCCGTCTGCGACGAGTTCTAGGACCGATTTCTCTCGTTCTGTTAAAGGATTTTCGTCACTATATAAGTCTTCCATTAATTCAGGGGCGTACACCTTTTTCCCTTTCATCACACTGCGAATGGCACTTGCCAGATCTTCACTTGGACTGTCTTTCAGCATATAGCCGCTGACGCCAGCTTTGAGCGCCCTTTGGAAATAACCTGAGCGGGCAAAGGTCGTTAAAATGATGATTTTCACATCTGTCCCTTTGAGCTCTTCTGCTGCATCAAGTCCGGATTTCCCTGGCATTTCAATATCCATTAAGCAAATATCAACAGGGTGTTTTTTGGCAAAATCGATGGCATCCTGGCCATTCGTTCCTTTCCCAACTACCTTCATATCGTCTTCTAAATCAAGAAGTGAACCGAGCGCACCGAGCAGCATTTGCTGATCCTCTGCGATAAAGATGTTGATCATTTCATTCCCTCCTTTTCTTTTGCTGCTGAATCATTTGGAATGCTCATGATCAGCTTCGTCCCATCTTTTGTCTCAAGGTGAAGGCGTCCATTTGCAAATTCCAATCTTTCTCTAATTCCTAAAAGGCCATGACCCTTCGTTTGAGAGGAGGGGTGATCTCCTTTAAATGTCCCATCATCCTCGACGGTGATGATGGCTTCCTTTGATTTTTGATGAATGGTGATTTTACAGATAGTCGCATTACTATGTTTGACGACATTTGTCACTGCCTCTTTGATGCACATGCTCACAATGTTTTCGTTAAGAAGAGAGATGTGTTTTGGCGCTTCCTTTTCATCATAGATCAATTCAATTCCGGCTGCTTCGAGAATTTGCTGTATGTTCGACAGTTCATCTTTGATTCGTATGCCCTTCATGGAGGAAACAATCTTCCGCACTTCATTGAGAGACGTTCTGGCTGTCTGCTGGACGCTTTTGAGCTCGGCACGAGCCTGTTCAGGATCTTTATAGATGAGTTTGCGGGCAAGATCACTTTTTAAACCGATAAGAGAAAGCTTTTGTCCAAGGGTGTCATGCAGATCACGTGCAATGCGCTGCCTTTCTTCAAGCTTCACAAGATCGGCGATCCGTTCATTGGCATTTTCTAATTTCTCTTCAAGCCGTTCACGTTCTTTCCTGCTTCGAATGCTGAGAGGGAGGAGAATGGCACTAATGAGTGTGATCACAACAAAAGGAATTTGTGTGAGAAACCATCCCTTTTTTAAAATCAAGCTAAAGTTCACCGCAATGGCAGCGCTCCCTAGATGAATATAGTATAAGATATAAAAGGGTACTTTTCTTTTAATATGCCCATTGAAATAGGCGATGCAAAAAGCGAAATAAATGTAGCTGTAGAGCATCACATAGCCAGTAGAAATCGCAATCAATAGAAGACCGAATACATATAAAGCCCAGCCTTTTGAGACAAAGGCAAAACGATAGACGGCAAAAAAGACGACGTTTAAAATGATACCGATCACAATGCTTAAAGTCGATGGGGTCTTAAAGATAAAATAGAAGGGCAGGATGAAAAAAATGGCCCATATATAGGGAGAAATCCCATGCAATTTTTGAATTTTAAACTGTTTTTTCATCCGTGTGCCACCTTTTCCGTTTTCGTTCTTTTTCCTTACTTTATCAAATTCAACTTATGGTTGCATCCTGTAAATGACAACAAGCTCCTTCTAGTGTAAGAAAGAGCTTGCACCAATTATGCATTTTTCTTCAGAATGTCTCCTTTAATGACAGGGACGGTCATCTTCTTAGATTGACGTGCTTCTTTAAAGGTAACGAATGCTTTCGTTTCTTCATCCCAAAGTCTAAATTTCATTGACTCAATACTTGTTTTTAAAGTGATGGTTGGAACATTTTGAAGCGGCTCACTATGCTCATGTGCATGCTCCAAATGATAATTCGGTACCCTCGGGCTTAAATGATGGACATGGTGATAACCGATATTGCCTGTTAACCACTGAAGGAGTTTTGGCAATTTGTAAAAAGAACTGCCTTCTACTGCTGCCTGCACATAATTCCAATGTTCATCTGCTTCAAAGTAAGAATCCTCAAACGTATGCTGCACATAAAACAGCCATACACCGATTGATCCAGAAATCAGGAAGATTGGACCTTGGACAAGTAACAAACCTTGCCAGCCAAAAAGGAGATAGGTCGCTCCTGCCAATAAAACAATTGATATGTTTGTGAAATACGTATTCCAGCGCTCTTTTTTACGAGCATTTTTGACGTTGAAACGGTTTTTAAACAGGAAAACAAAGATCGGTCCCAAAATAAACATCACAAAAGGATTACGATAAAATCTGTAGCGAAATTTCGTCCATACTGATGCTTCTTGATATTCTTTGACTGTCAGGAGCCAAATGTCACCAGTACCTCGTTTGTCTAAATTACTGCTTGTGGCATGGTGAATCGAATGATCTCTTTGCCATTGAAGATAAGGGAAAAGGGTGAGTACACCTGTTAAGAAACCGAACAAGTGATTCAGCTGCTTCTGTTTGAAAAAGGATTGGTGGCAGCAGTCGTGAAAAATAATAAAGACACGTACTAAAAAACCAGCTGCAATAACCGCAAAGAAGAGGGTTAAAAGGTAGGAGATGTTCAGGCTATAATAGGCAAGAAACCAAAGCCCCAAAAATGGAATAAATGTATTAAAGAGCTGCATGATACTTTTTTTAGAATTAGCACCAGAGAATTGGCCAACTTGTTTTCTTAAAGTGGCTTGCTGCTGTGTGTTTGTTGAAGTCGTCATGAACGTTCAAGTCCTTTCCGTTTCTTTCTACTTCAAAGTATAGAAGGAAAGGTGTCATGCTCATAGTAGCACCCATCATGTATTCGATATGACATTTGTCATGTTGGACGCCGGAAAGGCTGACGGCATCAAGGTTTGTAAGCTTATTTTATTTTAAATAAAAAAGTAAAGGCGCTTAGCCTTCACTTTTTATGAACGTGCTTCATGAACTTTTAACTGCTTGCCTTTAATGGTTGTATGGCGCATGGCATTCAGCACAAGAGGGCCTTTGCCGTTTAAAATATCTACATATGTTTTCGTGTCTTGAATGGTAATAATCCCAATGTCATCGAAGGCAACGCCTTCTATTTTGGCAATGGTCCCAACGAAATCAACGGCCCGCAGCTTCTTTTTCTTTCCGCCGTTAAAATAAAGCTTCATAATATCCTTCTCAACGCCTGCCTGTTTATTTTCCTTTTGAATCGGTGTTTCAATCTTTTCTTCAAAGCTTTCTACATGCTGCTCTGCTTCTTCCTTTGTTGGATAAGGCTGCGTCTGGAAATCAATACCTGCTTCCTGCTTTAATTCATCAATCAGAGGCTTTGCGTTTTTGGTCATAAACGCAATGGTTTTCCCGCTTTTTCCCGCTCTGCCAGTTCTTCCTGTTCGGTGAATATAGCGCTCTTTTTCATAGGGCAGATCGTAATGAATCACATGTGTCATATCACTGACATCAATGCCCCGGGCTGCTATATCGGTTGCGATCAAATAACGGAACTCACCGTTTTTGAATTCATCCATGACAGCGAAGCGGTCTTCCTGTCTCATGCCTCCATGAATTTTGTCACAAGGCACATCCCATTCGTCCAGCTTCATTGTGAGTTCATTCACTCGGTCCTGTGTATTACAGAAAATAATGCAGCTATCTGGATTTTCAATGACGATCGTACGCTGAAGAAGGGAGAATTTTGCTTCTTCTTCCGTTTCAATCACGGTGTGGGTGATTTGTTGTACAGACGTTTCCGCGCGTGCGATTTCAATCACTTTTGGTGATTGTAAAAACTGTTCGCTTAATTTCTTCATCTCATCAGACATGGTCGCTGAAAACAGCATTGACATGCGCTTTGGCGGCAGATACTGAATAATAGAAGAGACTTGATCAATAAATCCCATGTTCAGCATTTCATCCGCTTCATCTAACACGAAAAATTTGAGGTTTTCTAATGAAAGAGTACCTTTCTCAAGGTGATCCAAGACTCGTCCTGGTGTTCCGCACACAATATGGTTTTTTTGTGCAAGCTCTACTTTTTGGGCTTGAAAAGGGGCTTTTCCATAAATGGCTGCGGCTTTGATTCGTTTCAATCGTCCAAGGCTTGTGAGATCCTGTTTGACCTGCATGGCGAGTTCTCGTGTTGGAACGAGGATGAGGGCTTGAGGTTTATTTTCAGCCCAATCGACCATTTCACAAATCGGCAAACCATAGGCTGCGGTCTTGCCGCTGCCAGTCTGAGATTTGACGATCAGATCCTGCTTTGAAAAAGCAACGGATAACGTCTCGTGCTGAACAGGTGTAGGTGTATGGAAGTGAAGTGCTTTTAGCGCTTGTTTTAATTCATTGCTTAATGGATATTGATCAAATTGTTGTAATGTCATCGTGTTCTCCTTTTCGTACATTCATACTTGTGACATCATACCATAACCATGACCGTGAATGAAAAGACATGAAAAAAAGCCCCTTAAAGGAGCTTTTGATTAAAGGAATCTGCGTTTTACTTTTTCCCAGTAGGAGTTGTCTTTTAATTTCACTGTTTTAATGACTTTTCCTGAAAGGCCGATGTCAATTTGTTTGACGTGTTTCGTGCCAAGCGCTTCGTTATCAAGCCCGATAATTGGATGGTCGTTTCCGTCCTGCACAACCTTCAGCGTTAGCTTGCGGTCACTGCTTAAGATGAAAGGAGCACCCAGTGTACGGTACGAGTTGTTGTTTAGCGATGCAAGCTCTGTGACTTGCATACAAGGGAGCATCGGATCAACCACGGCGCCGTTTACCGATTTATTGTAGGCTGTTGAGCCGGTCGGAGTAGAAATAATCATTCCGTCTCCTCTAAATGTTTCAAAGTGGAAATCATCTATATACACATCGATCACAAATGTTTTAATAATGCTTGAGCGGATCGACAGTTCATTTAAGCAATGGAACCGATTGGTACTGTCAACGCTTACATCGATGATCGGATATTTTCTCACTTCAATCTGTTCAGTGTTCATGGCATCAATCATTTTATCAAAATGCTCTAATGAAAAATCACAGTATAGATGCGAATTCTCTGTTTTTGATACCCCTACATACAAGCAGTCATCCCGGAAATTCGTTTTGCGGACTGCTTGAAGAAATGTGCCATCCCCGCCAATTGAAGCAATAATATGGGCATCCTCTGCACGCTTGACGACTTGAAAGCCTTGATCGGTAGCGAGCTTCTCCAGAGAAGAAATGTGTCCATCCAATTCATGATCTTTTTTGTAAAAGAAAAATACATTGCGACGATTGTCTGTCATTGACGTTCTCCCCTTTGTTGTCAAAAATAGTTTTCCAATAATAAAGGGCTTACATGTGAACCCTTGCTCACATTTTACACTTTTTTCATATGAAAGTAAAAACATTAGAAAAACCTGCATGATGAAGGCATTCGTTTTTAGAAATGAGTCAATGTAAGGGATTCGAAAAGGGCAGGATTTGAGCATAATTGAATAGCTTCTTTCTCATGAAAGAGTGGTTTAGGCGTTTCGTTGTGGTGTAGAACTAGCCTATTAGGTGCAGAGGGAGGATAAAAAAGCCAATTTTTCGTCATGCGCATCTCAAAGGAGACGATGTAAAGTTGATCGTGAATGAAAAGAGGTGCTATCATATGATGAAATGAAATGTAAAAAAACCACAATTCCTGTGAAACATTTCATATGAATATTCGTATCAATGAAGAGAGACAAAAAGGAGGAGAAAAAGATGAATGCGAAAAGATGGGTAGCGTTAATCATTGCACTAGGTGTTTTCGGATTTTCAATTGTGATAAGTGTCACGATGGCCTTGTTCGAAAACTTCAATGACAGTAAAATGAGCTATCAATTTGGGGATGAAATAGAAGAAAAGGTACTAGAGGATGGAAGCGGTGCTGGGAAAATTGCGGTTCTTGAGATTAATGGAACCATTCAAGATAATGGCGGCGCATCAAGTCTGTTAGGCGGAGAAGGATATGATCATCGTGCATTCCTCAAGGAACTAGAAAAAGCGAAAGATGATGCTTCAGTAAAAGGTGTACTGCTGCGCGTCAACTCTCCTGGCGGCGGTGTCTATGAAAGTGCGGAAATACATAAAAAATTAGAAGAAGTGAAAAAAGCGAAGAAGCCGATTTACGTCTCCATGGGCTCAATGGCAGCATCTGGCGGTTACTACGTATCAACTCCAGCCAAGAAAATCTTTGCTTCACCTGAAACATTAACAGGATCGTTAGGTGTGATCATGCAAAGCTTGAACTATTCAAAGCTGGCGGATAATTTAGGTATTAAATACGAAACAATTAAGAGCGGAAAATTTAAAGACATCATGTCACCAAATCGTGATATGACAAAAGATGAGCGCGACATCATGCAAAGCATGGTTGATAACTCGTATGAAGGGTTTGTCAAAGTCATCTCTGAAGGACGCGGCATGTCAAAACAAGACGTTAAGAAAATTGCTGATGGCCGGGTCTATGACGGAACACAGGCGAAATCGAACGGATTAGTCGATGAGCTAGGATATTATGAAGATGCAATCAAAGCAATGAAGAAAAATGAAAAAGGGTTAAAAGGAGCGACAGTGATCAGCTATTCTCAAAGCTTTGGCTGGAACTCTCTCTTCAATATGAGCGCAAGCAAACTCTTTAAAAGTGAAATTGATTTTCTCAATCTAAAAGAAACACTGGCTGGCTCAAATGGGTCTAAACCGATGTATCTCTATTCAAAATAAAGGAGGGATCATAGATGGATTCTACATTCGATGAAGTAACCGAAAGCCGCAGCCAAGAAGAATCGAATCCGGCTCTTGCGAAACGTGCAGTGATTGAAGCACAGGCGTTTGCAGGCTTTTGGATTAGGTTTTGGGCGTTTATTCTTGATTGGCTCGTCGTCTGGGGTGTCAACCATTTGACGGTTTCTCCAATCTTTAGCCTGTTCGGCTGGTCCAAAGGAGGAGGATGGTTTTCTCCATTCTCCGTCACAACGACGATTGTATTCCTGCTTTATTTCGCCATCATGACGAAAATCTTTCAACAAACACTCGGCAAAATGGTGTTTGGGATCAAAGTGGTCTCGCTTCAGCCTGAGAAGAAGCTGGCATGGGATGTCATTTTCTTTAGAGAGATTGTAGGTCGCTACATTAATACGCTCTTTGTTCTCTATGCTGTCGTTGGGTTCTCACCGAAAAAGCAAGGGGTTCATGATTACTTTGCCGATACGGTGGTCGTCCATGAACATTTATATGAAAAAACAGAAGCAAACGTATAATCAGAGGAGTTTGGCCGGGTACCGGTCAAACTCTTTTTTCATGATTGGGTATAAAATCCAGAATGAGAGCCATAATCGTAGAGAAGCATCATTTGTTATGGAGGAAGTGAGCACAGTGCTTTACGTTTGGATCGCAGCTTTTTTGTTCCTTGGGATCTTATTGATCTTCATGAAAGTGACCATTTCACTGGATTATTCACATGCAAATGACAATGACCACCTTGCACTGAAGATCATCACCTTATATGGAATCATCAGACTCAAAAAAGACATTCCGATGGTGAGGGTCAATCCAGAAGATCAAACGATTGATATACGTGAAAAGAAGATGGCGAGCGCCAAAACCCCTAGTCACGAAAAAGAATCCATACATAAAAAAGTGGGAAAACGTGATATGAAGCAAATCCTTCATCAAATGGAGCGCATCACAAAAGAGATCGTCGATTTAAACCGGATCATGCGTAAATTCTTCATTCACATTAGAATTGTATCGTTTCACTGGTCAACATGGATCGGCTTTCATGACGCCGCTTTAACAGGTGTAGCAGCCGGCGGTGTGTGGTCAGTCAAAGGAGCACTGCTTGCCTTTATGCAGGAGCATCTCACCTTTAAGCATAAACCGGTATATGAAGTCATTCCTGCCTTTCAGCATAATGTGTCACAAACCCAGTTTACATGTATAGCTTATTTTCGTATTGGACATGCTATGCTTGCAGCCATTCGTTTACTTGTCCATTGGTTAAAAGGAAGAAAGGCGAGAAAAAATGCCTCTCTTCAAGCAACGAAGAATGAATCATCTGTTTAAGGAGGAACCCGAAAATGGCAGATCATCCAATCCAAGGTCTTATGAAGACAGCGATGGAAAACTTAAAAGAAATGATAGACGTGAATACGATCATCGGCGATCCAGTCGAAACCCCTGACGGCAGTGTCATTCTTACTGTGTCGAAGGTTGGTTTTGGATTTGCAGCTGGCGGCAGTGAATTTAACGGGAACCAAAAGAAAGAAAAACGTTCTGATGATCAAGAACGAAAAGAACCGAGACTCCCATTTGGCGGAGGAAGCGGCGGAGGTGTGTCTATTACACCAATCGCCTTCTTAATTGTCGGAACAAATGGCGTTCGAATGCTTCATTTGGATGAACATACACATCTGCTTGATAAAATATTGGATTCTGCTCCTCAAGCAATTGAACGTCTTCAGCACATGTTTAAGAAGGATGAACGGGAGAACCGTCATAAAGAACGAAAACTAGATGACATAGACCTTTAAAAAGTTAGCTGCGCTGCAGTTAACTTTTTTTTCAAAAGTGACGATTAGGCTTTGCAGTTTTTTGCTTTCTCTACTATGATAGAACCATACATTTGATAAGGGAGGAATTGTTTTGGCATCGATCACATTTAAAGGGAGTTCTGTCACGCTTGTAGGAAATGAAGTGAAAGTAGGCGAGCAGGCTCCAGATTTCACGGTATTAACGAACTCACTAGGGGAAGTTTCACTTTCAGATTTAACAGGAAAAGTGACGATCATCTCAGTGATTCCTTCTATTGATACAGGTGTGTGTGACGCACAAACAAGACGTTTCAATGAAGAGGCAGCCGGTTTAGGTCCGGTCAATATCTATACAATTAGTGCAGACCTTCCATTTGCACAAGCACGCTGGTGCGGAGCAAACGGAATTGAAAATGTCGAAACATTATCTGATCACAGAGATATGTCATTTGGTGAAGCATTCGGAGTATATATGAAAGAATTGCGCTTATTGGCGCGCGCAGTCTTCGTATTAGACCCGAGCGGAAAAGTGGTTTACACTGAATACGTAAGCGAAGCAACGAATCACCCAAATTATGAAAAAGCCATTGAAGCTGCAAAATCACTGTTATAAAAGCAGCATCGACAAGAGCTCCGGCTTCATACTGGGGCTCTTTTCAATGAGGAGATATAGCTTTTAACAAAGCGAGGAGAGAAAAGCATTGCAGAAAGATCAAGTAAGTACGATTTTCGAGCTGCTCGATACAGCTTCTATTCGATTAAAAAAGGACCAAAGCATTTCCTATATTGAAGCATTAGCTGAAGCAGGAGAAGCCTTTTTCCAAGCAAATGATCGAGACGGTTTACTAAAGGATTTAATAGAGAAAGCAGATTTTGCTTCTTATGATCATGAGCAGATTCGTAAAGCGTTTCAGCTCGCCGTATTGAAAGGACAAAAGGATATTTCCCATCCAAATCGTCAGATGACCCCAGATACGATCGGGCTGTTTGTCAGCTATTTGGTGAATAAATTTTTAGAAGGACAAAAAGAGCTTGTTGTCTTTGATCCAGCAGCGGGAACAGGGAACTTACTGCTTGCTGTCTTAAACAATCTCACTGCAGAAACAAAGCGCGGCTTTGCCTCTGAAATTGATGATGTACTCATTAAAATTGCATGGGCACAGGCAAACTTGGAAGAGAAGGAAGTCGAGCTTTTCCATCAAGACAGCCTTGAGCCGCTTTTGATCTCACCAGTAGATGTCACTGTATGCAGTCTGCCAGTCGGTTATTACCCAAATGATGAGCGTGCAGCAGACTATGATTTGAAGGCAAAAGAAGGACATGCCTTTGCCCATTATTTATTCATTGAACAAAGCCTTCGTTATACGAAAGAAGGCGGCTTCTTATTCTTCATCATTCCAAACGATTTGTTTGAAGGAAAAGAAAGCGTGCAATTAAAGGATTTTATCAAAGATCAGGCATATATGAATGCGTTAATTCAGCTGCCGGTCTCCATGTTTAAGGACAAAAAGCACGCCAAAAGCTTGTTTGTGATGCAAAAGAAAAAGGAAGGTTTGGAAGCACCAAAACGGATGCTGTTTGCCAATCTGCCGTCTTTCTCACAGAAGGAAGCCATGGTGGGTGTGATGAGAAAATTAGACCAGTGGTTTATAGAAGAAAAAGAAACGAAAGAATAGCCAGAGTGATGTCTGGCTATTTTATTATTCAGAAAATAACGACTTATCGATGTAAGCGGTAACAGTTCGAAGGTGCACTTGAAATGCAAAGTTTTCAATGTTTAAATGAAAAAGTCAGATATTTTTCGGACTTATCGTTAAACTATAAAAGACCCGTCAAACAGGTTGAATATAGCACCGGAAAAAACGTGAAACCTTATATAACAACTGAGTAAAAGGAGCGACAGAAATGTCTAAAATTATTGCAATCAACGCAGGAAGCTCATCTCTTAAATTCCAATTGTTCGACATGCCAGAAGAAACCGTTTTAACAAAAGGTCTTGTTGAAAGAATCGGAATGGACAACAGTATCTTCACGATTTCTGTAGATGGAGAAAAGAAAACAGAAATCACAGATATACCAGATCATGCAGTAGCGGTCAAAATGCTGCTTGAAAAACTAATTGAATTTAACATCATCAAAGACTTTAATGAAATTGATGGCGTAGGACACCGCGTCGTTCACGGCGGAGAGAAATTCAGCGACTCTGTTCTTTTAACAGATGAAGTCATCAATGACATTGATCAGCTTTCAGAGCTAGCACCACTGCACAACCCTGCAAACGTTGTAGGAATCAAAGCATTCAAACAAATTCTGCCTGACGTACCAGCGATTGCTGTGTTCGATACAGCCTTCCACCAAACAATGCCAGAGCAGTCTTACCTATACAGCCTTCCGTACGACTACTACAAAAACTTTGGTATTCGTAAATACGGATTCCACGGGACAAGCCATAAGTTCGTAACAGAGCGTGCAGCAGAGCTATTAGGCCGTCCTCTTGAAGAGCTTCGTTTGATCTCTTGCCACCTTGGAAATGGTGCAAGTATCGCAGCAGTTGAAGGCGGAAAATCAATCGATACTTCAATGGGCTTCACACCGCTTGCGGGTGTTGCAATGGGTACACGTTCAGGTAACATTGACCCTGCCCTTATTCCATTTATTATGGAGAAAACAGGACATACAGCTGAAGAAGTACTTTCTACTTTGAATAAGAAGAGTGGTCTTTTAGGTGTGTCTGGTCTATCAAGTGACCTTCGTGATATCGAAGAAGCAACAGAAGAAGGAAACGACCGTGCAGAAGTAGCTCTTGATATTTTTGCAAGCCGTATTCATAAATATATCGGTTCTTATGCAGCGAGAATGAATGGTGTAGATGCGATCATCTTCACAGCTGGAATCGGTGAAAACAGTTCAGAAGTAAGAGCTCGTGTACTTCGTGGTCTAGAATTCATGGGCGTTTACTGGGATCCTTCTCTTAACAACATGAGAGGCGAAGAAGCATTCATCAGCTACCCGCACTCTCCTGTAAAAGTGATCGTCATCCCAACGAACGAAGAAGTAATGATTGCAAGAGACGTTATGCGCTTAGCATAATCAAAAATGAAGAAGCTCTTTTCCAATAAGGAAAAGAGCTTTTTTCTGTTAAAAGCAGCATGCTATAATGTTGTCCAATACGAAGCAAAAGGGAGCGGTGTGAAAAATGAGCGTTGCAGAGCATAAACGTGAGGCGAAAGAGAGGCTTTATGTAAAAGTCATTACGGTCAGTGATACAAGAACGAAAGAAACAGATAAAAGCGGCCGCCTGATGATTGATTTGCTTAAAGAACAGGGACATCTCATTCTTGCATACGATATTGTAAAAGATGACATTGGAGCGATCCAAGACGCTGTGCTAGAGGGAACAAGCGAACCGAAAATAGATGCCGTCTTATTAAACGGGGGGACAGGAATTGCCGCAAGGGATGTCACCATTGAAGCGATCACCCCGCTTTTCTCCAAGGAGCTGCCTGGCTTTGGCGAAATCTTCCGCATGCTGAGCTATACAGAAGACATCGGTTCAGCCGCTATCTTGTCCCGGGCAGCGGCAGGGGTCGTCAACCAAAAAGCCGTCTTTGCCACACCAGGCTCTACTGGAGCTGTTCGTTTAGCCATGACAAAACTCATGATTCCAGAGCTTCCTCACGTCTTACGAGAGCTTGAAAAGGATCAAAAATAGCCCAAAATGACTCGGCCAAGAAAATTTGGCGGAGTTTTTTTCATAAAGGGGTTGAAAAAACAATTTTTCCTTGTTACAGTGTATACATACTAAATGCATGTTTATAAATTAAAACTTATTTTTATGCAAAAAACATTCACAGAATCAAAACAAGCGAGAGGAGCTTTTCAATCATGTCACAAAATAAAAAAGTCGTATTAGCATATTCCGGAGGTCTTGATACCTCTGTTGCAGTTAAATGGTTACAAGAGCAAGGATACGAAGTCGTTGCTTGCTGCCTGGATGTAGGTGAAGGAAAAGACTTAGCATTCGTTCAACAAAAAGCACTTCAAGTCGGAGCGGTTCAATCTTACATGATTGACGCAAAAGAAGAATTCGCAGAGGAATTTGCACTGACTGCATTACAAGCACACACCATGTATGAGGGAAAATATCCGCTTGTATCTGCACTATCTCGTCCACTTATTGCAAAAAAATTGGTGGAAGTCGCAGAGAAAGAAAATGCAGTAGCGGTTGCTCACGGATGTACTGGAAAAGGAAACGACCAAGTCCGTTTTGAAGTATCCATTAAAGCACTGAATCCAGACCTAGAAGTTCTTGCACCAGTGCGTGAGTGGAAATGGTCCCGTGATGAAGAAATCGATTATGCTCAAAAGCACGGTATTCCAATTCCGATTAACTTAGACAGCCCATATTCAATCGACCAAAACCTTTGGGGCAGAAGTAACGAGTGCGGCATTTTAGAAGATCCTTGGGCTGCACCGCCAGAAGGAGCATATGATCTGACAAATCCACTTGAAAAAACGCCTGACACACCTGAAATCATTGAAATCACGTTTGAAAAAGGAAAACCAACAGCCATTGATGGTATTCAGTATTCATTATCTGATCTCATCCTTCATTTAAATGAAATCGCTGGTCAGCATGGGGTTGGCAGAATCGATCACGTTGAAAACCGTCTTGTTGGCATCAAATCTCGTGAAGTGTACGAGTGCCCAGGTGCTGTCACACTTCTAAAAGCGCATAAAGAGCTTGAAGATTTAACACTAGTGAAAGAAGTCGCACACTTTAAGCCAATCATTGAACAAAAAATGGCTGAATTAATATACAACGGATTATGGTTCTCACCGCTTAAAGAAGCATTAGATGCTTTCTTACAAGAAACACAACAGAACGTAACAGGTGTTGTACGTGTGAAACTATTTAAAGGCCATGCCATTGTAGAAGGACGTAAATCACCATATTCACTTTATGATGAAAATCTAGCAACATACACAAAAGCAGATGAATTCGATCATGATGCTGCGGTAGGATTTATTAATCTTTGGGGCTTACCAACAAAAGTAAACAGCATCGTGAATAAAAAGGAGCAGGTTAAAGCATGAAAAAGCTTTGGGGAGGCCGATTTCAAAAAACACCAGAAAAATGGGTCGATGAGTTTGGCGCGTCCATTCATTTCGACAAACAATTAGTCAAAGAAGATCTGACCGGCTCCCTTGCTCATGCAAGTATGCTGAATAAATGCGGTATCCTGGGCGATGACGAGGCCGCTGCCATCAAAGATGGACTGAATACGCTCATGAAAAAGGCAGAGGCAGATGAATTGGAATTCTCAGTAGATTATGAGGACATCCATTTAAACCTTGAAAAAATGCTCATTGATGAGATTGGTCCGCTTGGCGGCAAATTGCACACAGCGAGAAGCCGGAATGATCAGGTCGCAACCGATATGCATTTATATTTGAATAATCAAGTAGAGCATATCATTGAACTGATCTCGTCCTTTCAAACAGTGCTTGTGGAAAAAGCAGAACAGCATGTTGAAACGATTTTTCCAGGATATACGCACTTGCAGCGTGCACAGCCTATTTCCTTTGCTCATCATATGCTCGCCTATTTCTGGATGCTTGAACGTGACAAAGCGCGGTTTCAAGATTCTTTGAAGCGAATTAACGTGTCTCCACTTGGATGCGGAGCGTTAGCAGGAACGACATTTCCGATTGATCGTGAATATACAGCAGAGCTGCTTGGCTTTGATCATATTTACGAAAACAGCCTTGATGGCGTGAGTGATCGGGATTTCATTTTAGAGTTTTTGTCAAACAGCAGCCTTGTGATGATGCATCTCTCACGTCTTTGTGAGGAAATCATTTTATGGTGCTCTCAAGAATTCAAATTCATTGAACTTGATGACACATATGCAACAGGCAGCAGCATGATGCCGCAAAAGAAAAACCCGGATATGGCAGAATTGATCCGCGGGAAAACAGGCCGTGTGTATGGCAATCTGATGGGACTTCTCACCATTATGAAAGGTTTGCCGCTTACGTATAACAAAGACCTGCAAGAAGATAAAGAAGGCATGTTTGATACAGTAAAAACCATTGCTGGCAGCCTGCAAATCTTCACAGGCATGATTCAAACCATGACGGTGAACGAGGATGTCATGAAAAAGGCAACAAAAGAAGATTTCTCAAATGCGACCGAAGTGGCAGACTACCTAGCGAAAAAAGGCATGCCATTCCGTGAAGCACACGAAATCGTTGGCAAGCTTGTGTATACGTGCATTCAAAAAGGCATCTACTTAAGTGATCTTCCGTTTGAAACATTCACAGAAGCGAGCGACCTTTTTGAAGAAGACATTTACACCGTTCTTGATCCGTATGTTGCTGTTGAAAAAAGAACAAGTGCAGGTGGAACTGGATTTAAACAAATTCAGCTCGCTTTAGAAAAAGCAAAAGCCTGCCTAGCGTAACAAGTCAAAAAACCATTCGTATGATGCGGATGGTTTTTTTGCTGTCAGAAAGGAGAATCCTCTTCCTTGGAGAACCTGATAGCAGAAAGGGTTCATAAGTGCGCCAGATGCTGGTTTGTAGTAAAGTAAAGATAAGAAACATGTGAACTTGCAACCTTTGCTTTAGGAGGAGATTGTGTGCGACACGCATTAATAACAGCGGGTTCTAAAGGACTTGGCAGGAAAGTAACCGAGTCTTTACTGAATATGGGGTATTCTGTGACAGTGAATTATCGAAGTGATGATGAAGCTGTCCGGCAGATGAAAGAAGAATTGCAGGAATACGAAGAAAAGCTTCAATTTGTCCAAGGAGATGTGACAAACAAAGAAGATTTAAAAAACATGGTAGAGCTGGCAGCAGAGCGATTTGGGCGGATCGATGCCTTGATTAACAATGCTGGACCTTATATTTTTGAACGTAAGAAACTAGCGGATTACTCTGAAGATGAATGGTATCAAATGATGGAAGGCAACCTATCCGCAGTGTTCCATTTGTTCCGAATGGTCATCCCCATGATGAGAAAACAAGGCTTTGGCCGCATTATCACGTATGGCTTCCAAGGAGCAGACCATGCACCAGGCTGGATGCACAGATCAGCCTTCGGAGCGGCAAAAGTGGGGCTTGCGTCATTGACGAAAACCATTGCGATTGAAGAAGCCGAAAACGGCATCACAGCCAATATGGTTTGCCCAGGCAAAATCGTTGGAGACATGAAAGAATCCACAATAGAAGAAGCACGCCAGATCAAAGACGATGAAACGCCTATTGGCAGGTCTGGTACTGGAGAGGATATAGGGCGCATCATTTCATTTTTATGCGATGACCGCTCAGACCTGATTACAGGGACCGTTATTGAAGCAACAGGTGGTCTTAACGTCATTCACAGACATTAAGTTTTTCAGCTTTTTATACAGGGAATAGATGAAATGAGATCAAATTCGAAAGGTGGATATACTCACATGAAAGCTACATATCACGGACATTCAGTCGTACACATTGAAACAAACGGATACCATATTTGGATTGATCCATTTTTAAATGGAAATAAGCACACAGATATCAAGCCGCAAGATGTCAAAGCGGATGTTATTTTACTGACACATGGGCATGGAGATCACCTCGGTGATACCATTGAAATCGCTAAAAACAATGACGCGCTCGTTGTCGCGCCAAACGAACTTGCCGTTTATTTAAGCTGGCAAGGGGTGAAAACGCACCCGCTTCATATCGGCGGCGGACGTGAGTTTGAATTTGGTAAAGTCAAGCTCACGCAAGCGTTCCATGGTTCAGCTGTCATTGATGAAGATGCAAAAACGATTACGTATACAGGCATGCCATCAGGTATTTTATTTACCGCAGAGGGCAAAACGATTTATCATGCTGGAGACACTGCGCTCTTTTCAGATATGAAGCTGATCGGTGAGCTGAATCATATTGAGCTTGCATTCCTTCCGATCGGTGATAACTTCACGATGGGGCCGGACGATGCAAGAATCGCAGCCGAATGGCTTCGGGCGAAGCAGGTCGTGCCGATTCACTACAGAACATTCCCGCCGATTGAACAGGACCCGCATGCATTTGCAGACAGCCTGCATGGCGGCGTTGGTCATGTGTTAAACAGCGGAGAATCAATTGAGATTTAAGCATCATATCAAAAAGCCAGCATTCCAATGCCGGCTTTTTTTGTTTACGTGTATCGTGCTGAAAAAGACAAATTGCTATTAAAAGCCTCCTGCCCTTATAATGAAACATAGATGAAAACGCTGAAAACAAAAAGGGTGAACGGGATTGGCGACAAAGCATGAACAAATTTTATCGTATATTGATTCATTAGATGTTGGAGAGAAAATTTCTGTCCGGCGTATTGCGAAAGAAATGAAAGTGAGTGAAGGGACCGCTTACCGGGCCATCAAGGATGCTGAAAATAAAGGATTCGTCAGTACCATTGAACGAGTTGGTACCATTCGGATTGAACAGAAGAAAAAAGAAAATATTGAAAAACTGACATATGCGGAAGTGGTCAATGTCATTGACGGACAGGTGCTTGGAGGACGAACGGGCTTACATAAAACATTAAACAAATTTGTCATCGGTGCGATGGAGCTTGATGCGATGATGCGCTACACGGCAGCTGGAAACCTGCTGATTGTCGGAAACCGGATCAATGCACACAGACAAGCATTAGAGGCAGGAGCAGCTGTGCTGGTCACGGGCGGCTTCTCAACAGATGATGAAATCATTCAGCTCGCAGATGAGCTTGAGCTGCCGATCTTATCGACAAGCTACGATACATTTACCGTAGCAGCTCTCATAAACCGAGCCATTTATGACCAACTAATAAAAAAAGAGATTGTGCTTGTGGAAGATATTTTAACGCCGATCGAACGAACGGTGTATTTATCACCAGAGGATAAGCTTGAAAAATGGTATGAAAAGAATTATGAAACTGGCCATGGCCGTTTTCCGGTCGCAGACGACCAAATGAAAATTCACGGAATCCTCACCTCAAAGGATATCGCGGGGCATGACCGCTCTACACCGATTGAAAAGGTGATGACGAAAAATCCACTGACAGTCATTGGAAAAACCTCTGTCGCCTCTGCTGCTCAAATGATGGTATGGGAAGGCATTGAGGTGCTGCCAGTCGTAGATGATTATGCGAAACTAATTGGGATGATCAGTCGTCAGGATGTGCTGAAGGCGCTTCAAATGATTCAAAAGCAGCCGCAGGTCGGCGAAAAACTGGATGATGTTGTCTCAAGAGGGTTTAAAGATACCGATACAGATAAGCCAAAGGCAAATGCGGTGTATCAATATGAGGTCACACCCCAAATGACAAACCAGCTCGGAAACATTTCATATGGAGTGTTCACGCAAATTTTAATTGAATCCGCCAACCGCTTCTTAAAGTCTCATAAAAAAGGGGAGCTGATTGTCGAAAGTCTCTCTGTCTACTTCTTAAAACCGGTTCAAATGGAATCCACGATACAGATCAAGCCGAATATTTTAGAAGTAGGCCGCAAGTTTGGAAAGCTGGAAGTGGAGGTATATCATCAATCGAATATCGTAGGGAAAGCGATGCTGATGGTGCAGCTGATGGAGAGAGGATAATCGTAAAAGGGCGATGACGAAAATGACAAAGGGCTAAAATAAACATCATTTTAGCCCTTCTCTCTTATTATGCGTGATCTTTTTCGCCTTCCTTTAAAAAGAGCGGAAGGTAATGCTTGTAGGCTTTATATCCAGCCCACGTACTGCCGATACCGACAGCAACAAAAATAAATCCAATGACAAATGCGAGTGACGAGCGGTTTAAAAATAATTGATTCACACCGAAGAGCAGGACAAAGCAGCCAAGTGCCATACTGGATTTAGCCGACCAGAATTTCTTTTCGACTGGGCGGTTCGTACGGACATTCTTTGCTTTGTAGTATAAATAAAACATGGCAGAACAAATAATAAACACAATCAAAACAAGCATGTGCCAAGCCTCCATTGTAAGTGGTTACAACCCTATTTTAAACGTAAATAGGCTTGCTTACTAGAATAAATTGTCTATTCCTCACTTTTCCGTCAGGATAGATTATGATTTAATAATAAAAAGAGTATCGGATAAGAAGGAGTTTTTATGAAAAAAGAACTGATTAGAACCATATCATTATATGACACCATCATCATTCATAGACATGTAAGACCAGATCCTGATGCGTATGGATCGCAGTGCGGCCTTACGGAAATCTTGCGTGCCACCTATCCAGAAAAAAATATTTATGCGACAGGAACCCCGGAGCCATCCCTTTCATTTTTGTATGAACTTGATGAGGTTCCGGATGACGTGTACAAAGATGCCCTTGTCATTGTCTGTGATACAGCCAATCAAGCAAGAATTGACGATCAGCGCTATTCAATGGGCGATAAGCTGATGAAAATTGACCATCATCCAAATGAAGATCCGTATGGTGATTTGCTTTGGGTGGATACAGAGGCAAGCTCTGTGAGCGAAATGATTTATGAATTGTATTTAGAGGGGAAAGAAGAAGGATATCAGCTGAATACAAAGGCGGCTGAACTCATTTATGCCGGCATTGTAGGAGACACAGGCCGCTTCCTTTTCCCAAACACGACGAAAAAGACGCTCAAATATGCTGGAGAGCTTATTGAATATCCATTTTCATCTTCAGACCTTTTCAATCAATTGTATGAGACGGACTTGAATGTCGTGAAATTAAATGGCTATATTTTTCAACATATTTCTTTGTCAGAGAATGGGGTCGCCTCTGTTTTCATTAAGCGCGATATTTTGGAATCGTTCCAAACAACAGCGCAGCAAGCCTCACAGCTTGTTGGGACACTTGGAAATATTGCAGGGATTAAGGCATGGGTCTTTTTTGTGGAAGAAAACGATCAGATTCGTGTTAGATTCCGCTCGAAAGGCGTCGTCATTAATACCATTGCGAAAAAATATCATGGCGGCGGCCACCCGCTTGCAGCTGGTGCGTCTATTTATGATTGGGCCGTGGCAGATGAGATTTTGCGTGATTTAGAAGAAGTATGTAAATCATCATCATGAGAGAGGGGGGCTTCAAGTCCCCTCTCTCTTTTTTTGTCATGGAGAAAAGGGTTACTTGCATACAGGGATAAACCAGCAGCCGATGTCAGTTGAATCTTCATAGGCTTGGAGATTTTGATGCTTTAATTCTTTTTTAATTAAATGAGCCATCATTTCTGTCTCAGCATAAGCGCACATACCGTCCTTGATCCGGCTTGCTTTGTCTCGTGCCATTTGACGATAGCTGTAAACCTCCATTGTCCTCACCTCTTTCTGTTTTAGATCTCGTTCTACTTTTAGTGTATAAAAATAATGAGGGAAAAGCGATCATTGAGGGCAGAAATTCATAAAAATTCCACATGATCATTTATTCAGCAAATGAAATGCGCACTTCAAGTGAAAGCTTCGTATAAATCGTCAGCTCTGTCACTTTGGCGCGGTATGCCTTTTCCCGAATGGTATATTCTTTGTTTTCCACTGTCCGTTTTAATAATTCCTTTGTTTTATAGACACTTTCAATATCCTTTGTAATGACCTCTGAGATATCCTCTTTGACCTGATCTTCAAATTTCAGCGTATCTGGCTCTGGGATTTTATATTGCTCACGATTGACGAGATGGACATCTACGCTTTGGATCAGCAGCCGCTGTTTATTATCCTCATTTAACTTATGCAAATCTTCCCGATAGAGTGTGATTTGTTCTTTCAGACTGTCCATATGGTGCTGCTGGCTTCTAAGCTGTGTCACCTGCTTTTCCTGAAAGGTTCCGTATGTAAAGAGGAAAATGAGCCAGCTCACAATCGCGCCAAACATCATCCCTGCAAAAAAACGCTGCCAGCCTGGACGTTTGTACAGCTCCGGCACCCTCATGATGACACATGCTCCTGTGTGAGCCACGTAATAATGAGATAACCTGTTTGCGCACCGCCCATGGCAGAGACAATTAATAAAATCTGCTTGAAAATATCACGCGTGTTCCCTTCGAAAATGCCTCTTTCAAAGCTATAAACGGCATCAAAAGTTCCACCGATAGCTGCGACAAGCGCCCAAATCTTTAAACGGTTGGCAAGACTCGTAATAATGGATAAAGGCGGCTGACCAGATAAATAAGCACCAACACCACCTATGATGGCACCGCCCAAAATGACCCCAAGAGCAATAAAATAACAGCTAATAAAATTCGGAATAAAAGCTTCCTTCACATCCATTGTGTCCACCTCACTCTATTCAATATATGGTGTGTGCGGGACAAGTATGAACGGACAGAAAAGAAAGAACATTTGTTTCTCACCGCATCGCGTTTTATAATGAAAGAATGACTTTAGACGAAAGGAGTGGATTAAGCATGTCTTATGTTCATCTTCAGGTCCACAGTGGATACAGCTTATTAAGCAGTGCGGCAAAAGTAAAGGAGCTCGTGCTGAAAGCGAAAGAACTTGGCTGCAAGGCGCTCGCTCTTACCGATGACCATGTGATGTATGGAACGGTTGAATTTTATAAGGAATGTAAAAAACATGGCATCAAGCCGGTCATCGGTTTAACAGCTTCTGTCTTCATAGATGAACAAGAGACAGAGGCTTATCCCTTGGTACTCCTTGCCAAAAACAATGAAGGCTATCAAAACTTGATCAAAATCAGCAGTGTGCTGAAATCAAAATCAAAAGCTGGACTGAAAGAAAAATGGCTGAAAAGCTATCACCGCGGGCTCATTGCCATTACGCCAGGCGCTTCTGGCTACATTGAAACGCTGCTTCAGTATGATCAGATAGAAGAAGCGCATGATGCGGCGAAACAATTGAAAGATATTTTCGGTGAGGGACATGTGTACATCGCACTTCAGCCATTTCAGCAAAACGAATCGCTTGCCGGTAAACTCAGGGACGTCTCAAAAAGTGCGGAGATTCCTCTTGTTGCGACGGGAGATGTCCACTATATCAATCGAGAAGACAAAACCGCCTATACGTGTTTAAAAGCCATTAAAGCAGGGCAGCAGCTGTCAGAGATTGAGGAAGACCGAGGAGAAAAGCATTTCAGAACCCTTGAGGAAATGAAGGAATGGTATGCGCAAGATGAGGAGCTGCTGACAAGAACGGTGGAGATCGCAGACCGCTGTGAAGTCGATTTAAATCTTGGGCAGACAAAACTCCCTTCCTATCCGACTCCTGATCAATCAACAGCAGATCAGTTTTTACGCAAAGTGTGCGCAGAAGGGATGAAGCAAAGAAAGATTGCTTCAAATGATACGTATGTGAAAAGACTTGAGTACGAACTGAGCATTATCCAAAAAATGAATTTCAGTGATTATTTTCTCATCGTGTGGGATTTTATGAAGTATGCCCATGATCAAGGCATTGTCACAGGGCCAGGACGTGGATCGGCAGCAGGGTCACTTGTTGCGTATGTATTGTTTATTACAGATGTTGATCCGCTCCGTCACGGTCTGTTGTTTGAGCGTTTCTTAAATCCTGAGCGAATCAGTATGCCAGATATTGATATTGATTTCCCCGATACGAGAAGAGATGAAATCATTTCTTATGTAAAAGACAAATACGGAGACATGCATGTGGCACAAATTGTCACGTTTGGAACACTTGCAGCAAAGGCGGCCTTAAGAGATGTCGGACGTGTGATGGGGATTGATTCAAAGGCAGCGGACCGTCTTGCAAAGCTGATTCCGTCAAAGCCAGGAACGACGCTGAAAGAAGCGGTGGCTGTATCCCCTGAATTAAAAACGATGCTCCAGCAATCCGAGGAGCTTCGAAAGGTCTTTCAAACCGCTTTAAAGGTTGAAGGCTTGCCAAGACATACCTCCACACATGCAGCCGGCGTTGTGCTGAGCGAGGAGCCGCTGACAGAGGTCGTTCCAATTCAAGACGGCCATGATGGTGTGTATTTAACGCAGTATGCGATGAATTATTTAGAAGATCTCGGACTTTTAAAGATGGATTTCTTAGGACTAAGAAACTTAACCTTAATTGAATCCATTAAAAACCAGATTGAAAGACAGGAAAACGTCCACATTAACTTTAGTGACATTTCATATGAAGATCAGAAAACATTTGAATTGTTATCAGCGGGAGATACAACTGGGATTTTCCAGCTTGAATCACAAGGAATGCGTCAGGTGCTGAGACGCCTGAAGCCCTCTAGTTTAGAAGACATCGTGGCGGTCAATGCCCTCTACCGCCCAGGTCCAATGGAGAATATCCCGCTCTTTATCGACCGAAAGCACGGCAGAGTCAAGGTCTCTTATCCGCATCCTGATTTGTATGACATTTTAAAGGACACATATGGGGTCATCGTCTATCAGGAGCAAATCATGCTGATTGCAGCGAAGATGGCAGGCTTTCAGCTGGGCGAGGCAGATCTATTAAGAAGAGCAGTTTCGAAGAAGGATAAAAAGGTCCTTGATGAAGAGCGAAGCCATTTTGTTGAAGGATGCCTAAAAAAGGAGTATCCTGTTAACATTGCAAATGACGTTTATGACTTAATCGTCAAATTTGCAAACTATGGTTTTAATAGAAGCCATGCTGTTGCATATAGCATGATTGGCTTTCAGCTTGCTTACTTAAAAGCGCATTATCCGTTATATTTTATGTGCGGACTTTTAACGAGTGTGATTGGAAATGAAGACAAAGTCGCTCAATATTTCTATGAGGCAAAGGAAAAAGGGATATCTGTGTTGAAGCCTTCTATTAATAAGAGTGAATTTCCATTTACGGTTGAAAAAGGGGAGATCCGCTACAGCTTAAGAGCGATCAAAAATGTCGGAGTGTCAGCTGTAAAGGATATATACAGGGCAAGACAGGAAAAGCCGTTTGAAGATTTATTTGATTTTTGCGCAAGAGTATCAGCAAAGAGTGTCAACCGAAAAACGATTGAAGCGCTCATTTTTTCAGGGGCGATGGATGAGCTTTATCCAAATCGTGCTTCGTTATTGGCATCAATAGATATTGCATTAGACCACGTGTCATTTTTAAATCCAGATGATCAACTGGACTTTCTGGGGGATACAACCTTCTCCATTAAGCCAAAATATGCGGAGATAGAAGAACTGCCGCTTGTCGATCTCCTGCAATTTGAAAAAGAGGCACTTGGGTTATATTTATCAAATCATCCTGTACAAACGTACCGAGATCGCTTAAGAGAGAATGGTGCAGTGGAAATCATCAGACTTTCTTCCTATATAAAGCGAAAGGTCTCAATGGGTGGTCTTTTGACAAAAGTGAAATCGATTCGGACAAAAAATGGACAATCGATGGCATTTGTCACATTTGGGGATGAAACGGGAGAAATGGAAGGCGTCGTCTTTCCAGAGCAATTTAGAAAGCTGTCCCCCTTACTTGAGGAGGGCGCCATGCTTTATGTTGAAGGCAGAATAGATGTCAGAAATGACAGCAGCCAAATCATCGTGCAAGAAGCCGTTCTGCTTGAAGAGATGGGCACACAAAGAAAAGAGTCTGTCTACATTCGGGTGAAAGAAGAAAACCATACGCAGGAACTGCTAGAGCAAGTAAAGCGGGTGATCTCGATGCACAGCGGAGAAGCAGATGTCTATTTGTATTATGAGAAGCAAAAAAAGACAGTGAGACTTCCAGATGCATACAAGGTTCATGCAGATCATGCTGTGATTTTCCAGTTAAAAGAGCTGCTTGGTGAACAAAACGTTGTGATTAAATGATGACAAATCACCTGAATATGTTTTACAAATTCACCTATTGTGTTATCATTTTAAAGATTCTGTGTATTTAAAACTGCCAGTATGTGCTTATCAACTTAGCAATTCATTAAATCATTTTCCACTTGAAGGAGTGTTCTACACATGTCATTAAGAGAAGAAGCATTACATATGCACAAAGAGAATCAAGGCAAACTCGAATCAAAATCAAAAGTACAAGTGAAAAATGCAAAAGACTTGAGCTTGGCTTACTCACCTGGTGTTGCAGAACCATGTAAAGATATTTATGACGACACAAGCAAAGTGTATGATTATACAATGAAAGGCAATATGGTCGCTGTTGTCACAGACGGAAGCGCTGTTTTAGGGCTTGGTAATATTGGGGCAGAAGCATCTCTACCAGTAATGGAAGGAAAAGCTGTATTATTCAAAAGCTTCGCGGGCGTTGATGCCTTCCCAATCGCGCTTGCGACAAACGATGTAGACAAAATCGTTGAAACAGTAAAGCTTCTTGAGCCAACGTTTGGCGGTGTCAACCTTGAAGATATTGCAGCTCCAAACTGCTTCATTATCGAAGAGCGCTTGAAAAAAGAGACAAACATTCCAGTGTTCCACGATGATCAGCACGGAACAGCGATTGTCACAGTAGCAGGACTTGTAAATGCCCTGAAACTGTCTGGAAAATCAATGTCCTCCATCAAAGTGGTGGCAAACGGCGCTGGAGCAGCGGGAATTGCGATTATCAAGCTTCTATATCATTTCGGTGTACGTGATATCATCATGTGTGATACAAAAGGCGCAATTTACGAAGGCCGCCCGAACGGTATGAATACAGTGAAAAATGAAGTCGCTAAATTCACGAACCAAGACCGTAAAGAAGGTTCATTAGAAGAAGTCATTGAAGGCGCAGACGTCTTCATCGGGGTTTCAGTAGCAGGCGCTTTAACAAAAGAAATGGTTGGAAAAATGGCAAAAGATCCTGTCATCTTCGCTATGGCGAATCCAAATCCAGAGATCATGCCAGAAGATGCACATGCAGCAGGTGCGAGTGTTGTAGGAACTGGCCGTTCTGACTTCCCGAACCAAGTGAACAACGTACTGGCATTCCCAGGAATTTTCCGCGGAGCATTAGATGTACGTGCAACACACATTAACGAAGAAATGAAAATTGCAGCCGTTGAAGCGATTGCTTCTCTTGTTTCAGATGAGAAATTGTCAGCTGAATACGTCATCCCTGAACCATTTGATGCACGTGTAGCACCAGCGGTAGCAAAAGCGGTAGCAAAAGCAGCAATGGAAACTGGCGTTGCAAGAATCAAAGTCGATCCAGAAGCAGTCGCTGAAAAAACAAGAAAATTAACGATTATCGGCGAATAATCAATTGGAAAAGTGTGCACGTTCTTTCTGAAATTGGAGGAAAGACGTGCACCATTTCCTCTCTTACGCGAAAATTTTTTCATCCGGAATGATATTTTTTTGTAGACGTTCACAATTCACATATATCAACTGCTCAGCGCCCCAAACACATACTCATTTCTCATCAATTCCCCATTGAAAAAATTGAATGAAGGATGACAGCGTTTGACAAAAAAAGTACAATAGTTTCGGTACAGTTATGACATGTCCTATAATAGTGGATGTGCGTGTAAAGAAAAAACCCTTCAAAAAGGGAGGTAGTCATTTGTCAATCAAAAATATTTTCAGTAAAAAGAAAAAATATGCATCTGTACCCTCTGAACAGGCAAGCCAAGATGTGCCTGAAGGCATCATGACCAAATGTCCGCAATGTAAAAAAATAATGCTCACCAAAGAATTAGATAAAAATTTACGTGTTTGCATGAATTGCGGCAGACATTTGCAAATGAATGCAAAGCAGCGTATTGATAGCCTTGTAGACGAAGGCACATTTGAAGAATTTAACGGGCACCTGATCTCAGAAAACCCGCTCGGATTCCCAGGCTACGAAGAAAAGCTTGAGAAAGACAGAGAAAAAACGTCTTTGAATGAAGCCATTGTCACAGGTCAAGGTGAAATTGAAGGCCAGCGTGCTGTGATCGCTGTCATGGATGCCACATTCCGTATGGGCAGCATGGGCTCGGTTGTTGGTGAGAAGATCACACTGGCGATTGAGAAAGCAAAAGCGGACAAGGTGCCATTTATCATCTTTACTGCATCGGGCGGAGCGAGAATGCAAGAGGGGATCCTCAGTCTCATGCAGATGGCAAAAACAAGCTCAGCATTAAAACTGTTCAGCGAGGACCAAGGTTTGATTATCTCTGTGATGACCAACCCGACAACTGGCGGTGTATCAGCTAGTTTCGCGTCTCTTGGTGATTACAACTTTGCAGAACCTGGTGCTTTAATTGGGTTTGCAGGCCGTAGAATCATTGAACAAACAATCCGTGAAGACCTGCCAGAGGACTTCCAAACGGCTGAATTTTTAATGAAGCATGGTCAATTGGATGCTGTCATTCATCGTGCAGAGATGAAAGAAACACTAGGCCGAATCTTAGCATTACACAGCACAGGAGGTGAACGAGAGTGGCTGGAGAACTAGAATTTGAAAAACCTGTCATTGAACTTCGAGCGAAAATTGATGAACTGAAAAAGTTCACACAAAACTCAGAAATGGATTTAAGTGCAGAAATTGAGCGCCTTGAAACACGTCTGAGCAAGCTTGAAGCAGACATTTATACAAATTTAAAGCCGTGGGACAGAGTGCAAATTGCTCGTCATGCGATGCGTCCAACAACTCTCGATTACATTCAAGAGCTGTTTGACAACTTTTTCGAATGTCATGGTGACCGTTTCTATGGTGATGATGAAGCCATTGTTGGAGGAATCGCCACGTTTAAAGGGCTTCCTGTCACAGTCATTGGCCATCAGCGCGGAAAAGACACAAAAGAAAACTTGCGCCGTAATTTCGGAATGCCTCATCCAGAAGGCTACCGTAAAGCGCTGCGCTTGATGAAACAAGCAGATAAATTTAATCGCCCGATCATTTGCTTTATTGATACAAAAGGAGCTTATCCTGGGAAAGCAGCTGAAGAACGCGGACAAAGTGAAGCAATTGCGAAAAACCTATTCGAAATGGCAGGACTTCGTGTACCGGTTGTCTGTATTGTCATCGGAGAAGGCGGAAGTGGCGGCGCACTAGGCTTAGGCGTAGGAAACCACCTATACATGCTAGAGAATTCAACGTATTCAGTGATTTCACCTGAAGGTGCAGCAGCACTGCTCTGGAAGGACTCATCACTTGCGAAAAAAGCTGCAGAGACAATGAAAATTACCGCTCCAGACCTAAAAGAATTAGATATTATAGATGATGTTATTAAAGAAGTGCAAGGTGGAGCACATCGAGACGTGAAACAACAAGCAGCCTACATTAAAAAAACATTAAAACAGTCACTTACATCTTTGCTCAAACTAACACCTGAAGAACTAGTCGAACAAAGATATCAAAAATACAAAGCAATCGGGAAAGTATCGGTTGAAAATCAATATATTGGGGTAAACTAAATAAACGTACAGCCTTTTTGGCTGGCGTTTATTTTTTTCATCCTTTTTCATGAAAACCGTCCTCATGTAAGCGCTATTTGAAAATAATTTTCTTTTGTTTTCATAAAATTTGAAACGTCTGAAAACCTTGATATGATAAGCTTTAGAAGGATCGATCTTCCTCGTTTTTGAAAGAATTGCTTTCATGACTTTCTTAACTTTTGTTTAAAAACGGTTTATTTAATTGTATAATAAGTACGGTTTTAGAAATACGTATTGAAAACATCCGGTTTTGCTCATGATTGTTTTCAAGCAGTGGAAATGGTATGTTTAATTCATATATGGTCTCTGAGGTGAAAAAGATGAAGCGTATAGGAGTTTTAACGAGCGGTGGGGATTCCCCAGGAATGAATGCAGCTGTGCGCGCAGTTGTAAGGAAAGCGATTTACCATAATGTTGAAGTTTACGGTATTTATAATGGATATTCAGGTCTAATTAACGGTAAAATTGAGAAACTTGAAATAGGTTCAGTTGGCGATATCATTCATCGTGGAGGAACAAAACTTTACACGGCAAGATGCCCTGAATTCAAGACAGTTGAAGGTCGTGAAAAAGGCATTGAGAACTTAAAAAAATTCGGTATTGAAGGACTTGTTGTGATCGGCGGAGACGGTTCATTCATGGGAGCGAAGAAATTAACTGAGCTTGGTTTTCCATGTGTAGGTGTCCCGGGTACAATCGACAACGATATCCCAGGTACTGATTTCACTATTGGCTTTGATACAGCACTGAATACAGTCATTGACGCCATTGATAAAATTCGTGATACAGCCACATCTCATGAACGTACATACGTAGTGGAAGTAATGGGAAGACATGCTGGTGATATTGCTCTTTGGTCAGGTCTTGCAGGCGGAGCCGAATCTATTTTGATTCCTGAAGCAGACTATGACATGGATGAAATTATTGCGAGGTTAAGAAGAGGGCACGAGCGCGGCAAGAAGCACAGTATCATTATCGTCGCAGAAGGCGTAGGCAGCGGTGTTGAATTTGGTAAGCGGATTGAAGAGGAGACAAGCCTTGAAACCCGTGTATCTGTCTTAGGACATATTCAGCGCGGAGGTTCTCCAAGCGCATTTGACCGAGTACTGGCAAGCCGTTTAGGAGCATACGCAGTAGAACTTCTTCTTGAAGGAAAAGGCGGACGCTGTGTGGGCATTCAAAGCAACGAACTCGTTCACCACGATATTTTAGATATCTTAGATAAAAAACATACAGTCGATCAAAATATGTACCGACTTTCACAAGAGCTCTCTATATAAAACGAGAAGACCTTAGGAGGAACAGTAATGAGAAAGACAAAAATCGTTTGTACAATCGGTCCAGCAAGTGAAACCATTGAAAAGCTGACTGAATTGATTGAAGCAGGAATGAATGTAGCCAGACTAAACTTCTCTCATGGAGATTTTGAAGAGCATGGTGCACGCATTGAAAACATTCGTAAAGCAGGTAAAACATTAGGCAAGGACATTGCGATCCTTCTTGATACAAAAGGTCCAGAGATCCGTACACGTACAGTTGAAAACGGCTCAATTGAGCTAGTCGCTGGTGCAGATCTTATCGTGAGTATGGAAGATATTGTTGGAAATACGGAAAAAATTAGTGTGACGTATGAAGATTTAATTGATGATGTAGAAGTGGGCTCAACGATTCTATTAGATGATGGTCTTATTGGTTTAGAAGTGAAAGAAATTAACATGGACCGCAAAGAAATCGTCACAAAGGTCATGAATACAGGCACGCTCAAAAACAAAAAAGGTGTAAACGTACCAGGTGTAAGTGTGAACCTGCCAGGTATTACAGAAAAGGATGCCAATGATATTCTGTTCGGAATTGAACAAGGCGTCGATTTCATCGCTGCTTCTTTTGTTAGACGAGCTTCTGATGTGCTTGAAATTCGTGAGCTTCTTGAAAAGAATAATGCGGCTGACATTCAAATTATTCCTAAGATTGAAAACCAAGAGGGTGTTGATAACATCGATGAAATCCTTGAGGTATCAGATGGTTTGATGGTTGCGCGTGGAGATCTTGGTGTAGAGATCCCGGCAGAAGAAGTACCGCTTGTTCAAAAAATGCTGATCAAAAAATGCAATCGTTTAGGCAAACCTGTCATCACAGCTACCCAAATGCTTGATAGCATGCAGCGTAATCCTCGTCCAACTCGTGCGGAAGCAAGTGACGTGGCAAATGCCATTTTTGATGGCACAGATGCGATTATGCTTTCTGGTGAAACAGCAGCAGGAACATATCCAGTGGAAGCTGTACAAACGATGCATAACATTGCATCACGTTCAGAAGATGCACTCAACTATAAAGCAATTCTTTCTCGCAGAAGCGAAGAAGTAGAAGTCAGCATTACAGATGCCATCGGTCAATCTGTTGCACATACAGCGATGAAGCTTGACGTGGCAGCGATTGTGACACCTACGGAAAGCGGTCATACAGCGAGAATGATTTCAAAATATAGACCAAAAGCACCAATCGTAGCGGTCACAGCAAACGAATCAGTAGCAAGAAAGCTGTCTCTCGTATTCGGTGTATTTGCAAAGAGCGGATCAAAAACGACGTCTACTGATGAAATGCTTGAGAATGCAGTCGAGAAGTCGATCGAAACGGGCTATGTGAGACATGGCGATTTAATCGTCATTACAGCTGGTGTGCCAGTTGGTGAAACAGGTACAACGAACTTAATGAAAGTATATGTTGTTGGTGACATCATTGCGAAAGGTCAAGGAATTGGCCGTAAATCTGCATTTGGACCGGTTGTCATTGCACAAAGCGGAAAAGAAGCAGACGAAAAAATGTACGATGGGGCGATTCTTGTCGCAAACTGTACAGACCGTGATATGATGGGTGCTTTAGAAAAAGCATCTGCCTTGATCACTGAAGAAGGCGGCTTAACAAGCCATGCAGCAGTCGTTGGACTCAGCCTTGGTATTCCAGTGATTGTGGGTCTTGACAGCGCAACAACACTGCTAAAAGAAGGCGAAGAGATCACAGTAGATCCGGCACGCGGAGCGATCTACAAAGGCCGTGCAAGCGTCCTTTAAATCATACACACGAGGGGAGTTATCTGACTCCTCTCTTTTTTTATGTTACACTAAAAAAAGTAAAACAGCTTTCGATGAAAGATACCCCATGAGGTGATATGGTTGAAAAAATATTTGCTACTATTATTGATTCTGTTCCCTGCAGTGGAAATCAGTTTATTTTTAATATCAAGTAAAATCATTGGCATTTTGCCAACGATGCTGATGATCGTGCTCACAAGTGCATTAGGCGCTTATTTTGCAAGAAAACAAGGAATCGAAGCTTTTCAAAAAGTGCAGAGAGATTTACAATATGGCAAAATGCCAGGGGTAACGATTGTCGATGGTTTTTGCATTCTGATTGGCGGTCTGCTGCTGCTCATTCCCGGCTTCTTATCGGATATCATTGGTGCGCTGCTACTCATTCCGATGACGAGAAAGCAAATCAAGCCGCTCTTTGAACGCTGGCTTAGAAACATGTCTAATCGCAATCGCTATACGATTATTCGCTAAAGAGACCTTGAGCTCAAGGTCTCTTTTACTTTTGCATGCCGTACCGAATGTATTGATAGATATCTCTAAAAACACCTGCATTACGAAATGCCTGCCACACGACAAGGGAAGCAGGACCAATGACAAGTCCAAGAAAACCAAAGCATTTTAACCCGACAAATAATGCCACAAGCGTTGCTAAAGGATTAAGCCCAATGGACTTGCTTAAGACTTTTGGCTCTGAAATTTGTCTTTGAATGAGCACGACAATATACAAAATGCCGAGCCCGATAGCGAGTGAAAGGTTTCCTGTCATAGCGGAGTAAATGATCCAAGGCAGAAAAACAGTACCGCTCCCGATATAAGGAAGTAAATCGACAAACCCAATACATAAAGCAATGACAAAGGCATGCTCGACTTTTAAGATGATCAGACCAATGACGACGAGGCCGATGGTCATAGCAACAAGCAGAAGCTGCGCCTTCATAAAACCGGTAATGGCTTTTTTGATTTCAGATAAAATGGCGCGTGTATGCTGCATCCATTTTGCGGGAAAGATACGAGAGCCATATTTTTTTAACGTAAACCAATCTTTCGTGATAAAAAAAGTCGCCAGTGCAGAAAACAAAAGGGTTGCGGCTGCATCAGGCAAAAGACCTAAAAAAGCCGGGATAAGCTCGAGCGTTTTTGAAAGAAAAGTCCCTATTTTTGCGGCAGCTTCATCGCCTAGCGCTTGGATTTGTCCTAAAATCGATTCCTTTTGACCTGCTTGAAGCGTATTAAATTGGGCGGTGACATCATGGTACAAAGGCAGAATCTTATCTGTAAAAAACCGTTCGACAATACCAATCATTTGATCAAGGTGGCCAGGCAGAACCTTTGCCAAATAAGCACTTCCTGAAATAATTTCTGCTACTAAGAGTGTGATGAAACCGGCTGCTGCCACTAAAAAGAGCAGTAGTACAATGACTACTACAAATCCTCTCGGCATTCCGGTGATCTCTTCTATTTTGCATACGGCAGGATGAATCAGGCAGGATACAATAAGTGCAATCCAAAAAGGATATAAAAAAGGAAAAGACTGATATAAAAAGACAACCGCAAATACAGCAATGCTGATCATCATCAAACTTCGCAGAAAAATGGCCATATAGGTGTGATTCACACAATCCCCTCCAAAAAACAAGCATGTCCGATACTTCATTTTATTCAAAAAGATTAGTAATATGAAAAGGTCGCAATAAAAAGAAAGGAAGGGGCGGCGTATGTTTACTCAAGCAAATTTATTTTTGGTTCTTTTACTCGTTATTGCACTTATTGCAAAGAACAATTCATTAATTTTAGCGGTTTCTGTGCTGATTGCGATTAAGCTGATTGGTTTGGATCAAAAAATTTTCCCGGTTCTCCAATCAAAAGGCATCAATTGGGGTGTCACCGCCATTACAATTGCTGTGCTTGTTCCTATTGCAACAGGTGACATTGGATTTAAGCAGCTTGGAGAAGCCATGAAATCTTCTTATGCTTGGATTGCACTTGGGGCGGGTATATTAGTAGCATTAATCGCAAAAAACGGTATTGTGCTACTCGAAAATGATCCGCATATCACGGCAGCGCTTGTGTTCGGGACAATTTTGGCAGTCAGCTTATTTAAAGGTGTGGCTGTCGGTCCGCTGATCGGAGCAGGAATTGCTTATTTGGCGATGCAGGCTGTGAAATTTTTCAGCGGTTGAAAAGAGAGTGGTTCATGCCACTTTCTTTTTTATTTTTTTCTTGCGTGAGCTTTTGCAAAAAAACATAATTAAATATAATAAAAGAAGCAAAATCCCTTTATTCCATGCCTTATATGGAAGACTGGAAAAAAAAATATCAAAAAAAATTATAGTTAAACATTTAACAAATGTCTGATTATTGTTTATAATGGGAATAGGCTTAATTTTGAACTCATTGATCACACAAGAGATATGAGGCTAAAAGCGCTCTAACCGTATAGGTAAATGTAAGCATTTTCTTTTCTGAACCTGCCGTCTTATTCGGATTGGATAGCGCTTTCAAAAAGCGAGAATTCTGCAACGAAGGGGAATCTTTTTAAAAAGGGGAGATTGAACATGACAGCAACAAGAGGTCTTGAAGGTATTGTGGCAACAACTTCATCCGTAAGCTCAATTATTGATGATACTCTTACTTATGTAGGGTACAATATCGATGATTTAACTGAAAAAGCTACATTCGAAGAAATTGTCTACCTGTTATGGCACTTAAAGCTGCCGAATGAGCAAGAGCTGAGTGAGTTAAAACAGCAGCTCAATGAAAATGCTCACATTCCGCAAGAAATCATTGAGCATTTTAAATCGTATTCGCTGGACGGGGTTCATCCAATGTCTGCGATTCGTACAGCGGTATCCTTACTAGGTTTACTCGATGACGAATCAGAGATTATGGACAAAGAAGCGAATTACAGAAAAGCCATTCGTTTACAGGCGAAAATTTCTGGACTAGTCGCTACGTTTTCACGCATTCGAAAGGGACTTGAGCCTGTACAGCCAAAAGAAGAATACAGCTATGCTGCGAACTTCTTGTATATGCTAAATGGCGAAGAGCCGTCACCAGTAGAAATTGAGGCAATTGATAAGGCACTCATTCTACATGCGGATCATGAATTAAACGCATCGACATTTACAGCACGTGTATGTGTTGCTACACTATCAGATATCTACTCTGGTGTAACAGCGGCTATCGGTGCGCTGAAAGGGCCACTTCATGGCGGAGCCAACGAAGGCGTGATGAAGATGCTTTCAGAAATTGGCGAAGTTGAAAACGTAGATTCCTATCTTCATGGTAAGCTAGAGAAGAAAGAAAAAATTATGGGCTTTGGCCACCGCGTATACCGTCAAGGTGACCCGCGTGCAAAGCATCTAAAAGAAATGAGCCAGCGTTTAACAAACCTCACTGGCGAGCCGAAATGGTATGAAATGTCTGTTCGCGCAGAGGAAATCGTGACATCAGAGAAAAATCTTCCACCAAATGTTGATTTTTATTCTGCATCTGTATATCACAGTCTTGGGATTGATCATGACTTATTTACACCAATTTTCGTGATCAGCCGATTCTCTGGATGGATTGCTCACATTCTAGAGCAGTATGACAACAACCGTCTCATCCGTCCAAGAGCTGACTACATTGGACCTGATCTTCAAACCTTTGTTCCGATCAGTGAAAGAGACTAATGTTTATAGAATAAGCGGGGGCTGATCCTCAGGAAGGCCAATCAGCCTCTATATCAACAAAAAACGAATCACGTGAAAAACTTCTTCGCTTGCTGACATCAAGCCAAGAAGTTTCAAATATTCACTACATAACCTGGGAGGTAATATCATTGTCACAAGGCGAAAAAATTACAGTTACTGGCGGCGTATTGAATGTACCAAATAATCCAATTATCCCGTTTATCGAAGGGGACGGAATCGGTCCTGACATTTGGAAAGCAGCATCAAGAGTACTTGAAGCAGCTGTAGAAAAAGCATATAAAGGTGAAAAGCAAATCACTTGGAAAGAAGTATATGCAGGTGAGAAAGCTTACAATAAAACTGGAGAATGGCTTCCTGAGCAAACACTTGAAGACATTCGTGAATACTTAATCGCGATCAAAGGACCACTGACAACACCAATCGGCGGAGGAATCCGTTCATTAAACGTGGCACTTAGACAAGAGCTTGATCTATTCACATGCTTACGTCCAGTTCGCTGGTTCCAAGGCGTACCGTCTCCTGTGAAACGTCCAGAAGACACAGATATGGTCATCTTCCGTGAGAACACAGAAGATATCTATGCTGGCATCGAGTATGCAAAAGGATCAGACGAAGTGAAGAAGTTAATTGACTTCTTGAAAAACGAATTAGGTGTAAACAAAATCCGTTTCCCAGAAACGTCAGGTATCGGAATCAAGCCAGTTTCTGAAGAAGGAACTTCTCGCCTTGTCAGAGCGGCTATCCAATATGCAATCGACCAAGGCCGTAAGTCTGTGACGCTTGTTCACAAAGGAAACATCATGAAATTTACAGAAGGTGCCTTCAAAAACTGGGGCTACGAAGTGGCTGAAAAAGAGTTTGGCGACAAGGTCTTTACATGGGCACAATATGATCGTATTGTAGAACAAGATGGAAAAGATGCGGCAAACAAAGCGCAAAGTGAAGCAGAAGCTGCTGGCAAAATTATTGTCAAAGACAGCATTGCAGATATTTTCCTTCAACAAATCCTAACTCGTCCAGCTGAGTTCGATGTTGTGGCAACAATGAACTTAAACGGAGATTACATCTCTGATGCTCTTGCAGCACAAGTTGGTGGAATTGGTATCGCACCAGGTGCGAACATCAACTACGAAACAGGACACGCTATTTTTGAAGCGACTCACGGAACAGCACCTAAATATGCTGGTCTTGATAAAGTGAATCCATCTTCTGTTCTTCTATCAGGCGTGCTTTTACTTGAGCACCTTGGCTGGCAGGAAGCAGCTGATCTAGTGATTCAATCTGTTGAAAAAACAATTGCATCAAAAGTCGTCACTTACGATTTTGCTAGATTAATGGATGGCGCAACAGAAGTGAAATGTTCTGAGTTTGCTGACGAGCTCATCAAAAACTTGTCTTGATTCTTAAACTTTAAAGTTAAAGGGGAAAAAGGAAATGGCAAACAAGCGTAAAAAAGTATCTGTCATCGGAGCAGGCTTTACTGGAGCAACTACAGCATTTCTAACGGCTCAAAAAGAATTAGCGGACGTCGTATTAGTCGATATCCCGCAGCTTGAGAACCCAACTAAAGGGAAAGCACTTGATATGCTGGAAGCAAGTCCTGTTCAAGGCTTCGATGCAAACATTACAGGAACTTCTAACTACGAAGATACAGCCGGTTCTGATGTCGTGGTCATTACGGCGGGAATTGCAAGAAAGCCGGGAATGAGCCGTGACGATCTCGTGTCAACAAATGAAAAAATCATGCGCAGTGTGACACGCGAAATCGTTAAATATTCTCCAGAAGCCATCATTGTTGTGTTAACAAACCCTGTTGATGCAATGACGTATGCAGTTTATAAAGAATCAGGATTACCAAAAGAAAAAGTCATTGGACAATCGGGCATTCTTGATACAGCACGTTTCCGTACGTTTGTTGCTCAAGAATTAAACCTATCTGTTAAAGATGTGACGGGCTTTGTACTTGGTGGACATGGCGATGACATGGTTCCTCTTGTTCGTTACTCTTATGCAGGCGGTATCCCGCTTGAAACATTGATTCCAAAAGATCGAATTGATGCAATTGTTGAAAGAACAAGAAAAGGCGGCGGCGAAATCGTGAACCTATTAGGTAACGGTAGTGCATATTATGCTCCTGCTGCTTCACTAGTCGAAATGGTTGAGGCGATCCTTAAAGATCAGCGCCGCGTCATGCCGACGATTGCTTACCTTGAAGGTGAATATGGCTACGAAGGCATTTACCTAGGTGTACCAACAATCGTAGGTGGCAACGGTCTTGAGAAGATCATCGAGCTTGAGCTGACAGAAGAAGAAAGAAGTCAGCTTGACCGTTCTGTTGAATCTGTTAAGAATGTCATGAAAGTATTGTCTTAATATGAATAAAAAAGAAGGCTTCTCTCATGAGGAGTCTTCTTTTTGTTTACAAAACAAATCTTGTCGAAATTTTAAATTGTCCTCTTGTTAAGCTTTCGTTAAAATGAAAGAGAAAGCATGACTTCTCGCTTTTCACATAAGATACAAAAAACGGATGCAGGGGAAATCACTAATTGGAGGCACAACATGAATAAAAAAATATTAGTTGTGGATGATGAAGAATCGATTGTAACACTTCTAAGCTATAACCTTGAAAGAGCGGGCTATGATGTCGTCACAGCAAGAGACGGGGAAGAAGCGCTTGAAAAAGCAGCAAGTGAACAGCCTGATCTCATTGTATTAGATTTAATGCTTCCGAAGATGGACGGCATTGAAGTGTGCAAACAACTGAGAATTCAAAAAATGATGTTCCCTATTTTAATGCTGACAGCAAAGGACGATGAATTTGATAAGGTGCTAGGCCTTGAGCTTGGAGCCGATGATTACATGACAAAGCCATTCAGTCCTAGAGAAGTGGGTGCTCGGGTAAAAGCCATCTTGAGAAGAGCACAGCAATCTCAGCCTGCCCCCACGCAAGAGGAGAAGGAAGAGAACATTGCAGACCAAATCAAAATTGGTGAACTGCGCATTTTACCAGAACACTACGAAGTCTATTTCCAGGAAGAACGTCTAGAGCTCACGCCAAAAGAATTTGAACTGCTGCTTTATTTGGCGAAGCATAAAGGACGTGTCCTCACGCGTGATTTATTGTTAAGTGCCGTTTGGAATTATGACTTTGCAGGTGACACTCGTATTGTGGATGTCCATATTAGCCACTTGCGGGACAAAATTGAAAAGAACACGAAAAAACCAACATACATTAAAACGATTCGCGGCTTAGGCTACAAATTGGAGGAGCCAAAGTCAAATGAGTAAAATTAGAACCCGTCTGTTTTCGGGACTCATTTTTCTCCTTTTTATTGTGTTTGTGGCACTTGGTCTTTTCTTGGACCACATGTTCCATGTTTTCTATGAAACCAAATTAACGGAACGAATGGAAAAGGAATCGAGCTTCCTCCTGTCTTCCATGAATGGTGACGATCTGAAGGCGAAGCAAAACAAGGAGGTCCTCCATCAGGCAAAGCAGCATTTTGATATGAATGCGTCGATTGTGGACCTGAAGGGGAATATCATACATACAACGGGTCAAGCAGAACAAAGGGCCATCATTCGAAACACGCTGAACAATGAACGTTTCCAAACAAAAGGGGTCGTCATTGACGATGAGAAGGATGCGCTGTTTCATTATGCTGTCCCGATCCTGAAACAAAACGAACCAGCGGGTTATTTATTTCTCCATGCGTCATACGAGCCTTTAAATGAAATTGACGGCCAGCTCTGGCTTGCATTAGCCTTTTGTCTTGGCTCGGCGATTATCATCATCGTTTTCTTTGGGTACCGCATGTCGATGAAATATGTGAAACCAATTGATTATGCTACAAAGGTAGCCAAACAGCTGGAACGCGGGAACTATGATACGAATAACTATGAAGAGTTGATGATTGAAACAAGTGAACTGAATACTTCCATGAAGCGTTTGGCAGGAAGTCTTCAAGAAATGACAAGTGCCGGTGAAATGCAGAGAGACCGGCTGCAAACGGTCATTGAAAATATTGGAGCGGGGATTATTTTGATTGATAAGATGGGTTATATCCACCTAGTCAATCGAACCTTCCGCAAGCAGTTTAAAGTCCAAAAGCATATTTACATGCACAAGCTGTATCACGAAGCGTTTACACATGAAGAGATTATCGAATTAATTGACGAAATTTTCATGACAGAAACGAAGGTGCGGAAGTTTTTACGTCTAGCCGTTGACATTGAACGCCGCTACTTCCAAGTGGATGGTGTACCAATTTTAAGTACAGACGATGAATGGAAAGGAATTGTCCTTGTGTTTCATGACGTGACAGAAACAAAGCAGCTGGAGCAGATGCGAAAAGACTTTGTCGCCAATGTGTCTCACGAATTAAAAACACCGATTACGTCGATTAAAGGATTTTCTGAAACCCTTCTTGATGGTGCGATTGATGACAAAGAAGCACTGACAGAATTCCTTTCTATCATTTTAAAAGAGAGTGTCCGTCTAGAAACGCTGATTCAAGACTTACTTGATCTTTCTAAAATTGAGCAGCAGCAATTCAAGCTGAATATTCAAGAAGCCAATGCGACAGAAATCATTCAAGAGATTGAAGTGCTGTTAAAACAAAAGGCCGCAGAAAAAGGCATTCAATTACAAGTGCGTGTCCCGAAAGAACCGGTCTATGTTATGGCAGATCCGCTAAGGTTAAAGCAAATCTTCCTCAATCTCGTCAATAATGCCCTGACCTATACACCAGAGGGAGGAAGTGTTACCATCTCAGCAAGACCGCGGAAAGGTGCCTATGAATTTGATGTAGCAGATACAGGAATCGGCATGAAGAAAAGCGAGATTCCAAGAATATTTGAGAGATTTTATCGAATTGATAAAGATAGAAGCAGGAATTCAGGCGGTACAGGTCTTGGTCTTGCCATTGTCAAACACCTTGTGGAGGCGCATGAAGGAACGATTTCTGTCCACAGCAAACAAGGTAAAGGAACGACTTTTACAGTGAGTCTGAAATCGACATAGAGAAAAAAAGGAAAGTCACGTTAAAATTTACATGATCTTTACAATGAATTCATGTTTTGTTAAACATTCATTGATAGGATGTATAGGAACCCCTTCATCCAAGGAGCCAATTTTGGAAGGACGAAAACACTTGTTGTTTTCGTCCCTTTTTTGTGCAGGCTCGACTATTTTCTTTTCAAAATAAACTTTGATAAAATGAAGATACAATGTGTGAAAGAGACGGCTGAGATGGCTCAGCCGATGGAGGATTAAAACATGACAGACAAAAAGAAATTAGTGTTAGTGGATGGAAACAGCCTCGCATATCGAGCCTTCTTTGCTTTGCCGCTATTATCAAATGATAAAGGCGTACATACAAATGCTATTTATGGCTTTGCGATGATCTTAATGAAGATGCTGGAGGACGAGAAGCCAACCCATATGCTCGTCGCATTTGATGCGGGAAAAACAACATTCCGCCACGAGACATTTAAAGAATATAAAGGCGGAAGACAAAAAACTCCGCCAGAGCTATCAGAACAAATGCCGTTCATCCGTGAACTATTAGATGCCTATCAGGTGAAAAGGTACGAGCTTCCTCAATATGAAGCAGATGATATTATCGGTACATTGGCTGTCGAGGCAGAAAAAGACGGCTTTGAAGTCAAAATCTTCTCAGGAGATAAGGACTTAACACAGCTCTCAACAGATCATACGACAGTGGCTATTACGAAAAAAGGCATCACAGAAGTAGAATATTACACACCTGCTCATATTGAAGAAAAATATGGCCTGCGACCAGATCAAATCATTGATATGAAAGGGCTGATGGGAGATTCCTCAGATAATATCCCAGGCGTCCCAGGTGTAGGCGAAAAAACAGCGATTAAATTGTTAAAGCAGTTTGAAACAGTTGAGAACCTGCTTGAACATATTGATGAAGTGAGCGGGAAAAAGCTAAAAGAAAAACTTGAAGAATATAAAGAACAAGCAGTCATGAGTAAAGAGCTGGCGACGATTCTTGTAGAAGCACCTATTGATGTGTCAAGCAAAGATCTCGCATACGAAGGCCCTCACATGGATCAAGTGATCTCTCTTTATAAAGAACTGGGCTTTCAAACGCTGCTAGAGCGTCTAGGAGAAGCACCAGAAACAGATGAACAGGTCGAAGTAGATGCATTAGAAGTGAAAAAAATGACAGCTGCAGGGGACGACATGCTGACAGATCATGCAGCCCTTGTGGTAGAACAGCTTGGAGATAATTATCACGAAGCGGATTTGATCGGTTTTGCGATCCATAATGAAAATGGTGCGTTTTTTATCACGAAAGAAGATGCGCTTCAATCAGAAGCATTTAAAGAATGGGTACAGGATGAAACGAAGAAAAAATGGGTCTTTGATTCAAAAAGAGCAGTTGTCGCCCTCAGATGGCATGATGTCGATCTAAAAGGTGTCGATAATGATGTTCTGCTCGCTTCCTATGTCGTCAACCCGCAGAAATCATATGAGGACGTCGCGAGTGTAGCGAAGGAATATGGTCTGAATATCGCTCTTTCTGATGAAAAAGTATACGGAAAAGGAGCAAAGCAGGCGATTCCACCTGAAGATGAACTGAAAGAACATCTTGGACGAAAAGCAGCGGCGATCTCAGCCTTGCATGATTTAACACTTGAAGCATTAGAAAAAAATGATCAGCACGAACTGTATGAAGATTTAGAGCTGCCACTTGCTCTCATCTTAGGTGAAATGGAATCTCTTGGAGTAAAGGTAGATATAGAGCGCCTAGAGAAAATGGGTGAAGAATTAACGAAAAAACTCAAAGAATATGAAGAAACCATTCACCGCTTAGCAGGAGAAACGTTTAACATCAATTCTCCTAAACAGCTTGGCGTCATCCTATTTGAAAAATTAGGTCTGCCGATTATCAAGAAGACAAAAACAGGCTACTCGACGTCTGCAGATGTGCTTGAGAAGCTTGAAGATAAGCATGAAATCATTCGGTCTATTCTGCACTACAGGCAAATTGGAAAGCTGCAATCGACCTATGTGGAAGGCTTAATGAAAGTAACGCGCAAGGATACACATAAAGTGCATACAAGATTTAATCAAGCACTCACGCAAACAGGAAGATTAAGCTCAACAGATCCGAATCTTCAAAACATCCCGATTCGTTTAGAAGAAGGACGGAAAATTCGTCAAGCATTCGTTCCTTCAAAAGAAGGCTGGCTCATGTTTGCAGCAGACTATTCACAAATCGAGCTGCGTGTGCTCGCTCATATTTCACAAGATGAGAATTTGATCGAAGCGTTTACGCAAGACATGGACATTCACACGAAAACAGCGATGGACGTGTTCCATGTCTCAGAAGAAGAAGTGACTTCCGCTATGAGAAGACAAGCCAAGGCTGTAAACTTCGGTATTGTATATGGAATCAGCGATTATGGACTTTCTCAAAACCTTGGGATCACAAGAAAAGAAGCAGCCGCTTTTATCGAACGCTATTTAACAAGCTTTAAAGGCGTGAAAACCTATATGGAAGAAATCGTCCAAGAAGCGAAACAAAAAGGCTACGTCACGACGCTTCTCAAACGCAGACGGTATATCCCGGATATCACAAGCCGTAATTTTAATATCAAAAGCTTTGCAGAACGAACAGCCATGAACACACCGATCCAAGGCAGTGCAGCTGATATTATTAAAAAAGCGATGATTGATATGGCGCGAAGGCTCAAAGAAGAAAACCTGCAGGCAAATCTTTTATTACAGGTGCACGATGAATTGATCTTCGAAGCGCCGAAAGAAGAAATCGCCATCCTTGAAAAGATTGTTCCTGAAGTCATGGAAAACGCACTTCAGCTTGATGTGCCGCTAAAAGTTGATTTTGCTTCAGGACCATCTTGGTACGATGCGAAATAAATAATAGAGAGAAAAAGGAGCGAGGAGCATGCCGGAATTACCAGAAGTTGAAACCGTCCGGCGCACTCTCAAGCGGTTAGTCGAAGGAAAAACGATTGAAACGGTCGATATCAAATGGCCAAATATCATCAAACGCCCTGGGGAGCCGGAAGAGTTCGCAAGAAGAATGGTAGGAGAAACCATACAAACCATTGAAAGAAGAGGGAAGTTCCTCCTCTTTCATTTAGACCATTACGTGATGGTCTCCCATTTAAGGATGGAAGGGAAATACCGTGTACATGAAGCGCATGAGCCTTATGATAAACACGTACACGTCGTCTTTACGTTTACAGATGGTACTGAGCTTCGGTACCATGATGTGCGTAAATTTGGCACGATGCATTTATTTCAGCCGGGTGAAGAGGAAAAGGAACTCCCGCTTTCTCAGCTGGGATATGAACCATTTGATGAACAGTTCACTCCTGAGTATTTATGGGAGCAATTGAAAAAAACAACCCGCGTGGTTAAAACAGCACTGCTTGATCAAAAGATTGTCGTAGGACTTGGTAACATTTACGTAGATGAGGTCCTGTTTAAATCAGGTATTCATCCAGAAACGAAAGCGAATCAGCTCAGCCTGAAATCCTGCAAAGTGCTTCACAAACAGATCATCGATACGCTTCAAGTAGCGGTAGATGCGGGAGGAAGCACGATTCGTTCTTATATCAACTCACAAGGAGATATTGGAACATTTCAGCTGCAGCTTCTTGTATATGACCGGCGGGGAGAGCCTTGCCAAACATGCGGAAGCATCATCGAGAAAACAGTGGTCGGAGGGCGCGGCACGCACTTTTGTGTGACCTGCCAAAAACGTCCTCAATAAAGTTTAGCCATGAGCATGCTTCCTTTTTGCTATGCATACGATAAAAAACATTCATTTTTCAGCAAGGTGTAGACTGACACACAGCCCACCTGCTCTTCATATAGTGAAGAAGAGTCTAAGGACGCCTAGAGACTCTTGATCATCGTTGCATGAACAGAAAGGAAGAGTTCAGGTATGATTTCGATTTCGCTCCTGTTTTTAGCTATTGCAGTCAGCATCGACAGCTTTTCTGTAGGCTTTACGTATGGTCTCCGCAAAATGAGGATCCCATTTAAAGCCATCGTCATTATTGCATGCTGCTCAGGGATTGTGCTGCTCATTTCTATGCTGATTGGCAGCCTGCTGACGACATTTCTCCCTGTCTCAGTGACCGATAAACTGGGTGGAGGCATTTTAATTGCCATTGGCCTTTGGGTCCTGTATCAATTTTACAAACCAGCGAAAGAGCGTGATTTGCTTCTTCATGAAAAGACATTGCTCAATGTGGAAGTACAATCGCTTGGGCTTGTCATTCACATTTTAAGAAAGCCGACAAGTGCAGATATTGACCGATCTGGGACGATTAATGGAATGGAAGCGGTACTTCTTGGAATTGCTTTATCCATTGATGCATTTGGCGCAGGGATTGGCGCAGCGATTCTTGGCTTTTCTCCAATTGTTATGAGTATCACGGTGGCAGTGATGAGCTCACTTTTTGTGTGTATCGGGCTGCGTGCCGGTCATTACTTGGCAAATTGGCGCTGGATCAATAAACTCGCATGCTTACCAGGGCTTCTGCTCATATTAATTGGGGTTTGGAAGCTGTAAAAGGAGGAAATCACTTGACGCTTGTCATTGGATTAACAGGCGGGATTGCTAGCGGAAAAAGCACAGTCTCGCAGATGATAAAAGAGAAGGGCATTCGGGTTGTGGACGCAGATGTGATTGCAAAAGAAGCGGTCTCCAAAGGAACATCCGCCCTTCATCATATCGTTCAAACCTTTGGTGAGGGTGTCCTCCTGCCAAATGGAGAGCTGAACCGGCAGGAGCTGGGAGCCATTATTTTTTCTAATGAAGAGAAACGAAAGCAGCTGAATGCGATCGTTCATCCAGAAGTGCGAAAGGAAATGCTCAGGCAGCGAGATGAAGGGATCAACAGCCAAGAAACATTCGTTGTCCTTGATATCCCGCTTTTATTTGAAAGTCAGCTGGAAAGTCTTGTCGACCGGATCATTGTGGTGTATACAACACCTGAATTGCAGCTATCACGACTCATGAATCGAAACGACCTCAGTGAGGAAGAAGCGCTGAATCGGATTCACTCTCAGCAGCCCCTTGAAGAGAAATGTAAAAAAGCAGACCGCGTGATAGAAAACACACAAGATCTCGCTTTTATCAGAAAGCAATTGCAGAACATATTAAATGAATGGGAACATACAGATAAGTAAGAGTACATACACGTACTCTTCTTTTTTTATGCTTTATTCTGATTTCCTTTGAAAAGAACAGCCCTTTTTAGAAAATATACGTTTATATACTGGCAATTACATTCTAATGTGATATACTAATTTCATAAATAAATTTATTGAGTATAACACATAATAGAGGAGTGACCTGTTCATGAAGGTAAAAGCAGCGATCAATGGGTTTGGCAGAATTGGACGCATGGTCTTCAGAAAAGCAATGCTTGATGATCAAATTCAAATTGTAGCGGTGAACGCAAGCTATCCTGCCGAAACGCTAGCACATTTAATTAAATATGACACAAATCATGGACGTTACGAATGCGATGTGACAGCAGAAGATGACGCCCTGATTGTAAATGGGAAAAGAGTGCTTTTGCTCAATGACAGAGACCCAAAGCAGCTTCCATGGGGAGAGCTTGGGATTGATATCGTCATAGAAGCAACAGGGAAATTTAATTCAAAAGAACAAGCGATGGGCCATATAGATGCCGGAGCGAAAAAGGTCGTACTCACAGCTCCAGGTAAAAATGAAGACATTACAATTGTGATGGGTGTCAATGAAGATGATCTTGATCCTGAAAAGCACGTCATTATTTCAAACGCATCTTGTACAACAAACTGTTTAGCACCAGTTGTTAAATTGTTAGATGATGAATTCGGCATCGACAACGGCTTAATGACAACGGTTCATGCGTATACTAATGATCAAAAAAATATCGACAACCCGCATAAGGATTTGCGCCGGGCAAGAGCGTGTGCCCAGTCCATCATTCCAACTACGACGGGTGCCGCTAAAGCGCTTTCTTTAGTGCTGCCGCACATGAAAGGGAAATTGCATGGACTTGCACTGCGCGTGCCAGTTTCCAATGTATCGATGGTTGATCTTGTCGTCGACTTGAAAAAAGATGTCACAGCAGAAGAAGTAAATGCAGCCTTCTCAAATGCATCAAAAACTTCTCTATCCGGTATTTTAGATTACACGGATGAGCCGCTTGTTTCTACAGACTTTAACACGAACCCTTATTCAGCTGTCGTGGATGGACTGACAACGATGGTGATGGAGGATAGAAAAGTCAAAGTTCTTGCATGGTATGACAATGAATGGGGTTATTCATGCAGAGTGGTGGATCTTGTGAAGTTTGTCGGTTCGCAGATGAAAGAGCTTTCTGCTGTTTGAAATGAAGAAGACGAACGTCCCTTTTCAAGAAATGAGAGAAAATCCCATTGAAAACACAGCTTGCAAAATGGGTCTAAACAAAGTATACTATTTTTCGTGAACTTCTTGTTCGCAGACTCATTCGGGTATACTTAAAGGGTTAGGACCTCTTTGGACTAACTTTCCCCCGTGGTATATGTCCGGTCCGGCTGCTTAGAACTTCACTCTTTCATTCTTGTTTAAGGGGGGTCCATGATGGAAACAATCGGACGTCACGTTATCTCCGAGCTATGGGGATGCGACTGTGATAAACTGAACGACATGGATTTTATTGAAAAAACGTTTGTAAATGCAGCTTTGAAATCAGGAGCTGAAGTAAGAGAGGTTGCTTTTCACAAATTTGCACCTCAAGGAGTAAGTGGAGTTGTCATTATTTCTGAATCTCATCTGACAATTCACAGCTTTCCTGAACATGGTTATGCGAGCATAGATGTTTATACTTGCGGCGACCTAGATCCGAATATCGCAGCAGATCATATCGGAGATGAATTAGGTGCCGAAACAAGAGAAAACATCGAAATTCCTCGAGGCATGGGACCTGTACAAGTGAAACAGGCACAAGCCAAAGCACTGTAAACATAAAAAAGATTGCAATGGGAGCTGGCCAAAAGCATTGAAATGCCTTTGTGTTATGCTCCTTTTTATATTTGTTTGATATACAAAATCCAACATCCCCCAACTTGTCTATACTTTTGTTCTAGGAAAACAAAGGTTTTTTTTATAAAATAAAGAAGAGGCATTATGGCAAAGGGGATACGTATATGACTTTAGGACAAAAGTTCAAACGGTTCATGTCAAACCATACAGAAACATCTGACGAGCATCCAGTGTCAGAACTGAAAAGCCATTACTACAAAATGACGAATGCACAAGTTTTTCAAGCGGTGGAAGCCATGCTTTCCCGAAACGATTCCTATCAAGTGACATCTGTTTCAGCAGAACGAGGTGAAATCAGCGCAAACATCAGGATGCCGAAAAAAGCCTTTCTCGTAGCGACTGTCATTTCAATTCGTCCTTTTGAAACAGCTGTCGATTTTAATGTGACAACAGAAACGGTCCTGCCAACAGATTTTGGCTATAGTCAGAAGGCCGTTTTGTCCCTTTATGATGAACTAGACAAACAACTTCCAAGAATAGATCGGAGCTGATGAAATGAAATGTCCCACATGTCAGCACCTTGGCACAAGGGTGCTTGATTCAAGACCAGTAGATGAAGGGAAATCCATCCGTCGTAGAAGAGAGTGCGAAAGCTGCCAGTATCGCTTTACGACGTTTGAGAAATTAGAAGAATTACCACTGATTGTGGTGAAAAAAGAAGGGATTCGAGAAGAATTCAGCCGCGAAAAGATGCTGAGAGGACTCATTAAAGCGTGTGAAAAGCGTCCTGTTGCTTTAAAGCAGCTGGAGGATGTCTGCTTTAATATCGAAAAAGAACTGCGTAATCAAGGCATGTCAGAAGTGAAAAGCGAGCTTGTAGGTGAAATGGTGATGGACGAGCTGGCAAAAATTGATGAAGTGTCTTACGTCAGGTTTGCCTCAGTTTACCGGCAGTTTAAAGATATCAACGTCTTTATTGATGAATTAAAAGATTTATTAAAGAAAGAACGCTAAAAAAGAGCTGAAGATTCTTCACGCTCTTTTTCCTGCGTAAAGCGTAAAACGCAAAAAGGGTGTACAATAGAAACAATTGCAATTCATGGGGAGGATCAGCATATGACAGAGCATTGGAAGGAAGTGCTAGCCGTCGATCCGTATGTCGTCAAAAGCGCTTCATTGCTCGGTGACATCGATAGACAGCTCATTACTCTTTTATATCAGCCGCTTATAGGCATGTCCGCTTTCAGCTTATATATGACGCTGTGGGGAGAGCTGGAACAAAATCGTATGTGGGGGAAACCCGCACCTCATCGGCAGCTCATGGTCATGCTGCAAACGAATTTAAATGATATTTTTGAGGAACGTTTAAAGCTTGAAGCGATCGGTTTACTTCGCACATATGAACAGGAAACGGAAGAAGGCAGACTGTTTACATATGAGCTTGTGCCGCCGCTAAGACCAGATGAGTTTTTCCAGGATGGTATGCTGAATGTCCTGCTGTACCATCGTGTAGAGAAAGCAAAATATATGCAGCTTCGTGATTATTTTTCTTATCCAGGTGTTCCTGCAGAGGCAAAGAACATCTCGCGGTCGTTTGAAGAAGTCTTTCACGTATTGCAGCCAGGTGAACGCAGGATGACAGAAGAAATCAATCGGGCGTCATCACTTGATCAGGGCTATGAATATGTGACCGTTGGATCGAGTCAGCCGGCTCCGCTTTCAGACGAATCCTTTGATTTCGATCTATTGTTAGCGGGCATGTCTGATATGATGATTCCAAGAAAGGCTTTGACAAAGCAGGTGAAAGAAACCATTAAGAAGTTAGCCGTTGTATACGGCATCACTCCGCTTCAAATGCAAAATATTGTAGCAGGTGCCTGCGGTTCGGATCAAATGATCTCAACAGAAGAGCTGAGAAAAGCCGCAAGAGACTGGTACCAAATTGAATACAGAGGCGAGCAGCCAAAACTCATTGATCAAAAACAGCCGAGACACCTGCGTCAAGATGCTTCAAAAGCGCTAGCAGATACGCCAGATGCCAAATTGATTGAAAAACTCGATCATATTTCGCCTAGGGAGCTGCTAAAAGATATGGCAGACGGCATTGAGCCAACGTATGCCGACTTAAGAATTGTCGAAGATATTATGCTCGAGCAGCAGCTAGAGCCAGGTGTCATGAACGTTTTGATCTACTATACATTACTGAAAACAGATATGAAGCTGTCGAAAACATATATGCAAAAAATCGCCGCTCATTGGGTGAGAAAGAAAATTAAAACCGTAGCGGCAGCCATGAAAATTGCCAAAGAAGAGAACAAGCAAATGACAGAGTGGGCGCAGCAGAAAAAGCAGCGCAGCACATATGGATCAGGGAAAGTTGTCCGAGAAGAGAAGCTTCCTGACTGGATGAAAGAAACTGAAACGAAAGAACAGCCGGCAAAAGAACAATTAGACAGTCTGTCGACAGAAGACCTCGAACGAGAAAAAGAAAAACTGTTAAATCAGTTTAAAAATATGAAAAAGTACAATGCACATTAAGGTGAGGTGAGATGGGGATGAAACCGATCGGTCGTTCATTTGAACAGTTAAAAGGACGAGTAGATTTTCGTGTGAGATACAATCAGATTAAAGAGAGTGTGTTATCTGATGAAGATGTAAGGGCCTTTTTACAGGAGCATCAAGAAGAAATACACGAAGACATGATCAATCGTAGTTTGAACCGGCTTTTTGAATATGTGCAGCAGTCGAAGGGTTGTTCATATTGCTTAGATGAAGAGAACGTCAATGCGATTTTAGACGGGTATCACCCGAAGCTTGTGATCAAAGGTCAGAGTATTGATATTGAATATTCCCCCTGCCCAGTCAAGCTGCGGCTCGATAGACAGAAAAAACAGCAAGAGCTTATGAAAAGTATGTACATTCCGCAAAATGTTCTTCAAGCGACGTTCACTGATCTGAACGTTGTGGGAAGACAGGAAGTCATTCAAAAAGTAGGTCAATTCCTGCAAAGCTATGATGAGACGGGCAAAGGGAAGGGCTTATATTTACACGGAAAGTTTGGAGTAGGAAAAACGTATATTCTGGCAGCCATTGCGCAGCAGCTAGCGGAGAAGGAATACCCATCTCTCCTAGTGTACGTGCCTGAATTTGTGAGAGAGTTAAAAAATTCGTTAGCCGATCATACACTGGAAGCAAAGCTGAACATGGTCAAATCCACCCCTATTTTAATGCTTGATGATATTGGGGCAGAGTCGATGACAAGCTGGGTTCGAGATGAACTGCTCGGAACGATCTTACAATACCGTATGGCAGAGCAGCTGCCGACTTTCTTCTCTTCTAATTTCTCACCAAGTGAACTGAAACATCACTTTACGTACTCACAGCGCGGGGAAAAAGAAGAGGTAAAAGCCGCTCGTTTAATGGAACGGATTCTTTATTTAGCAGAGGCAGTCTTGCTCGAAGGAGAAAACCGCCGTCATTTATAAAAGCGTCTATCACCTGAAGGAGGAGCAAATGAAATGAACAAAAGAAAATGGCTGCTTTTTCTCGTGATTGCAGGTCTCGCTGCTTTACTTTGGTGGCTGAACAAACAGCACCTTCAGCTGGCGCCGAAAGATGTGAAGAATTGGGTGCTTCAATTTGGGCTGCTGGCTCCCTTTGTTTTTCTGTTCTTATCTCTTTTTCGCCCGTTTGTTCTCGTCCCACTTACGGTCTTTTCGCTGGCAGCAGGTTTAGCATTCGGCAGTGTTCTTGGGACGATTTATGCCCTCGTTGGTGCTACCGCCGGAGCAACAGGCTCCTTCCTGCTTGCCACAACCTTTCGTGCAAAAAAGGAAGGCAGAGAATCAAGCAGCCGGAAGCTGAGAGCGGTGACATCCCGCATTCAGGAGCATGGGTTTCTTTATATTTTGTTATTGCGTATTGCCCCGATCCATTTTGACTTTGTCAGCTATGCGGCAGCAGTTTCACGTGCGAATTATCGTGCATTCACGGCAGCTACTTTTTTAGGCTTAATACCGGGTACAGTTGCATTAAATGTCCTTGGCTCAAGCTTTGTCAGCGGCAATTATGCCGCTTTAGTGATCGTTTGTTTGATTTATCTGATCTTTATCTCCGTTCCGCTCATTTTAAAAAGAAAGATGCCTGATTTATTTTAGGCGTCTATTTTTTATGTTTCCCCCATATATATGTAACAGATGTCGTTAGGGGGGACAAACATGCTTGAAATAATCTTTGAAGATGAATATGATACCGCCGCTTTTTTACATCTTGCTGAACACTTGGACAGTCGGCATCACATGTCAATTCAACAAGGGAAAGACCGGCTTCTCATAGAGGCGAAGGAATCAGAAGAAGGACTTGAGCCCATTGTGCGGCCATTACTGGTTCACTTTTTTTTGGAATGCAAAGAAAATGAGCGCATGCGCAGCATCCTTGAAAACACCTATTTATTTAAAGATCCTGAAGAGCAGCACCAAATTCTTTCAATCGCCCACAGTATTATGAACGGGGATTTAGATGATATTCCCGGCATTCATCAAGAACCGTCAAGAGAAGCCCTGTTAACAAAGGAGCTTGAGACCATTTCTTTACAGCAAGGTATTTTTTCAATTGGTTCATTTATGACATTTAGACTGTCAGAGTATGACAGGAGGCTGAAGAACTATGTTGAAGTCTCCATTGAAGAATACAAAATGGAACAAGAATATCAAAACTTCATTCAATCCCTTCGAGACTATGTGATGGCAAGAGAACCTAAGCTCGAAAAAGTACATGTTGTGCATCAGGACCGCCTGATGATTTGGGAATTTCGGTACGCTTCTGAGCGTGATCAAAAACAATACATAGACAGACAGTTTGTAAGAGAGCATCCAATGTATATTGATTCGCAGCTGATTGCACCACTCGTATCCATAGCGCCCCAAAAGATTGACCTATTTACAAATGATACGGGTCACTCGATGGTGCAGACCATTCAAAATATTTTTCAAGAAAGGGTCGAGGTATTCCCGGCTCATTCATTTCAAGAACAGAATGTTCAATTTGTACATGACCATTTGGAACAGAAAAGTGAAAAGCTTTCTTGATTTTCACGAAAAAACGTTTTATAATACGGTGTAACTTCATACAGAGACCGTATTGATAAGGACATGAACAAATGAACACCCGCTTAAAGAGAGGGAAGCCGCGGCTGAAAGCTTCCTAGCAGAGGACCATTTGCTTTACCACCTTTGAACATCAGCTGTGAACTTTTTAGTAATGGCTGACGGGAATTCCCGTTATCGAACCACAAGCCGTGTTTGCTTATGAAAACGTAAGCTGCAAATACGGGAAAAAGGGTGGAACCACGATTCCGTTTATTCAACCTCGTCCCTTTCCAGGGGGCGGGGTTTTTATATTGCCAAAAAAAGGAGTGACCAGAGATGTCAGAACAAATTCAACTTACATTTCCAGATGGAGCAGTCAAGGAGTTTGACAAAACAGCTACAACAGAAGACATCGCGGCATCAATTAGCCCGGGCCTAAAGAAAAAAGCGCTTGCCGGTAAATTGAACGGCAAAGAAATAGATCTGCGTACGCCGCTATTAGAAAGTGGAACAATCGAGATCATTACAGATAAAAGTGATGAAGCACTCGACATTATGCGCCACAGCACAGCACATTTGCTAGCACAGGCGATCAAACGTCTTTATGGAAAAGAGCATCATGTCCAGTTTGGCGTAGGTCCTGTGATCGAAAATGGTTTCTACTATGATGTCGACATCGATGTTGCCATCACACCTGAAGACTTACCTAAGATTGAAAAAGAAATGAAAAAAATCATTAACAGCAATTTGCCAATTGAGCGAATTGAAGTAACAAGAGAAGAAGCGAAAAAACGCTTTGAAGCGATTGGTGATCAATTGAAGCTTGAGCTGTTAGAGGCGATTCCAGAAGGTGAAGCCGTGACGATTTATGAGCAGGGTGAATTCTTTGACCTCTGCCGCGGCATTCACTTGCCATCAACAGGGAAAATTAAAGAGTTTAAGCTGTTAAGCCTTGCAGGTGCATACTGGAGAGGTGACAGCAACAATCAAATGCTTCAGCGTATTTACGGTACAGCTTTCTTCAGCAAAGAAGATTTAAATGAGCACTTACGCCTGCTTGAAGAAGCGAAAGAACGCGATCACCGTAAACTAGGAAAAGAGCTGAAACTGTTTGCGAACTCTCAAAAGGTAGGTCAAGGTCTACCGCTTTGGCTGCCAAAAGGCGCAACGATCCGCCGTGTTATTGAGCGTTACATTGTCGATAAAGAAGTACGTCTTGGTTATGAGCATGTGTATACACCAGTTCTTGCGAATGTCGAATTGTATAAAACTTCAGGGCACTGGGCGCATTATCAAGAAGACATGTTCCCTGTGATGGAAATGGACAACGAAGATCTTGTTCTTCGTCCAATGAACTGTCCGCACCATATGATGATTTACAAAAACGAGCCGCATAGCTATCGCGAATTGCCAATTCGTATTGCAGAGCTTGGTACAATGCACCGCTATGAAATGTCAGGTGCTTTATCCGGCCTTCAGCGTGTTCGCGGGATGACATTAAACGATGCACATATCTTTGTTCGTCCAGATCAAATCAAAGAAGAGTTCATTCGTACAGTTCGCTTAATTGAAGAAGTGTATCAAGACTTTGGCTTGAATGACTACACATTCCGCTTATCTTACCGTGATCCAGAAGATACTGAGAAGTATTTCGACGATGATGCGATGTGGAATAAAGCGCAATCGATGCTAAAGGATGCAATGGACGAGCTTGGTCATGATTATTATGAAGCAGAAGGAGAAGCGGCATTTTATGGTCCGAAGCTTGATGTACAGGTCAAGACAGCTCTTGGAAAAGAAGAGACATTGTCTACTGTACAGCTTGACTTCTTACTTCCAGAGCGTTTCGATCTCACTTATATCGGAGAAGATGGCAAGCATCATCGTCCGGTCGTGATTCATAGAGGTGTTGTCTCTACAATGGAGCGTTTTGTTGCCTTTTTAATTGAAGAATACAAAGGAGCCCTTCCAACATGGCTGGCACCTGTACAATTCCAAGTCATCCCGGTTTCACCGTCTGTCCATTTAGACTATGCGAAAAAAGTGCAAGAACGTTTGCAGCTTGAAGGGCTTCGTGTAGAGCTTGACAGCCGTGATGAAAAGATTGGATACAAAATTAGAGAAGCGCAAATGCAAAAGATTCCATACATGCTAGTTGTCGGAGATCAAGAAGCAGAAAATGGCGCTGTCAATGTAAGAAAATACGGAGAGCAAGATTCAGAAACAGTGGATCTTGAAGCCTTTGTGAAACATGCAGTAGCAGAAGCGAAAAAATAATCCTTTCAATGAAGCAGTCAGTGATCTTTCTCTTGAGATCACTGGCTTTTTCTTATGGGAAAAAATTTTCCACTGGTGATCCAGTTTCTTGAATGATACGTTTGGAAAGTACGAAAGTATGGTCAGCAGCGGAACGAGCCGGGCCAAGACAACGGTGTTTACAAATCGCGATCTTGTAAAGCAGGCAAGCGAGGAATTTATGAATGTAGTTAGGAGAAGCAGCCCGCAGCTTAGACAAGCAAGCGCAAAGTCTAGCCGCCATTGTGTAGTTTGAAAACACAAAAACACCCAAACTCGTCAGGAGAAGGGTGTTTTCTCTTTTGTTCTATTTTAATATATCAAACAATTCATGTAAGTCTTTGATTTCGTAATTTGGCGTTACATCTGTTTCATTTTTCTTGCCATGTCGATTGATCCAAACGGTTTGAATACCAACGCGAGATGCCCCAAGAATATCTGTTTTTGGATTGTCTCCAACCATGATCACATCGTCTTTTGTTAGATTTAACAGCTGAAGGCAGTGCTCAAAGATGCCAGGGTCAGGTTTCCCTTTCCCATAATCTCCCGAAATCACAATTTCATTAAAATAAGGTGCAAGCTCAGGAACACCTGCCAGTTTCTCTTTTTGAAGACTAGGATCTCCGTTTGTTAAAAGGAGCAATTCATAGCTGCCTTTCAGGCGGTCTAAAACAGGGTACGTTTCTTCATAGACAAATGGGCGTTTTCTCCGCTCGGCTGCAAAGAAATCAGCCAAATATTGTCCAAATGCCTCATCGTCAATTCCTGCTTCTTTTAAGCCATTTGTCCAAGCGTTCTTGCGGTACTCTGGTGCAAGGGCATTCAGCTTTTGAAAGCCTTCGCTAATCGGTTCACTAAAATTTGACCACAGTCCTTCGAAAGGATTAATTCCGATCATGATAGTATAATCATATGTTTCATAGGAAGAGTACAGCTTTCTTGCTTCTTCACGTACAATCTGTTCAAATGTTGCTGGATTCAGTCCATATTTCTTTTCCGCTTCGCGGCATGTTTCCTGAAAAGTTGTGTGAATGCTTTTTTCATCCCAAAGCAAAGTATCATCTAAATCGAAAAATACGGCTTTCATGATCTTCTCCCTTGTTATGTATGTGTTACCTTCAATTGCAAGTGACGGCTCAAGTTCATTTTACAATAGAAGATGAGGGCAATAAAGAAAAGATTTGAGAGATAATTGAACATTGACCGCACATGATAGAATAGAAAGACAGTAAATAATACATACATCAATTGAGGTGGCAGGTTTGCTTCATTTAATTATTATGATGATCGAGCGTGTCGGGATCATCGTTATTTTAGGGTTTGTGCTTGCCCATGTGAAGGGCTTTCGCAATCTATTGCTTCATAATGAAGGGTTTCGAAAAAAGGCAGTCCTTGTCTTTATTTTTGCTTCTTTTAGTATTATCAGCAATTACACAGGAATTGAAATCCAGCAGCAGATGGTCATGAATCATGAGTTTTCCTATCATCTCGGCTCGTCAAGCTCGATTGCCAATACGAGAATCATGGGGATCGAAATGGGCGGATTGATAGGAGGGCCGTTTGTTGGCATTGGTGCAGGGCTTTTAGCTGGAATTCATCGCTATTCACTCGGAGGGAGCACGGCACTCAGCTGTGCGATTTCTTCGATTTTAGCCGGTGTGATTGCAGGCTATGTCGGCAGCAGGTTTAAACGGAAGAATCGAATGGTGACACCTCGCCAAGCCGCACTTTTTGGTGTGGCAATGGAATCCTTGCAGATGATCATTATCCTTCTATTTGCAAAGCCATTTGCTGATGCTTGGGGGCTTGTGAGTATTATTGCCCTGCCGATGATTTTTGTGAATGGAATTGGCAGCTTTATCTTTTTATCGATTTTACAGTCAGTCATTCGGCAAGAAGAGCAGGCAAAGGCGATGCAGACACACCGCGTATTTTCGATCGCCGATCAAACGCTGCCTTTTTTCCGCCAAGGGTTAAATGAACAGTCATGTAAAAGTGTGGCGGAGATCATTCATCGATTAACAGAAACAGATGCGGTCTCCTTAACCGATACAGAAAAGATTTTAGCGCATGTCGGTGATGGGACGGATCATCATATTCCATCGAAAAGCCTAATTACAGGGCTGTCGAAACAAGTATTGATGAGCGGCAAAATTATGAAGGCGCATTCGAAAGACGAAATCAATTGTTCAGTCACTCATTGCCCGCTTCAAGCAGCGATTGTGCTGCCCCTCACCTCCAATGGTCAAACGATCGGAACATTAAAAATGTATTTCAATTCTCCGGTCGGATTAAGCAGGGTGGAAGAGGAGCTTGCAGAAGGCTTGGCGATGCTGTTCTCCACACAGCTTGAACTTGGAGAGGCAGAAACCCAAAGCCGCCTGCTGAAAGATGCAGAGATCAAAGCGCTTCAAGCGCAAGTGAATCCGCACTTTTTATTTAACGCCATTAATACCATCTCTGTTTTGTGCAGAACGAATGTAGAGATGGCAAGGAAGCTGCTGCTGCAGCTGAGTATTTATTTCCGGTCTAATTTGCAAGGCGCCCGCCAGCTGCTGATTCCGCTGCATAAAGAAATTCAGCATGTAGAGGCATATTTGTCGCTTGAACAAGCGAGGTTTCCAAATAAATACCATGTGGCCTTTCAAATTGAAAAGGAGCTGGAGCAGGTGATGATTCCTCCATTTGTGCTTCAGGTGCTTGTTGAAAACGCAGTGAGACACGCTTTTCCTAAACATCAAACGAGTTGTGAAGTCGTCGTTTCTGCTTTGATGAAAGATGGGCATGTTTATATGAAAGTGACTGATAATGGACAGGGAATCGAGAATGACAAGATGGCTCAGTTATTAAAAGCGCCTGTTGAATCCAAAGAAGGAACAGGTACGGCTCTTTTTAATTTAGATCAGCGGTTAAGAGGGATTTTTGGCAGACAAGCCGCTTTATCCATTCATAGCGGCCAAGGCACTGACATCTCATTTCGCATTCCAATGGACTATGTAAAAAAGGATGATTTTCGTTGATAAACGTATTAATCGTAGATGATGAAGTGTTAGCAAGAGACGAATTAAAATACTTATTACGCAGAACGAAAGAGGATGTTCAAATAGAGGAAGCAGAAAATATAGAATCAGCTTTTGACCGGATGGTGGATCATAAGCCGGACCTGCTCTTTTTAGACATTGATTTATCTGGTGAGAATGGATTTGATATTGCCAAAAGGCTCAACCGGATGTCTGATCCGCCAGCGATTGTATTTGCGACAGCCTTTGATCAATACGCGCTGAAGGCGTTTGAGGTAAGTGCGCTTGATTACTTAACGAAACCATTTGATGAAGAGCGGCTTTTGCAAACGATCCAAAAGTTTAAAAAGTGGAAATCTGTTGAGACGCAAGAGCACCAGCTGTCAGATGAGAAAATACCCCATCAGCAAAAATTAGCCATCTCAGTCGATGACTCAATTGTCATCCTGCAAGTTGAAGAGATCATGTATGTAGGGCTCAGTGAGGGGAAAAAGGTCGTGAAAACAAAGGATCACATGTATGAGGTCACAGAACCGCTTGTGGTCATTGAAAAGAAACTGCCTGAGGCTTACTTTATGAGGGTTCATCGAAGCTATATCGTGAACACCTCTCATATGAAAGAAGTACAGCCGTGGTTTAATTCGACGTATAATCTGCATATGACAGACGGGTCGATCATTCCTGTCAGCCGTACTTACGCCAAAGAACTAAAGAAGTCGCTCCTGCTAGAGTAGGACGGCTTTTTTTGTTTGTATTTCAATACTCGTTTTCTGCATTTCATTCATTGAATCCGGCGAGTTTGATTGTAAACGCTTCATTCATTTATTTCATGCCGTATACTGAGGGCAGTCGAAGAAAGAGGTGAAGGGGCATGAGTGCCACTAAAGTATATGGATTTCTATCTCAAGCATTTATCTTTGCAACCGTAATGTTCGTTTCTAATCTCATTTCAATGTATTTACCAATTCCGATGCCTGCATCTGTGATTGGTCTGGTTCTATTATTTGTTTTGCTGACAACGAAAATCGTCAAACTGGAGCAGGTGGAGCAATTAGGTACATCATTGACAGGGCTCATTAGCTTTCTATTTGTTCCCTCTGGTATCTCGGTTATTCAATCACTAGGTGTCATGCAAGAAGTAGGTGTGCAAGTCGTCGGTGTCATTATCATTGCAACGATTATGTTACTAGCAGCGACAGGGCTATTCTCGCAGCTTCTCATGCAATTATCAGAAAAACCACAGAAACATAAAGAGACAAAGGAGAGCAAATCGACTCCTTCTCATTCTAATAAACCAGCTTCAAGTACGCATTAAAGGAGGAAAGCAAGATGGGTACAAGTACGATGAGTCCTTATTTTGGTATAGTCGTCTCATTAGTCGCCTTTGGAATCGGTACATTCTTATTTAAAAAATCAAAAGGCTTCTTCTTATTCACACCACTTTTTGTGGCCATGGTGTTAGGCATTTTATTTTTAAAAATTGGCGGTTTTTCCTATGCAGATTATAATGAGGGCGGCAAGATTATCAAGTTTTTCTTAGAGCCTGCGACCATTGCTTTCGCTATTCCGCTTTATAAACAGCGTGCATTACTTAAAAAATATTGGTGGCAGATTTTATCCGCTATTTTTGTAGGATCACTTTGTTCCATTACAATTGTGTATGTCGTAGCAAAAGGGATTCATCTTGATACGGCTGTAATGAAAAGTATGCTTCCACAAGCAGCGACGACAGCGATTGCTCTTCCAATTGCAAAGGATATTGGCGGAATCGCAGATATCACAGCCTTTGCGGTCATATTTAATGCAGTCATTGTGTATGCACTAGGTGCTTTCTTCTTAAAATGGTTTCGAATTAAAAATCCAGTGGCAAAAGGGCTTGCACTCGGTACATCAGGACATGCGCTTGGCGTCTCTGTTGGGATTGAGATGGGAGAAGTGGAAGCGGCCATGGCAAGTATCGCCGTTGTGGTCGTAGGAGTTGTGACCGTCATTGTCATCCCAATCTTTATGCAATTCATACTTTGATGGTGTCATTGTTTGAAAAAGCCTTGCCCAATTCGTTTTATCGTGCTAAAATGAAAAAGTTGTTTCAAGAGTTCGGTTACTTGACGGACAAATGAAAATTGTGTAGAATAATTAACGAATTGAATAGATATCACAAGCAGAAGCACCCGCTTCTCACCTGATTGACACGTGTTTGTAGTTGACAGGTTGACCGTACATTTATTTTTTCATGCAAATGTTCGCAGTGTGGGTGTTTTATATGCCCACACTTTTTGTTTGCCTGTAAAACATACAACGAAATGGTCAAAATGAATTGTGAACTCAATTCAAAATCTCATGGAGGTGGCTCACTATTAGCAAAGATCAATTAGTTAATGAAGGTATTCGTGCGCGTGAAGTTCGTTTGATCGGACAAAATGGCGATCAGCTGGGGATTAAAACCCGCCAGGAAGCTCTGGAAATTGCTACGAAAGCCAATCTTGACCTTGTGTTAGTTGCTGCAAATGCAAAACCACCTGTTTGCCGAATCATGGACTACGGTAAGTTCCGATTCGAACAGCAGAAGAAGGAAAAAGAGGCACGTAAGAATCAAAAAATCATTAGCTTAAAAGAAGTTCGGTTGAGCCCGACAATCGATGAACATGATTTTAACACGAAGCTCCGTAATGCAATCAAATTCCTTGAAAAGGGAGATAAAGTGAAAGCTTCTATCCGCTTTAAAGGCCGTGCGATTACGCATAAAGAAATCGGACAGCGCGTGTTAGACCGTTTCTCTGAAGCTTGCGCTGAAGTAGCAACAGTAGAAACAAAACCTAAGATGGACGGACGCAGCATGTTCCTCATGCTTGCACCAAAAGTCGAAAAGTAAAGTAACAGAGGGAGGAAACATCCAATGCCAAAAATGAAAACTCACCGCGGATCTGCTAAACGTTTCAAAAAAACAGGTTCTGGTAAACTTAAACGTTCTCATGCGTACACAAGTCACTTGTTCGCTAACAAATCTACAAAGCAAAAACGTAAATTGCGTAAGAGCGCAATCGTAAGTGCTGGAGATTTCAAACGTATCAAACAACAACTTGCAAACATCAAGTAATCTGGAATAGGAATCATAGGAGGGAATTACAATGCCAAGAGTAAAAGGCGGAACTGTGTCGCGTCAGCGTCGTAAAAAGGTTCTTAAATTAGCAAAAGGTTATTTCGGTTCAAAACATAGATTATACAAAGTAGCAAACCAACAGGTGATGAAATCTGGAAACTACGCTTTCCGTGACCGTCGTCAGAAAAAACGTGACTTCCGTAAACTATGGATCACTCGTATCAATGCTGCAGCTCGTATGAACGGTCTTTCTTACAGCCGTTTAATGCATGGCCTAAAGCTTTCTGGTATCGAAGTAAACCGCAAAATGCTTGCTGACCTTGCTGTGAATGACCTAAGTGCATTCAATCAGCTTGCTGATGCTGCAAAAGCACAACTAGACAAGTAAGTCATATAAAAGATCATTCCGTCGAGGGGTGATCTTTTTTGCTCATCATGTGAGGTGAAATGAATGAATATCGCGCTGATTCTACTGCTGATTTTGGTAAATGGCTATGGTTTTTTTCTCATGGGAGAGGACAAGCGCCGGGCAAAAGCGCATAAATGGAGAATTTCAGAGGCGCACTTATGGAGTGCTGCCGTGCTTTTTGGGGCTGCTGGATCGTATCTAGGGATGCAGTATTTCCGTCATAAAACAAAGCATCCTGCCTTTCAAATGGGCATGCCGGTGTTAATCATGGTGCAGTTGATCATATTAGGATATATAAAGTTCATCTGAAAAAGGAGCAGACGCCATCAAGACGGCGTGTCTGCTCCTTTTTTTTGTTTGATTTTTTTAATGGGCTGATCCCAATCAATTTTTGTTTGAGGATAACGTTCGATAATGTTTTCCTCCAATTTTTCAAAGTCTTCTAATGTAAATTCACTTAGCTTCTCGGGTGACTCCGTCCAAACGTAAATGGAGTGGACAAACAGAGGATGATCCTTAGAAGGAACATGCTTCTCCCCTTCAAACAAGACACCTTTATAGACGAAATTAAAATTTTTGCGCGCATTTTGCTGTTCGTCCATAAAATAAAAGCCTTCTTTTAATTGTGCTTGTTTCAGCTTTCTTCTCGGATTTGAGAAGAATTTTACCGCCATGTAGAAGATGTAGACAAGCAGTGCAACAAGAGCAAGTCTAATGAGGATTACAAACATGACAGGATGCACCTCCAATATACCGTTATCTGATGTACTACGAATGAAAAGCCCAAAAGGTTTCAACTTTTTTTAAAAAAATATTTCGTTAAACGAAAAAATATTCATAAAAAGATCGTATTGAACGAAAGAGGTTTTGTATAATAAGAATGCACCATGAAGATAAAGGAGGATAAATGGAATGACAAAGCTAGATCAAACATTAACTATGCTGAAAGACCTAACGGATGCAAAAGGGATTCCAGGAAATGAACGTGATGTCAAAAAAGTCATGCAGACATACATAGAATCATATGCAGATGAAGTCTCTAGTGACCGCCTTGGCAGCTTAATCGCTAAGAAGGAAGGAAACGCAAACGGACCTAAAATTATGCTCGCTGGTCACTTAGATGAAGTAGGATTCATGGTGACAAAAATTGATGACAAAGGCTACATTCGCTTCCAAACAGTCGGCGGCTGGTGGTCACAGGTCATGCTCGCGCAGCGTGTCACCATTGTAACGAAAAAGGGAGACATCACAGGTGTGATTGGCTCAAAGCCGCCGCACGTCTTGTCACCTGAAGCTCGAAAAAAATCGATTGAGATTACAGATATGTTTATTGATATTGGTGCATCAAGCAAAGAACAGGCAATGGAATGGGGCGTGCTGCCTGGAGATCAAATCGTTCCTTATTTTGAGTTTACAGTGATGAATGATGAAAAAATGCTCCTTGCAAAAGCATGGGACAACCGTATCGGCTGTGCAGTAGCGATTGATGTCATGAAGAACTTACACAATGCTCAGCATGAGAATATTGCTTACAGTGTTGCAACTGTACAAGAGGAGGTTGGCCTGCGTGGTGCCAAAACAGCAGCGGCTACGATCCAGCCTGATATTGGATTTGCCATTGATGTTGGTGTAGCAGGAGACACGCCAGGCATCACTGAAAAAGAAGCAACAAGCAAGCTTGGCAAAGGACCAACGATTGTTGTATTTGATGCTTCGATGGTATCCCATAAAGGGCTTCGGGATTTTGTTGTCCAAACAGCGGATGAATTGAACATTCCTTATCAATATGACTCAATGCCTGGCGGTGGGACAGATGCTGGCGGTATCCATTTAACAGGTCATGGCGTGCCATCACTATCTATCGGTATACCAAGCAGATATATTCATACCCATGCAGCGATGATTCACCGGGATGATTATGAAAATGCAGTGAAGCTTTTAACAGAAGTGATCAAAAGACTTGATCAAAAAACGGTTGAGCAGATCACGTACGGTTCTTAATAGGTAAGCCTTTCCTCAGTATAGGGGAAAGGCTTTTTTATTCCATTGAATTTCCCAGGAAATGAACGTTGTTTTTTGATTACGTCAAAAGAACTGTTTTTAACAGAAGAAGAAAAAATATTCTAGTGAATAAGGCACATGTGATCTGGCTTTTATTTTTGTAAGATGAAAGCAATAAAAAGGACAGAGCCTAAAGAACGCCCTGTCAAAAGAGAGTTTATGGAAGTAGGTGAAGCTAACTTAAGAATAAACATATTATTCTTATTTGTCAACTTGGTTTTAAAAGAAAGAAAAATCAATCAATTTATGTTATATTTGTAACAAATTGTTTGTGCGAAGGGGATGGTTAAATGAATGCGGTTACAATTGTCATAGGATCTATGTGTATTTTAGCGATTGCCTATCGTCTTTATGGCACATTTATGATGGTCAAGGTATTAAAGGTGACAGACGATCATCCTACACCGGCTCACACATTAGAGGACGGGAAAGATTATGTGCCAACCAATAAATGGGTCACATTTGGGCATCACTTTGCTGCGATTGCAGCGGCCGGTCCGTTAGTGGGTCCGATTTTAGCCGCACAATTTGGGTATTTACCGGGTCTCCTTTGGCTGTTAATTGGCGCAGTGATTGGCGGAGCTGTACATGATCTTGTCGTCTTATTTGCGTCGATGCGAAAAAAGGGGAAATCATTATCAGAGGTAGCAAAGGAAGAGCTAGGACCTGTAGCAGGATTTTGTACAGGGCTTGCGATGCTGTTTATCATTACGATCACAATGGCAGGGCTGTCTATGGTTGTGCTTCATGCATTAGAACGTAACCCTTGGGGAACATTTGCAGTCGGAATCACGATTCCAATTGCGATGGGGGTTGGTCTTTATTATAAAAAGACAGGCAATTTAAAACTTGCCACAACTGCGGGATTTATTTTGCTGATGGTTGGTGTATTCCTTGGGCCGAATATTCAAGGAACGGCACTTGGTGATCTTTTAACACTTGATACAAAAACACTTGCTCTTGCCCTGCCGATCTATGCTTTTTTTGCTGCGGCATTGCCGGTTTGGCTGCTGCTCGCACCGAGGGACTATTTAAGTAGCTTTATGAAAATAGGTGTTTTTATCGCACTGATTGCCGGAATCTTTGTCGTCAATCCAACGATTCAATTCCCAGCCTTTACGGAGTTTGTGAATGGAGGAGGCCCGGTTTTAGCTGGTCCTGTCTGGCCTTTTATTTCGATTACCATTGCTTGCGGGGCCATATCTGGTTTCCACGCATTTGTTGGGTCAGGGACTACACCTAAGATGCTTGACCGCTGGAGCGATATGAAGCCTGTCGCTTTTGGCGCAATGCTAGTAGAATGTCTAGTTGGCATTATGGCGTTAATTGCCGCTACGGCTCTTCATCCAGGAGATTATTTTGCGATTAACAGTACGCCAGAAGTGTTCCGAACGCTCGGGGTGAGTGTCGAGAACCTTCCGCAGCTGAGTAAGGAAATTGGCCTTGATTTAGAAGGAAGAACGGGTGGAGCTGTGACATTAGCTGTAGGGATGGCGTATATCTTTACGGGAATTCCGTTCTTTAGTCATTTAGCGTCTTATTTTTTCCAATTCGTCATTATGTTTGAAGCTGTCTTTATTTTAACCGCTATTGATGCTGGAACGCGTGTGGCGCGATATTTGATTCAAGACTTCTTTGGCGAAGCATATAAACCGCTTAAACGAAATGACTGGGTACCTGGGTCGGTGTTTGCAAGTGCGCTTGCTTGTTTTATGTGGGGATACTTGCTTTACTCTGGAGACATCGGGTCTATTTGGGCATTGTTTGGTGTATCGAACCAGTTAATGGCATCAGTCGGCTTAATCATCGGAGCAACCGTTGTATTAAAAATTGCAGATAAAAGGCGGTATATGCTGACTTGTTTAATTCCACTTGCTTACTTATATGTGACAGTGAATTATGCAGGCTATTGGATGGTAGCAAATGTATATCTTAATCCTGAGGCATCAGGTTACAGCGTGCTGAATGCGGTGCTGTCAATTATCATGCTGATCTTAGGATTTGTGATCATTGTGTTTGCGATTAAAAAATGGGTCGAAATTTGGCGTGATCCAGCGCTTCGGATGGAAACACCGATCACTGGCTAAATGAAAAAGCCGGTTTGCTATGATAAGCAAACCGGCTTCTTTTATTGCTGCTGATGAGGCTTTAAGCCTTGCTCTAGTGTCTCGAGGATCTCGTTCTTCTCGTTTTCTGATGCTTCTTGCCATAGCACCTCGAACAACACGCCAAGGCCTGGCAGCATTTTTTCCTCGCCGCTTTGAATGGCATCTAAAATCGTATGTTCAAGCTGCTCTTGATTATGGCCAGTGATGTTTTGAATGACTGCGCCTCTTAAATTAAAATCCATTGCCCACACTCCTTTTTTGATGGTAATAGCCCTATTCTGTCTCAAAGACAGGTTTATTATGTAGTGTGCATGAGATATAATAAATTCATGATATTTAAAGGAGTTAAAATCACTTGAAATATATAGAATCAGCTAAAAACACAAACATTAAACAGTGGAAAAAGCTCCATGCGAAAAAAGAACGTACGAAAACGGGGCTGTTTCTCGTTGAGGGAATACACTTAGTCGAAGAAGCATTGAAGAGCGGAGTTGTGAAAGAATTAATGGTCACATCGCCTGATAAGCTTCCTTCTCATATCGATCCTGACATTGAACTTTATGAACTGAGCGAAGAAGCCTTTTCTGCCATGACCGAAACGGAAACGCCTCAGCACATCGCGGCGGTTTGTACAGTTCCTGTATTTGAAGAAAAGAAGTATGAACGACTTCTTCTGTTAGATGCAGTACAGGATCCAGGAAATTTAGGCACACTCATTCGGACAGCAGATGCCGCTGGTCTTGATGCTGTAATCTTAGGTGATGGAACAGTCGATGCGTTTAACGGAAAAACGCTCCGTTCAGCACAAGGATCACATTTCCACCTGCCAATTTTAAAGCAAACCCTTCAGCAGGCAATACAAGCATGTAAGGAGCAAGGCATACCTGTATACGGAAGCGCCTTGAAAAATGCGAAAGCGTATAGAAGCGTAACGGCAGAAGGTCCTTTTGCATTAATTGTTGGCAATGAAGGAGCAGGTATTGACCAAGAGATTCTGCAAATGACAGACCAGAATTTATATGTGCCGATGTATGGTCAGGCAGAATCATTAAATGTGGCTGTTGCAGCGGCAGTTCTCGTCTATCATTTGCGTGGATAGTGTTGCAACATGCGCTTATTTTCACTATAATGAAAATAATATTTTAAAAACCATGATAGAGGAAGATTGTTTCAAGAAGCGGCCTTAAAGGGAGAATGCATCGTAGACTGAAAGTGCATTTAAGGAATGCTGAAACAGGAATTCACCTCTGGAGTTGTCACCGGGACCGCAAGCTTTGCGTAAAGGTGAACCGGATTCGTTTGATTCCGTTATGTCAATGAAGCTTATTCGCACATGCATTTGTGCTCAACAAGGGTGGTACCGCGACCACAACTCGTCCCTTCTTTTTTAGAGGGACGGGTTTTTTATTGTCTTCAAACGATCAAACAGCCGTTTATCCAGGCGGTTTTGTATATCAAAAGGAGGATTACACTCATGCAAGAAACGTTAAAACAGCTTGAAACAGAGGCGATAGCGAAGGTTGAAGCAGCTAGCTCGCTCAAAGAAGTTAATGATATTCGTGTTCAATATTTAGGGAAAAAAGGCCCGATCACAGAGGTGCTTCGTGGAATGGGCAAGCTCTCCGCAGAAGAAAGACCGAAAATGGGCGCACTCGCAAACGAAGTAAGAGAGCAGATTGCAAATGCTATTGCTGAAAAAAATGAGCAGCTGGAAAAAGAAGAAGTGAAGAAGAAACTTGCGTCTCAAACGATCGATGTTACATTGCCAGCAAGTCCAATCAAAATGGGGGCAAGACATCCATTAACGATTGTTGTCGAAGATATTGAAGATTTATTTATTGGTATGGGCTATACCGTTGAGGAAGGTCCTGAGGTGGAAACGGATTATTATAACTTTGAAGCGCTGAATCTTCCAAAGGAGCATCCAGCACGTGATATGCAGGACAGCTTCTATATTACCGAGGATACACTGATGAGAACACAAACGTCACCAGTTCAAGCACGTACACTCGAAAAATATAAAGGACAAGGTCCTGTGAAGATCATCTGCCCTGGGAAAGTATATAGACGAGACAGTGATGACGCAACTCATTCACATCAATTCATGCAGATTGAAGGGCTTGTTGTCGATCACAATATTAGCATGAGTGATCTAAAAGGAACGCTTGAGACAGTCGCAAGAAAAATGTTTGGTGAAGATCGTGAAATTAGACTCCGTCCAAGCTTTTTCCCATTCACAGAACCATCTGTCGAAGTCGATGTGTCTTGCTTTAAATGCGGCGGAAAGGGTTGTTCAGTATGTAAAGGAACAGGCTGGATTGAGATTTTAGGAGCAGGGATGGTTCATCCAAATGTCCTGAGAATGAGCGGATTTGATCCAGAAACTTACCAAGGCTTTGCTTTTGGAATGGGTGTTGAACGTATTGCGATGCTAAAATACGGCATTGATGATATTCGCCATTTCTACACAAATGATATTAGATTCACAAAGCAATTCAAGCAGGACTAAGAGGAGGAAATCAACATGTTTGTTTCATATAAATGGTTAGAAGACTATGTCGATTTAGAAGGCATTCAGCCGGATGAATTAGCAGAAAAGATCACAAGAAGCGGAATTGAAGTGGAAGCCGTTGAATATAAAGGAGAAGGCATTAAAGGGGTTGTCGTTGGACATGTCATTGAGCGTGAACAGCACCCAAATGCGGATAAATTAAACAAATGTCTTGTTGATATCGGCGAAGACGCTCCAGTGCAAATTATTTGCGGGGCTCCGAATGTGGATAAAGGACAATATGTGGCCGTCGCAACGGTTGGCGCAGTCCTTCCAGGGAACTTTAAAATTAAAAAAGCAAAGCTGCGTGGCGAAGAGTCTCATGGCATGATTTGTTCTCTGCAAGAATTAGGCGTAGAAAGCAAACTCGTACCAAAGGAATATGCAGAAGGCATTTTTGTTTTCCCAAATGACGTCAAACCCGGAGATGATGCTCTTCAGGCACTTCAATTAGACGATGCGGTACTTGAGCTTGGTTTAACACCAAACCGTGCGGATGCCCTGAATATGCTCGGTGTGGCCTATGAGGTTGCAGCCATTTTAGGGAGAGACATCAAACTTCCTGATACAGCACATGACACCTCTTCAGAAAAAGTAGCAGACTATATCTCTGTGAAAATTGAGGATCAAGAAGCAAATCCACTGTATGCAGCGAAGATCATTAAAAATGTAAAGGTTGGACCAGCACCGCTTTGGATTCAAACAAGATTGATGAATGCAGGCATTCGACCAATTAACAACGTCGTCGATATTACAAACTTTGTACTGCTTGAATACGGTCAGCCGCTTCATGCATTTGATTATGACCGCTTTGGTTCAAAGCAGGTGGTCGTACGTAAAGCGTCTGATAGCGAAATCATTCAAACACTGGATGAACAAGAACGTACATTGTCATCAAAGCATCTAGTGATCACTAATGGGACGAAAGCGCACGCTGTAGCAGGCGTCATGGGCGGTTTTGAATCTGAGGTGCGTGATGAGACGACAACGATTCTTTTAGAAGCGGCATATTTCAACGGTCAAACGGTCCGTCAAGCATCTAGAGACTTAGGGCTTCGCAGTGAATCAAGCACACGATTTGAAAAAGGACTTGACCCGCAGCGTACAAAACCTGCAGCCGAAAGAGCAGCGCAATTGATCAGTCTCTATGCAGGTGGTGAAGTGCTAAGCGGGACTGTGGAGGAAAACCACCTTGAAGCAAGTATGAATGTCATCCACGTATCAACTGAGCGTGTGAATAAGGTGCTTGGCATGAGCATTTCAAAAAAAGATATGATGCAAATTTTCAACAAACTTGGTTTTACAGTGGGCGAATCAAATGACGTTCTTGTCGTAACGGTTCCTTCTCGTAGAATGGATATCACGATTGAAGAAGACCTCATTGAAGAAGTTGCCAGATTATACGGCTATGATAATATTCCGTCTACACTGCCTGCGACAGCTGGTACAGTTGGCGGTCTCACGCCGTATCAAGTGAAGCGCAGGAAGGTTAGACGTTTCTTAGAAGGCGCAGGTCTTTCTCAAGCGATCACGTATTCATTGACAAATCAGCATAAGTCTACAGCTTTTGCACTGAATCCAGCTTATAAAACGAGGCTTTCCCTGCCAATGAGTGAAGAACGAAGTGTGCTCAGACAAAGTCTTCTGCCAAACTTACTTGATTCTGTTGCATATAACTTGGCAAGACAAGCTGATTCATTTGGCTTTTATGAAACGGGTTCTGTGTTCTTAGCAGAAGCTGAAGGAGAAAAACCAGTGGAAAAAGAGCATGTCGCTGGAGCGCTGACAGGCTTATGGCACAAAAATCTTTGGCAGGGCGAGAAAAAAGCCGTTGATTTTTATGTAGCGAAAGGAATTGCAGAAGGTCTATTTGAAAAGCTTGGTGTATCAGACCAAATCACATATGTTCAAGCAGAGCGTGAGGGTCTTCATCCAGGTCGTACAGCAGATGTTCATTTAAATGGAAAAGTCATTGGGTTTGTTGCTGCTCTCCATCCAGTCATTGAAAAGGAATTAGATTTAAAAGAAACATATGTCTTCGAGTTTGATTTAACAGATGTGATGACGTCTGAATCGAAGGATATGAAATATACAGCGATTCCGAGATTCCCTGCTGTGACAAGAGATATTGCACTCGTTGTAGATCAGCATATCTCAAGCGGACAGCTGGAGCGGGTCATCTATGAGGCAGGCGGGGATTTATTGACAGACCTATCCGTCTTTGATGTGTATGAGGGTGAACATATGGAAGAAGGCAAAAAATCCGTTGCATTCTCTCTCCAATATTTAAATCCGGAGCAAACATTGACAGAGGAAGAAGTGACGGCTGTTCATACAAAAGTATTGAAAGCATTAGAAGATACGTATCAAGCCGTCTTGCGCGGTTAAAGAAAAAAAGAGCTATGGCCTTATGGGCCTTAGCTCTTTTTTATAACCATTTTTTCGCTTTTTGTGTGTTGGCAAAATGCAGCTTTGTAAATTGACGTAAAGCATCTTCGCCGTGCAGCTTGATGAGCTTCGCTGCCGCCTTGTCCACATGAGGACCGGCTCCTTTTGGAATGTCAAAGCCTGCTGCTTTTGACAACTTATCCATTTCAATTAAAAAGGCGTACCTTGCAATAATGGAAGCCGCAGCAACTGACAAATGAATGCCTTCTGCTTTTGTGCTAAAGTACGTCCGCTCCCGAATGATTTTTTTCCCTGCAAGATGCTTGAAATAAATGCCCGGTTCTGCAAATTGGTCAATCAAAATAGCTTCGGGCTGCTTCCCGTCTAGTTTTTCTAGCACAGAGGTAATGACTTGGTTATGAAGCAGCGCCTTCATTTTTCCTTGACTCATGCCCTTTTCCTGCATCGCATTGTACTTTTCATTTCGGAGCACGAGAAGGCTGAACGGAATGGTTTTGATGAGATCTTTGGCAATATTGATAATCTGCGGGTCCTTTAGACCTTTTGAGTCTTTTACGCCAAGCTCTTTCATGAGAGCAAGCTGGCTGGCATCAACATAGGCGGCACAGACCGTCATTGGTCCAAAATAATCACCTGTTCCTACTTCATCTGAACCGATGACGGACATAGAAGCAATTCCTGACGGCGGACTGTATTTTGTGACAGCAGGTGCTTTTTGACTTTTCGTATCAGCTGCTTTTAAATGGCTGAATTGACTGGCTTCAGCTTCTGCCTTTTGTCCTTGAAACAGCACTTTTCCAGATCGATAGGCTGTAATCGTACAGCCAGGAACCTTTGCTTGAAAAAGGGCGCCTGGTGGTAAAGTATCAGTTAAGTGGTGCGCATACGCGCTCTTCATCTTTTTAAGGTCTTCTGATGTTGCTTTTAAGACGGATTGGGGCACAGTGGATAACTCCTTTTTACCTTGATATCATTGATTTCTAAAGTGTACCATAACAGGGAAGGGCTCGTCTTTCCATTCAATGTCTAAACATGTTATGATAGAGACTAGGATTCTCGTGGAATGGAGGAGAAACGTTGTCTGACGGCGGTAAAACGAAAACAACAGTTGAGATTTACGGACAGTCCTATACGATCATCGGTCAAGAAACGAAGATGCATATGCGACACGTTGCTTCAATTGTTGATGATAAAATGAGAGAAATAAATGAAAAAAATCCATACCTTGATATAAACAAATTAGCTGTACTGACAGCAGTCAATGTCGTCCACGACTACTTGAAATTAAAAGAGCAATACGAAAAACTAGAGATTCAGCTTAAAGAAAAGGAATGAAATTACCGTGATCGATATCATCATTTTGTTTTTGCTTCTTATGGGAACGCTTGTCGGTCTAAAACGTGGGTTTATTCTTCAATTGATTAAATTGATCAGCTTTGTTGTTTCTATCTTAGTGGCTTCCATGTTTTATCAGTCACTTGCACCACAGCTTACGTGGATTCCAGCGCCTAATTTTAGCGGCGGTCAAGCGCAGCTCGCTTTCTTTAGTGGGAATCTAGAAACAGCTTATTATAATACCATTGCGTTTATCATTCTGTTTATCTTGACCAAAATCCTGCTCGCCATCATTGGCGGATTGCTCACAACCATTGCAAGTATACCTGTGATTAAGCAGGTCAACAAACTGCTTGGCGGTGTTTTAGGATTTCTTGAAACCTATCTATTTGTGTTTATTCTCTTGTTTGTCGCTGCATTACTTCCAGTCGATGCACTGCAAACAATGATGAGCAAATCCATATTAGCAGATGTGATCGTAGGCAACACCCCTTATCTGTCCAGTCTTGTCAAAGACTTATGGACGACGTATGGAGTTTAAAAACTTCTCCTTTCTTGGAGAAGTTTTTTCTCATTCCATGACAGAAAGTTGTAGGATGAAGGAAAAGTTTGTATATTTATAAAGGAAGATGCCAAAGCGGCTGGAGGATGAGAGATGAATAAAAAAGATATTATCAAACTTCTTGAAACAATTGCAGTATATATGGAGCTGAAAGGAGATAATCCTTTTAAGATTTCTGCCTTTCGTAAAGCAGCGGCGGCACTGGAACAAGATGACCGCAGCCTTTCTCAAATAGATGATCTATTAGCATTACCCGGCATTGGAAAAGGAACCTTTGCTGTGATCACTGAGTATATTGAAAAAGGACAATCAGAAACACTCGAACAATTAAAAAAGGAAGTGCCTGAAGGACTTGTCCCGCTCTTAAAATTACCAGGACTTGGCGGGAAGAAGATCGCTAAGCTTTACCAAGAGCTTGGCGTCCACGATGCACAGTCGCTAAGAGAAGCATGCGAAGCGGAAAAGGTACAAGCACTTGCTGGCTTTGGCAAAAAAACAGAAGAAAAGATTCTCGCGGCTCTTGAGGAAGCGGGAAAGCAGCCGGAACGACTGCCAATTGGCTTTGCATTAGATGTGGCAGAGCGGATTGATCATGCGCTTGAAGAGACGAAAGGTATCATCCGTTTTTCAAGAGCTGGCAGTTTAAGACGTGCACGTGAAACCGTGAAAGATTTAGATTATATCATTGCGACAGATGATCCTGAGCAAGTCAGAGAGCAGCTCGTTGCACTTGATGATGTGAAAGATGTCATCGCAAGCGGTGATACGAAGGTATCTGTCATTCTTGCCCTTGATTTTGAGATCAGTGTGGACTTTCGGCTTGTGACATCAGACCAATTCGCGACTACGCTGCACCATTTCACTGGATCAAAAGATCACAATATTCGAATGCGTCAGCTTGCGAAGGAACGCGGAGAGCGCATTAGCGAATATGGTGTGGAAACGATTGAAACTGGAGAAGTGAAAACGTTTGAAGACGAGAGCGCTTTTTATGCGCATTTTCAACTTCCGCTCATTCCGCCAGAAATTCGTGAAACCGGAGCGGAGATTGATACGTATAAAGAAAGTATGCAGTTTGTAGAACTGAAAGATATCAAAGGCGACCTTCATATGCACTCGACATGGAGTGACGGAGCATTCTCTATTCGTGAAATGGCGGAAGCATGTATCGCAAAAGGCTATGAATACATGGCCATTACAGACCACTCGCAATATTTAAAAGTAGCCAACGGTTTAACAAAAGAACGTTTGCGTCTGCAAGCTAAAGAAATTGACAAGCTTAATAAGGAATTCGAGCATTTTCACATTTTCAAAGGGGTCGAAATGGATATCCTGCCGGATGGATCGTTAGATTATGATGATGACTTTTTAAAAGACATGGATTTTGTCATTGCGTCTATTCATTCTAGCTTCTCTCAGCCGGAGGAAGTCATTATGGAACGCCTTGAAAATGCCTTGCGAAATCAGCATGTCGATTTAATTGCACATCCAACAGGCCGTTTGATCGGCAGACGGGATGGCTATGCCCTAAATATAGATCAGCTCATAGAGCTTGCGAAGAAAACGGGCACTGCACTTGAGCTCAACAGTAATCCGTCAAGACTTGATTTGAAAACAGAGCATTTAATGAAAGCAAATGAAGCGGGTGTGCACATCATGATCAATACAGATGCGCACAACATCGCCATGCTGGAACATATGGAAGTCGGTGTAACAGCTGCAAGAAAAGGCTGGACACCAAAAGCAAATGTCGTGAATACTTTTACTCTAAACGAGATCAAAAAGTTTTTAACGCGTGACAGGTAGTCGTTAGGAGGCTGGACCATGCTGCAACAAAAAGTGTTAGCATCATTAGAATTTCATAAAGTAAAAGAAAAAGTGATGTCCTATACCGCATCCACATTAGGAAAAGAAAGAGCGCAGGATTTAACACCTCTGACGGATATAGAAACCATTCAGCATTTGCTGGAAGAGGTAGCAGAAGCACAAGATGTGATTCGCTTAAAGGGGTCTGCGCCATTTGGCGGGTTAACGGATATTAGACGCGCAGTTAAACGGGCAGAAATCGGCAGTACATTAAGCCCATCTGAGCTGATGGAAATCGCAGGACTATTATATGCGGTGAAAAATATGAAGCACTTTCTCACGTCCATGTATGAAGATGGAGTAGACATACCGCGCCTTCATACATATGCTGAGACGCTGATATTACTGCCTGAAATCAGAAAAGAAATCGAAAGCTGTATTGGTGATAATGGAGAAGTGCTTGATCATGCAACCCCTGCACTTCGTTCATTGCGCATTCAATTACGCTCACTAGAATCAAAGGTTCGTGATAAATTAGAATCGATGATTCGTTCACAATCGGCTTCGAAAATGCTGTCAGACACAATTGTCACCATTCGTAATGATCGGTTTGTTATTCCGGTGAAACAAGAGTACCGCTCGAATTACGGCGGAATTGTTCATGACCAATCATCATCTGGGGCAACACTTTTTATTGAGCCGCAAGTGGTCGTGGATGTAAATAACACCTTGCAGCAAACCCGTTTAAAAGAGAAGCAAGAGGTTGAAAAGATCCTCCAAATGCTGACAGAGAGCGTGTCAGAGCACATTGGGGAACTGCTTCACAATGTAAAGGAGCTGCAGACGCTAGATTTTATTTTTGCTAAAGCTAAATATGCAAAGGCAGAAAAAGCCACAAAGCCTGCTGTGAATGATCAAGGAGAGATCTATTTAAAACGAGCAAGACATCCTCTATTGCCTCGGGATCAAGTTGTCGCAAATGATATTGAGCTCGGCAAAGATTTTTCAACGATCGTGATTACTGGACCAAATACAGGGGGGAAGACAGTTACTTTAAAAACGCTGGGTCTTCTGACGCTGATGACACAGGCGGGCCTCCATATTCCAGTTGAAGAAGGCTCTGAAGTGGCTGTGTTCGACCAAGTCTTTGCTGATATTGGAGACGAACAGTCCATTGAACAAAGCTTGAGTACGTTCTCATCTCATATGGTCAATATTGTAGATATCTTAAAGCATTTGACATCTAACTCACTCGTGTTATTTGATGAATTAGGGGCAGGAACAGACCCAGCTGAAGGTGCGGCACTTGCGATGAGCATTTTAGATGAAGTGCATCAAACGAATGCACGCGTCATCGCAACGACTCATTATCCCGAGCTGAAGGCATATGGGTATAACCGGGAAGGCGTCACGAATGCAAGCGTGGAGTTTGACATTGAAACTTTATCACCAACGTACCGCCTGCTCATCGGTGTGCCTGGACGAAGTAACGCATTTGAAATTTCCAAACGTCTTGGTTTGCCTGACCACCTCATAGACCGGGCAAAAGCAGATATGCATGCAGAGCATAATGAAGTAGACCAAATGATTGCGTCATTAGAAGATAGCAAGAAACAAGCAGAAGAAGAACTGCATGAGACAGAAGTCTATAGAAAAGAAGCAGAAAAGCTTCATAAAGAATTGCAAAGACAAATTCTTGAATGGAATGAGCAAAAGGACAAACTGCTCGAAGAAGCTGAACATAAAGCGAAAGAGAAAATTGAACAAGCATCAAAAGAAGCAGAAGATATCATTCAAGAGCTGCGTTCGATAAAAAGTGAGCACCGCTCATTCAAAGAGCATGAACTCATCGATGCGAGAAAGCGTCTTGAAGAAGCGGTCCCTGAGTTTGACCGGAAGAAAAAGCCAGAGCCAGCGAAAAAAGCAGTAAGACAGCTGAAGTCAGGCGACGAAGTCAAAGTGCTCACCTTCGGGCAAAAAGGAACGCTGCTTGAACAAACAGGTGACAAAGAATGGAGTGTCCAAATGGGCATTCTGAAAATGAAGGTAAAAGAAAAAGACATGGAATTTATCAAATCAGCACCTGAATTTAAGCAAGAAAAAGCCATCACGGCAGTCAAAGGGAAAGACTATCATGTCTCGCTTGAGCTCGATTTAAGAGGAGAGCGTTATGAAAATGCCTTAAGCAGAGTCGAAAAATATTTAGATGATGCTGTATTAGCTGGTTATCCGCGCGTGTCGATTATTCACGGAAAAGGAACTGGCGCCCTCAGAAAAGGGGTTCAGGAATTACTGAAACAGCACCGAAGTGTGAAAAATGCTCGTTTTGGCGAACAAGGTGAGGGAGGATCAGGCGTCACCATCGTCGAATTAAAGTAAAAAGGAGAAAACGCATGAAAGCCTTTTGGGAAAATGAACTTGTGGAAATTGCCGCCTATTACAGCGTGGCCGTCCTATGTCTCGTCTTATTTCTAACCATTTTTGAACTCGTCACCTCCTATAAAAACTGGGAAGAGATCCAGCGGGGGAACTTAGCTGTTGCTATGGCAACAGGCGGGAAGATCTTTGGGATTGCGAATGTGTTTCAGCATTCCATCGCACAGCACAATTCCCTTCTTCAAATGGTTGGATGGGGCGTATACGGCTTTGTGATGCTGCTTGTCAGCTATTTCATTTTTGAATTTTTAACACCGCGATTTAAAGTAGACAAAGAGATTGAAAATGATAATAGAGCGGTCGGGTTTATTTCACTCATCATTTCAGTTGGGCTGTCTTACGTAGTAGCAGCCGGCATTTAAGGAGACGACATGGAAAAGCTAGCAAAAGTATTAATCGTAGTTGCCTGCACTTTTGCGGTCATTGGTGCCGTTTATCTGTTCCTGTGAAATGAAAAAAACAACGTTAGAAAGCTGTCAGGGAACCCCTTGGCAGCTTTTATCTCATCAAAGGCGGCGAATGACATGAAGCACATTCTGCAAAAAGACGAACTGATCAAGCGCATTGATACTTGTCTTCAAATGACATCCCTTCCAAGAGACATATACGAACCGTATATTGCACGTCCATTTCAAACGTCAGGATTTTTTGATGATTTGAGTCCCTATATTCAGATCGATTCGAGTGGTTATATCCTCATTCAATATGAACGAGGGATGAAAATGCTGCATAAAAGAACAAAAGTGGCGGATGAAGTTATTTACTGGATTTTAGAAGACACCATTTTTCTCACGGTTTACATTGACATGATGAGGAAGCATCAAGTCGACAACATCCAGACGCATTTACCGAATGACCCTAGTATCCATCAACAGATCGTGGAAAGAGTCAACGAGTCATTTCGTGCAATCGGCGGTTTATATGAACAGTGGCATCATGAAGGAAAAAGAGCCTCTATAGAAACACCGGCGAAAAAGTAAACGTGTGCAATTGAACCAAGCTCTATTAGAAAAAAGCAAACTGTCCTAAGGAAAAGTTTGCTATAATAAAATAGTACGAAAGTTCAGGAAGGAGGGTTTTTATGCAGTCAGATAAACGTTGGCTTCTGCATTACCCGAATCAAATTCCCCACGAACTCACCATCCCAAATGAAACATTACAATCTTACTTATTCAGCTCCGCAGAGGCTGCACCTGAGCATACAGCCATTCATTTTCTAGGAAAGAACATCACCTATGAACAGCTGCAAAAAGACGTATTGAAACTAGCCAGTCATCTGATGAAAATTGGCGTAAAAAAAGGCGACAGAGTAGCGATCATGCTGCCGAACTGCCCTCAATCGGTCATTTCTTATTATGCTGTTTTAATAGCAGGCGGCATCGTTGTTCAAACAAACCCGCTTTATACGGAGAAAGAACTGGAATATCAAATGGAGGACAGCGGCGCCAAAGTGCTGATCACGCTAGATCTGTTGTATCCAAAGGCTTATAAAATGAAAGCGCTGACAAGTATAGAACACTTAATCATTACCAAACTACAAGATTATTTACCATTCCCGAAAAACATACTGTTTCCTATTGTGCAAAGAAGAAAAAATAAAATGGTCATCCAAGTGGAGAAAAATGACACCATTCATCACTTCTCGCAGATCACGAAAGAATCGGCAGGTGAACAGCAAATTCCCGCACTTGCCTTTGAGCCGAAAGAGGATGTCGCTGTTTTGCAATATACAGGCGGAACGACCGGTTTACCAAAAGGGGTCATGCTCACACATGAAAATATTTTAGCGAATACTGAAATGTGCGCTTCCTGGATGTACAAAACGACCAGGGGGAAAGAACGCATCCTTGGCATCATTCCGTTTTTTCATGTATACGGAATGACGACCGTCTTAAACCTTGCTGTCAAAGAAGGGCATCAATTGATTCTTCTTCCACGCTTTGATGTCGCAGATACCCTCAAAACCATTGAAAAACAGAAACCGACACTATTTCCAGGCGCACCAACAATGTATATCGCCTTGCTGCATCATCCGAACATTGAAAAGTATGACCTGTCGTCCATCACTGCATGTCTAAGCGGCTCAGCGGCACTTCCTGTAGAAGTCAAACAAAGCTTTGAAAAATTAACAGGAGGACGCTTAGTGGAAGGGTATGGACTTTCAGAAACCTCACCCGTCACCCATGCTAACTTTTTATGGGGAGCGAACAAAACAGGCAGCATTGGCTGTCCGTGGCCTAATACAGATGCCGGTATTTATTGCGAGGAAACTGGAGGCCTAAAAGAACCATATGAGCATGGAGAAATCATTGTCAAAGGGCCGCAGATCATGAAGGGATACTGGAATCAGCCAGAGGAGACAGCGGCTGTATTACGAGATGGCTGGTTTTTCACCGGAGATATAGGGTATATGGATGAGGACGGTTTTTTCTATATCGTCGACCGGAAAAAAGATGTCATCATAGCGAGCGGCTATAATATTTACCCAAGAGAGGTCGAAGAAGCCCTTTATGAGCATGAGCTTGTACAAGAAGTCGTCGTCGCAGGTATTCCAGATCCGTACAGAGGAGAAACAGTGAAAGCATTTATTGTGCCGAAAAAGGATGCCTACTTAACAGAGGACGAACTTGATCGCTTTGTCAGGACGAGAATTGCCTCATTTAAAGTACCACGCGTGTATGAATTTAAAGAATCACTGCCTAAAACAGCCGTCGGGAAGATTTTGCGCAGAGTATTAATTGAAGAAGAAAAAAGAAAGCACGCTTCTTCATCTGAAACGCCTGCCGATCAACCGAAAACATAACGGTCTGCATCATCCGGTCCACCGGCCGGATGATTTGAATGTTGACCGCCTGCTCTGTTATGCTAAAGGTGGAAAAGAAACAAGAAGATCACTTGACAAATCGCCCGTTTCTTTTTAACATGAAGTTATGAATGAATACTCATTCAATTTAGAAAGGGACGAAGCACATTGAAGCAGAAAAGACCGAAGTACATGCAAATTATTGATGCAGCAGTTGTGGTGATTGCAGAGAACGGCTATCATCAATCACAAGTTTCAAAGATTGCGAAACAAGCAGGGGTAGCAGACGGAACCATTTATCTTTATTTCAAAAATAAAGAGGATATTTTGATCTCATTGTTCAAAGAAAAAATGGGACAATTCATCGAACGTATGGAAACAGATATTCAAAAGAAACCGTCGGCGAAAGAAAAGCTTTTACTGCTCATTGAGGAGCATTTTCGTATGCTTGCGCAAAATCATCATTTGGCTCTTGTGACACAGCTCGAACTCAGGCAGTCAAACCTTGAGCTGCGGCAAAAAATCAATGAGGTGCTGAAAGGGTATTTAAATATGCTCGAGTCGATTTTAGCAGAAGGAAAGAAAACAGGAGAATTTAGACAAAATCTAGATGTCCGCTTAGCGAGACAAATGGTATTTGGGACGATTGATGAGACCGCTACAACATGGGTCATGAATGATCAAAAATATGATCTTCCTGCACTCGCAGAAAACGTACGTGATCTACTCTTAAACGGAATACATCAATCTTAAAGACATTTTGAAAAAGGATGATTGACATGGAAAAGATACTCACCTTACATCATGAAGGACAGACAGCACTTATTACGATTCAGCATCCACCAGCAAACGCCTTATCTTCTCAGCTGCTCACCGAGCTAAATGACATGTTTGACCAGCTCGAACAAAATGAAGAAGTAAGAGCCATTGTGATCCACGGAGAAGGAAGATTTTTCTCAGCAGGTGCTGATATTAAGGAATTTACGACGTTACAGGAAGAGTCTGACTATTCAAGCCTTGCAGACAGAGGGCAGCAGGTCTTTGAACGGATAGAGCAATGTCCAAAACCAGTCATTGCCTCGATTCACGGAGCTGCATTAGGCGGGGGCCTTGAGCTTGCAATGTCTTGTGATATCCGAATCGCAACAAAAGATGCGAAGCTTGGACTGCCGGAACTAAACCTCGGCATCATTCCAGGATTCGGCGGCACGCAGCGCCTGCCGCGCTATGTTGGTTCGGCTAAAGCTCTGGAAATGATGGGTACAGCTGAACCGATTACAGGTGAAGAAGCATTCGCCTGCGGACTTGTTTCAAAGCTGGCAGAAACAGAGGAAGAGGCGCTTGAAGAAGCCAAAACACTTGCGGCAAAATTTGCAACGAAAAGCCCAAAATCACTCGAGTATGTGCTGGATTTATTGAACGCAACAAAATTGTATTCATATGATGGCGGAATGAAACTGGAAGCCAAAAAGTTCGGTGAGATTTTCCAATCGAATGATGCCAAAGAAGGTATCCAAGCCTTTATCGAAAAGCGCAAACCGAATTTTAAAGGGGAATAAGGGATTAGAACGACACAAGGGGGAGAAATGGATGAATATATTTGTTTTGATGAAGCGTACGTTTGACACGGAAGAGAAGATTTCCATTCAGTCTGGTGCAATTCAAGAAGATGGAGCAGAGTTCATTATTAATCCTTATGACGAGTACGCCATAGAAGAAGCCATCCAGCTTCGTGACGAGCACGGGGGAGAAGTGACCGTTGTGACAGTTGGCAGTGAGGATGCGGAGAAGCAGCTGAGAACAGCGCTCGCTATGGGCTGCGATCAAGCCGTTTTATTAAATGTGGAAGACGACTTAGAAGAGTGGGATCAATATTCAGCTTCTACGATTCTTTACCACTATTTAAAAGACAAAGAGGCTTCCTTAATTTTAGCAGGGAATGTGGCAATTGACGGGGGCTCTGGACAGGTTGCCCCGCGTCTTGCTGAATTACTTGGCTTTTCATATGTCACAACGATTACAAGTATTCAAATTGACGGAGGCTCTGCTTCGATTGAACGAGATGCGGAAGGTGACGTGGAAGTCATTTCTGCCGAGCTCCCGCTTGTCGTCACTGCCCAGCAAGGACTCAATGAGCCTCGCTATCCATCATTACCAGGCATTATGAAGGCAAAGAAAAAGCCTTTAGAAGAAGTGGAACTTGATGATTTAGATCTTGATGAAGACGATGTGCCATATAAAATCAAAACAATTGAACGTTTCTTACCGGAGAAAAAAGAGGGTGGCAAGGTGCTCAGCGGTGAGCTTCAGGATCAAGTCAAAGAACTGACAGATCTACTAAGAAACGAAGCAAAGGTCATCTAAACATCCGCTTTACGATATCACGAGAACAAGGGGGAACTTGAAAGATGAGTAAAAAAGTTGTTGTACTTGGAGAAAGTCGTGACGGTAAATTAAGAAATGTGACATTTGAAGCCATTGCTGCCGCTCATCAAGTGGCAGATGGCGGTGAAGTCATTGGCGTGTTAATAGGGGAAGACGTCAAAGACCTAGCGAATGAACTGCTTTACTATGGAGCGGATCATGTCATGATTGTGGAGCATCCGCACCTTTCATACTATACATCAGATGGTTTTGCGCAGGCGCTTCAAGCGATATTAGATCAGGTTGACCCAGATGCCGTACTCTTTGGCCATACGTCTATCGGAAAAGACTTGTCGCCGAAAATAGCTGCACGCTTGCAGACTGGCCTAATTTCAGATGCGATTGATGTAAGCGTTACCGGAGAACACCTCGTTTTCACTAGACCGATTTACTCTGGTAAAGCCTTCGAAAAAGTGATTTCAACAGATCGTCTGCTTTTGGCGACCATACGGCCAAACAACGTGGCACCTCTTGAGCGGGATGCCTCACGAAGCGGAGACATTACACCCGTTTCTGTCGATATTCAGAACCTGCGAACGATTGTGAAGGAAGTCATTAAAAAAACGTCAGAAGGTGTAGATTTATCTGAAGCAAAGGTCATCGTCGCCGGGGGACGCGGGGTCAAGAGCAAGGAAGGGTTTGAACCACTGAATGAACTCGCCGAAACGCTGGGCGCAGCAGTCGGTGCCTCGCGTGGCGCCTGTGATGCAGACTACTGTGATTATGCCCTGCAAATTGGGCAAACAGGTAAGGTCGTCACACCTGATCTCTATATTGCGTGCGGGATATCAGGGGCGATTCAGCATTTAGCCGGAATGTCTAACAGTAAAGTCATTGTGGCGATTAACAAAGACCCAGAAGCCGAGATCTTCAAAATTGCCGATTATGGAATCGTCGGTGATTTGTTTGAAGTGGTACCGCTTTTGAATGAAGAGTTAAAAAAGATGAATATCCACTCGTAACGCTCATACACTCAGAATGCCTAGGTATTCTGGGTTTTTTTGTATGTAATCAATAAACAAAGGAGCGGTTGACAAGTGAAGGGGACAGTAAAAGTCAATGACGTGATCGGACGTATTTCTAAACACATCTATGGACACTTTCAAGAGCATTTAGGAAGAGGGATTTATGACGGGATTTGGGTAGGAAAAGATTCAGCGATTGATCATATTGAGGGGATTCGTACGGATGTGCTAAAGGCTCTTCAAGCATTACATATTCCGGTGCTTAGGTGGCCAGGCGGTTGCTTCGCAGACGAGTATCATTGGGCAAATGGTGTAGGTGATCTCAGTGAACGAAAACCGATGGTGAACACTCATTGGGGCGGCACGGTTGAATCCAATGCATTTGGTACGCATGAATTTATGAAATTGTGTGAGCTGCTTGAATGTGAGCCTTATATTTGCGGGAATGTGGGAAGCGGGTCTGTTCAAGAATTAGCAGAATGGGTCGAGTATATTACATTTCCAAAGGGAACACCTATGTCTGATTGGCGTATTCAAAATGGAAAACAAGAACCTTGGAAGCTGACCTATGTTGGTGTAGGCAATGAAAGCTGGGGCTGCGGCGGGAATATGACGCCTGAATACTATGCTGATTTATATAAACGTTATCAAACGTATGTGAGAGAGTTTGCGGGTCAGACGATATACAAAATCGCGTGCGGCGCAAATTCAAATGACGTGAATTGGACAAAAGTATTAATGGAGCGGGCCGCACCTTGGATGGATGGACTCAGTTTGCATTACTACACTGTACCCGGTACATGGGAGAAAAAAGGGTCAGCGACTGAATTTGATGAGGATGAATGGTTTATCACGTTGAAAAAAGCCTATGAGATGGAACGGCTTGTCGTGGATCATGGAGAGATCATGGATCGTTATGATCCAGACAAGCGAATCGGGATGATTATTGATGAATGGGGAACATGGTATGACCCAGAGCCAGGGACAAATCCTGGGTTTTTGTATCAGCAAAACACACTAAGAGACGCCCTTGTTTGTGCTCTGCATTTTCATATATTTCATCGTCATTGCCAGCGGATTCATATGGCGAATATTGCCCAGACGGTCAATGTTCTGCAAGCAATGGTGTTAACGGAAGACGAAAAGATGCTCCTAACGTCTACGTATCATGTGTTTCACATGTTTCAAGTGCATCAAGAGGAAGAAGCACTTGAAGTGGAGTTTGTGTCAACGCCTTATGAACGCAGAGGAGAAAAAATACCTCAGGTTAGTGTGTCAGCTTCGCGTTCGTCAGATAAGATGCATATTAGCTTCTGTCACCTGAATCCGCATGAACAAAACGAAGTATCCCTTGCCATTGAAGGTTTGGATGCTCAAACGAAAGTCACGGGCCGCGTGCTGACAGCGGACCGCATGAATGCGCACAACACATTTGACGATCCTCATGCTGTCCAGCCAGCAGAGTTTCAGCAATTTGCTGTAAAACCCGGTGAATTGACCATAGATCTGCCGCCAATGTCGGTGGTGATGATCACGGTCGATCTGGCTTGATCGCATATTTAGATGTTTGATGAGCAGGATGTTGGGGCATCATACATTGTAAATGAAGCGGAAAGGGAGTTATTTATATGCTTAGAACGATTCTCATGATTATCGGTGCAATTGTTGTCATTGGTGCGATTGTACGGTTTGTTTTTTAATTCATTTCATAAAAAATGATTCGTAAGCATTTCATTCGCAAGTCACATTGGTAGATGCTATACTAAAAAGCATAATTTACATTGGAGGAATGAATAATGGCAATCGTAAAAGCGACTGACGCAACATTTTCACAAGAAACTGCAGAAGGTGTTGTTCTTGCGGACTTTTGGGCACCATGGTGCGGACCATGTAAAATGATTGCTCCAGTTCTTGAAGAACTTGATCAAGAAATGGGCGACAAAATGAAAATTGTAAAAATTGATGTAGACGATAACCAAGAAACTGCTGGTAAATACGGCGTGATGAGTATCCCAACACTTCTTGTTTTAAAAGACGGTGAAGTGGTAGAAACATCTGTTGGTTTCAAACCAAAAGAAGCACTTGCTGAACTTGTCAACAAACATCTATAAACCTGTCTATGCCCGAGCGGCATACTCACTGAAGCGGTTCTCGTAAAGACGAGAGCCGCTTTTCTTTCAACATGGTATAAAACAAATGTTCGTGATACACTAGAAGGAGTGAAAGAGGAAAACAAGGACGGATGAAAATATGAACAAACTGATCAAAGAAAAGCTATCGGTCTTGCCAGATCAACCAGGCTGCTACTTAATGAAAGATCGACAAAATACAGTCATTTATGTGGGAAAGGCAAAGGTCTTAAAAAATAGAGTGCGCTCTTATTTCACGGGATCTCATGACGCCAAAACGCAGCGGCTTGTCAGTGAAATTGAGGACTTTGAATACATTGTCACCTCTTCTAATATCGAGGCACTCATTTTAGAGCTGAATTTAATCAAAAAATACGACCCAAAATACAACGTCATGCTTAAGGATGACAAAACGTATCCTTTTATTAAAATTACGAATGAACGGCATCCTAAGCTGATCGTCACCCGCAATGTGAAAAAGGACAAAGGGAAATATTTCGGACCATACCCGAACGTACAAGCAGCCAGAGAAACGAAGAAGCTACTCGACCGTTTATATCCACTGAGAAAATGTGCAACCCTTCCTGATCGCGTCTGTCTATATTATCATCTTGGACAATGTCTCGCGCCGTGCGTATATGACATTTCTGAAGAAACGAATAAGCAGCTCGTGGACGAAATCACAAGGTTTCTAAACGGAGGGCATCAGCAAATCAAAAAAGAACTAAACGAAAAGATGCAGGAAGCCGCCGAACAATTAGAGTTTGAACGGGCAAAAGAACTGAGAGACCAAATCGCTTACATCGACTCAACGATGGAAAAGCAGAAAATGACGATGAGCGATTTATCAGATCGAGATGTCTTTGCATATGCCTATGACAAGGGCTGGATGTGTGTCCAGGTCTTCTTCATCAGGCAGGGGAAATTGATTGAACGCGATGTCAGCCTATTTCCTATGTATCAAGACCCTGAGGAAGAGTTCCTCACGTTTATGGGGCAATTTTATGCAAAGAACAATCACTTTCTGCCGAAGGAAATTTTGGTGCCAGACAGCGTAGATCAAGAGATGATTGAACAATTGCTCGAGACGAACGTTCATCAGCCGAAAAAAGGAAAGAAAAAGGATTTGCTTTTACTTGCCCATCAAAATGCCAAAATCGCCTTAAAAGAAAAATTTTCGCTCATTGAGCGTGATGAAGAGCGGTCCATTGGTGCGGTGAAGCAGCTTGGGGATGCACTAAATATTTATATGCCGTACCGGATTGAAGCATTTGATAACTCGAATATTCAAGGTGCAGACCCGGTTTCTGCCATGGTCGTCTTTCAGGACGGGAAGCCGTATAAAAAGGAATACCGAAAATACAAAATTAAAACCGTCACAGGGCCAGATGATTATGCATCTATGCGTGAAGTCATTAGAAGGCGATATACCCGCGTGTTAAAGGATGAGCTGCCGCTGCCAGATTTAATTTTAATTGACGGAGGAAAGGGACAGATCAATGCAGCGATAGATGTGCTTGAAAATGAATTGAATCTGTCTGTCCCAGTGGCAGGTCTAGTGAAAGATGAAAAGCACCGGACTTCGAATCTGATGATAGGAGATACACTAGAAATTGTTGCGCTGGAGCGGAATAGCCAGGCCTTCTATTTATTGCAGCGCATTCAAGATGAAGTGCACCGGTTCGCGATTAGCTTTCACAGGCAGCTGCGCGGAAAAAATGCATTTCAATCTATTTTAGACGATGTACCAGGTATCGGAGAAAAGCGTAAAAAACAACTTCTTAAACATTTTGGCTCTGTGAAAAAGATGAAAGAAGCCTCTATCCAAGACTTTCAGGAGGCTGGCATCCCGAAACAGACGGCCGAACTTTTAATGGAAGCATTAAAAAAATAGATTGTACTTTTTCCAAAAGTCTGTTAAGATTGTGACTAAATTTAATAAATGAACGTGTTGTTTGTTGAAGATAGAGGTGCGAACTTCAAGAGTAAGCCTTCAGAGATCGATGGGATCTAGGAAGAGGGCTGAAAGGGGAGCGTCGCCGAAGTGAATAAAATCCACTCATTTTATTCGCTGGCTGTACATTGAAGAAATGTAGGGCTGTCAAGAATGTATTTCTTGGAGGGCTATCTCATTGTTTGCATCGTTTAATGATGATTTTAAAGCAATGGGAGATCTGTTCTCTCATTGCTTTTTTATTTGCAGTGAGCAGGCAGTCTCCAAAGCCGCTTCTTGCCTCTTCTCTCACACGTGATCTTTTGAAAAAGGGTGGTAGACATGGGACTAATTGTACAAAAATTTGGCGGAACGTCCGTTGGATCAACAGAAAAAATTCGCAATGCCGCAGAGAGAGTCATCGCTGAACGCGAGGCCGGACATGATGTGGTTGTGGTTGTGTCGGCAATGGGCAAATCTACGGATGTTCTAGTAGACCTAGCGAAAGAACTCACAGATCATCCAAGCAAAAGAGAAATGGATATGCTGCTCGCAACTGGAGAGCAAGTGACCATTTCCTTATTAACGATGGCGCTGCAAGCAAAAGGCTATGATGCCATTTCCTTTACAGGCTGGCAGGCTGGTATGAAAACAGAGCAAGTACATGGTAACGCAAGAATCGTGGATATTGATGAATCAAGAATAAAAGAGGAATTAAGTGCGGGAAAAGTCGTTGTTGTAGCTGGCTTCCAAGGAATTGCAGATGACTTACATATCACAACACTTGGACGCGGTGGATCAGATACAACGGCTGTGGCACTTGCTGCCGCATTAAAGGCTGATAAATGTGATATTTACACAGATGTACCAGGAGTGTTTACGACAGATCCGCGTTATGTACCATCCGCGCGGAAACTTGCAGGTATTTCATACGATGAGATGCTCGAACTGGCTAATTTAGGAGCTGGCGTCTTGCATCCGAGAGCTGTTGAATTTGCAAAAAATTATCAAGTCCCACTAGAAGTCCGTTCTAGTATTGAAAATGAATCGGGTACGTTAATTGAGGAGGAATCATCCATGGAACAAAATTTAGTCGTCAGAGGCATTGCATTTGAGGATCAGATTACACGCGTGACGGTGTGCGGTCTTTCAAGCGGCCTCACCACATTGTCGACCATCTTTACGACGCTTGCGAAGCAAAATATCAATGTCGATATCATCATTCAGTCCGTCACAAGCACCAATCAGACGTCCATCTCTTTCTCTGTGAAAACGGATGATTTGTCCAAAACAGTTGAAGTATTAGAAGAGTATAAAGGAGCGCTTGGCTACGAGCAGATCGAGACAGAAAGTAAATTAGCCAAAGTATCTATCGTTGGATCTGGTATGGTTTCAAATCCAGGCGTAGCCGCTGAAATGTTCGCTGTGTTAGCGGAAAAAGACATACAAGTGAAAATGGTCAGTACGTCTGAAATCAAAGTCTCAACAGTGGTTGGCCGAGATGATATGGTCAAAGCAGTTGAAGCGCTGCATGATGCGTTTGATTTATCAAAGGTGAGTGCAGCTGCTCACTCTTAAAAAGGCAGGGAGGTGTATCTCATGAAAGAGTGCACCTCTTTTTTAATGGAAAGCGCCGCATACCAGAAAGGAAAACGTGCGTAAACCCATTCACTAAGTATGCTATGATAGAAGAAGACTACAAAAAGGCGTGACCTGAAGTCCGCGCCTTTCATAAAGAGTGTTAGCTAGGGTCTCTTAAATCCCATTTAACGGTTAAAATGACTTTATCAGCACGCTTTTTCACTTGTTCATAAGATTCAGCCACGTGCTCGTTGAGAAGCTGAATTTGTTCAGCAATAAAACCCGCTTCCGTCTGAAAGCATGGCTCCTTTTGATAGGTGAGTCGATTTGATACAAGTGGACCTTCGAGCTCAAACTCAATTTCCTGTTTTTTCGAATGGACCATCGTGAGCGTTCCCCATCCGGCATCATGGAAAAATTCGGGGATCTTCTCCCATGACTCTTGAGGAAATTTACGAGCAAGCAGTTTACCCGCAAAATACATCATAGTTGAATGATCCTGACCCAAAATATCAGGCAGCAGAACTTCGCGTATCAGCTCGTAGGCAAATCCATTGACTTCAATTTCTTTTAGCTGTTCTAAGTTAGATTCGAATTTATTCATTGTACGGCTCCCCTCTTTCAACAATTTATTATAGCTTATGTAAGCATATGATGACAGAGTTTTCCCTGAAGTCTAAGAAATTCTTATTGTAGTAAAACGAATTTTGATTTAAAACTTTTAAATTTCGGAAAATTTTAATTTATGTACGCGGTTTCTTGACGCTTTTTTGACATAGGAGTAAAATGAAATTGTCAATAAATTTGAATAAAGTGCTTACAATTGAAAGAAGCGGGGGTAAGACAATTTTCAGCAATTGCACTTTTTACTAGGGGGTAAAGTAATGTCGGGGAACAAAGAATTTTTTTATCGGAGATTGCATTCTTTGCTTGGCGTCATTCCGGTCGGTCTATTTTTAGTACAGCACTTAGTGATTAACCACTTTGCGACGAATGGACCAGAGGCGTTTAACAAAGCTGCACACTTTATGGAACAGCTTCCATTCAGATATGCACTTGAGCTGTTCGTGATTTTCTTACCACTGATCTATCATGCTGTTTATGGGGTGTACATAGCCTTTACGGCACAAAACAACACGTCTCGCTTCAGTTACTTAAGAAACTGGTTGTTCAGACTGCAAAGGATTTCAGGTATCATCACATTAATTTTTGTCACTTGGCACGTATGGGAAACACGAATTCAAGCTCAGCTTGGAGCTGAAGTGAACTATGACATGATGGCGAATATTTTAAGCTCTCCATTTATGCTAGGCTTCTATATTGTCGGCGTTTTATCTACTATTTTCCACTTTGCTAATGGCTTGTGGTCATTTGCTGTCAGCTGGGGAATTACTGTTTCACCACGCTCACAAAGAATCTCCACATATGTGACATTAGGTATATTTATAGCGCTTTCATATGTAGGGCTAAGAGCAATTTTCGCTTTTGTTTAAGAGGAAATAGATTAGTAGAAGAGGGAGAGGGGCTACAATGAGTAATTCTAGCATCATCGTTGTCGGAGGCGGCTTAGCTGGTCTCATGGCAACTATCAAAGCAGCAGAAGCGGGAACAGCTGTTAAACTATTTTCAATCGTACCTGTGAAACGTTCGCATTCTGTCTGTGCACAGGGCGGAATCAACGGAGCGGTCAATACAAAAGGTGAAGGGGATTCACCTTATGAGCATTTTGATGACACGGTGTATGGCGGAGATTTCTTAGCCAACCAGCCGCCAGTAAAGGCAATGTGTGAAGCAGCGCCGTCCATTATCCACTTACTTGATCGGATGGGTGTCATGTTTAACAGAACACCAGAGGGATTACTGGACTTCCGCCGCTTCGGGGGAACACAGCACCACCGTACAGCATTTGCTGGAGCTACAACAGGTCAGCAGCTATTATATGCACTAGATGAGCAGGTTCGCCGCTATGAAGTAGCAGGGCTTGTCACGAAATATGAAGGCTGGGAATTCCTTGGCGCTGTGTTAGATGACGAGGAAGTATGCCGAGGCATTGTCGCGCAGAACTTGACGACAATGGAAATTGAATCCTTCCGTTCAGATGCAGTGATCATGGCAACTGGTGGTCCTGGAATTGTGTTCGGTAAATCAACGAACTCGATGATCAACACTGGATCTGCTGCATCCATCGTCTATCAGCAAGGTGCTCATTACGCAAATGGAGAATTCATTCAAATTCACCCAACAGCGATCCCTGGAGATGACAAGCTTCGTCTCATGAGTGAATCGGCTCGTGGTGAAGGCGGACGTGTTTGGACATATAAAGACGGGAAGCCTTGGTACTTCCTTGAAGAAAAATACCCAGCATACGGGAACCTTGTACCGCGTGATATCGCAACGCGTGAAATCTTCGACGTATGTGTCGAGCAAAAGCTTGGCATCAACGGAGAGAACATGGTATACCTCGATCTTTCTCATAAAGATCCAAAAGAACTTGATATTAAACTTGGCGGCATCATTGAAATCTATGAAAAATTCATGGGTGATGACCCGCGTAAGCTCCCAATGAAAATTTTCCCTGCTGTTCATTATTCAATGGGCGGATTATGGGTTGATTATGATCAAATGACGAATATCAAAGGTCTATTCGCTGCCGGAGAATGTGATTACTCTATGCACGGCGGAAACAGACTTGGTGCAAACTCACTGCTTTCTGCGATTTACGGCGGGATGGTCGCTGGACCAAATGCGGTCAAGTACATTAGCGGCCTTGAAAAATCTGCGGAAGACCTATCTTCTGCAACATTTGACAGCGCTGTGAAGAAAGAGCAGGAGAAATGGGACAACATCCTCAACATGGACGGAACAGAAAATGCATACGTGCTTCATAAAGAGCTTGGAGAATGGATGACGGATAACGTCACAGTGGTTCGTTACAATGAAAAACTCTTAAAAACAGATCAGAAGATCGAAGAATTAATGGAGCGCTACAAGCAGATTAACATCAACGATACAGCTTCATGGAGCAACCAAGGCGCTGCCTTCACACGTCAGCTTGACAACATGCTTCAGCTGGCAAGAGTCATTACGATTGGGGCATACAACCGGAATGAAAGCCGAGGCGCACACTACAAACCGGATTTCCCAGAAAGAAACGATGAAGAATTCCTAAAAACAACGATGGCTACGTTCAAAGGGAAAAATCAAAAGCCTGCATTCCACTATGAGGACGTCGATGTATCGTTAATTGCACCTCGTAAACGAGATTACTCGAAGAAAAAGGTGGAGAAATAAGATGAGTGAAAAAAACACGATTCAATTCATTATCACACGTCAAGATACAGCAGATGGAAAGCCTTATGATGAAGAATTCGAAATCCCTTACCGCCCAAATATGAACGTCATTTCCGCCCTTATGGAAATAAGACGGAACCCGGTCAATAAACAAGGGGAAAAAACAACAGCGATTAACTGGGATATGAACTGTCTTGAAGAGGTGTGCGGAGCTTGTTCCATGGTCATTAATGGAACACCGCGCCAGTCATGTACAGCACTCATCGATCAGTTAGATCAGCCGATTCGTCTTCAGCCGATGAAGACATTCCCGGTTGTGAGAGACTTGCAGGTTGATAGAAGCCGGATGTTCAATTCCTTGAAAAAGGTGAAAGCATGGGTACCGATCGATGGCACATATGATCTCGGTCCTGGACCAAGAATGCCTGAGAAAAAACGTCAATGGGCGTATGAGCTTTCTAAATGTATGACATGTGGTGTCTGCCTTGAAGCTTGTCCAAACGTGAATGATAAGTCTTCCTTTATGGGCCCTGCACCGCTTTCACAAGTCCGTTTATTTAACGCACATCCGACAGGTGCGATGAATAAGTCTGACCGTCTAGAAGAAATTATGGGGGACGGCGGTCTTGCGAACTGCGGGAACTCCCAAAACTGTGTGCAGGCTTGTCCGAAAGGAATCCCGCTGACAACGTCAATTGCAGCACTTAACCGAGATACAACTTTACAAGCATTCCGTAACTTCTTCGGAAGCGATCACGCAGAATAACATCACATTCAGTCCTCTTTGCCAATCATGATGAGTGTTTAAGAGGCTGGATGCAACATATAAACAAACGCCTCTTCCAATACGGGAGAGGCGTTTTGTTTCCAAATAAGGAGATGATCAAGTGAGATTGCCGTCATATATTGAAGAACCATTTGAAGAGTGGAGGGCATCCTTTCGATTTTATGTCGAAACCACCGTTCGTTTTTCAGAAACGGATATGTTTGGCCATATGAACAATGTCACCCCTTTTGTGTATTTCGAAGAGGCACGAATTGCCTTTTTTCAAAAGACGGGAATTGTTGATAAACGGATGAAACGTGTGAGGGAGACCATTACAGTCGTCGCAAACCTGCAATGTGATTACATCAAGCAGGTAGAGATTGGGGAGAGGCTTCGTGTGTATGTCAAGCCGGAAAAGGTCGGATCAAGCTCACTCATCCTTCATTATTTAGGAGAAAATGAGCAGCAGGAACCTTGCTTTACAGGCTCAGTCACCATGGTGCAAATTAGTAAAGACACAGGCGCATCTGTCCCGTTTACAGAGGAAGAAAAAGAGACGTTTCAGGCGCAGCGAAATGAGTAACATGCTGGCTCATCAACATGCACGCTTCATTTTGTTATAATAAAAGCATCATATCAAGAAGAAACAAGAGGAGAACACATGAAGATTTTTCAATATGACACCATTGATAGTACAAATAATGAAGCGAAAAGGCTCATGCAGCAAGGAGAAAAGCCCTCATTTGCTGTCTATGCACGCCAGCAGACAGCAGGAAGAGGCAGACTCGGCAGGCCGTGGGAAACACCTTTAGGGAATGTGGCGGTCACCATGACAGTCTTACCGCCAGCAGAACTCTCCACCCAGTCAACGATCGCCCCGCTGACAGCACTAGCAATCTATGATGTTCTGAAACCACTCATGAGAGCGGAGGATCGGCTGGCGATCAAATGGCCTAATGATATTCTCATTAATGAAGCAAAGGTATCCGGCACATTAATTGAAGCAGACCGCAGTTCCATTTATATCGGTGTTGGCATCAATGTAGAGACGAAGCCGGAGCATGTCCCGTACAAAACCATTTGCTTATCAGAGCTGACAGAGGTGAAAGCCGATCAGCTAGTGAAAGAACTGGCAGCGGCTTTTGAAAAGTACCATTCACGCTGGCAGAATGAAGGGTTTCAAGCACTCACTGCCCTCTATAACAAACGGTTATATCGTCTCAACAAGCCCCTTCGCATTTCGTTAGATCGTGAAAAACAAACATGGGAAGAAGGCATTTGCTGCGGAGTCAACCGCTACGGTCATCTCCAGTTAAAAGATGAGAAAGGGCAGATAAAAGCTCATTCTGCTGGAGATATTGATGCCCCGCTTCAACATTAAAAAAAGCAGACGATGTTCTCGTCTGCTTTAGGCTTCTCTTTTGATCTGAGGCTGCACGATATAGTCTTGTTTTGTAAAGACAACCCCGTCTAGAATTTCTCTTGCGGTTCGAATGACTTTGACTCTGTTTTGAGAGATGTCAATTTCAGTTTGCATAATCCCAGCAGGATGCCCAATACGAAGTGTGTCGTCATGCCCTTTAAACAGCTGAGCCGGAAGCGTTTCATCCAAGAAACAGCTGGCTGTCACGCAGACAGAGCCGGTAATGGCAAGTGCTTGGTGCGGTCTTTGCATCGATAGCATACGAACGATGATGTCCATATCGGCTACTCTTCTCAAGATTCCATTAGTATCTACATAATCAGCAGGCTCGCTAATGAGCGCAAGCTTTGGAACAGCTGGAGACTGTAATGTCGCCATTTCTTTTGGTGCAAAGTGACACATTTCAGCAGCGATAGAACGAATTTCTTCTAAATCATCCAATAATTCGTCTGTAAACTCTTCAGGCAATTCAGTTCCTTTTAATTGAATATCTTTGGCACGAATAAAGGCAATTGGATTTGCAATGTCAACAATCGAGATGGGAATCTCTCCAAACTTTGTTTGAATCGTATCAATTTTGTTTCCAGTCGGAAAGGTTTTACCTGTGACAGCACCTTCAGGATTTTCAAAAGATAAATAAATGGGAGAACCTGTCCCTTTTACTCCTGGAATTTCTGCCTGTCCCTCAAATTTTACTTCTCCATTTTCGACTTCGACCTCTGCTGTAATGACTTTATTTGTGTTGGTATTGAGGATACGTACAGTCGTAATGGGCTCGACCGCTTGAACAAGTCCTTTAATGATGGCATATGGTCCAACAGCTGATGAGATGTTCCCACAGTTTCCTTTAAAGTCGACAAATCTCTCATTAATGCTGACTTGTGCAAATGTATAGTTCACATCCACATCTGGGCGGGTGGCTTTATCGATAATGGCCACTTTGCTTGTTAAAGAATTACCGCCGCCGATTCCATCGACCTGCAGCCGGTCAGGGCTGCCCATAATGTCTAGTAGAAATGCCTCGAGCTCATCGTGTTCAAATGGTGCATTGTTTGCTTGAATGAATACCCCTTTACTTGTACCGCCTCGCATGATTGTGATTGGAACTTTTCTCATTACTCTCACCCTCAATTTTTTAATGAACTGTTTATCTAATCAAAATGGTAAAGTATAATAAGAAATAAGTTAAATACATTATTTTGAGAATAATCGATAAAAATATTTTATAATTAGTAAAAAAGGAGGGCATAAAATGGATGAAAAAGATTGGCGGTTTCTAAAGGTGCTTTATGAAGAAAAGAACATCACAAAAGCGGCAGAAAAATTATTTGTCTCTCAGCCTGCCTTAAGCTATCGATTGAAACAGCTTGAAGAGGAGTTTGATATGAAGCTTTTCTTTAAAAGAAAACGAGGAATCGAATTTACGTCAGAGGGCGAGTACTTGGCTAAATACGCAAATGACATGCTCAAACAGCTCCAACAAACGAAAGATGGCATGCTGAATATGCAAAAAAAGGTCAAAGGGACAATTCGGTTAGGGGTCTCAAGTAACTTTGCTCAGTATAAGCTGCCAGAAATTTTAAAAGAATTTTCTAAGCAGTATCCACATGTTCAATTTATGGTAAACACAGGCTGGAGCACAAAAGTCATGGATTTATTAGGGACATCAAGTGTACATTTAGGCATTTTAAGAGGGGATTACGACTGGAATGGAGAACGGTTTTTGCTCGATAAAGAGCGGCTTTGTATCATTTCAAAATCAGAAATCCAGCTGAAAGACCTCCCAAATCTGCCGCTCATTGACTATCATACAGATAGTTCATTAAAACGATTGATTAACAGATGGTGGCAGGAAACGTTCACCATGCCTCCACTTGTGACGATGGAGACAGACCGCCAGGATACATCAAAAGAGATGGTCAAGCATGGTTTAGGTTATGCCATTGTCCCAGAAATTTGCCTCAGACCAAGTGATGAGTTATTTGTAAAAGGTCTTTCGTATAAAGATGGACAGCCTGTTTTAAGAGATACATGGCTTATGTACCAGCCAGACTCCCTTCATTTATCTGTTGTGAAAGCGTTCATTGAGTTTTTAAGAAATCAGCAAGGTTAATTATAAAAGAAATTTATTGAATATACGAAAAAATCGATATTTTCATTATAAAAAAAGCTATTATATCCTTGAAATAGAAAGCGCTAACATGTAGGTTGCAAGTGCAAAGGGGCGCTTGCAGATCATGTGAAGAAGAGGATGGAGGGATATGAAGTGCTAGCTATTTTAGGGATCTTGATGGTCTTGACATTTACATTTCTTATTATGACGAAACGTATGCATCCGGTGGTGGCTTTAACCGTTGTACCTATCGTATTTGCATTGATCGGTGGGTTTTACAGTGGATTAGGGGATATGATGCTTGATGGACTCAAAACGGTTGCGCCGTCTGCTGCTTTATTGTTATTTGCTATTTTATTTTTTGGTGTCATGCTGGATGCTGGATTATTTGACCCTCTGATTAAACTCATTTTACGTATTGTGAAAGGTGATCCTGTCAAAATTGCTTTTGGGGTAGCAATTTTGTCTATGCTTGTTGCATTAGATGGTGATGGAACAACAACTTACATGATTACCGTATCAGCTATGCTGCCACTTTTCTTAAGAATTGGGATGAACCCGTTAATTTTAGGAACGATTTCATTATTGTCTTTAGGAATTATGAGCGGAATGACGCCTTGGGGCGGTCCGGCAACCCGTGCCATCGCGGCGCTTGGATTAGATGCTGGTGAATTTTTTATTCCATTACTTCCAACAATGGTTGGAGGCGGTCTTTTTATTCTTTTTACTGCGTATGTGCTTGGAAAAAAAGAGCGGAAACGAATTGGGGTTGCAGAGATTCAGTACAAAGAAGAGGCCTCGATCTCCCCTGAATTGGCAGCGTCAATCGAAGATGGAGTAGAAGACATGAAAAGACCCAACCTCATTTGGGTTAACTTCTTCTTGACGATTGCGGTGATGGCGACACTTGTTTTAGATATCGTACCGATTCCAGTTCTCTTTTTAATTGGATTTGTCATCGCTCTCATGATCAACTATCCAAAGGTTGAAGATCAGCGCGAGCGAATTTTATCGCATGCAGGAAATGCCTTAACGGTCATTACCCTTGTGTTTGCAGCAGGAATTTTCACAGGCATTTTTTCGGGGACAAAAATGGTGGAGTCCATTGCTAATTTGGTCATTTACATGATTCCGGATTCCTACAGCTCATTTTTTCCACTCATTGTCGCTTTAACGAGTATGCCATTTACATTTGTTCTTTCAAATGATGCTTACTATTTCGGAGTGCTGCCAATCTTGGCTGAAGCCGGCGCAGCATACGGAATTGATCCGGTGGAGATTGCACGTGCCTCTATTATAGGACAGCCTGTTCACTTGCTGAGCCCTCTTGTGGCTTCAACGCTGCTTCTTGTCAGTATGCTGAACAAAGATATTGGCGATTTGCAAAAATACGCACTGCTGTGGACTGTGTTAACAGCCCTTTTTACAACATTGATCGCTTTGTTAACAGGAGCCATTTCTATCTTTTAAATACGTGTATGAAAAGGACGATGTCTCGGATAGGAGACTCGTCCTTTTTTGTGCTGATAAAAGCGCACAAATTGGACGCTCATATGCGGGAATTCTCGATTTTAACGTCACCTACCTCGGGCACCCGGCATATGATATCTCGACTATACAGAATCCCATTCTATAGAGACTAGAGCTCTCACCTTAGCAAGGAGGGTTACAATACTTGAAGGAGAAAGAGTTTCAATCCAAGCCGCTATTAACCAAAAGAGAAAGAGAAGTATTCGAATTGCTCGTCCAAGATAAAACAACTAAAGAAATTGCAAGCGAGCTTTTTATTAGCGAAAAGACTGTTCGAAATCATATTTCGAATGCCATGCAAAAGCTAGGAGTCAAAGGTCGTTCACAGGCCGTCGTCGAGCTTCTGCGTATGGGTGAGCTAGAGCTCTAAAGTCAGCCGGTTTTCCTTCCACACTAGGGAGGAACCGGTTATTTCTATATGGTTTCCATGAGTCTCTTCTTGCATTTTCTCTGAAAAACGAGGAAAATAGGAATGTACGTTTTAATCAAAGTGAGATGCTATAGTGAGGTATCAATGAAATGGAAACGAATGAGTTCGACCATGTAGCAGAGATTGAGAAATCATTGCGCCATATTGCTGCAATTATTAAGCAAAAAGGCAGAGAAATCCTGAATCAATATACGATTACACCTCCTCAATTTGTAGGGCTTCAGTGGCTTTATGAATTCGGAGATATGACAATAGGTGAGCTATCACAAAAGATGTATTTGGCTTGCAGTACAACCACCGACTTAATTGATCGAATGGAGAAAAGTGAACTTGTTGAACGAGTAAAAGATCCTTCTGACCGCCGCGTGGTTCGCATTCATTTATTACCTGAAGGCGAGCGGATCATTCAAGAAGTGATTATCAAACGCCAAGAATACGTCAGTGAACTTCTAGGGGCTTTCTCAGAAGAAGAAGCCATCGTTTTCAACCAATCCTTAACGAAACTACAGCAGCAAATGAAAAGAAAATGAGGCGATTTTGTTGGATCAACCAATCGGCGTGATTGATTCCGGCGTCGGCGGTTTAACCGTTGCAAAGGAAATCATGAGACAACTGCCAAAAGAAAAAATCATTTACGTAGGCGATACAAAACGGTGCCCGTATGGCCCTCGGAAAGAAGAAGAGGTTCTTCAATATACTTGGGAAATGGCACACTACTTATTAAGACATCACCATATTAAAATGCTCGTCATCGCATGCAACACAGCGACGGCGATCGCACTAGATGAAATCAAAGCAACGCTTGATATTCCGGTCATTGGCGTGATTCAGCCCGGCGCCCGTACAGCCATCAAGGTGACAAACAATCAGCAGATTGGTGTCATTGGTACAGCCAATACGATCAAAAGCGAGGCATACAAAGAAGCACTGCTATCCCTAAAAGCAGGACTAGCGGTTCAAAGTCTGGCATGTCCGCTGCTTGTCCCATTTGTGGAAAGCGGTACATTTTTAGATCAGACAGCAGATGAAGTCGTGAAAGATTCCCTTGAACCAATGAAAGAAACAGGAATTGATACGCTCATTCTTGGCTGCACGCACTATCCGATTTTAAAAGAGCCGATTCAGCGCTTTATGGGCAGTGATGTGAGCATTATTTCATCAGGGGATGAGACAGCTAGAGAAGCCAGTACGATTCTTTCCTATAAAGGGCTGTTAAACACTTCTCAAGAAGCACCTGTTCATACATTTTATACAACAGGGCAGCAGCAAAATTTTCAAAACATCGCTCGTGACTGGTTTGGCTACCTCCCAGGGAAGGTCGAAACCGTATCACTTGAACAGGTCTATCAGCAATAACCCGCTTCTTCTTGAGGTGGGTTATTTTTTTATGAAAAGGGTCTAATCCACATGAGGAGCTCGTATACATAGTAGTACAAACTACTAGAGGAGGGTAAAGTATGCTGAAAAAAGGATCTACAGCAGCTGTGACGTGTATCGCGTCAGCCATGCTTTTGTCAGGATGCGGATTGTTTCAAACAGACCAAGCGAAAACAGAGATTGACCCGCCACAAAACGTCACATATGTGAAAGAAAATAAAGAAGATAAACAAACAGCCAAAGAAGGAAAAGAAGAGAAGAAGGCAGATACAGTCATGAGAGAATTATATTTAATTGATAAAAACGGGTATGTCGTCTCTCAATCCATTCCGCTGCCGAAAAACGAAGGAAGTGCCAAACAAACCCTTGAATATCTCGTGGACGGAGGACCGATTTCTAACCTCATGCCAAATGGGTTCCGAGCTGTTTTGCCGGCCGACACGAGCGTATCTGTCGACATTAAAGACGGAACGGCCGTAGTGGATTTTTCAAATGAATTTAAAAACTATAAAAAAGAAGACGAACAGCGCATCCTGCAATCTGTCACTTGGACGTTAACGCAGTTTGATTCTGTCGCCAAAGTCAAATTGAAAATGAATGGACATGAACTAAAAGAAATGCCTGTGAACGGTACACCGATCTCCGATGATTTAAGCAGAGAAGACGGTATAAATATTCAGCACGAGGCTGCCGCTGATATGACATCGACAAAGCCGGTGACGGTTTACTACTTAGCTGAATCTGATGAACAGACGTACTATGTTCCTGTGACCAAAAGAGCGCCAAAAGACGAGGATGATCCGATTACAGCAGCCATTGATGAGCTCGTCTCTGGACCAAGCAAAAAAAGCCATTTGCTCACAGACTTTGATCAAGATGTAAAGCTGAATGATGTCCCGAAAGTAAAAGACGGACATGTGACACTTGATTTCAACGAATCCATTTTTGGCAGTGCAGATGAAAAGAAAAAGGTCATTTCACAAAAAGTTCTTGATAGCATTGTGCTCACATTAACAGAGCTGCCGGACGTCAAAAGCGTATCGGTTAAGGTAAACGGCAAGGCTGAGCTTGTGAACGAAAAAGGAGCAGAGCTGACAAAGCCGGTTTCAAGACCAGAACAAGTGAATACAGGTAGTTTTTAACGGCACACATTGATATAATGGAGAAAAAGAGGCATGCATATTCGCTGCCTCTTTTTTATTCCAAGCGATTAGAACGAGCCTAGGTTGTCAAAGTTAGTAGGAGAACCCCGCTGGCACCCGCGCGGAATGTATATCGTAATGGAGGTAAATCATGAGATTAGATGAAAGACAATATGACGAATTAAGAAAAGTTGAAATAGAGGCAGGCTACATTAAGCATCCAGAAGGCTCTGTCTTAATCTCATCGGGAAATACGAAGGTGATTTGTAACGCATCCATCGAAGACCGCGTACCTCCTTTTTTAAGAGGAGAAGGAAAAGGCTGGATTACAGCAGAATATAGCATGCTTCCAAGAGCAACCGCACAAAGAACGATGAGAGAATCTTCTAAAGGAAAAGTGACAGGACGTACAATGGAGATTCAGCGCTTAATTGGACGAGCACTCCGTGCAGTCGTTGACTTAGAAAAGCTTGGCGAACGCACGATTTGGATTGACTGTGATGTCATTCAAGCAGACGGCGGAACACGCACAGCATCCATTACCGGTGCTTTTGTCGCCATGACACTTGCGATTCAAAAGCTTCGAGCAGAAGGAGTTATCAAAGAAAACCCGATCACTGATTATTTAGCGGCGATATCCGTCGGAATTGATTCTCAGCAGGGTCTTCTGTTAGATTTAAATTATGAAGAAGATTCTTCAGCTGAAGTAGATATGAATGTCATCATGACAGGCGCTGGACGCTTTGTTGAACTTCAAGGGACAGGCGAAGAAGCGACATTCTCAAGAGAACAGCTAAACGGACTGCTTGATTTAGCCGAAAAGGGCATCAAAGAATTAATCGAAAAGCAAAAAGCAGTGACAGGAGAAGTCATCGAATAAAAAGAAGGGTTTGATCAGGATGAAAACAGCCATCATTGCAACGCACAATGCGGGCAAAGCGAAAGAATTCAAAGCCATTCTTGAGCCAAAAGGATTCACGGTCAAAACACTAGCAGACATCGGCTTTACTGAAGAGATTGAAGAAACAGGACAAACCTTCGAAGAAAATGCCATCATCAAAGCCGAGGCGATTCAAGCCAAAGCAGGTGAAATGGTCATTGCAGACGATTCCGGTTTGTCGATTGACTATCTTGGCGGAAAACCTGGCGTATATTCAGCGAGATACGCTGGTGAGCATAAAAACGATGCTGAGAATGTGGAAAAAGTGCTGAGCGAACTGCAAGGAATTGAAAAAGAAGACCGCACAGCCAGATTCAGATGTGCCCTGGCTGTCAGCATACCGGGCAAAGAAACAAAGACGGTAGAAGGATCAGTAGAAGGCTTCATCGCAGAGGAACCAATCGGCGAAAACGGCTTCGGATACGACCCCATTTTCATCGTCAAAGACAAAGACCAGACGATGGCCGAGTTATCACCAGAGGAGAAAAACAAGATCAGCCATCGAGCGGTCGCGCTTCAAAAGCTTTCATCACTGCTAGACGCAAATGAATAAGGGGGAATGAAGCCATGAAGATACTCATCATGAGTGACAGTCATGGACTCACAGACGAACTTCAAACCATTGCCAAACGGCACGCGGCTGAAGTCGACATGATGATTCACTGCGGAGATTCAGAACTCGAAACGAACCACCCAGCACTCGAAGGATACAAAGTCGTCAAAGGAAATTGTGACTTTATGGGCGATTTTGAAGAAGAGCTCCTGCTCCCACTTGATGGAGGCGGAAAACTATTTCTCACTCACGGACATCTGCATGGCATCAAACAATCCTTGCTTCAAGTCTACTACCGTGCAGAAGAGCTGGGCGCAGACATTATCTGCTTTGGCCACTCGCACATCCCAGGCAGTGAACTGCTAAGAGGAAAACTGCTCATTAACCCAGGCAGCGTGCACCTGCCAAGAATGCGTAAAGAGCGCAGCTATGCGATACTGACACTAGATGGAAGCGAAGCAAACGTACAGTTTTTCACAGACGAAGGTCTGGTCATACAAGACCTCGAAAACACTGTCACATTGGAAGGTATTTCATAAGGGTGCAGCATTTGCCCCTTATGAAAAAAACTTTCGAAAAACCGTTGACTTTAAAGAACAATAGTAATATAATAAATCTTGTCGGTGAGGTACTCACCAACAGAACACTACATAACAACATGTCCCAGTAGCTCAGCTGGATAGAGCAACGCCCTTCTAAGGCGTCGGTCGGGAGTTCGAATCTCTCCTGGGACGTACTAAATTAAAAGCTTGAAATCCTTGATATGAAAGGATTTCAAGCTTTTTTCGTTTGTTGAAACTTAAGTTCGGTTTTTTGCTTAAAATTAGTTTTTTGGGAGCGGGTTGAGGGCGGATTTTTAACGGCCATTTATCTTCCAACAGTAATGGATTGAGAGGTTACAATCAGTTAGGAACTATAGCTCCCTAAACGTGGAGTTAATTTTTCTTTTTCCTGTAGTCCTTTATTAAGCTTGAAACAACTAAACCCATAACACCGAAAGCCACAATATAAAATAAAACATTTGTTACAGGTGTATCAATTTTCCCTAAGATCATCACAAGGGCAATAATAGCGCTGGGTAAAGTAATTAATAACATTTTGGATGGCTTGATTTGCTGCGTCACTGAATGACCTCCTGGTTAATCCATTATATGTATATTTTGGTTAATTTTAGCATATAGAGATTGTACGAACAACATAAGGTCGGATAGCAATCTACTTTAAGAGCGGAACAAACGAAACTTGTTAATTTTGTGGAAATTATTTCAATTGAATCTTTTGTGTAATAAAATGTATATGATATATACAAAGGGGTGAGGAGGCGGTGAAGCATTTTTTAACGGCAATCGTAGTGGCTATCATTGTTTATGTTGCAGATGATCGGTTGAGCATGTTTCCGTTGATGCTGATTTTAGCGATTGCGATCTATATCGTAAGCAGTATTAGCGAAACATTGATTAAGAAATATTCAAAAGAAATAGTTAATAACATAGCATGACAAGGTGGACATTGCTATGTTTACAACAGGCTTCGGTGACGGGATGTATCCAAGCTTTTGGGGGCTGGATGATGAAAACGGAGAACCTGCTTGCCTTGTGACGGATTTTCTAATAATGGATTGATGAGAAACCCATGAAATCATGGGTTCTTTTTATTGTTCTTTGTATATAGACTCAGGCAATGTTTAATAGAATTTATCTTTTTAAGCGGATTTCTTTAGTAATTTTGATGCCTTTTTACTATTAATTTCTCTTAAAAAGATCAATTATTCTATAAAAATTAAAAAACACTCCGATAATGAAGAAGTAAGATAATGAAAAGGGAGTGTTATTTTTGAAAAAATGGATCGTCATGATATTACTAGTAATCCTTTCATTCACGCAGTCATTTCAAATGGTACATGCGGCGAAGGATGAATGGAATCAATTAGCTGATTTGCCCACAGCTAGAGTGGGAGCTGTAGCTAATGCTGTGGATGGGAAAATTTATGTGATTGGTGGGTTCAATGCGTTTAATGAAACGTTAGAATATGATCCTTCTATCGATAAGTGGACTAAAAAGAAAGATATACCTACTGGTAGAGGAGGAGCAGCATCAGTAGTAGTAGGTTCAAAAATTTATGTCCTTGCTGGAAAACATACGGGTTTTACTTATGATAAGTTCGAAGTGTATGATACAAAAAATGATGAATGGGAAACGCTACCTGATATTCCCTTTGTTAGCAAATCAAAAGGCTCATATAACGTTCAAGCGGGTGTTATTGGAAATAAAATTTATGTATTTGGTGGAAAAGAGTTTTTTAGCTATGACCTTTCTGAGCAAACATGGAAAGAAGAAGCCCCTCTAAATGTTAAAATCAAAGGAGCAATCGGTCTAGTATTAGATGAGAAGTTTTACATCTTTGGCCAAAACGATAACCATGAAGTTTTTGAATTTGACGCTAAAAAAGAAGTTTGGACTGCAAAGAAAAAAGGATTTGTCAATGGTTATTTGAATGGTGTATCTTATAAAAATAACATGGTGTTTCCCGCTAGTTCACCAAGAAATTTAATTGTATATGATACTGAACAAGAAGAATTAGTTAGAATAGATGTGCCTTACCACAATATGCGTATAGGAGCTTCATCAGTAGTTGTTGGGGATATGTTATACCTTTTAGGCGGTCGAGATTATAATTTGAATTATACAGAGACTGCAGACAAAAACTACAAATCTGTTATCTCTTTATCTTTAAAAGACCTAAAATTTCCAAACAACACAGAAACACCCGGTGACAAAGACCCGGATCCAGCAACCCCACCAAAAGATGATTCAACAAATCCAGGCGACAAACACCCAGAACCAACCACACCGCCTAAAGACGATGCAATCGATGAAGACGGAGATGCTCTTCTCATCATCACAATGGTCAATGGTTTGCAAAAAGAGTATGACCTCTCCATGAAAGAAGTCAACGCCTTCCTATCTTGGTACAAAAAGCGTGATGCCGGAGAAGGACCAGGGTTTTATGAAATTGATGAGCATGACAACAACAAAGGTCCCTTTGAAAGTAAAAAGGATTATGTGGTGTTCAAAAACATTCTCATGTTCGAAGTCAATAAATATAAGAAGTAATTGAAATCAAAGCCATCTAGGCAAACTAGGTGGTTTTTGTGTTTATTCGACAGCTTTCACCAATTTTAAGGCAAATTTAAGCTGGAATTTCATTTCAAATACATTAAATCTTTGTTACAATAAGACAGCTTTGCCTAGAGACACGTTTATCGATTAGACATCTTTCTTTCATGATTTCTTAAAATTTTTATGTTTTGATATGAAACTCTTTTAATGATTCATGCGTCTCTATAAGTGTCAAAAGAAAAGAGGTTATCAATATGCTATTCAAAAAACTATCAGAAAATAAGTCTGTAAAATGGATAGGATATACAAGTTTTTACTTACTTATTTTGCTATTATTGTTCTTTATTTACGGATTCCATACAGCAAATACGGGATCATTCATTTACAACGATTTTTAATTGGAGATTAGACTATGAAACTATTACACACGATTCATGAATACCAACAAACGAAACCAACACAGCCAGTATTTGTTTCTCAACATGCTTCGATCACATATGATGAGCTTTGGCATCTATCAGACCAAATGGCTGGTGCGATCGATGCGGTTGCAACAGACAGTGCACCTGTCATTGTATACGGTCATATGGAGCCAGAGATGCTGATTTCTTTCTTAGGCAGTGTGAAATCAGGCAGACCTTATATTCCGGTCGACATCTCAATCCCTGCCGAGCGTATCGTCTCAATTATTGAAAGCTCAAAAGCCAGTCTGTTGATTTGTGCAAATGAGCAGAATGTATTAGATGTAGAAGAACACATTGAAGTGAAAAGTGCGGCATCTCTTTTAGCTCTTGAAAAAGAAGCACCGCCATCCTCGCAGTGGGTTCAACAGGATGATGTCTTTTACATCATTTATACGTCTGGCAGTACCGGAAAACCGAAAGGCGTTCAGGTAACAGCCAATAATTTAGAAAGCTTTACAGAGTGGATGTGCCGAGACTTTCCAATTGGCGGGGGGCGCACGTTCTTAAATCAAGCACCATTTTCTTTTGACTTATCAGTGATGGATTTGTATCCAGCGCTTCAATCAGGCGGCACGCTTTACTGTTTAGTGAAAGATCTAGTGAATAAGCCGAAGGATATGTTTGCAGCACTCGGTCAATCTGACGTTGAAGTGTGGACATCAACACCTTCCTTTGTGCAAATGTGCTTAATGGACCCTTCCTTTACAGGAGAGCTTTTACCAGAGCTGAAAGTTTTCTTGTTCTGCGGAGAGGCACTTCCTGTATCTGTAGCAAGTGCACTCCTTGAGCGTTTTCCAAAAGCGCAGATCTTTAATACGTATGGTCCGACTGAAGCAACTGTTGCGATCACATCGATTGAAGTCACGCAGGCGATTCTTGATCAGCACGATTCTTTACCAGTCGGCTACGCCAAACCGGATACAGATATCGTCATTTTAGATGAAGAAGGCAAGACCCTTCCTGATGGTGAAAAAGGGGAAATTGTCATCGTAGGGCCAAGCGTCACGAGAGGCTACTTAGGTGAACAAGCCTTAACAGATAAAGTGTTCTTTGAATACGAAGGACGCCCTGCTTACCGTACAGGTGATGCAGGTGTGGCGCAGGATGGTTTGATTACGTGCCACGGCCGTCTGGACTATCAAATTAAGCTGCATGGATACCGGATGGAGCTTGAAGAAATTGAATATCATGTGAGCGAGACAACCTATGTCAATGCTTGTGTGATTGTGCCGTTCCAGCCAAACGGTCATGTGGAGTACTTAATTGCAGCCATTGTTCCAGCAGCGCATTCTTTTGAAAAAGAATATCAGCTGACAAGTGCAATTAAGAAAGAAATGGCGGATTCACTGCCTGCGTACATGATTCCAAGAAAGTTTGTCTATCTTGAGCAGCTGTACATGACGCCAAACGGGAAGGTTGATCGTAAAAGAATCGCGAAAGAGGTTCTTCTATGATTCCGTTTAGTTCATTCTTTTTCTTCATTCTAATTGGTGTTCTTCTTTTGCCGACGATCATTCTTGGTCTTCGCGGCAAAAGAATGCAGGGCTACAACATGTTTGCAACGGTTGTGGCGCTCGCGCTTATTTTCTCAAAGGATGCACATGGCGCATTGCTGCTCTTCTTGTTTACAGTGTGGCAAATCTTGATCATCCGCTTGTACCTTTCGTACCGGCTGAAGGCGAATCAAGCGTCTGTCTTCTATATGGCAGTGGTGGCATCTATTTTGCCGCTTGTACTCTCAAAGGTTTTACCGTTCTTTTTAACTCATCAGCCGCATCAACCGCCGCCAATGAACTGGCTGAGCTTTTTAGGAATCTCGTACCTAACATTTAAAGGTGTCCAGTTAATTATCGAGACAAGAGACGGCTTGATTAAGAAGAAAATTCCGATTCATCGTTTGGTCTATTTCATTGTCTTTTTCCCGACGATTTCATCAGGTCCGATTGATCGTTACCGCCGGTTTGAAAAGGATATGGATACGCCGCCTGAAAAGGAAGCGTACAGTGATCTTCTATACGCTGGTATTCATAAAATTTTTATCGGCTTCTTATATAAGTTCATTATTGGTTATCTGATTCACACGTATATTCTCATGAATATTCATCACATTAGCAGCAGTCACTTTGTTCAACAGTTAACGTATATGTATGCGTACAGTATGTATTTGTTCTTTGACTTCGCTGGGTATACAGCATTTGCTGTTGGTGTGAGTTATATGATGGGCATTAAATCACCAGAAAACTTTAACAAACCGTTTATCAGCCGGAACATTAAAGACTTCTGGAATCGCTGGCACATGTCCCTCTCCTTCTGGTTCAGAGACTACGTGTTTATGAGATTTGTGTTCTTTATGACAAAAAAGAAGTGGATCAAGAACCGTATGGCTGTATCAAATATTGGGTACTTTGTCCTCTTTCTATTGATGGGTGCTTGGCATGGTCTAGCACTTCAATATATTATTTACGGACTATATCACGCAGTTGTGATGTCCGGTTACAATTTATTTGAGAAATGGAATAAAAAGCACAAGTGGTGGCCGGATAATAAGGTCACAATGGTTGTGTCGATCATTATTACATTCCATGTGATTTGTTTCGGATTTTATATTTTTTCAGGAAAACCATTTCATCATTAATCATTAAGGGAGTAGAAAATTATGGAATTTAAAAATCAAGTATACGGTATTATTGCAGAGGTTTGTCAGGACGACGTTGTGAAAGAAAATCCAGAGATTGCAATTTTTGAAGAAGGTCTTCTAGATTCATTTGGTACAGTAGAACTGCTTATGGCAATTGAAAGTCAGCTCGGAATTACTGTTCCGATTACAGAGTTCGATCGTGATGTGTGGGATACACCGAATCACATTGCTGAGCAGCTGGCAGAGATGAAGTAATGAAAAAGCGTTTTTTTGGGCCGCTTATTTTAGCGGCTGTTCTATTCATTGGTGTTCTTCTTGTACCAAATGCATGGCTCTCACATCTGATCCCAAAAGACAAATTACAAAAGTCAGCCACAGAATTAGATCCGGGGATGTTCCAGGGGCTTTATTTACAAGATGAAATGCTAAAAGATCCAACTTATTTGCCGATCTATGGATCTTCTGAACTATCACGTTTTGATCCATATCACCCTTCGAATTTCTTTCATGAGAATCCTCAAGGGTTTACACCTTATCTTATTGGAAAAGGTGGATCGCAATCATTAATTCATGCGATGAACTTTGCAGCGCATATGGATGAATTAAAAGGGAAGAAGCTTGTGTTTATCGTGTCCCCGCAGTGGTTTGTGAAATGGGGTTCAGACGAGAATCACTTTGCACCGAACTATTCAGCGCTTCAAGCGCTTAATCTCGCTTATAATAAAGAAATTGATCCAGCTGTGAAAAAAGAGCTGATCAAGAGAATCATGACGTTTAAAGCTGTAAAGAACGACATGGTCATCACAGAACTTTTTAAAGCAGAGCTTTCTGGGAACAAATTCGCTTATGGCGCGATTTCTCCTATTGCAAAAATGTATTATGGCATGCTTCAAAAGAAAGACATGTACTATACAATTGGATCGGGGAAAGAGCGTAAGCTTCATCCGTCTCCTTCTGTCAAAGGAAAAACATGGACTGAGCTTGAAAAAGAATCAAGTGTCTTAGGTGCGGAAAAAGCAGGGAACAACCCGTTTTATATTAATCAAAAACTGTTTGACCGCAAGCTGAAACCGATCATGAAAAAGATGAAGGATTCTCGTGAAGGCCACTCCTATGCGGAATCACCAGAATACAAAGATTTTCAAATCATGCTGGATATTTTAAAGCAGGCAGGGGCGAAGCCTTTGTTTGTGACGATTCCTGTCAACGGGAAATGGTATGATTATACTGGTTTCCCGAAAGAGGGGCGTACAGAGTATTATGAGAAAATCAATCGTCAAATTCGAGATAACGGGTATGAAGTCGCAGATTTGACTAAACATGAATACGATCCTTACTTCTTTAAAGATACAATTCATGTGTCTTATAAAGGATGGGTCTACATCGATAAGGCGATCGAAAAGTTTTACAAAGAGCAGTAGAATGCAGCAGCTTTCTGCTGCTTTTTGTTTGTCGAATTGCCGGATATCTTGTATAACGAAGGGAAAAGGGCTATGCTGTAGAAGGAGGCGATATGATGAACCGTTCTGAGAAAAAAGAACTATTAAAGCGTTCGAAGAAGCATTTTAATGATCATGCCTTTTGGGAAAAGTTAAAAAAGACGGCACAAAAAGCTGGTGTCTCTCTTGTCTATGCTGTGCTATTACTTTACTATACATTGCAAAAACCCGAAGTGCCTGTCAAAGCAAAAACCCTTATTATTGGGGCACTCGGATACTTTATCCTTCCTATTGACCTCATCCCTGATACATTGATTGGTGTGGGCTACACAGATGATTTAGGAGCGATCACATTTGCTCTGCTCCAAGTAGCGATGTACATTGATGATGATGTGAAAGGAAAAGCGAAGGACAGGCTGTCAAAATGGTTCGGTGAAAAAACCGATACGTCTCTTATTGATCAAAAGCTTGAAGATGGCGGGATGCCGTCTGCACGCTGAAAAGAAGACAAAGGGCTAAAATAAAGTTCATTTTAGCCCTTTGTCCAAGCTGAAGCCCCCAAAACGGAGGCTTTTTTCTTTATCCTAAAAATTTCACGCAAACTGGATGAGGAACGGCGATGTCTGATTGTAAGACAGTGAGTCGTCCTGTTTCTTTGTCGCGTTTGTATAACACTAGGTTGCTAGATTCTTGGTTTGAACCGACGAGGAATTCTTCAGTTGGATCAAGCACAAAGTCTCTAGGCCAGTTTCCTTCAGAGGAAGCAATCTCGACAAGACTTAATTGGCCGTCAGCGTCTGCTTTAAAAATCGCAATGCTGTCATGACCGCGATTTCCTGCATAAACAAATTGCCCGTCTGAAGAGACGTGAATGGCACTGCCCTGATTGTTCTCTGTAAAGTCGCTTGGAATGGTTGCGATCGTTTGGATCTCTTCGAAATGACCATCTTCAAAGTAACGAAGCACAATCACCTCTGAGCTTAGCTCTGTCATCACATATGCCACAGGTTTCGTTGGATGGAATGTGATATGGCGAGGACCGGTGCCTGGTTTTGTTTCAAATGTATGAGCGAGCTCGAGTTTGTCGCCCTCTTTCTTATACGTATAAATGCCATCTGTCCCAAGGTCAACAGCCACTGCAAATTGTTCATCTGGTGTCAGACCCATAAAGTGAGTGTGCGGTTTTTCCTGACGGTCTTCGTTTGGTCCAGTTCCTTCATGCTGCGCCTGTGACAGCGTGCGGATGACTGAGCCATTTTCAGCATCGATTTCATACATCTCTGCTGTTCCTTTATGATAGTTTGCTGTAAAAGCTGTTTTTGTTTGATTGTCCACGCTGACGTGGCAAGGAGAAGCGCCATCGGCAAGCTCTTGGTTGATGAAACGAAGTGTGCCGGTTTCTGCATCAATTTGATACGCAGCCACGCCGCCCTGTGACCCTTCTTTCACAACAGAATACACAAATTTTTGAGAATCTGAGACGGTTAAATATGTAGGATTTTCAAGTTCAGCAGCTACTTTTACTTGTTCGATCTGCTGCTTGTCCGTATTTAATGTAAAAGTATAAATGCCTTTACTGTCTCCTTTTGTATACGTTCCGATATAACCTCTGATGTTAGCCATGTATTGCCCTCCTTCTATAAGATGCTCTCATTCTATCATAAATTCATAGGAAAACGCTTTAGAAAGGCATGCCGAAAGAAAATCAAAAGCGTTGAAATCTACCAGTATTCATTAAAAACGATGTGAAAAAATATGACAAACGTTTTCTCAAAAGAAAAGCGTTCAGGTAAAGTAAATAAATTGAAGAAAAAATACAAAAAATTTTAAGTTTTTTCATTCCTTGTCTAGCAAAGGTGTAAGCGTATACATTTAATTTTGATTAGTCTAAATTGTCTAATAATTTTAAAAATGCTGTTGACACTGTATGGAAAGCGGCGTAAGATGGGTTCAACAAAAGCTAAACAAACACGCAGAGCAAGCGTGAGAGGCTTCAATAAAAAGTGTCTGAAAATTCAACTACTTTTTGCTTGAAAGAGAGGGTGCTCACTGAAAATGGAAGACCAAAAGGAACAGTGGATCTTTTTAAACGATGAACTCGTGAAAAAAGAGGATGCAAAAATTTCAGTTTATGATCATGGCTTCTTATATGGTGACGGTGTGTTCGAAGGGATACGCGTGTATAACGGAAATATCTTTCGAATGAAAGAACATTTAGACCGCCTGTATGATTCCGCCAGATCCATTATGCTGAACATTCCATATTCACTTGAGGAACTCACGGAAAAAATGATTCATACAGTTGAAAGGAACGGCCTAAAGGATGCCTATATTCGTCTTGTTGTCTCAAGAGGAGCTGGTGATCTTGGTTTAGATCCAAACAACTGCGGGAGAGCCAACACAGTGATCATTGTAGAGCCGCTGGCCATCTTTCCAAAGCACCTATATGAAACGGGTATTGATATTGTAACGGTACCGACGAGACGAAATCGTCCCGATGTACTGAGCCCAAAAGTGAAATCATTAAATTATTTGAATAACATCCTTGTCCGAATCGAAGCCCATATGGCCGGTGTGAGTGAAGCGCTGATGCTGAATGATCAAGGGTACGTGGCAGAAGGTTCTGCAGACAATGTGTTTATTTATAAAAAAGGTAAGCTTTATACACCGCCAGGTTATATCGGCGCTCTTGAAGGCATCACAAGAAATGCCATCATGGAGATTGCAGAAGACTTAGGCTACGAAGTGAAAGAAGAACCATTCACAAGGCACGATGTGTATACAGCAGAAGAAGTTTTTCTGACAGGAACCGCAGCCGAAGTGATCGCTGTTGTAAAGGTTGACGGCCGTACAATCGGTGAAGGGAAACCTGGGGTCCACACAAACAAACTTCTTGAACAATTCCGCAAGCGAGTGGTTGAAGAAGGAGAAAAAGTCGTATTTACAGATGAAAACATTCACGCAAGCTAAATAGATATCGATAAACGTTGAAGAGGACTAGTAGCTTTAGAGTCAGTATCTACAGAGAGCCGGTGGTAGCTGGAAACCGGTGTTACTTTCTAAAGTGAACTCACCTCTGAGTGTCTGCTTGAAATGATAGTAGGGCAGACCGAGTGACATTGCTCACTCGTTACCAAAATGGATGAAAGATGTCCATGAGACGGCAGCAGATTTTGTCGTGAACAAGGGTGGTACCGCGAAAAACAAAGCTTTTTCGCCCCTTTGACCTAGTGAAAAGTAGTGTCATTGTGGGTGAGAAGGCTTTTTTATATGGTCTAAAATCTCGATCTTGAATAGAAAAGGGTGAAAAGACTTGACTGAAGCAAGACAAAGAGGAGGAAATCAAATGGGGACAAATGTACAAGTGGAGACGGAAACATCTAAAGCACCACAAACGATGAACGGTGCACTCATGTTAATTGAAGCACTCAAAAGAGAAAAAGTAGAAGTCATTTTCGGATATCCAGGCGGAGCGGTTTTACCGATCTACGATAAAATTTATGATTCTGGTTTATTTCATGTCCTGCCAAGGCATGAGCAGGGAGCGATTCACGCAGCAGAAGGATACGCAAGAGTATCTGGCAAACCGGGTGTTGTCATTGCAACATCAGGACCTGGAGCGACAAACCTTGTCACAGGAATTGCAGATGCAATGATTGATTCACTTCCTCTTGTTGTCTTCACAGGACAGGTGGCAACCTCAGTCATTGGATCGGATGCTTTCCAGGAAGCAGATGTGCTCGGCATCACAATGCCAATCACAAAGCACAGCTACCAAGTAAGAAATCTAGAGGAATTACCGGGTGTCATTAAAGAGGCGTTCCACATCGCAACAACAGGCAGACCTGGTCCAGTCTTGATTGATATTCCAAAAGATGTGGCAGGCATTGAAGGAACGTTTGAATACGATCAGCCAATTGATTTACCTGGTTATCAGCCAAAAGTCGAGCCGAACTATTTGCAAATTCGCAAATTAGTAGAAGCTGTAAGCAGAGCGAAGAAACCAGTCATTCTAGCAGGAGCTGGCGTTCTTCATGGCAAAGCATCTGAAGAATTAAGGCAGTATGTAGAGCAGCAGCAAATCCCAGTCGCTCATACACTGCTTGGACTTGGCGGATTCCCAGCAAAGCATCCTCTATTTCTAGGGATGGCTGGTATGCATGGCACATATGCGGCGAATATGGCCCTTCACCAATGTGATCTGCTCATTTCAATCGGTGCAAGATTTGATGACAGGGTAACTGGCAACCTCAATCACTTTGCGAAACATGCGAAGGTAGCACACATTGATATCGACCCGGCGGAAATTGGTAAGAACATTCATACCCATATCCCGGTTGTTGGAGACAGTAAGCTAGTCCTTGAAGAGCTGATCAAGCAAGACGGGAAGCAAGGGGAATCAGACAAATGGAAAAACCAATTAGATGAGTGGAAGGAAGAATATCCGCTCTGGTACGTTGAAAACGAAGCAGAGGGCTTTAAGCCTCAAAAGCTGATTGAATACATTCATCAATTCACAAAAGGTGAAGCCATTGTGGCAACTGATGTCGGACAGCATCAAATGTGGGCAGCTCAGTTCTATCCATTTGAAAATGCAGATAAGTGGGTCACATCTGGCGGCCTTGGTACGATGGGCTTCGGTTTACCGGCAGCCATCGGCGCTCAGCTGGCTGATCAAGAGGCAACGGTTGTGGCGATTTTAGGAGACGGAGGTTTCCAAATGACCTTGCAAGAACTTGCCGTTATCCGTGAGCTGAACCTTCCAGTGAAAGTGATTGTTCTGAATAATCACAGCCTTGGAATGGTAAGACAATGGCAAGAAATTTTCTACGAAGAACGCTACTCATATTCTAAATTTTCAGAGCAGCCAGACTTCGTTAAATTATCTGAAGCTTATGGCATTAAAGGAATCAGAATCTCATCAGACGAAGAGGCGAAAGAAAAGCTTGAAGAAGCGTTAACCTCTAGAGAGCCTGTTTTCATCGATGTCAATGTAGCGAGAGATGAAAAAGTATTCCCGATGGTCGCACCGGGGAAAGGACTTCATGAGATGGTGGGGGTGAAACCTTGAAAAGAATTATTGTGTTGACTGTATTAAATCGATCAGGCGTACTGAACCGAATCACTGGCCTTTTTACCAAAAGACACTACAACATTGAAAGCATTACGGTCGGCCATTCTGAGATTCAAGATGTATCACGCATCACGTTCGTCGTCCATGTAGACCAAGAGAAAGACATCGAACAGCTGACAAAACAGCTGAACAAGCAAATTGATGTTCTCAAAGTAACAGACATTACAAACCAATCAATCGTTCAGCGAGAGCTGGCTTTGATAAAAGTCGTTTCTGCACCGGCATCTAGAATGGAGATCACAGGGGTCATTGAACCGTTTAGAGCTTCTATTGTAGATGTAAGCAGAGAGAGTGTCGTCATTCAGGTGACAGGTGAGTCTTCAAAAATTGAAGCACTCATTGAATTACTTAAGCCATACGGCATTAAAGAAGTCGCCAGAACTGGCACCACGGCCTTTGCGAGAGATAATCAGCAAAAGCCGCAATCAAATAAAACAATTTCAATTGTCTAAACAAAAGGAGAGAGTCAAATGGTAAAAGTATATTATAACGGTGATATTCAAGAAAACGTATTAAATGGTCAAAAGGTTGCTATCATTGGGTATGGATCACAAGGTCATGCACATGCATTGAACTTAAAAGAAAGCGGCGTAGATGTGATCGTCGGCGTGAGAAAAGGCGGATCTTATACAAAAGCACAAGAAGACGGCCATCAAGTATTCACAGTAAAAGAAGCGGCAGCACAAGCAGATGTCGTCATGGTACTACTACCAGATGAGCAGCAAAAGAAAGTATATGACGAAGAAATCAAAGATCAATTAGAAGCAGGCAACTCACTTGTTTTCGCACACGGATTCAACGTTCACTTCCATCAAATTGTTCCTCCAAGTGACGTAGATGTGTATCTTGTGGCTCCAAAAGGTCCAGGACATCTTGTGAGAAGAACATATGAACAAGGCGCTGGTGTACCTGCCCTATTTGCTATCTATCAAGATGTATCTGGCCAAGCGAAAGACAAAGCACTTGCTTATGCAAAAGCAATCGGCGGAGCAAGAGCAGGCGTCCTTGAAACAACATTTAAAGAAGAAACGGAAACGGATCTATTCGGTGAGCAAGCGGTCCTTTGTGGAGGTCTTACTTCACTAGTGAAAGCAGGTTTCGAAACGTTAACAGAAGCTGGTTATCAGCCAGAGCTTGCATACTTCGAGTGTCTGCATGAACTGAAATTAATTGTTGACCTAATGTATGAAGAAGGATTAGAAGGCATGAGATATTCAATCTCTGATACAGCACAATGGGGTGACTTCGTATCAGGACCACGCGTTGTGGATGCAAACGTAAAAGAATCTATGAAAGCCGTCTTGACTGATATCCAAAACGGAACATTTGCAAAAGAATGGATTGTTGAAAACCAAGTGAATCGTCCACGTTTCAATGCGATCAATGCAAATGAAAATGAGCACCAAATTGAAATCGTCGGAAGAAAGCTTCGTGAAATGATGCCTTTCGTCAAACAAGGAAAGAAAAAGGAAGCGGTGAGCGTCGGTGCGGAAAATTAATTTTTTTGACACAACACTTCGAGATGGAGAGCAATCACCAGGAGTGAACTTAAATGCACAAGAAAAGCTAATCATTGCAAAGCAGCTTGAGCGCCTTGGGGTCAATATCATTGAAGCGGGTTTTCCCGCTTCATCCCGAGGGGATTTCTTAGGCGTACAAGAAATTGCTAGAACGATCAAAAACTGTTCAGTTGCTGGTCTTGCACGATGTGTGAAAGGTGACATCGATGCTGCATGGGAAGCGTTAAAAGATGGAGTGGAACCAAGAATTCATATCTTTATCGCTACTTCTGATATTCATCTGAAGCATAAACTAAAGAAAACACGTGAAGAAGTCGTAGAACAGGCTGTCTCAATGGTGAAATACGCGAAAGAACGTTTTCCGGTTGTCCAGTGGTCCGCAGAAGATGCGTGTCGTACAGATCTAGCTTTCTTAGCAGAAATTGTAGAGAAGGTCATTGACGCTGGGGCAAGTGTCATTAACTTGCCAGATACAGTTGGATACTTAGCGCCAAAAGAGTACGGCAATATCTTTAAATATATGAAGGAACACGTTCCAAATATCGACCGCGTCAATTTGTCTGCTCACTGTCATGATGATCTAGGAATGGCTGTAGCAAACTCACTTGCAGCCATTGAAAATGGAGCAAATCAAATTGAAACAGCTGTTAACGGAATTGGAGAACGTGCAGGGAATGCCGCTTTAGAAGAAATTGCAGTCGCTCTTCATATTCGAAAAGACTTCTACCAGGTCGAATCAACGATTCAATTGAATGAAATTAAGCGTACAAGTGATGTAGTGAGCAAATACTCAGGAATGATTGTACCGCGCAATAAAGCAGTCGTTGGCAACAACGCTTTTGCACATGAATCAGGTATTCACCAAGATGGTTTCCTCAAAGAAAAAACAACCTATGAAATCATATCTCCAGAGCTTGTCGGTGTGACAACAGATGTACTTGTCCTTGGGAAACACTCCGGAAGACATGCGTTTAAAGACCGTATGAAAACGCTAGGCTTTAAACTAACAGAAGAAGAAATCAATAAGTTCTTCGAAACCTTCAAGAACTTGACGGAGAAGAAAAAAGAAATCACTGATGATGATTTGATCTCTATTATATTAGAAGAAAAAGTAGCAGACCGAAAAATTGGCTACGAATTTGAAAGTCTTCAAGTGCACTATGGAACAGAACAAATGCCAACAGCAACGGTCTCTCTGAAAAATCAAGAAACGCAGGAAGTCATTCAAGAAGCAGCTACAGGCGCAGGCAGTGTAGAAGCTGTGTACAACACGCTGGAGCGCTGTATGGAGGAAAGAATTCATTTGCTAGACTACCGTATTCAATCGAATGGAAAAGGCAGAGATGCACTAGCGGAAGTATACGTCACTGTTTCAATAGAAGGAAAAGAAACAGCTGGACGCGGTGTGGCGCAAGATGTGCTGGAAGCATCGGCGAAAGCCTACGTCAATGCAGTAAACAGGCATTTAATCTTTAAATCAAATCTCATTGAAATTGAGAAACATCACGCGATTTCATAGGAAAGGAGGTAGGTTCTCATGAAAAAGAAAATTGCACTTTTGCCCGGCGATGGAATCGGACCGGAAGTTGTGACATCAGCGGTCGCTGTCCTCAAAGAGACAGCGGCTCAATTTCAACACGAATTCGAATTCGAAACGGCGCTCATTGGCGGTATCGCAATAGATGAAAAAAACAATCCGCTCCCAAAAGAAACGGTTGATGTATGCAAGAGCGCTGATGCGATTTTATTAGGAGCAGTCGGCGGACCAAAATGGGATCAAAACCCGCCAGAGCTTCGTCCGGAAAAAGGCTTGCTCGCTATTCGTAAACAACTGGACTTATTTGCAAACATTCGTCCTGTCAAAGTGTTCGATAGCTTAAGCGAGGCGTCACCGTTAAAACAGGATCACATTAGCGGAGTCGATTTTGTCATCGTTCGTGAATTAACAGGCGGTCTCTATTTTGGTGAACCAAGCGAGCGTTACACGGATGAAGAAGGAAAAGAAGCTGCGGTTGATACGCTTCTTTATACAAAGCAAGAGATTGTCCGTGTATTAAAAGAAGCATTCGACATGGCCTTAACGAGACGGAAAAAAGTAACGTCTGTGGATAAAGCGAATGTTCTTGCTTCTAGTAAACTATGGCGGGATGCGGTAGAAGAAGTGGCTTCTCAATATCCAGACGTCGAATATGAGCACATGCTCGTTGATAATGCCGCCATGCAGCTGATTTATAAGCCTGCTCAATTTGATGTCATTGTGACAGAGAATATGTTTGGTGACATTTTAAGTGACGAGGCTTCAATGATTACTGGGTCACTCGGTATGCTGCCATCTGCCAGTCTATCAAGCACCGGCCTCCATTTATATGAGCCGATTCATGGTTCAGCACCCGATATTGCGGGGCAAAACGTCGCAAATCCTCTAGCAACCATTTTGTCGGCAGCTAGCTTGCTTAGAACATCTTTTGCGTTAGAAGAAGAAGCGGCTGCAATAGAAGAAGCTGTGGAAGCTGTTCTTGCCTCTGGCAAACGAACAAAGGACTTATCGGCAAAAGAGGGAACGTATCAAACAACTGAAGACATCACTCATGCAGTTGTAGACGCACTCAAGCAGCGCGTGAAAACAATTGTATAAATAGAATCTTGTGGAATTAGGTAGAGGGAGGAAAAGGGTTATGCCTCGAACAATCATCGAAAAAATATGGGATCAGCACGTTGTCAAAAGCGGCGAGGGGAAACCAGACCTTTTATATATTGATCTGCACTTAGTGCATGAAGTGACATCACCTCAAGCATTTGAAGGATTAAGACAAAAAGGACGAAAGGTGAGAAGACCTCAAAACACGTTTGCGACCATGGATCACAATATCCCGACTGTGAATCGATTTGTGATCAAAGATGAGATTGCTAAAAAACAAGTGAGTGCTCTAGAGCGCAACTGTGCTGAATTTGGTGTCCGTCTAGCTGACCTTCACAGTGTAGATCAAGGGATCGTCCATGTTGTTGGACCGGAGCTTGGGTTGACACTGCCAGGGAAAACAATCGTTTGCGGAGATAGTCATACATCAACTCATGGCGCGTTTGGCGCACTTGCTTTTGGAATCGGTACAAGTGAGGTTGAACATGTACTTTCCACACAAACGCTTTGGCAGCAGCGTCCGAAAACATTAGAAATTAGAGTAGACGGAAAGCTGCAAAAAGGGGTAACGGCCAAAGATGTCATTTTAGCAGTCATTGGTGCGCATGGCGTGAAGTTCGGATCAGGTTATGTGATTGAATACACTGGGGAAGTATTCAGAAACATGACGATGGATGAACGCATGACGGTTTGTAATATGTCGATTGAAGCAGGCGCAAGAGCAGGATTGATTGCACCTGATGAAGTCACCTTTGAATATTGCCGCGGCCGCAAATATGCACCGCAGGGAGAAGACTTCGAAGCAGCGATTAAAGAATGGGAAGAACTTAAAACAGATCCAGGTGCAACCTATGATAAAACGATTGTTTTAGATGGGAATGAGATTTCACCAATGGTCACATGGGGAATTAACCCAGGAATGGTGCTGCCTGTAGATGCGTCGATCCCAGGACCTGAGGATTTTGCACAAGAGGATGATCAAAAAGAAGCGATTCGTGCGTACGAATACATGGGTGTTCATCCGCATCAGCGTATTGAAGATATTACGATTGAGCATGTGTTTATCGGCTCATGTACAAACTCAAGAATGACTGATTTACGCCAAGCAGCTTCTATGATAGAAGGACAAAAGGTAGCTGATCATGTCAGAGCGATTGTCGTGCCTGGCTCTCAAAGCGTCAAATTGCAAGCAGAAGAAGAAGGTCTTCATGAAATCTTCCTTGAAGCAGGATTTGAATGGAGAGAATCTGGCTGCAGTATGTGTCTTAGCATGAATAACGATGTGGTACCAGAAGGCGAACGCTGCGCATCCACATCAAACCGTAACTTTGAGGGACGTCAAGGAAAAGGTGCGAGAACGCATCTTGTCAGCCCGGCAATGGCTGCAATGGCTGCAATACATGGCCGATTTGTCGATGTCAGGAAGTTTAATCAAGAGAAAACAGTCGTGTAAGGAGTTGTCATAGATGGAGCCTTTAGTCACACACAAAGGGAAAGCCGCTGTGCTTAACCGTATCAACGTAGATACAGATCAAATTATTCCGAAGCAATTTTTGAAAAGAATTGAACGAACAGGATATGGCCGGTTTGCCTTTTTCGACTGGCGGTATTTAGCCGATGGCAGCCCAAATCCTGATTTCGAGCTGAATCAGCCGATTTATGAAGGAGCATCCATTTTGATCGCAGGAGAAAACTTTGGCTGCGGATCATCAAGGGAACATGCCCCTTGGGCACTTGATGATTATGGTTTCAAAATTGTCATCGCACCATCATTCGCAGATATTTTTCACCAAAACTGCTTTAAAAATGGGATGCTTCCGATTCGTCTTGATTATGATGTGTGGAAAACATTCGCTGCGTCATATGAGAACAAAGGGTATGAGATGACGGTTGATCTGGAAAAACAGCAAATAGAAGATCATGAAGGGAATATCACTCCTTTTGATGTGGATCCTCACTGGAGAGAAATGCTCCTGAATGGCTATGATGAGATCTCATTAACTTTACTACTAGAAGATGACATTCAAGCATTTGAAGATAAGCGCAGCAGCTGGCTGCGTGCGTAAACAACAAGAAGCCGTCCGCCCGAGGTGTGACGGCTTCTTTTTTGCATGAAAACCTCTCGTTACTTGTGTTTACTAACCTTCGTTGGTAAACTGATAAAAAATATGCGCCCGAAAGGAACGTAAGCATGAAACATGACAAGAAGAAAGATAATGTCATTTTGTTTCCTGGTCTGAAAGAAAGACTGATTGAAAAAGGAATGGCAGCATTAAAAGATAAACAGTATCAAGAGGCGCTTCACTTGTTTTCAGAAGCTAAATCTTATGATGACGATGAAGAATCCGATATTCACCTCGGCATGGCGATTTGTTTTCTGGAGCTGGGCGAGCTGCAGGATGCAAAGCGTGTTTGTGAAAAGATGCTGCATGAGGGATATGGTCATTACTTCACCGTGCTTCAAGTGTATATGACGATTTTAATTCAGCTGAAAGAATATGAAGAAGTGAAGCAGACAATTGAGGCAGTACTTGAGGAAAACCACCTTCCAGCAGAAAGCGCGGAGCATTTTTACAAGCTGCTCGAATTTAGTAGAAAAATGATTGAATCGCCTGAACAGATTTTAGATGATGATGAGGAGGACGGCGGCGAAATCAATATAGATGATATGCTTGAGCGGCCAGAAGAGCAGGTGCAGTTCATCCATTCGTTGAAAGACCGGAACATCACACCACACATGGGTCTATTAAATACGATCTTACAAAAGCCTGATGGAAACCCTTTGGTCAAATCATTAATCCTGCAGCTTCTGTCAGATCATGATGTGGCAAAGCCGGTTCATGTGACGAAATTCGGTGATTCTTTAACGCTTGTTCCTTCTGAGGCTGTTAAGCCAGAGCAGATGCCGCTACTTCAGCAAGTCCTTCGTAAGCTCGATGACACACTCGGCAATGAGAACCCAACCCTTTACCAAGGCGTGGAAGAGTTATGGCGCCGGCACTTATTTGTGCTTTATCCATTTCTTCCTAAATACACAGATCCGAATCTTTGGGCAGCAGCACTTCATAAAGTCGGCTATGAAATGCACGGGATTGAGATTGACCTCGAAGAATTGCATCTATTGTATGAATTTAATGAACGAGAGCTGAGAGAAGCTTGCACAATGCTGAAAGATATTGAAGAAATTTCTTATTTGTAATTTGTCGATTTAGTTGAAAGACGGACTTGTTATGTTATAATATAATGGTTGTATTTGTGCATATATCGTGCAGTTGTAGATTCCAACGGTTGAAAGACGATATGTATAATCAAGTCAAATGTTGTATACATAATACCGCTTCTTGAGCGGCGTGCGTGGTTTTTGATTGGACGAAGTCTTTATGATGCTTTAGAATGTAACAACGCACAATCTGAATAGATTTTTGGAGGGAAACACACATGTCAGTAAAATGGGAAAAACAAGAAGGTAACGAAGGCGTCCTAACTGTAGAAGTTGATGCTGAAACATTTAACAAAGCACTTGATGATGCGTTTAAGAAGGTTGTCAAGCAAGTATCGATCCCTGGATTCCGTAAAGGGAAAGTACCACGTGGTCTTTTCGAACAGCGTTTTGGTGTAGAATCTCTTTATCAAGATGCATTAGATATTCTTCTTCCAGTTGAATATCCAAAAGCAATCGACGAAGCTGGTATCGAGCCAGTTGACCGCCCTGAAATCGATGTTGAGAAAATCGAAAAAGGCGAAAGCTTAATCTTCACTGCAAAAGTAACAGTGAAGCCTGAAGTGAAACTTGGTGACTACAAAGGTCTTAACGTAGAAAAAGACGACGCTACTGTCACTGATGAAGATGTACAAGAAGAGTTAAAAGGCATGCAAAACCGTCAAGCTGAGCTTGTTGTCAAAGAAGAAGGCGCAATCGAAAACGGCGATACAGTTGTGCTTGATTTCGAAGGATTCGTTGATGGAGAAGCATTCGAAGGCGGAAAAGCTGAAAACTACTCTCTTGAAGTAGGTTCAGGTTCATTCATCCCTGGTTTCGAAGAGCAGTTAGTTGGTCTTGAAGCAGGCGCTGAAAAAGACGTAGAAGTCACTTTCCCAGAAGAATATCATGCTGAAGACCTTGCAGGTAAACCAGCTGTATTCAAAGTGAAAATTCACGAAATCAAAGCAAAAGAACTTCCAGCACTTGACGATGAGTTCGCGAAAGATGCTGATGAAGAAGTAGAAACTCTTGCTGAACTAACTGAAAAAACGAAGAAACGTCTTGAAGAAGCGAAAGAAAACGAAGCAGAAGGTAAACTTCGTGAAGAGCTAGTGGAGAAAGCTTCAGAAAATGCGGAAGTTGACATCCCTCAAGCGATGGTTGACACAGAGCTAGACCGTATGATGAAAGAATTCGAACAACGCCTTCAAATGCAAGGAATGAACCTTGAGCTTTACTTCCAATTCTCAGGACAAGATGAAAATGCGCTGAAAGAGCAAATGAAAGAAGATGCTGCTAAACGCGTGAAATCTAACCTAACACTTGAAGCAATTGCTGCTGCAGAAAACTTACAAGTGTCTGATGAAGAAGTAGAAGAAGAACTTTCAAAAATGGCTGAAGCATACAACATGCCAATTGAAAATATCAAACAAGCGATCGGATCTACTGACGCAATGAAAGAAGATCTAAAAGTTCGCAAAGCAATTGATTTTCTTGTAGAAAACCGTTAATATGGTGCATAATAATAAAACAGGGCGCGAGTGACTCGTGCCTTGTTTTGTACAATTTTTGACTTATCATCGCTTCTTTTGGAAACGATAGTGTAAGTCGCATCTTTCTGTTATACATATCTCAATGTGCAGTGTTAGAAACACATCATTACCGTCTTTTAGGAAAGTATGGTAAAATGCATACATACTGGACCCAGAAAGGTAGCTGACTGTTAGCTACAGGCAAGTGAAGAAGAATAAGGGGTGAAAGAATGTTTAAATTCAACGAGGAAAAAGGTCAATTAAAATGCTCGTTTTGCGGAAAAACGCAAGATCAAGTGCGTAAACTGGTCGCAGGACCTGGCGTATATATATGTGATGAATGTATCGAGCTTTGCACGGAAATAGTTGAAGAAGAGCTCGGCACTGAGGAAGAAGTTGAATTCAAGGATGTTCCGAAGCCTCATGAAATTCGGGAGATTCTTGATGAATATGTCATCGGACAAGAAAATGCGAAGAAATCCTTAGCTGTAGCGGTGTATAACCACTACAAACGGATCAATTCCAACAGCAAGATTGATGATGTTGAGCTTTCAAAAAGTAATATCTCTATGATTGGGCCAACAGGAAGCGGTAAAACTTTACTTGCTCAAACGCTTGCTCGTATTTTAAATGTGCCATTTGCGATTGCAGATGCAACATCATTAACTGAAGCAGGTTATGTTGGTGAAGACGTAGAGAATATTTTACTAAAGCTGATCCAAGCAGCCGATTATGATGTAGAAAAAGCGGAAAAAGGCATTATCTACATCGATGAAATCGATAAAGTAGCAAGAAAATCAGAAAACCCTTCTATCACTCGTGATGTATCTGGGGAAGGTGTTCAGCAAGCACTATTGAAAATTCTTGAAGGAACTGTCGCTAGTGTACCGCCTCAAGGTGGACGTAAGCATCCTCATCAAGAATTCATTCAAATCGATACAACAAATATCCTCTTTATTTGTGGTGGAGCCTTTGACGGCATTGAGCAAATCATCAAACGCCGCCTAGGTCAAAAAGTCATTGGATTCGGTGCGGAAAATAAAATCGAAGATCTTGAAAAAGAAGTCCTTCTATCAAAAGTACTCCCAGAAGACTTGCTTCGCTTCGGTTTAATCCCGGAATTCATCGGCCGTCTACCGGTTATTGCAAGCTTAGAGCCGTTAGATGAAAAAGCACTTGTAGAGATCTTGACGAAGCCTAAAAATGCGCTCGTTAAGCAGTATACAAAAATGCTTGAGCTTGATGATGTAGAGCTTGAGTTTGAAGAAGATGCTCTTAGCGAAATTGCGAAAAAAGCAATTGAGCGTAAAACAGGGGCTCGTGGTCTACGTTCAATCATTGAAGGCATCATGCTTGATGTGATGTTTGACCTTCCATCACGTGATGATATTGAAAAATGTGTGATCACTGGTGCAACGGTTGCTGATGGCGAGTCGCCGCGTCTTGTGTTAAAGGACGGCACAGTCGTCAATAAAGATACGAAAACATCTGCATAAGAGTAGTCTCACTCCTGAATCTTTTTGATTCAGGAGTTTTTTATTTATCGTGGAAGTTGTGTTTATTCCGTCCAGCTCTAGGAAATACTAGCAGACAGAAACCAATACATACGATAGATGAAGGAGGGAGCACCGATTGAGCTGGACAGGAATCGTATTATTCATACAGCTGTTCTTTGGTATCGTCATCGGGCTGTACTTTTGGAACTTACTGCGAAATCAGCGCACACAAAAGGTGACGATAGACAAAGAGTCAAAGAAAGAAATGGAAGCACTCAGAAAGATGCGGTCAATCAAGCTGAGTGAACCTTTATCAGAGAGAGTCCGGCCAAAGGGGTTTCAAGATATTGTAGGGCAGGAAGACGGCATTCGTGCACTAAAAGCGGCACTATGCGGGCCGAACCCTCAGCATGTCATCGTCTACGGACCACCGGGAGTCGGTAAAACAGCCGCTGCCCGTCTTGTGATGGAAGAAGCGAAGCTTCACGCTGATTCTCCGTTTAAAAAAGATGCGGTCTTTGTAGAGCTCGATGCGACAACCGCGAGATTCGATGAACGAGGCATCGCAGACCCGCTCATTGGTTCTGTGCATGACCCGATTTACCAAGGGGCTGGAGCAATGGGACAGGCAGGCATTCCGCAGCCAAAACAAGGAGCTGTCACACATGCTCATGGCGGTGTTCTGTTTATCGATGAAATTGGCGAGCTGCATCCGATCCAAATGAACAAAATGCTCAAAGTGCTTGAAGATCGGAAAGTCTTTTTAGACAGTGCCTACTACAGTGAAGAAAATACCCAAATCCCAAATCACATTCATGATATTTTCCAAAATGGGCTTCCGGCTGATTTTCGATTGATTGGTGCCACGACAAGAACGCCTGACGAAATTCCACCAGCGATCCGGTCAAGGTGTCTGGAAATTTTCTTTAAGGACCTTGACCAGCATGAACTGAAAATCGTCGCTGCCAAGGCTGTCCAAAAAATTCAAAAGGAATTAAGTGATGAAGGGCTGAACCTTTTAACATCCTATGTGAAAAATGGACGTGAAGCGGTCAACATGGTGCAGATTGCCGCTGGTATGGCTGTCACGGAAAACCGAAAAGACATCACGATCGAAGATGTAGAATGGGTCATTCATTCAAGCCAGCTGACACCAAGATATGAACAAAAAGTACCAGAAAAGCCAAAAGTGGGGGTAGTTAATGGACTGGCCGTTTATGGACCAAACAGCGGCGCCCTGCTTGAGATTGAAGTGAATATCTGTAAGGCGCTTGAAAAAGGCAGTATCAACATTACAGGCATTGCAGAAGAAGAAAGCATTGGCAATCAGTCGAAATCCATTAGACGAAAAAGTATGGCCAAAGGGTCAGTTGAAAATGTATTAACGGTGCTTCGAAATTTAGGCATTCGGACAAATGAATATGACATCCATATTAATTTTCCAGGCGGTGCCCCTATTGATGGACCGTCTGCTGGGATTGCCATGGCGACCGCGATCTTCTCAGCCATACATCAAATCCCGATCGATCATCTGACAGCCATGACGGGTGAAATCGGATTGCAGGGTCAGGTGAAGCCGATCGGCGGTGTGATACCGAAGATTAAGGCAGCGAAACAAGCTGGTGCCACAACCGTCATTATTCCTTATGACAACCAGCAGTCGATCTTAAAAGAGATTGAAGGGGTCACCATTGTGCCTGTGAAGCACTTCCAAGAAGTGCTGGATCATTGTTTGGTCAACCCGCCAGACGAGAAGAAAGATGGACTAGAAGACGAAATGAAAAGAAAATCTGTTTAATCCCCATCACATATGGGGATTTTTTAGTGAAATAGATCTTTTTTTCTTTTTCATGATAAAAAGAAAGGGTATACTACGGTAAGATCAACATTTCTCAAGTCTTTTACATTGTACAAGACTGAAACAGGTATATTATAATGATTCATACTAGTGACGGAGGTGTCAATCAACATGGCAGATGAAATCAAAAAGAATGTTCCGCTCCTTCCATTGCGAGGTTTACTTGTTTATCCAACAATGGTCTTGCATTTGGACGTTGGACGCGAGAAGTCTGTTCAAGCATTAGAACAGGCGATGATGAACGATCATATGATTTTTCTAGCAACACAGCGGGAAATTTCAATAGATGAACCAGGTGAAGAGGAAATTTTCAAAGTCGGCACCTACACAAAAATTAAACAAATGCTGAAGCTGCCAAATGGAACGATTCGTGTACTCGTTGAAGGCTTGAATCGAGCGCAGATCGAATCATACGTAGAGCTGGAGGACTATACGTCCGTCGACATAAAAGAATTGGCAGAAGAAGATTTAAAGGACGCAGAAGCAGAAGCACTCATGCGTACATTGTTAGATCACTTTGATCAATACATAAAAATTTCAAAAAAAATCTCAGCTGAAACATATGCAACAGTGACGGATATTGAGGAACCGGGGAGAATGGCAGATATCGTTGCTTCTCACCTGCCGCTCAAATTAAAGGACAAACAAGAAGTACTGGAAACAGTGGATGTCAAAAAACGGCTGAACCGGGTCATCAGCTTAATTCACAATGAAAAAGAAGTACTCGAGATTGAAAAGAAAATCGGGCAGCGCGTGAAACGTTCAATGGAACGAACGCAAAAAGAATATTATTTGCGTGAACAAATGAAAGCCATTCAAAAGGAGCTTGGAGACAAAGAAGGAAAAACTGGCGAAGTCAGTTCTTTAATGTCTAAAATCGAAGAGTCGAGCATGCCGGATTCTGTTCGTGAAACGGCGCTCAAAGAATTGAATCGTTATGAAAAAATTCCTTCAAGCTCTGCTGAGAGCTCTGTCATTCGAAATTATATTGATTGGCTGATCAATCTTCCATGGGGCATCTATACAGAAGATCGTCTAGATTTAAAGCTTGCAAGTGAAATTTTAGATGATGAGCATCACGGGCTGGAAAAGGTCAAAGAACGGGTGCTTGAATATCTTGCTGTACAGAAGCTGACCAATTCATTAAAAGGACCGATTCTTTGCTTAGCAGGGCCTCCTGGGGTAGGGAAAACGTCACTTGCCAAATCTATTGCCAAATCACTTGACCGAAAGTTTATCCGTATCTCCCTTGGCGGTGTGCGTGATGAGTCTGAGATTCGTGGACATAGAAGAACGTATGTAGGTGCGATGCCTGGCCGTATCATTCGCGGGATGAGCAAGGCAGGAACGATGAATCCGGTGTTCCTTTTAGATGAAATCGATAAGATGTCCTCTGATTTTAGAGGCGATCCATCTTCTGCGATGCTCGAAGTCTTAGACCCAGAGCAAAATCATAACTTTAGCGATCACTATATTGAAGAAACATTTGATTTGTCTCAGGTGCTATTTATTGCCACTGCCAACAATTTAGCAACCATTCCAGGTCCACTTCGTGATAGAATGGAGATTATCACGATTGCAGGGTATACAGAGGTTGAAAAAGCAGAAATTGTGAAAGATCACCTTCTGCCGAAGCAGCTAAAGGAGCACGGATTAAAGAAAGGGAACTTGCAGCTTCGTGAAGCAGCGATTTATGATACGATTCGCTATTACACAAGAGAAGCGGGTGTTCGTGGATTAGAGCGTCAGCTTGCGGCAATATGCCGTAAAGCGGCAAGAGCGATTGTGGCTGAAGACCGCAAACGCATCACGGTGACGGAAAAGAACTTATCTGAATTTCTCGGAAAAAGACTTTACCGTTATGGCCAGGCTGAAACGACAGACCAAGTGGGGGTTGTCACAGGACTTGCGTATACCACTGTTGGCGGAGACACCTTGTCGATTGAGGTATCACTTTCTCCCGGTAAAGGCAAGCTCTTGTTAACAGGTAAGCTTGGTGATGTCATGAGAGAATCTGCACAGGCGGCATTCAGTTATATTCGTTCGAAAGCAGATGAACTGAACATTGATCCTAATTTTAATGAAAAGCATGATATTCATATCCATGTTCCAGAGGGTGCGGTTCCAAAGGACGGGCCATCAGCTGGTATCACCATTGCGACGGCTCTTGTATCAGCCCTCACAGGACGACCTGTGTCAAAAGAGGTTGGTATGACAGGAGAGATTACGTTAAGAGGAAGAGTGCTTCCGATTGGCGGACTAAAAGAAAAAGCATTAGGCGCACATCGCGCAGGACTGAAAACCATTATTCTTCCAAAGGACAACGAGAAGGATATTGATGATATTCCTGAAAGTGTGAGAGAAGGACTAACCTTTATTCCGGTCTCACATTTAGATGAGGTGCTTGAGAAAGCGTTGGTAGGAGAGGGAAGATGAAAGTAACAAAATCAGATATCGTCATTAGTGCGGTAAAACCAGAGCAGTATCCGAGCGGGGGACTGCCTGAAATCGCTCTTGCTGGACGATCAAATGTTGGGAAGTCCTCGTTCATCAACTCATTGATTAATCGTAAAAATTTAGCGCGTACGTCTTCTAAACCAGGTAAGACTCAAACGCTTAATTTCTACATCATCAATGATATGCTCCATTTTGTGGACGTTCCAGGCTACGGCTTTGCTAAAGTATCAAAGACAGAGCGCGAAGCCTGGGGTAGAATGATCGAAACGTATATTACAATGCGTGAAGAATTAAAAGCAGTCGTCCAAATTGTGGACCTGCGTCATAAGCCATCAGTAGATGATGTGAACATGTATGAATTCCTGAAATATTACGGAGTTCCCGTAATCGTCATCGCAACAAAGGCGGACAAAATTCCAAAAGGCAAATGGGAAAAACATGCGAAAGTCGTCAAACAGACACTCGACATTGACCCATCAGATGAACTAGTCCTGTTCTCTTCTGAAACGAAAAAGGGAAAAGACGAAGCCTGGAATGCCATCCTTGCGAAGATTAACAGCTAAAAGAAAAGGCATCTGTCATGGACAGTTGCCTTTTTATTGTATAAGTTATTTCCTTTTTAAAAATAATAAGAGGAGACTGACAGCAATCAGTACATAAGGCCAGTACAATTCAAAACCGGAAGTAGGGATCGAAAGGGAACTTAGCTGTTTTGTAATTTGCTGAAAGAAATAAAGGAACAGACCGAGTGCAATGAGAACAACACTTTCAATACGATATTCTTTTTTCTGAGATGATTTCATAAAGAGTGCAAGTCCAACGATGAATACGATCATCGTAAATGTGTCTGGCCAGTGGTCTAATTTTGGTTGAAGAATAAAGTGTAGCGAAAGGCCCGTCATAAGCATACCGATAAACACATGAGCGCTTTCTTGCTCCTTCTTTCCTTGATATAAGAAAGCGAGGCCAAAAAGCAGTATGAGTGTATACCATTTCTCTTGATCCTTCCAAATGTCAAATTGACCTCCTGAGAGAATGGCATATAGCGCTACAGCCAGCAAAGTGAGCGGCAGCAAAATGGATTTTTTCTTCAAAGATGTCACCTTCTTTTAAGCAGATCATTTGTCCGCACGCGCCAAATCTGGTAAATTGCTTGAAGTGATGATATGGCATAATTAGTGTCGAACATTTTTCTACTATATCACAACATTTTTGAAATCTGTTCACAATTTTCATCCAGTTAAAAATGAATATATGTTATAATCATTATAAATAATAAATTCTATATTGTAATTATTATAAATTAGACAGGGCGTTGGGGGTGCAAGCTGAAGTTATGCATATTCTTGTTGTGGGTTTAGATTATAAAACAGCCCCTGTTGAGATACGGGAACAGCTGAGCTTTGAACCGAGCGAGCTCGGAACAGCGATGTCCAAGCTTAAAGAAGAAAAAAGCATTCTAGAGAATATCGTCATCTCAACATGTAATCGAACAGAGATCTACGCAGTGGTAGATCAGCTTCATACTGGACGGTTTTATATAAAAAGATTTTTAGCCGATTGGTTCGGTTTAGAAAAAGAAGATGTCTCTCCTTATTTGAAGTTCTATGAAAATGATGGAGCGGTTGAGCATTTATTCCGTGTGGCCTGTGGACTTGATTCCATGGTGATTGGCGAAACACAAATACTTGGTCAAGTGCGCTCTAGCTTTAAAGTAGCTCAAGAGGAGAAGACCATTGGTACCGTTTTCAATTATTTATTTAAACAGGCGGTCACCGTTGCAAAACGCTCTCATGCGGAAACAGACATTGCGTCTAATGCCGTGTCTGTCAGCTATGCAGCTGTCGAGCTTGCGAAAAAAATCTTTGGACGTCTTTCTGATAAACATGTCCTGATTCTTGGTGCGGGTAAAATGGGCGAACTAGCGGCTCAAAACCTTCAAGGTCAAGGGATTGGTCAAGTAACGGTCATCAATCGAACGTATGAGAAAGCAAAAGAATTGGCGGGTCGTTTTTCAGGAGAGCCTAAAAGCTTAAACCAATTGGAAAAAACATTATCCGAAGCGGACATTTTAATTAGCTCCACTGGTGCGAAACAATTTGTCATTACAAAGGAAATGGTCGAAAGTGCGAATAAAAAGCGGAAGGGCAGACCTCTATTTATGGTGGATATTGCTGTGCCCCGTGATTTAGATCCAGCCATTTCTGAAGTAGAAGGTGCTTTTTTGTATGACATTGATGACCTTGAGGGCATCGTGGCAGCCAACTTAAAAGAGCGCCGTGCGGTGGCTGAGCAGGTTGAGCTCCTCATTGAAGCAGAAATTGTGGAATTTAAGCAATGGCTGAATACGCTTGGTGTGGTTCCTGTCATTTCTGCACTTAGAGAAAAGGCGCTGACGATTCAAGCGGATACGATGCAGAGTATTGAACGAAAGCTTCCGAACCTCACACACCGTGAAATGAAGCTATTAAATAAACATACGAAAAGCATTATTAATCAAATGCTGAAAGATCCTATCTTAAAGGCAAAAGAAATTGCCGCGGAGCCGAATGCAGAGGAAAAACTTTTACTCTTCAAAGAAATCTTTGATTTACAGGTTGAAGATGAAGAGCAAAAGATGGAGCCTGTACAGGTGGAGCAAGGGTCATTTCAGCTGTTCAAACCAAATATGGCACAAGGCTTTGCTACAGTTGCCAGTGAGTGATTAAGCGATGATGGAATCCATTGTAGCGAGACTAGGCGAAGCGACGACCTTGATCTATGCACTAAGTGTCTTGTTCTATTTCATAGATTTTCTTCAACACAACCGGAAGGCTGGAAAAATGGCTTTCTGGTTGCTTTCTATTGTCTGGCTGCTGCAAACAGTCTACATGTTCTATATTATGATGGAAACAGACCGATTCCCTGTGTTGAATGTAGCAGAGGGTTTATATTTTTATACGTGGGTGCTTGTGACACTTTCACTTGTTCTCACAAAAGTATTGCGTGTTGAATTTATCGTCTTTTTTACAAATGTCATCGGTTTTTCCATGATGGCGATTCACACCTTTACACCATCTGATCTCCACTCAGCAGAACTAACGGGGAAGCTGACGAGTGAACTGCTTGTGATTCATATTACGATGGCGATTTTATCATACGGTGCTTTTTCACTTTCATTTGCTTTCTCCCTTCTCTATCTCTTTCAATATCGTTTGCTGAAAAAGAAAAAATGGGGAAAATGGCTTCTGAGAATTGAAGATTTATCGAAGCTTGATCATATGGCGTACGTATTAAACATTATTGGTGTGCCAATGCTCTTGCTTAGTTTGATTCTTGGCATCATTTGGGCATATATTTCGTATGATACGTTGTACTGGACAGATGCAAAGGTGCTTGGTTCGTTTATTATGCTGTTTTTATACGGCTTTTACTTATATATCAGATTGGTGAGAAATATGCAGGGCAAAATCGTGGCACTGTGGAATGTCGGTTCATTCATTGTGCTGATGATCAATTATTTTCTGCTTGGTAGTTTATCAACCTTTCATTGGTTTCAATAAATAATGATGAGTCTTAAGGGCATTGTCGGGAGGAAGACGTATTGCGTACAATTAAAGTAGGTTCTAGAAGAAGTAAGCTTGCAATTACACAAACAAAATGGGTTATTCAAAAGCTGTCTGAACTAAACCCTTCTTATTCTTTTGAAATAAAAGAGATTGTGACAAAGGGTGATCAAATTTTAGATGTGACCTTATCAAAGGTTGGCGGAAAAGGACTGTTTGTCAAAGAAATTGAACAGGCGATGCTGAATCATGACATCGATATGGCGGTTCACAGTATGAAGGATATGCCGGCTGCTCTTCCTGAAGGTTTAGTCATTGGCTGTATTCCTGAGCGTGAAGATGTAAGGGACGCTCTTATTTCGAAGGATCATCTGCGTCTTCATGAACTGCCGAAGGGTGCTGTTGTGGGAACAAGCAGCTTACGGCGCAGTGCCCAGCTTCTTCAGGAAAGACCAGATCTTGAAATTAAATGGATTCGAGGAAACATTGATACAAGATTGGAAAAGCTGAAAAATGAAGAATATGATGCCATTATTCTAGCGGCTGCTGGGCTGTCCAGAATGGGATGGAGCAAAGAGGTTGTGTCGGAATTTTTATCTCCTGAGACTTGCCTGCCCGCCGTTGGCCAAGGCGCTTTGTCGATTGAGTGCCGCGGGGATGATGAAGAGCTATTGCAGCTCCTCGCTCAATTTACGAATGAATATACGAAGAAAACGGTTCTCGCTGAAAGAGCCTTCCTCAAACAAATGGATGGCAGCTGTCAGGTGCCGATCGCTGGCTATGCAACGATGAATGAGCGTGGTGAAATTGAACTGACGGGTCTTGTGGCATCTGCTGACGGACACACGATTATTCGAGAAACCGTATCAGGCACTGACCCTGAGGCAATTGGGACAGCATGTGCGAAGCAGATGGCTGATAAGGGAGCAAAAGATTTAATCGACAAGGTGAAAAAGGATCTGTCCTCCCAATGACCATAGGCAAATCGCTTCACGGACAGACGGTGCTTGTCACTCGAAATGAACGTCAAGCGGGTGTGTTTCAGCAAAAGATTGAAGAGCTGAACGGCCATGCTGTTTTAACCTCTCTTATTCGGTTTGAGCCTACGCTCACAAAAGAAAAAGCGCAGGCCTTTTTAAAGGACTTAGAAAATAGCCAATGGCTTGTTTTCACGAGTGTGAATGGTGCGTCTTTTTTTCTGAGCTACATAAAGGACCATCATTTACATAAGAGTTTATCGCATTTGAAAGTGGCTGCTGTAGGTGAGAAAACCTCTGCCTATCTTGAGCAGCACGGCTTGAAGGTGGATGTGGTACCAGAACGATTCATAGCGGAAGAGCTCGCAGATGCGTTACTTGACCATGTGCGTCCGGGAGAGCGTGTGTTTGTAGCAAAAGGACACCTGTCTCGAGATGTCGTGAAGAAAACCCTCATTCCGCTTGGCATAGAAGTAAAGGAATGGATTTTATATGAAACCGTCAAGGATGAGGAAGGTATTGCCGCTCTCAAAACGGCGATGACGAAGCAATCATTTGATTTTATTACATTTACGAGCTCATCCACTGTCCATTCATTTATGCATGCCATGGAGGCAGATGCAGCGAAGCTGGCTGCTTCTGGCACCTGTTTTGTGACGATCGGTCCTCTGACAAAAGAGGCACTGCTTCAATACGGGATTTCTTCTGAAACCCCAGATACTTATACGATAGACGGAATGCTTGAATTGATGTGCCGTTTATCTGAAAGGAAGTTGAACCAATGATGAAATTTAACAGACACCGCAGACTGCGGACAAGCGCAGGAATGAGAGAATTAGTCAGAGAAACCTTTTTAAGACCATCTGATTTCATTTATCCGATCTTTTTTGTAGAGGGAGAAAATGTCCGAAAAGAAGTCCCTTCAATGCCGGGTGTTTATCACATTTCAGTGGACCTTATAAAAGAAGAAGTCCAAGAACTTGTCGACCTAGGCATCAAATCAATTATTGTATTTGGTGTTCCAGATCATAAAGACCATGTGGGCAGTGAGGCGTATCACGACCATGGCATTGTTCAAAGAGCGACGCTTGAGATCAAAAAGCATTTCCCAGAACTTGTGGTCATTGCAGACACTTGCTTATGCCAATATACAGATCATGGACATTGCGGCATCGTTGAAGATGGTGAAATTTTAAATGATGAATCTCTTCAGCTTTTAGCGAAAACAGCTGTTAGCCAAGCGCGCGCAGGTGCAGATATCATTGCTCCTTCCAATATGATGGATGGATTTGTTGTGGCCATTCGTGAGGCACTTGATGAAGCTGGCTTTATTCATGTACCTGTCATGTCATATGCTGTGAAATATGCAAGTGCTTTTTACGGCCCGTTTCGTGACGCGGCGCATAGCACACCGCAGTTTGGAGATCGTAAAACATACCAAATGGACCCTGCAAACCGTTTAGAGGCACTCAGAGAAGCGCAGTCTGATGTAGAAGAGGGGGCTGATTTCCTCATTGTCAAACCATCCCTTTCTTATTTAGATATTATGCGTGATGTCAAAAATGAATTTACACTCCCTGTTGTTGCTTACAATGTGAGCGGAGAATATGCAATGGTCAAAGCCGCTGCTCAAAATGGCTGGATTTCTGAAAAAGAGCTTGTTCTTGAAATGCTGACAAGCATGAAACGTGCAGGAGCAGAGCTCATCATTACGTATCATGCAAAAGATGCAGCCAAATGGCTCTCAGAATAAAGAACGGATAGACAGGAGGACGTTGAAATGGGACGTAGCTATGAAAAATCAAAGCAAGCATTTGAAGAAGCGCAGCATTTAATGCCTGGTGGTGTCAACAGCCCTGTGCGTGCATTTAAATCAGTTAACACAGACCCGATTTTTATGGAACGAGGCAAAGGCGCCAAGATATATGATATTGATGGAAATGAATACATCGATTATGTCTTATCATGGGGACCACTTATTTTAGGGCATACGAATGACCGTGTGGTTGAAAGCATTCAACGAGTTGCGGAACAGGGGACAAGCTTTGGAGCTTCCACGTTAGTTGAAAATGAATTAGCTAAGCTTGTATCAGAGCGAGTTCCTTCCATCGAAGTCATTCGTATGGTCAGCTCTGGTACAGAGGCGACCATGAGTGCACTTCGTCTAGCTCGCGGCTTTACAGGCAGAAATAAAATTGTGAAATTTGAAGGCTGCTATCATGGCCACGGCGATTCTTTGCTCATTAAAGCGGGTTCAGGTGTCGCAACGCTAGGGCTTCCAGATAGCCCAGGTGTACCTGAAGGGACTGCAAGCAACACGATCACAGTGCCGTACAATGATTTAGAGAGCATTCAAGTTGCTTTTCAGGAGTTTGGAGACGATATTGCAGGTGTCATTGTCGAGCCGGTTGCAGGAAATATGGGGGTTGTTCCTCCGCAAGAAGGTTTCTTACAAGGGCTGAGAGACATCACGGAGCAATACGGAGCTTTACTCATTTTTGATGAGGTCATGACTGGCTTCCGTGTGGATTATCACTGCGCGCAAGGCTATTTTGGCATCACACCTGATCTGACGTGCCTTGGTAAAGTGATCGGAGGCGGTCTCCCGGTCGGTGCTTATGGCGGAAGAGCGGATATCATGAGACAAATTGCACCAAGCGGTCCAATTTATCAAGCAGGAACGTTATCTGGTAACCCTCTTGCGATGACAGCAGGCTTAGAAACCTTAAAACAGCTGACACCTGAGTCTTATGAAGAGTTTAGACGAAAAGGAGACCGGCTGGAAGAAGGCATTTCAAAAGCGGCGAAAGTACACGGAATTCCATTAACGTTTAACCGTGCGGGTTCGATGATTGGATTCTTCTTTACAAATGAAGAAGTGGTCAATTATGACAAAGCAAAAACCGCTGATCTCGCTTTATTCGCTGAATTTTACAAGGAAATGGCGGATCGCGGCATCTTCCTTCCTCCTTCTCAATTCGAAGGACTGTTCCTGTCAACAGCTCATACAGATGAAGACATCGAATATACGATTGAGACAGTGGAAAAGGTATTTCAAAAACTGCGTCGATAAACGAAAGCCGGTATGGGGACATATCGGCTTTTTTGTGTTGCTGAAAACCAATCATATTTTCACTGCCTCTCACATACATCTGTATTGACATCTAATTTTATTTTGAAGGATTAGATGAAAGGAGGACACCGACTTGTCTCAAAACAATCGATTACAGTTTTCGGTAGAAGAATCCATTTATTTCAAAAGCGGACAGGAAGTCAGTGAGCTGCTGTCAATTTCTCTCGATCCTGACATTCTCGTTCAAGAAGTGAATGATTATGTTTCGATTAGAGGTTCACTCGAGCTAACAGGAGAATACAACATAAATCAAGAGGAGCTATTGGGTGAATTGAGTTCCTATGCATCATATAGGGAAGCTGATGAGGTGAAGGTAAGAGAAGACGGAACGGCGGAGCTTCTGCATCAATTCCCGGTTGATATCACCATCCCTAAGAATAAAATCAGTCATTTAAATGATGTGTTTGTGTTTATTGATGCGTTTGATTACCAGCTGACAGAAAATCGTTTGCTCACCATTCAAGCTGATCTGGCGATTGAGGGTCTATTAGACGAGAAAATGCCTCAAGCGCCTGTAGTGGAGCCGTATGAATTTGTCCATCGTCCTGAAGAAGAATATGGCGATGTGACCTACGATTATCAGCTGCAGCCAGAGCATGAGGAACAAGAAGAGCTGCAAGGCAATGAACGTGAGGTCTATGAGGAACAGGCTGTATTACAGCATGATACACGCGCCGAGCAAGAAGAACAGGAAGAAGAACGGGAAGAAGAAATTGAGATAGAGCTGGTGAGTAGGGAAGAAGAGGGAGAAACCGAAGAACTGGAAGAATCGGAAGAACTGGAGGAAACGGAGAGCCAAGAATATGAGGAACAGGCTGTATTACAGCATGACACACGCGCCGAGAAAGAAGAACAGCAAGAAGAACAGGAAGAAGAAATTGAGATAGAGCTGGTGAGTAGGGAAGAAGAGGGAGAAACCGAAGAACCGGAAGAATCGGAAGAACTGGAGGAAACGGAGAGCCAAGAAGAAGTGGCGCTTGGTTATCGCTCCTTACCTGAAGCTCAGGTGCAAGAACCACCATTTTTTGAACCGCCTAAGCTCTTAGAAGAAGAGAAGCGGGAAGATACGTTCTTTGAGGTGGAAGTGAGAAAAGATCCGGAAGCAGCCGAAGAGCTGGAAGAAACGGTTCAGCCGTATCCAATATTTGAATCACCCACTTACCACGTAGAAGAGGAGCAAGAGGAACAGGAACAGGATGATACGAACCAGCTCGGACGGTTATATGAACGAGAAGCACCAAAAGTATATGAGTCAGCTCAAGAAGAAGAGGAGCCTGAATATGACGAGAGAGAAACGTCTGGCAGTGAGAACTCTCTTTATTTAACAAAGCTATTTGCTAAGCAGGAGGAGGAAGATTTTTCTCGCATGAAAATATGTATAGTTCAGCAAGAAGATACGGTCGATCTTATTTGTGAGCGATATCAGTTGAATGTGCAGCAGCTCCTTCGCACAAACTCATTATCGGTTGATGCGGAGCTTGAAGAAGGGCAGATTCTTTATATTCCTGAATATCAAAAAAGCAATGCATAACAAGCGATGACCGACCGAGAAAATGTGGTGAGTGAACGTGGATGAAATCCAGTCTATCCTATACGAATACGGGCTTGAGGCGGAATACATTGAACCTGTCAGTCCTGCTGTCGTCAAAGTATATACAAAGCAGGGCGTATTTGCCCTAAAGCGAGTAAAAGCCAGTCGACATATGCAGTTTACAGAGCAAATGCTTGAACTAGAATCAAAGGGCTATCGCTCTTTTGTGCCGATTTATCGGACGAAGAGCGGTTCTTTTTTCTCAAGTCATCGAGAAAGCCAGTACGCATACTATCTCATGCCGTGGCTGACGAATGAAAAGAGAGAAGAGCAGGACGATAAACATGAATATTTATTTCAAGAGATTGCAAGACTTCATAAGCGGACTGAAGTGATGATGGATATCACAGAGCAAGAGATAGAAGCGCACTACACACAAATTAAGACCAAATGGGAAACAGAGAAAGACATGTATGAACGATTCATAGAGCGGGCAGAGCAGACTTGGTATATGTCACCATTTGAGCTGGCTGCTGCTATGTATTTTTCAGAGGCGATGTCTGCCAGCGAATTTGCGCTTGAACGATTAGAAGATTGGCATGAAGAAATGAAAGATCAAGAGACAACACGTGTTGTGTTAAATCATGGGCAGCTGTCGATTCATCACTTTTTGTATAATGATGTGGGCACAGGACATTTCACCAATTTTGAGCGGTCTAAAAAAGCCGCCCCCATTTATGACCTTCTGACCTTTTACTTTCGGACATTCAAAACCTATCCCACGTCTTGTCCTGAATGCACTTCCTTGTTTTATACGTACCAAAAAGGAAATCCTCTTCGGGAGGAAGAGCTGCATTTGTTTCTTAGTTACCTTGCTTATCCGCAAGGTCTGTTTGATACAGTAAAAGCCTATGAAGCAGGCGGACAGGATGAAATGGAAAGCTGTCAGCGGCTGTTAAGAGCGTATTGGCAGATGAAAAATTCAGAGCCGATCGTCATGAAGATTCATGAGATTGAGCAGGCTAGACGGCTTGAAGAAGAACAAAGTGCCTCGTCATCAGCGGAATGACGAGGTTATTTTGTGTTCATATTGGCGGGTACATAAGCGCGAGTTTAAAACCAATCAAGGTGAAAGGCGCAGGCGAGAAAAATCAAAATACCTAGGATGAGGACGTCAAATGTCGTGGGGAAAATGATCGTACGAAACCCTTGAAATATCGCAATCGGGAGAACGACTTGGGAGGCCACTGCCCGAATTTGTCTCAGCCAGGGGGGAAGTGTGTAAGGATTGATTTTCTTCAAAGCAAACGCCCTCCTTCTTCATTTTGTTATTATCATATGGGTAATAGGGCAAAGGGTGCCTGCCCAATTTGTATAAAGAAGAAGAAAAGCGGAAAAGATGATTGACGAAAACAAAAGGCATTTAGTAATATAAATAAAAGATGAGTATGTGCTGATGAACGTGATATATCGTAAGCGTGGATCAGGAAGAGTACGAGCAAGACCCTAAAGAGAGGGGGACCATGAGCTGAAAGGTTTCCTAGGATGTACTTGTTTGGAAGGTCGCCTGTGAGCTTAATTTCTTGAATGAACAAGTAGAGAAATTCGGGAGAACCCCGTTATCCTTTAGAGTGTATGGGACACGTCTATGTGTTCCATGAAAAAAGGTGGTACCGCGAAAAAGCTTTTTCGTCCTTTTATAAGGATGGAAAGGCTTTTTTTATGTTTCATCAGCCGAAAAAATGTGGAGGTTACACAAATGGGAACAAATAATCAAGAAATGCCAACAAAGTACGATCCAAATGCGATTGAAAAAGACCGCTATACGTACTGGCTTGAAGGGAAATTCTTCGAAGCACAAAATGACAAAACGAAAGATCCATATACAGTCGTCATTCCTCCACCAAACGTGACAGGAAAACTGCACCTTGGGCATGCATGGGATTCTACACTTCAAGATATTGTGACGCGTATGAAACGGATGCAGGGCTATGATGTTCTATGGCTTCCAGGAATGGACCATGCCGGTATTGCTACCCAAGCAAAGGTAGAGGCAAAGCTTCGCGAAGAAGGCGTGAGCCGTTATGACCTTGGCCGGGAGAAATTTGTGGAAGAAACGTGGAAATGGAAAGAAGAATATGCGGACTTTATTCGCAGCCAGTGGGCGAAAATGGGACTTGGTCTTGATTATTCACGTGAACGTTTTACATTAGATGAAGGTCTGAATAAAGCGGTACGCCAAGTGTTTGTCCAATTGTATGAAAAAGGACTTATCTATCGCGGAGAGTACATCATTAACTGGGATCCAGCGACGAAAACGGCACTTTCTGATATTGAAGTCATTTATAAAGATGTTCAAGGTGCGTTTTATCACTTGAGATACCCGCTTTCAGATGGCACGGGTTCAATTGAAATTGCGACGACAAGACCTGAAACCATGCTTGGGGATACAGCCGTTGCCGTGCACCCTGATGACGAACGCTATCAGCATTTGATTGGAAAAACAGTGGTCTTACCAATTACAGGCCGAGAGATTCCAATCGTTGGTGATGACTATGTCGATATGGAGTTTGGTTCAGGAGCTGTGAAAATTACACCTGCCCATGACCCGAATGACTTTGAGCTTGGAAACCGCCATGAGCTAGAGCGTATTCTTGTTATGAATGAAGATGGCACAATGAATGCAAATGCATTGCAATACAAAGGAATGGACCGCTTCGAATGCCGTCAACAGCTTGTGAAAGATTTACAAGAAGAGGGTATTTTGTTCAAAATTGAGGACCACATGCATTCAGTTGGTCATAGTGAGCGAAGCGGAGCTGTCGTTGAGCCTTATTTATCTACTCAATGGTTTGTAAAAATGCAGCCGCTGGCAGACGAAGCCATCAACCTTCAAAATGGGGACGACCAAGTTCAATTTGTTCCAGACCGCTTTGAAAAGACGTATTTACACTGGATGGAAAATATCCGTGACTGGTGTATTTCTCGTCAGCTATGGTGGGGACACCGCATTCCGGCTTGGTATCATAAAGAAACGAAAGAAGTATATGTTGGACTGGAAGCGCCAGAAGATCTGGAGAACTGGGAACAGGATAACGATGTGCTTGATACATGGTTTAGTTCAGCGCTTTGGCCTTTCTCTACAATGGGCTGGCCGGATGCAGACAGTGAAGACTTCAAGCGCTACTATCCAACAAACCTGCTGGTCACAGGCTATGACATCATTTTCTTCTGGGTCTCTCGCATGATCTTCCAAGGCCTTGAATTTACAGGGGAAAAACCGTTCAAAGACGTTCTGATTCATGGGCTGATCCGTGACGAACAAGGACGTAAAATGAGTAAGTCGCTCGGCAACGGAATTGATCCAATGGAGGTCATTGATCAATACGGTGCAGATTCATTAAGATATTTCTTAGCGACTGGAAGCTCACCAGGTCAGGATCTTCGCTTTAGCTTTGAAAAGGTTGAATCCACTTGGAACTTTGCGAACAAAATTTGGAACGCATCGCGTTTTGCTTTAATGAACATGGATGGCTTAACGTATGATGAACTTGATTTGACTGGAGAAAAATCAGTCGCTGACCAATGGATTTTAACCCGCTTAAATGAAACGATTGAAAGTGTCACACAGCTAGCTGACAAGTATGAATTCGGTGAAGTGGGCAGACATTTATACAACTTCATTTGGGATGATTTCTGTGATTGGTACATTGAGATGGCGAAGCTTCCACTTTATGGTGAAGATGAAGCAGCGAAAAAAACGACTCGTTCGATCCTTGCGTACGTATTAGATCAAACGATGAGACTTCTTCATCCGTTTATGCCGTTCTTAACAGAAGAAATCTGGCAGCATCTTCCGCATGAAGGTGAGTCCATTACTGTAGCAGCTTGGCCTGAGGTGAAGCCGGAGCTTTCAAATGATCAAGCTTCTGCTGACATGAAACTGCTTGTTGAACTCATTCGCTCTGTTCGTAACATTCGCAGTGAAGTAAACACACCAATGAGCAAACAAGTCGAACTTTACATCAAAGCATCCACATCTGATGTACAAGAACGTTTAGAGAAGAATCGTTCATATATTGAGCGCTTCACGAACCCAAGTTTTCTTGAAATTGGCACAGATGTCCCAGCTAGTGATAAAGCGATGACGGCTGTTATTTCTGGAGCAGAGCTCATTCTGCCGCTTGAAGGCTTAATTAACTTAGATGAGGAAATTGCTCGTCTGCAAAAAGAGCTTGATAAGCTGACAAAAGAAGTAGAACGCGTCCAGAAAAAGCTTGGCAACGAAGGCTTTATGAAAAAAGCGCCTGAAAGTGTCGTAGAAGAAGAGCGTGCGAAAGAACGTGATTATGTCGCAAAACGCGAAGCTGTTCAAAAGCGGATTGAAGAGCTGAAAGCATAAAGTTGAAAAGACGGCTCCTAACAAAATGGAGTCGTCTTTTTTGAAAATTTCGTATGAAATGAGAGATGACATTGTTTACAACCTATCATGAAGCCATTGAGTGGATTCACAGTAGATTGGCCTTTGGTGTAAAACCGGGTCTTGAAAGAATGAAGTGGCTGATGAACAGACTAGGCCATCCGGAACAACGCATAAAAGCGGTGCATGTTGCAGGGACAAATGGAAAAGGTTCAACCATTGCGTTTACTCGTTCCGTTTTACAGGCTGCAGGCTATTCGGTCGGAACCTTCACCTCCCCGTTTATTTTAACGTTCAATGAACGAATCAGCGTGAACGGAGCGCCTATACAGGATGAAGAATGGCTGAGTTTGGTGAATAAGGTCAAGCCTTTTGTTGATGAATTAGATCAAACAGAGCTTGGAGCAGCAACAGAATTTGAAATCATTACCGCATGTGCATTTGCTTATTTTGCCGATGTGCACCAAGTAGACTTTGTCCTATTAGAGACAGGGCTTGGCGGAAGACTTGATTCAACAAATGTTGCCGTACCGATCTTAACAGCGATTACGTCGATTGGTCATGATCATATGGCGATTTTAGGTGACACACTTGAACAAATTGCATCTGAAAAAGCGGGCATTATCAAAGAGAATATTCCGATGATCACCGCAGTTCATCAACCGGAAGCACTTGGGGTCATTCAAAACATCGCAAAAGAAAAGAATGCGGAATGCATCTCATTACAGCATACTTGTACCTTCGGTGAGCAGCAGCCAACAGAAACAGGCGAACGGTTTACGTTACACACATCAAAAAGGCAGTATCCGCAGCTTGAAACAGGATTAATTGGAACGCATCAACGGCAAAATGCTTCTCTTGCCGTTCTACTCATTGAATGGCTGGAGCAAGAAGGCTATATCAGCGTGACAGAAGAGCAGATGTATGAAGGCATTCGGCAGGCAGTGTGGGCTGGAAGATTTGAAAAGGTCAAAGATCATCCACCAGTTTATTTAGACGGCGCTCATAATGAAGAAGGAATCGACCGTTTAATTGAAACCGTACAAGCCCATTTTTCTAGTAAACAAGTGCATGTCTGTTTTAGTGCTTTAAAAGATAAGCCGTACAAGCAAATGATTCAAAAGCTTGAAGCTGTTAGTTCATCTATTCATTTTGTTTCGTTTGACTTTCCAAGAGCGGAATCAGCTGAAAAACTTTATGCGTGCAGTCAGTTAGAGGCAAAATCATATGATGATGACCCTCGTGCAGTGCTTGAATGGATTCAGAAAAAGAGTGATGATCCTTTAGCGGTGATCCTTGTGACAGGCTCTCTTTATTTTATTTCAGATATACGAAATCGTATGATCGGGTAACGAAAAGACGCAAATGGCTTTGATGCCTCCTGCGTCTTTTTCTTTTTATATGTAGTAAAGGGGGAAAATCATATTTTCACTAGATGCTTTAGTGGATAGGGTCATGGTAAAATCCGGTCTATCTTATTCCCGGAAGGAGCACCATATATGATTGAGATTTTTCTGTTTATTGCAGGCATCACGATGGGGTCGTTCTTTCATCTCGTTGGCGAAAGGCTGCCGGTGAAGCGGTCTATTCTCTTCCCTCGCTCTCACTGCATAGCCTGTAAACAGCCGCTTTCTCTATACGAAATGATCCCGATAGTTTCGTATGCTTTCTTGAGGGGGGCCTGTAAACATTGCGGCACTCGGTTGTCTAGGTTATATCCAATGGTTGAGCTGCTGTCAGGCGGTCTTTTTTTGTTCATTTATAGAATCGCTGGTTTTTCGTTTGAAGGTCTTTTCCTTGTGATTCTTTGTAGTTTATTCGTGATTGCTGTCGTGAGTGATCTTCTCTATATGAAGGTGCCGAACGAGCTGTTTCTCTTCTTTTTCCCTCTTTTCGTCATATACCGCACGCTGGAACCGCTCCTTATTTGGTGGGAAGGAGCGGCTTCTCTGATTTTTTGCATTCTTTTGTTTTCTAGTCTAGATTATTTTAAGCCAAATAGCATGGGCGGAGCTGATATGAAGCTGTTCAGTTTGCTTGCGTTTTGCTTTGGATTCAAGCCGTTCCTTCTCATGCTTTTTCTCTCATGTATCGCTGGAATGGTCTATGCGAAGGTCTTTTCCTTTCAATTAGACGAGCCATTCCCCTTTGTTCCTGCGATCGCTTTTTCTTTTTGGCTGTATCTCTTTGGTGCTTCTGTCTTGTTTCTATTTGGCTAGTCGAAGGGGTGAAAAAATTGGCGAACACTTTTTTGCCCTGCCGACAAAAGTCTTGTTCTTTTTTTTTACTGCTATGTTAAAGTGTGAAACAGAAAGAAGGACGGGTTAAATTCGCGCTGATTCATTGGACAGAAAGGTCTTTCTTACAAACATGTCAGAAAGCGGGGAATGACAGTGAAAAAGAGGCAGGCAAAAAAACAAGGGCTCAAGGTCAATATTAATGGCAAGGAAGAAATGCTGCATGAAGATGATCATCAGCCGCCAAAACAGCAGGAAGATCAAGTGACGTTTTCGAATTGGGAGGAAAAGAGGCAGTCGGAACAGGAGACAGCGGCTTCTCAGGAAGATTCGTCTAAACCGCAAGAAGAAGATTTCCAGTGGGATGATGCAGCTGATCATATTTATCATTCTGATCCAAAGGTCGTCACGCCTTATCAAAAGAAAAAAGGCTCCTTTGATCAGAAGTTTGGTAAAAACCGCGGCCCCTTCAAGAGAGTGATGACAACGATTGTGTTTGCGGTGGTGCTTGGGACAGGCCTTGGGGTGTTTGCGCTTAGTTTAAGTCAAGATGGTACACCAAGTCCATCAGGTGGAGATATCAGTGTCTCAGCATCTGGATCTGGAAATCAATCATCGATGAAAGCCGGCGGGGATGCGCCGAAAGCAGATACTACGGATGAATCAAAAGAGAACAACGATGAAAAAAGTGCCTCTGGCAGTTTGTCAACCTTTGTTGTACAGGCTGGGAAATTTTCTTCTGAAAAAGGAGCAGATGACTTAGTTGGAAGCTTAAAAGATGCAGGATATGCGGGGAAAAAGGTCTCAATGGATGATGGATATTATGTCATTGCTGGGCTTGCGACAGAGCAGGGAATGACAAGCGCTGTAGGGAAGAAGCTGATCGATCAGCACTTTGAGGCGTGGGGAGGAAAGGAGCTCTCATTTCAAGTACCGGATGAGCTGACTAGTTTAATAGAAAAGGCATCTGTATTATCCTCTAAAGTGATTGCCGGCGATGAAGTGGATCAAAAGGAAGTCACGCAGCTGGTTTCTGAGCTTGAAAGTGCCAAAACAGCGGACGCATCGGCTAAAAGCAGTTTGCTAAAAGCTGTGCAGCTATTAAATGACCCAACTGCTGAAAACGGCTGGAAATCTCAGCAGGCACTGCTTGATCAATTAAATACGTAAAATCATTTTTTTAGAAACGAAACTAGTCAAAAAATGACTAGTTTTTTTCTTTTACATCCAACATAATGATGAAGGTACATGAAAAATGAATTTTCGTAGATTGTCGGTAAGATGTACATTTGCTAGGATGAATGGGTATCTTACTTCTTAGGCTAAACCCTGAAAGGATGAACAAACATGAACCAATTGATTCTCGCATCTCAATCACCTAGAAGAAAAGAATTGCTTGATCTAGCAGGGTTTTCTTATGACATTCAAGCAAGTCATTTAAAAGAAGAAATAAATCGAAACCTTTCTCCTTCTGAGAACGTCCAATGGTTGGCAGAACAAAAAGCAAATGATATTCAAAGATTAAATCCTAAAGCTGTGATCATTGGTGCAGATACAATTGTTGCAATTGACGGCAAATGTCTTGGGAAACCAAAAGATAAGAAAGAAGCGGCTTTCATGCTTCAATTATTATCAGGAAAGACACATCAAGTCTTGACGGGTGTCACGGTTCAGTCAGAGAATAGAAAAGAAACATTTTATGAACAGACAGAAGTGACATTTTGGACGCTGACTCAAAATGAAATAGACCGCTATATCAATACGGGCGAGCCCCTTGATAAAGCGGGAAGTTATGGCATTCAAGGGAAAGGCGCACTGTTTGTTCAAAAAATAGATGGTGATTATTTTTCCGTTGTAGGTCTACCTATTGCGAAAACAGTCAGAGTGCTTGAAACCTTTGGAATCACCCCTTTTTGAAGACAGGAAGGAATTCTAAAAGGAGTGGTCATCCTGAACGATTTCCCTATGCTGCTAAAGCATTTCCCTCATGATGAAAAACCGAGAGAACGTTTTATCAAATATGGGCCCAGCAGTTTGTCAAATCATGAACTTGTTGCGATCCTTCTAAGGACAGGCACAAAAAAAGAATCAGTTCTCCAAATTTCCGCAAGACTTCTGCAAACATTTGGCGGTCTTCGCTCTGTTAAAGAAGCCTCAATTGAAGAAATGTCGAAGATCCGAGGAGTTGGAAAGGCGAAGGCGATTTCTCTTTTAGCTGCTTTAGAACTCGGCACTAGATTACACCATCAAACGACGGATAACCGCTATGTGATCCGCACACCAGAAGACGGAGCGAACTTTGTGATGGAAGATATGAGATTTTTGACACAGGAAAATTTCGTTTGTCTTTATCTCAATACCAAAAATCAAGTTCTTCATAAACATACCGTGTTTATTGGAAGCCTGAATTCATCGATCGTTCACCCGCGTGAAATTTTCAAAGAGGCCTTTAAACGTTCGGCGGCTTCATTTATATGTGTGCACAACCATCCATCTGGAGATCCGACGCCCAGCAGGGAAGATATTGAAGTTACACAGCGACTTTTTGAATGTGGAAAGCTGATTGGAATACAGCTGCTTGATCATCTTGTCATAGGTGATCAAAAATTTGTGAGTTTGAAGGAAAAAGGGTATTTGTAACACTTTTTTTTTCAATGTTTTACGATATAATAGAGTTTATGAGTTTTTCCCTAAAGGGAATTTTGGTTTAAGAAAGGAAGATACATACATATGTTTGGAATCGGTACAAAAGACCTTGGAATAGATCTTGGAACAGCGAATACGCTTGTTTTTATTAAAGGAAAAGGCATTGTTGTAAGAGAACCTTCGGTCGTAGCTTTGGAAACTGATACGAAGTCTATAGTGGCGGTCGGAAATGACGCTAGAAACATGATTGGCCGTACACCTGGTAATGTTGTGGCGCTACGCCCGATGAAAGACGGAGTCATTGCAGATTACGAGACGACAGCAACAATGATGAAATATTACATTAATCAAGCATTAAAAGGCAAAGGGCTTTTTGCTCGTAAACCTTACGTGATGGTATGTGTACCATCTGGTATTACAGCTGTAGAAGAGCGTGCAGTCATTGATGCAACAAGACAAGCTGGTGCACGTGACGCATACCCGATTGAAGAGCCATTTGCTGCGGCGATCGGTGCTAACCTGCCTGTATGGGAGCCAACAGGAAGTATGGTTGTAGACATTGGCGGCGGTACAACAGAGGTAGCCATTATTTCTCTTGGCGGCATTGTGACATCACAATCGATCCGCGTGGCAGGAGATGAAATGGATGATGCGATCAGCAGCTACATCCGTAAAACGTATAACCTGATGATCGGTGACCGTACGTCAGAAGCCATTAAAATGGAAATCGGTTCTGCGCAGCCTGATGTACATGATGAGATGGATATTCGCGGCCGTGACCTTTTAACAGGTCTGCCAAAAACGATCTCTATTACGGCAGATGAGATTGCAAAAGCGCTTCGCGATACGGTGGAAACAATTGTCGATGCGGTGAAAATGACACTTGAAAAAACCCCGCCTGAGCTGGCAGCAGATATTATGGACCGCGGAATCGTTTTAACAGGCGGCGGTGCATTGCTGCGTAATCTTGACAAAGTCATTAGTGATGAAACGAAGATGCCAGTCATTATTGCTGAAGACCCGCTTGACTGTGTGGCAATCGGTACAGGAAAAGCACTAGAGCACATTCATTTGTTCAAAGGAAAATCTAAAGATAATCGATAATCGGGCGTAAATAAAGAGGTGTAAGACATGCCGCAGTTTTTTATGAATAAAAGATTAATGTTGCTCCTTGTCTGTGTCATCGTACTGGTGGCCATGATTGGTTTTTCAGTGAAAAGCGGCAGAGGTGCTTCATGGCCGGAAAAATTAGTGGGGGATACGACAGGCTTTTTTCAAGGTGTCTTTCATAAACCATCACAATTTATTGCCGGTATTTATGGGAACGTACAAGATTTAAAGAACACATATGATGAAAACGAGCGTCTTCGAAAAAAACTTGATGGACAAACTCAATATGAGGCGAAACTTCAAGAGCTAGAAGATGAGAACAAAAAGCTTCGCAAGCAGCTCGGATATGTGAACTCTATTCGTGATTATACGCCAATTCTATCAACGGTTATCGCGAGAAACCCGTCCCTTTGGGATAGCTTTGTGATGATTGATAAAGGGAAAAAACAAGGCGTTGACAAAGATATGGCGGTCACAAATGAGAGTGGTGCGTTAATTGGGAAAATTGAAAGTGATAAGCTCAACAATTTTACTTCAACTGTAAGGTTGCTAAGCTCTACGGACCAAAATAATAGAATTTCAACGAAAATTTTTGCGAAAAAGGGCAAAGAAGAACTCAACGGAATTATTAACAGTTATGACAGTAAGAAAAAAATGCTGACAATGAATATTCTGAAATCTGATGCAGATGGAGATGTCAAAAAAGGAGATCTTGTTGAAACATCTGGAGCAGGGGGCGTATTCCCGCAAGGCTTGACGATTGGTAAGGTGAGTGAAATCGAACCAGATCATTACGGCCTGACAAAAATTATTTATGTAGAACCAGCGGCTGAACTCAACAATTTAGACCGCGTGATTGTGGTGAATCGCAGCTCAAGTACGGCAGATGCATCTGAATTGACGAAGGAGGAAGGCTCGTGAGACGTGTCCTTCTTGCTTTCGTCATGTTGTTTATCTTCGTATTTGACAGTATTTTTGTCGATCTAGTGAAGCTCCCATTTGTTTCAGACAATCAAATTTTAGCTCCTCATTTCATCTTACTCGCACTTGTATTTATGACTGCTTTTGTGAATCAAAAATATGGTGTGATTTTCGGTTTTATCTTTGGACTTTTATATGATATTTCGTATACAGGCATACTTGGTGTTCATATGTTTGGCTTTGGAGCGCTCTGCTATTTGCTAGCGAAAGCCTTTAAAGTTCTGCAAACGAATATGTTAGTGGTCGTCTTTCTGTCGATTATTGCTGTTTCCGTGATGGAGTTTTATGTATACGGCGTTCAAGCGACAATTCAATCAGGGATTATGCCGTTTAATACGTATGTCATCGAACGCTTTATTCCAACGATTCTTTTAAATACTGCTGCGTCTCTCATACTTGTTGTGCCGCTTAGGCTCTTTTTCATCAATATGAAACAAGGACTGATCGACGAATAAAAGCAGGAGTTTGTCCAATTACGGCGAAATGAGTATGTTGTTGAGGTGAGCATCTTGAAAACTCAAAAACAGCAATATGTGACGATAAAAGGTACAAAAAACGGATTAACATTACAGTTAAATGATGACTGTTCGTTTGATGACCTTCTTTCTGGCTTGCGAGAGGTTCTTTTACTTGAGCAATATACAGATGGTAGAGAAGGGCATAAGGTTAATGTGCATATTAAGCTTGGTTTTCGGTATTTAACAGAGGATCAGGAAATGCGTTTGACTGAAGCGGTCTCTGAAAATGAACATCTCGTCATTCACTCAATTGAAAGTGACGTCATGTCAACTGAAGAGGCGAGACGATTAAAAGCAGAGGCCGAAATTACCTCTGTAGCCAAAATTGTGCGCTCTGGACAGGTGCTGTATGTCGAAGGAGATCTCTTATTAATAGGAGATGTCAATCCTGGCGGAACGATTCGTGCAGGGGGAAATATTTTTGTGCTCGGCGCATTAAAAGGCGTAGCACATGCTGGATGTAATGGGAATAAACAAGCTGTCATTGCGGCATCTCGTATGATTCCAACTCAGCTTCGCATCGCACAAGTGTTTAATCGTGCACCAGATCAAAAAGAAGATGGAAACGAAATGGAATGTGCTTATTTAGATATAGATGGCAACATGATCATTGAACGCCTGCAGCAATTGGCTCATATAAGACCTAATCTGACAAGGCTTGAGGGAGGAATGTGAAATTGGGCGAGGCTATTGTGATTACCTCAGGAAAAGGCGGCGTTGGCAAAACAACAACATCAGCAAACTTAGGCACAGCACTAGCAATTCAAGGGAAAAAAGTGTGTCTAGTGGATACCGATATTGGCCTTCGTAATCTAGATGTCGTGATGGGGCTTGAGAACCGCATTATTTATGATCTAGTCGATGTAGTAGAAGGAAGATGTAAAATTCACCAAGCGCTTGTAAAAGATAAGCGTTTCGAGGATCTTTTGTATCTTTTACCCGCTGCTCAAACAAGCGATAAAACGGCTGTAGAGCCGGAGCAGATCAAAGAATTAATTCAATCATTGAAACAAGACTTTGATTATGTCGTCATTGATTGCCCTGCTGGAATCGAGCAAGGCTTTAAAAATGCTGTATCTGGTGCAGATAAGGCAATTGTCGTGACGACGCCTGAGATCTCAGCTGTGAGAGATGCTGACCGTATCATCGGCTTGTTAGAACAAGAAGATATCGAACCACCTCGTTTGATTGTCAACCGTATTCGTACACACATGGCGAAAAGTGGCGATTCAATGGATGTGGATGAAGTTGTACATCACTTATCGATTGATCTTCTTGGCATTGTGGCAGATGATGATGACGTGATTAAGGCTTCAAACAATGGTGAACCGATTGTCATGGATGCTAAAAATAAAGTATCGATTGCGTATCGTAATATCGCCCGCCGTGTACTAGGCGAATCTGTTCCGCTTCAATCATTTGAAGATGAAAACAAAGGAATGTTTGCGAAGCTGAAAGCATTTTTTGGTGTAAGAGCATAAGCATTCAAGTAAGATGAGACCGATTCGATGAGAATCGGTCTTTTTGTTGCATATCAGATGAGGTCGTCACATAAAATGTACAAACTGTTTGTATGTAAAGGGTGATCTCATGAAAAGAGTGGACGAGTACCGAAAGAAAATCGCGCAGCGCCGCAAAACGAAGCAGCCAGCTGCTCCACCTAAGAAGACGACTTTCAAGAAAAAAGAAGATATCCCTCCATGGGTCATGCTGACAGAGGAAGAAAAGCATTCAGGGTCGTCTTCCTTTGAGTCGTCGTCTCACCAGCCGAAGAAATATCGGCATCCGTTATTTAACCCCAATGCTTTTGTGCTTAAATGTTTATTATCTGCGTCCCTTGTGTTGATTGCAGCCATTTCATTTAAAGGTCATGCAGGGCCGTTTCAGCAGCTGAAGCCGATCATTACGCAGACCTTTGAGCAAGATTTTCAATTTGCTGCTGCCAATCACTGGTTTGAGAAAACAGTTGGAAACCCCCTTGCCTTTTTAACCGACAAAAAGGCAGACCAAAAAGATGTACAAGCGAACCAAGAACTGGCTGTACCTGCTTCTGGAAAAGTGCAGGAATCCTTTACGCAAAATGGAGCAGGTGTCAAAGTCGAAACATCGGCTGAAGCCATTGACAGTATGAAAGAAGGCTATGTGGTAGAGGTAAAAAAGAAAAGTGACACAGGGCTTACAGTGGTCGTGCAGCATGCGGATAACAGCTATAGCTGGTACGGTCAGTTAAAGGAAGCCGATGTGGCCTTATACGATTTTGTCGATAAGGGTGAGAAAATTGGCCAGATCTCACTTGATGATCAAGGAAAGGGCACGTATTACTTTGCCATTAAGCAAAATGAACAGTTTATCGATCCTATTCAGGTGATGACCTTTGAATAGATGGCTGGTCATGCTGACGAAAATTCACATTCATCCGCTGCTGTGGATTGTGATGGCGTTTGCGATTCTCTCTGGTCAAATCAAGCCGCTGCTTTGTCTGCTCATCATCGTCTTTGTCCATGAGCTTGGACATGCAGCGGCTGCTTGCTATTATCATTGGCGCATTCGGCGGATTTTTTTACTGCCATTTGGCGGAGCGGTAGAAGTAGAAGAGCATGGGAACCGTCCGCTAAAGGAAGAGCTGGCGGTCATTTTATGCGGGCCGCTCCAGCATGTACCGCTCCAGCTTATGGCATGGCTTTTCATGGAAACTTCTCTTATTTCGCACGACATTTTTACGATGTTCACTTTTTATAATATGGCGATTTTTCTTGTGAATCTTTTGCCTATTTGGCCGCTTGATGGCGGGAAATTATTCTTTTTGCTCTTATCAGCATATTACCCTTTCCAACGTGCACATGCCCTTGCCATAAAAGGCTCACTTGTCTTTTTCGTTCTATTGACTGCAGGGCTGCTTTTGTTTGCGCCGCTGCAATTCAACGGCTGGGTGCTGCTCACTTTTTTAGCCTATTCACTCGTAATGGAACACCGACAGCGGCATTACGTCAGGGTCCGCTTTTTACTAGAACGCTATTACGGTAAAAAAGAGCAAAAGGTAGAAAAGCTTATTCCGCTGAGAGCGAGCGCTGAGGAAAAAGTATATGAAGTCATGGCGCGATTCCAAAGAGGCTGTAAGCATCCGATTATTATTGAAAGAGATGGCGTGAAAATGAGCCAGCTTGACGAAAATGAACTGCTCCATGCGTATTTTTCAGATCGAAGAACCACCTCCTCAATGGAAGAGCTCCTTTTGCCGTACTAGTGATGAAAATACGTTGACATTCTGCGTCTAATTTGATATATTTTTTAATGTTATGGATATGTAGCACCCGTGCTACAACCGCGCGAAGCAGGTGTAAAGAGCCTAAGGCCCCCTGTATTCGGCGAGTCTGAGTTTATTAGGAGGTGCAGAGATGTACGCAATTATCGAAACTGGTGGTAAACAAGTAAAAGTTGAAGAAGGTCAAACTGTTTATGTTGAAAAACTAGCTGCTGAAGCAGGTGAAACAGTAACTTTTGAAAACGTATTGTTTGTCGGCGGAGACACTGTCAAAGTGGGTAACCCTTCAGTTGCTGGAGCAACAGTAACGGCTAAAGTTGAAAAACAAGGTCGCGGTAAGAAAATTACTGTGTTCAAGTACAAACCGAAGAAAAACAACCACAAGAAACAAGGTCATCGTCAACCTTACACTAAAGTTGTTATCGAAAAAATCAACGCTTAAGGCGTGTGAGTGATATGATCAAAGCAACCATTACTCGGTCGGCAGCAGATGAAAGCATTACGTCTTTTCAGATGACTGGACATGCCGAGTTTGCTGAAAAAGGTCAGGATCTCGTTTGTGCAGGTGTATCTGCTGTTGTTTTCGGCTCAGTCAATTCAATTATTGCACTGACAGGATTGGACCCTCTGCTTGATATTGGTGAAGAAGGCGGCTATTTCTCTTTTGAATTGCCGGCTGATACAGAGCCAGTATCCTTTGAAAAAGCCCAGCTGCTTTTAGAAGGCATGGTCGTTTCCTTAGAGACAATCGAACGAGATTATCACGATTATGTGAGAATATCTACAAAAAAATAGGAGGTGAACTTCATGCTTAGATTAGATCTTCAATTTTTCGCATCTAAAAAAGGGGTAGGTTCTACAAAGAACGGACGTGACTCTGAGTCTAAACGTTTAGGCGCTAAACGTGCTGATGGTCAATTCGTAACTGGTGGTTCTATCCTTTATCGTCAACGTGGAACGAAAATCTATCCAGGTGAAAACGTTGGACGCGGAGGCGACGACACTCTTTTCGCTAAAATCGACGGAACGGTTAAATTCGAACGTTTCGGTCGTGACCGTAAAAAAGTGAGCGTATATCCTGCGGCACAATAATTGCTAAAAACTCCGGTCATTGACTGGAGTTTTTTTCACTTTTTACACGTAGTATCGAAGATGATAAAAGAAGATGCACTCCATAAATATCAAAGAACGTTTGCTGACTTTGCCTCATTTTCTCCTATAGATCAGAAAAAACAACCTTTCCTCACATAACTAGTGTTTTTCTATGCTGTCTTCTCTGTTATAATTCAGGGAGACATAGTGATGATAAGACTCCTAAAAGAGAGACCAAACGATTGGGAGTGCGATAATGGAAGAGATACCAAGTAAACAAAACGAAAAATTAACTCACGTTGCATTAACAAATGAATTGATCTATCTGCTCAGTCGTTCAAGACACGATTGGATGAATAAATTGCAGCTGATCAAGGGCAACTTGACATTAGAAAAATATGACCGGGTGTTTGAAATTATAGAAGAAATGGTCATTGAAGCACAGCATGAATCCAAACTCTCAAATTTAAAAATTCCCCAATTGGCCTATTACTTTCTAACATTTAATTGGGAGTCGCATTTTATCACCCTAGAATATGAAGTGCTTGGTGAAACCCGAGACTTATCAGCATATGAATCGCAGCTGCTAACGGTATCACAGGAGTTGTTTTCGATATTCGATCAATCAGTTTGCCAAAAAACTGAAAATCATTTAACGGTCACGTTCCAAACAGATCAAGAAGAGGATGATGTGGTCTTATATTTTGATTTCAAAGGAAAATTAACAAGTTTGGATGCGTTAAATGCGTTTCATGACGCAAACTATCCATGTATGAGTGTAGCTCAATTTCATGTGACAAGTCATGAATCCATGATTGAGCTTTGTTTGAGGCAAGAACGAGATATGTGATGCAGAGAAACGGAGGAAGTTATGTTTGTAGATCAGGTTAAAGTGTATGTTAAAGGCGGTGACGGCGGAAACGGTATGGTGGCGTTCCGTCGTGAAAAATATGTGCCAAAAGGCGGACCAGCTGGCGGCGACGGCGGAAATGGTGCAGATGTTGTATTTGAAGTAGACGAAGGACTCAGAACGTTGATGGACTTTCGTTATAAGCGCCATTTTAAGGCGGATCGCGGCGAGCATGGAATGAGTAAAAACCAGCATGGCCGAAATGCGGAAGAAATGATTGTCAAAGTTCCGCCCGGTACGGTCGTGACAGATGCAGAGACGGAACAAGTACTCGCTGACTTAACAGAGCATGGACAGCGGGCAGTCATTGCAAAAGGCGGACGAGGCGGACGTGGAAATTCACGTTTCGCAACACCGGCAAACCCTGCACCGCAGCTTTCTGAAAACGGTGAGCCGGGAAAAGAACGTGACGTCATCTTAGAACTAAAAGTACTTGCAGATGTTGGACTTGTTGGTTTCCCAAGTGTCGGGAAGTCGACACTGCTTTCAATTGTCTCTTCTGCGAAACCGAAAATTGCGGATTATCATTTCACAACGCTTGTGCCGAACCTAGGAGTTGTCGAAACAGATGATAACCGAAGCTTCGTCATGGCGGATCTGCCAGGACTGATCGAAGGAGCGCACGAAGGTGTTGGCTTAGGTCATCAATTTTTACGCCACATTGAGCGGACACGGGTTATTGTCCATGTCATTGATATGTCAGCACTTGAAGGACGTGAACCGTACGAAGATTATGTGACGATTAATGAAGAGCTTGAGCAATACAATATGAGATTGACTGAGCGTCCACAAATCATTGTAGCGAATAAAATGGACATGCCAGATGCAGCTGACAATCTAGCGGCATTTAAAGAAAAATTAACGGATGACTATAAAGTGTTCCCAATTAGTGCGATCACAAGAGAAGGGCTTCGTGAGCTTTTATTTGAAATCGCCAATCAGCTTGAAACAACACCGGAATTCCCGCTCTATAATGAAGAGGAACTGTCTGATAACCGCGTGATGTACAGGTTTGATGAGGGAGATGCACCATTTGAAATCACAAGAGATCCTGACGGTACGTTTGTCATAACGGGTAAAGCACTTGAGCGACTGTTTAAGATGACAGATTTCTCAAGAGACGAGTCCGTGAAACGATTCTCTAGACAACTGCGCGGAATGGGTGTCGATGATGCCTTGCGTGAGCGTGGTGCAAAAGACGGCGACATCATTCGTCTGCTTGAATTTGAATTTGAATTTATTGATTGATCAAAAGGAGGGTCCAGTCCATGGGCTCTCCCGTTTTTAAAAGGGGAGAAAACAGGTGAAAGAAGAAACGTTCTATTTAGTAAGAGAGGATGTCCTTCCAGATGCGATGCGAAAAACGCTTGAAGTCAAAAAGCTTCTCGATCGCAAAAAAGCGGATTCAGTTGCCGATGCTGTTCAACAAGCGGATTTAAGCCGCAGTGCTTTTTATAAATACAGAGATGCTGTTTTTCCATTTTATACAATGGTGAAAGAGCAGATCATCACATTGTTTTTCCACCTTGAGGATCGGTCTGGGGCTCTGTCAAGGCTGCTTCAAATTGTGGCGGACTCTGGCTGTAATGTGTTATCCATTCACCAAACGATTCCGCTGCAGGGAAGAGCGAATGTCACCCTATCCATTAGCACGGCTGGTATGGCAGATGATATCAATACAGTCATGAATCAATTAAGAAAACTTGAATTTGTCGAAAAAGTTGAAATTCTAGGTTCTGGGGCGTAAAAGGAGAGATCATAGCAGATGAAGCAATTAACTGTAGGTTATTTTGGACCAGAGGCAACATTTACTCATTTGGCCGTATGCTCTTGCTTTCCAACAGATGCAGTGCAGCGTGCCTATGCAACGATTCCGCAATGTATGGATGCTGTGTCAAAAGGCGAAGTAGATTTGGCGGTCGTTCCACTTGAAAATGCACTCGAAGGATCTGTGAACTTAACGATTGATTATTTAATTCATGAGGAAGCGCTGTCCATTGTTGGTGAAATGACAGCACCGATTCGGCAGCATTTGCTTGTCCACCCATCAAGAGCGGAAAGCTGGGAGACATTAGATGTGATCCAATCACATCCGCACGCGATTGCCCAGTGTCATCAATTTCTGAAAAAGCAGTACCCAGATATTCCGCATCGTCCAGTAGAATCAACAGGTTATGCAGCAAAATATATCAGTGAGCATCCGGATGAGGCTGCTGGGGCCATTGCCAATGAAATTGCCGCACAAACGTATGGTTTAACGATTGCAAAAAAAGACATTCATGATTATCCGCACAATCATACACGCTTTGTTATTTTACATAAAGATCCTAAGGCGTCGTTCCCAATGAATGCTGGGTTCTCATCGAAGCCAAAAACGACCATTGTGGTCAGTCTGCCAAAGGATGATCAATCAGGTGCATTGCATCGCGTGTTATCTGCTTTTTCTTGGCGGAATCTCAACTTGTCAAAAATTGAATCTCGTCCGACAAAAACAGGTCTTGGACACTATTTATTTATTATAGATATAGAAAAAGAAATGGATGATGTCCTTGTCCCTGGCGCGATTCAGGAATTAGAAGCGATTGGCTGTGAGGTCAAACTGCTCGGCAGCTACCAAACATATGAACTAACGAATGAAAAATAGTGTCCCTTGCAGGACACTATTTTTTAGTCTTTAATTAAAAAACCAGCGTCATCGAGCGCTTGAATGGCTTGGTCAAGCTGCTTTTGACTGTAAGAAGTGAGTGTATGTAAATGCACGCCGTCTGTTAGTTCTGACAAGTAGGAGGCGCCCGTGTTAGAAATGTGATGAACGAAATCAGCTACTTGCTTGCGAGTACTGACGCGAATAGAGGCCGTTAGTTCACCGTAAACAGGGTGCTCTATGATCACATCTTTCACTGTCACACCAAAGTCTACAATCAAGGTCAGTTCCTCTTCTGTGCGAACAGGATCATGCTTGCAGGCGATGATTTGTTCAATTTCTCTTTCTGGCGCATGCTGCGGTGCCATATACACATAGCCTTGACTTGTAGCAATAATGGGCTCGTTTTTTGCTTTTAATAGTGACATATCTTGTACAATGACTTGTCGAGAGACAGCCGCCTTTTTAGCCAAAAAACTTCCGGTGAGCGGTGTATCTGTTTCTTTCAGCCACTCTAAAATGGCGTTTCTTCTCTCTTCGCCAATGAGTTTCCTCTCTTGCTCCACGTCTTATGCTCCTTTCTTCTCCTTTTGCAATTGTTCAAATGTATGCAAAAGCTGATCGATGTCCTCTTTTGATGACTTCGATCCAAATGATAGTCGAATGAATTGAAGGGCATCACGATCTGATACGTGTAATGCCTTCACAGCCGGGGAAGGATGATGATAACCTGAAGCACATGCGCTTCCAGTCGATATACAAATCCCATGCCGGTTACATGCTAACATTACATATTGTCCTTCAAACCCTTCAAAAAAACAACCAATAATATGAGGCAGCATGCGGCGATTGCCATTGTTTTGAAGTGTACGAACAGGAAGTTGTCTCATTTTCAGCTGCTGAAGAAAATAATCACGAAGCAGCTCATTCTGTTGATGCTGCTCATCTAGCTTAAGCATCAATTGTTCGCTCGCAGCAGCAAAAGCACCGATGCATGGAACGTTCACTGTTCCAAGGCGGAAGCCATTTTCCTGAACTGCACCTGAATATAAAGGCTTCCAAGCAACATGTGCGCCCATATAGACAGCACCAGCTCCTTTAGGTGCATACACTTTATGGCTAGAGATGGACACGGCATCAACCCCAAGCTCCTTGATGGACACACGAATCTTTCCGAATGTTTGCACGGCATCTGTATGAAAAAGAATGTGCCTTTCTTTTAAAAGGGGTGCTAATTCAGCGAGCGGCTGGATAATCCCTGTTTCTGAATTAGCATGCTGAATAGATACTAGTCCTGTTTCAGGCAATAATGCTTCTTTGAGAATGTCCTGAGTGATGATCCCATCTTGATTCGGTTCAATGATTGTGACCTTCACGCCAAGACGCTCTAAGCTACTAACCGCATGATGAACAGAAGGGTGCTCTACAGAAGTTGTGATGACATGCTGCCTGTGTGCTGGCAGACCATTTGCGATCGATTGAATCGCCAGAAGATTGGATTCTGTTCCGCCGCTTGTAAAGTAGATGCCGTCTGGTTCGCCCTCAAGAATGGCAGCGAATGATTGTCTGCTGTAAGTCAGTATGTCATTTGCTCTTCCACCTGCATCATGAAGACTGCTTGCATTCCCGTAGCAATCTTGACTTAGCTGCTGAAAAACATGCAGTGCTTCCTTCGAAACAGGTGTAGAAGCTGCGTAATCTAAATAAACCAATCCATCCATCTCCTATGAGAAAATTTTTTCTTGTATTTATTGTAGTGTTGTGTAATGATATGTGTCAAGACAGGTGTAAATGACAGGAGGGGCGAAGGTGTCATCAATCAAAAAAGTCATTGTGGTGGGATCAGGCATTGCAGCGCTTTCCTTTGCAAAAACCATTTCAGAAAGCTGCCAAGTTATCATGATGACAAAAAAACAATTTTCCTCTAGTAATTCCATGCTTGCGCAAGGAGGAATCGCTGCTGCCTTTTCAGCACAGGATTCAGTTCATCAGCATGTACAAGACACATTAGCTGCCGGCTGTAAACACAATGATGAGAGGGCGGTACAAGAGATCGTAAGTCTTGGAAAGCAATTGGTGGAGCAGCTCGTAGAAGAAGGCTGTCCATTTGATCAAACGGAGACGGGCGAGCCGCAATTAGGTAAAGAGGGGGCACATACGACTCATCGCATTTTGCATGCAGGAGGAGACCAAACAGGCAAAACACTCGTGCAGTATTTAAAAAGTCAGCTTGGCTCACATATTCATTTATACGAATATCACCATGTCATTGATCTATTGGTCCATGAAGGAACCTGCATGGGTGTGGTGTGGAAAGACGAGAAAGGACACGTCCATACCATGACCGCAGATGCAGTTGTTTTATCCACGGGCGGCTGCGGCTCCCTATATGAAACAAACACAAATGACCCTTCTGTAACAGGAGACGGACTGATGATGGCCTATCGAGCCGGGGCACAATTAGCAGATCTTGAATTTGTTCAATTCCACCCCACCCTCTTGACGATCGCTGGAAAAGCAGTCGGTCTCGTTTCAGAGGCAGTCCGGGGAGAGGGAGCCTATTTAGAAGATGAAACAGGCAGGAGGATGATGAAAGGCATTCACCCACAAGCTGATTTAGCGCCTAGAGATGTAGTCGCTAGAGCTATTTTTCATGAGCAGCAATTAGGTCATGATCTGTATCTCAATATCCGCGAGATTCCACATTTTTCAGCTCGTTTTCCAGCAATTAATGCGATGTGTCAGCGGGCAGGTGTCGATATGGCAAGCGGCAGGCTCCCAGTTTCCCCTGGTATGCATTTTTTAATGGGCGGAATCTGCGTGAATGAATATGGAGAAACCACTGTTCCATCTCTTTTTGCTATCGGAGAAGCGGCCTGTACAGGCTTACACGGAGCGAACCGATTAGCGAGTAATTCTCTCTTGGAAGGTCTCGTTTTAGGAAACAAAGCGGCACGGAGAATTGAACAGGTACCTAAACAGAAAAAAACAATCCCATCTTTTTCTATTCAAGAAGTATGGTCCGTCCCAGCGATTTCAGAGGATCAGTTGAGACAATGGATGATGACATATGCCGCAATTGTAAGAGACGAAAAAGGGCTAAAGACCTTGCTTCAAGTATTACAGCAAGTCCCTTATCAGCAAACGAATGTGAAGAATATCACAAGTGAACAGATCGAATTAAGCAATCAATGGGCATTAGCGATTTGCCTTGTGAAGTCTGCATTACTTCGTACAGAAAGCAGAGGCGGCCATTTTCGAATGGATTATCCAAATCGGAATGATGCTTTGTGGCGGGGCATGCAGATTGTCCATGAAAAAGGCCACATTCATATGATGAAAAATGAAAGGATCGGTGCCAAATGGAACGTTTACAGTTAAAACAAATGATGACTCATTTTTTCACAGAAGATATTGGCTTTGGAGATGTATCAGCTGATGCCATTTTTGGAGAAAAGAAAGGAACAGCATACATCATCGCAAAACAATCGGGTGTATTGGCAGGTTCTCAAGTCATTGACATAGGGTACCGCCTGCTGAATGAACAGATTCAAGCTGAGTTGTTTTTTGAGGAAGGTGATTGGATTCATTCAGGCGCTGTGCTGGCGAAAATAAAGGGGCCGGTCAGCGACTTATTAAAAGGAGAAAGGGTCATTTTAAATGTCTTGCAGCGCATGACAGGTATCGCCACATTAACACATGAAGCGGTGCAGCGATTAGCGGATCCGTCGATTACGATTTGTGATACGAGAAAAACGACTCCCGGCTTGCGCATGTTAGAGAAATACGCTGTGAAGACAGGAGGCGGAAAGAATCATCGCTTCGGCTTATCAGATGGAGTGATGATTAAAGATAATCATATTGCCGCATGCGGCTCTATTCGTGAAGCAGTAGAGAAAGCAAGAGCGTATGCCGGTCATATGGTGAAAATTGAAGTGGAAATTGAATCAGAAACGCAGCTAATGGAAGCCATTGATGCAAAAGCTGATGTCATCATGTTTGACAACTGCTCTCCAGACGAAGTAAAACGTTTTAAACAAATGACGCCGGAGATAATTCTGACGGAGGCTTCAGGAGGCATCACATTAGAAACATTGCCAAGTTACAGGGGGACAGGTGTCGACCTTATTTCACTTGGTTTTCTGACACATTCTGCTCCAGCATTTGATTTTAGTATGAATATGGAATTCAGTCATAAAGGGGGAACAACTCATGTCACTGCTTGATGTACTCGCAAATCAACATGCAGCCATGATGCCAAAAGAATATAAACACCGCTCTGTTGATGAGATGAAGCAGCGTGTGTTAGACATTAAACGGGCCTTTGGATCAAAGCTTTTTATACCGGGGCATCATTATCAAAAGGATGAAGTCATCCAATTTGCAGATGCAACAGGAGACTCACTGCAGCTCGCACAAATAGCCGCGGACAATCAGGAGGCTGAGTACATTGTGTTTTGCGGTGTTCACTTCATGGCTGAAACGGCAGATATGCTGTCAAATAAGAATCAAAAGGTCCTATTGCCAGATATGAGAGCAGGCTGTTCAATGGCTGATATGGCGAACATGAAACAAACGGATAGAGCATGGGAGCAGCTCACTGATCTGTTTGGGGATACGATCCTGCCGCTCACGTATGTCAACTCAACAGCGGATATTAAAGCATTTGTCGGCAAGCATGGCGGGGCGACTGTTACATCGTCAAACGCTAAAAAAGTGCTGGAGTGGGCACTCACACAAAAAGAGCGGATTCTGTTTCTCCCTGATCAGCACTTAGGGCGTAATACGGCATTCGATTTAGGCATTTCACTAGAAGAAATGGCTGTCTGGGATCAAATAGAAGAAAAGCTCATCACCGATCAGCCGCTTTCTCGCATCAAGATGATTTTATGGAAAGGCCATTGCTCTGTCCATGAGAAATTTACGGTGCGGAATATTGAAGAAACGAGAAAAAGAGATCGTGACATTCAAATCCTTGTCCATCCAGAATGCACGCATGAAGTCGTCAGGGCTTCTGATCTTGCCGGTTCAACGAAATTTATTATTGATACGATTAAGGAAGCGCCAGCAGGAAGCAAGTGGGCGATTGGAACAGAGATGAATTTAGTCAAGCGGATAATAGATCAGCATCCAGATAAACAAATTGAATCCCTCAATCCGGATATGTGTCCATGTTTGACCATGAATCGGATCGATCTTCCTCATTTGTTATGGTCACTAGAAAGCATTGAGAAAGGTGATCTGGTCGGTTTGATTCAGGTCAATGAAGACATTACCAAAGAGGCTTTACTTGCACTGAATAAAATGCTCGCCATTAAATAATAAATCAGCCCCTCCTATCAGAAAACAAGTTTTTATCATATCGGCTTGTAAATAGGCATAAATTTATGGTGAAACATATTGTACTTCTGACATAACCGTTACGTTCACGTTTTGCATAGGAGGGGAAAACGTTGAAAATTCATATTGTGCAAAAAGGAGACTCCCTTTGGAAAATTTCAAAGAAATACGGAGTCGACTTTCAAGAATTGAAAAAACTAAATTCACAACTCAGTAACCCAGATTTGATCATGCCGGGTATGAAGATCAAGATTCCATCTAGTGGTGTTCCTGTAAAAACAGATCATCACAAAGCAAAAGAAATGCCAAAGCCGAAAGAACATCCGTATGTGAAAGAAAAGCCAAAAGATGTCGTGCAAGTGCAAGATACGAAGCCGAAAGAAAAGCCAAATGAACCGGTACCTTATGTACCGCCAGTGCCAAAGATCGAGCATCCAGTTTTTCCACAAGTCGATGTGAACTATTATCAGACCAATCTCTACCAGCCATTCACGCCTCCTCCCAAAAAAGAACATCATGAGAAAAAAGATTACGTTCATGAAAAGAAAGATCATGTTCATGACAAAAAGGATCACAAAGATCATGTTCATCATGAAAATAAGGACTATAAAGATAACAAAGAACATTTTTATGATGAAAATAAGGACCATAAAGATAACAAGGAACATTTTCATCATGAAAATAAGGACCATAAAAATAACAAGGACCATTTTTATGATGAAAATAAAGGCCATCTAAAAGATGAAGTGGCAAAGGGGTATGATCCGTTTATTCATATTCCGCATCAAAAGGAGGAGGGAAAAGATATGGAGCAAAGCAATTACCCAAACCTTCCTAATTTCCCGCAAATGCCGAATGTTGGAGGCGCAGCGGTAGGAGGAATGGCTGAGAATAAAGAGCATCATCACCATCACCAGCATCATGACTCATATGATCCTTATTATGGTTTTGGTCATGGACATTACATGCCGGCAATGTATCCATATCCGCAACAAATGGTGCCAGCATCGCCAATTTTACCAGGTTCAGGTCTTTGTTATCCTGTCCAGCCATATTATCACCATCACATGATGCCATATCCATACCCAGCTCAGCCGTATTATCCTGCGTATCAAGCGCCAGCTTATTACGGGGAACATTATGAACATCATGCACATCATGCAAACGACGGGCATCACTGGCACCACCATATGCACCCAAATGCCAATGCGAACGTGAATCAAGGCTTTTATCCAAACGTTTCAAATGAAGCTTATGGCAAGGAAGACTGTGGATGTGATGATGGCATGAAGCAGCATCAGCCATGGTCAGGACATTATCCGAATCCTGTTCCTTATGGCCAAATGGGGGGTTATCCAGCTCAGCCTTATATGCAGCCATATCCAGGTCAATCTGTTTTTGCAAGGCCAGAAGAAGACGAAGAAGATTAATGACAGAAGGAACGATCTCAATCGTTCCTTTCAGCGTGTAGACAAACCCTCGCATTCGTTGTCAGGGCTGTGCTCCGGTGCTCACGAATGTCAAATTCGCTCCGCTCCGGTGCTCGCCCTTCCTAGACTGCAAAGGTTTTCTATCACGCTGAAAAAGAGACAAAGGGCTAAAATAAAGATCATTTTAACAATCTGGAAGGAACGATCTCAATCGTTCCTTTTTTTGTTTATAACTGACAGCTTGATTTTTTCCCAAACTGTACATGCTAAAACAGAGCCTGTTTCGCGCTCATGAGATTGAATTTGTACAGGGGGTTTTTCGTTTGAGACAAAAATGGCAAAAAACGATCGCATTAGTGCTTCTTCCTATTGGGTTAACGGCATGTGGTACAAATGATAATGCAGGTGTAGATACACGTCATAATCAATCAGGTCAGCCAGTCGGATATCATTCGAATAACCGTGCGGCTGACAATAATCAAGATCATCAAGGGCCAGTTTCTGAACTCATGGAGGGGATGAACGGTGGGAACACAACGAATGTTGATTATCGCACCCGTCCTCAAGCCGATGATCGAATGCCTCTCGCAGGTGGAGATGGACGCTACAGTCATGGAGATATGAACTATCATAACCAAATGTCGTTCTCTGGCTACGATAAACAAGAGAACGTCCAGCGTTCAAGAAAAATTGCCAACCGTGTCAATAAAATGAACCACGTTGCAGACTCACAGGTGATGGTGACAGATGAAAATGTGTATATTGCCATTAAATCAGATGGACGTCTGACGTCAGAGGGCGTATCACAAGTTGAAGAAGCAGCGACTCGTTATGCGGATGGAAGAGCTGTCCAAGTCATTAAAGACGAGGGTGCTTTCACACGCTTTAGAGATATGAGAAGAACACAATTTGAAACAGGCCAAACAGGCATGACTCGATAGGTTGGAGAATAAGAAAGGCTAAAGTTCCTCAAGAACTTTAGCCTTTTCTTAAAAATAACCCTTGATGCCTGTATAAAATTCGTTAAAGAAATACCAGCCAAATCCAAGTAATAAAATACCAGCAATAATGAAGGTCCCTTTGATCATCGTTCGATTCATCACTTTTCTTGTTAAGGATACATGGGGGAGAAGACCGATGTCATGAAGGAGAATCCCTGCCAAAATACCGCCTGAAGCCAGCATAAATTCAGATGAATCTGTTTTTGTATATGCATCTGCCAGTACAGCACCGAATACTGAAACCCAGAACACAAGGTTTCCAGGGGACACCGCGACAAGCAAGCCGTTTCTGTACGTTTTTGCGAATGATTTATTGACTTTTTCGCCAGCTAAATGGATGTCTTGATCCGAATTATTAAGAATACTGCTCCGATCAGCCAGAGCGGGATTTGGACAAATGGCAGTGATAAAAACTGAGCAAATTCAGCATCCATGAAAGAATCCGTTTTTTAATCCCTGTTTTGTCATTTCAACCGTGATCGCTCCAACTGGCAGAGCAATTGACAATCCTACGACAATAAATGCGAGAAATGTTTGCAATCGACTAGAACTTCATTTGGAAAAATTTGTATAAAAATTCTCAGTTTAGATTAACTATACATAATAGGAGAAAAGGATCAATGATTATTTCATATTTTATCGAAATGAGTGGGAGAGATGATGTATATAAAGGTGCATATCAAGCTTGCTGTATCTCTTTTGTAGTGGAAAGGAACTATTTTCCTAAAACTTCTTTTTTTCATGGCATCTCTATGCTACACTGTTGTGGAAATCAATAAATGTGACTAGGGGTGCCCGCAGTTGGGCTGAGAGAGAAGTGTATGCTTCTTAACCCTTTGGACCTGATCTGGCTCGTACCAGCGTGGGGAAGTTGAAGATGATACATGGGTCATATGAATGACATTCATGTTTATTTCTGTCGACGAAACCAGGTTCTGTTCATAGAGCCTGGTTTTTTTGCTGGTGCTGATTCCATCCTGTCCGGTGACAAGAAGAGAAGGAGAGAACAGCAAATGAAAGAAAAGAAAAATACCCCAACAACTCAATCCTTATTATCAAGCTTTGACGGCAGCCGAAAGGTGTATGAGAAAGGATCAAGACCTGACATTTTAGTGCCAAAAAGGGAGATTGCCCTCTCAAAAACTGTGACACAGGCGGGGAACATTCAAAATGAACCGATTCGTGTGTACGATACGAGTGGACCGTACACCGATGAGAGAGCCCATATTGATGTCACTAAGGGATTAAAACGCCTTAGGGCAGCATGGATCGAAGAAAGAGGGGATACAGAAAGCTATGAAGGGCGCCATGTGAAACCAGAAGATAACGGATATCGTTCTAAGGAAAAAGAGTCCTTTCATCATGTTCATACTGATTTTCATCATGAGCCGCTCCGCGCAAAACAAGGTGCCTGTGTGACGCAAATGCATTATGCAAAAAAAGGTATTGTGACGCCTGAAATGGAGTTTATCGCGTTAAGAGAAGAGCTAAGCCCTGAGTTTGTGAGAGAGGAAGTAGCCAGCGGAAGAGCAGTCATTCCAGCGAATATTAACCATCCTGAAAGTGAACCGATGATTATTGGAAGGCATTTTCACGTCAAAATCAATGCGAATATTGGCAATTCAGCTGTGACATCATCCATTGATGAAGAGGTAGAAAAGATGACATGGGCGATCAGATGGGGTGCAGACACCATGATGGACCTGTCTACAGGAAAGGACATTCATACAACGAGAGAATGGATCATACGGAATTGCCCAGTCCCAGTAGGAACCGTTCCCATTTATCAGGCGCTTGAAAAAGTAAATGGAGTGGCAGAAGATTTGACGTGGGACGTGTACAGAGACACATTAATTGAACAAGCAGAGCAAGGAGTAGACTACTTTACGATTCATGCGGGCGTGAGGTTAAGGTATATTCCGCTGACAGTCGATCGGGTGACCGGAATTGTTTCAAGAGGCGGTGCCATTATGGCAAGGTGGTGTCTTGCCCATCATCAAGAGAATTTCCTCTATACCCACTTCGAAGACATTTGTGAGATTATGAAAACGTATGATATTGCTTTTTCACTTGGAGACGGTCTGAGACCAGGCTCGATTGCTGATGCCAATGATGAGGCACAGTTTGCAGAGCTTGAAACGTTAGGTGAATTGACAGAGATCGCTTGGAAACATGATGTACAGGTGATGATTGAAGGGCCTGGACATGTTCCGATGGATAAAATCAAAGAGAATGTGGACAAGCAAATGGAGATTTGCAAAGAGGCACCATTTTATACGTTAGGGCCTCTTACAACAGATATTGCCCCGGGATATGATCACATTACATCCGCCATCGGTGCGGCCATGATCGGCTGGTATGGAACAGCGATGCTATGCTATGTGACGCCAAAAGAGCATTTAGGTCTGCCGAACAAAGAAGATGTAAGAGAAGGTGTGATTGCCTATAAAATTGCCGCACATGCCGCTGATCTAGCAAAAGGACATCCTGCTGCTCAAAAGCGCGATGATGCTTTATCGAAAGCGAGGTTTGAATTTAGGTGGCGTGACCAATTCCACCTGTCACTTGATCCAGAAAGAGCGATGGCGTTCCATGATGAAACATTGCCTGCGGAAGGCGCTAAGACTGCCCATTTTTGCTCGATGTGCGGACCGAAGTTTTGCAGTATGAAAATTTCACATGATATTCGCAATCAATCAGAAGAAGTGAAAAGAGAGATGGAGAAGAAGGCGAAGGAGTTTATCAGCCAAGGAAGTCAAATTTATTCATCCTAAAAAAAGAACCTCGCACATATGTTGTGCGGGGTTCTATCAGATCGCGGAAAAGGCTTTTCTTAAGATGTGGAAAAATGTCTTTAATGCAATCCCTATCATGTCCAGACTCGGAATGAGGGCATCTGTTAAATGAAAAAAGACGGTTTGTCTTTCGGGAGATGTTCGTTTCTTTTTCCGTTTCATGAAGACAGCCTCCTTTTTAAATAATATACTTCTTTGCAAAGCAGAGGGATAGAGATGTTGTTTGAATTTAAACAAAATTTAAACTTCTTGTGTTTGAAAGGAAAGAAGGAGGGGAAACGAGTTGAATAGAGAATGAATGAAAAGAGCCGATCTATTTGGCCAGCTAACAAGAAAGAGTGGAAGGTGATCTTATGATGAAAGTATTTAAGGTAACATTTCATATGAACAATGGGGAAGTGCTTGATTTCGAGCTAAAACGCCCAGCTACCTATGATGTGTATAAGAAAATTGAAGAAGCCAATCATTGGTTTAAGCTGAATAATGAAATCATTAACTTATTAAATGTGAATAGCATCCACGTAGAAACAGATTAAAACAGAAAGCCGCTCTCTCTGAGCGGCTTTCATTATGCAGAAAAATCATTTCGATTATTAAGCTGACCGCGGGACAGCCAGTTCTTTTTATACAAATAAGCAATCACTTCAAGCCATAGACGCGGTGCTTTTTTAGGGAAAAAAGGTTTTTGATAATAAGCGTAAGCGGCTTTTAAATCATTCCATTGGTGGCATGCTTTTGTTTGTGTGAAACGGGCTACGTCGATGACCCTGACCTGGCCTTCCTTTGTTAAGATCAGATTCCGCAGATGGATATCAGAAGGATTCAATCCTTTCTCGCGTGCTTCTTCTAGCGCATCATCGACTTGTTCAATCATTTGTTTTTTAATAGGAATCCCCTTTGTGAGGCATTCATAGAATGTGTAGCCTTTAATATATTCCATTAAAATATACTGATCCCCAGATTCATAAATCTCAGGGTAGTAAGACGAACCAGAAAGTTTTTCATAAATGGCGGCTTCTTTGCGGGCAATATGTTGATAAGAAGGGAAAAAGACTTTTAGTGCCATTTTCTTGCCGTCTTTTTTGTATGAAAAGACATAGGCACTTCTTCCTTTGCCGCACAGTTCAAGCTCTGCCGGTTTAAAGGCAAGCTTATGAAGACGTTTATCTTCATGATACTGAATCGATTCGGCTAATCTTTTAACATCTGACATTGACTTCACCTTCTTTGGTTTCAGTTTATGCGGCTGAAAAACGAATGATGAAAAAACCGAGTCATTCGATAAAGCAATGGATTGTATAAAACATACCATTTACGAATGAAGGATACAACGAAAGACTCTTCCCATACATTCATGTCATCGATTTGGTTAATGTTTAGAAAAATGGGTCAAACTACATATGTCATGCATCGATCTCATGTTCTAAAGAGGTGTAAATAGTGAAAGTGAAGATGAAATGTTTCGTTACAGGACTTATCATGACAAGTGTGCTTTTTTTCGCTGCGGATATGGAAGGAAAAGAACACTTGCAAAAGCAGTCAAACTCTATCACCGTGCAGCTTGAAAAAGTCTATCTAGACGGAGATGTGAGTATTGAAAGACACCGGGCATCATTAGAAGACAAAGACACATTCTGGGCACAGTATAAAGGCTGGACGCTAGTAGAACAGAGAGAGGATTTTGCGCTTTTTAGAAAGCAAATTGATGATATCTCTCCATTAAGTAAAGCAAATGGATATATCGGGTTATCAGAGGACGGTGTGATTTCTACGTTTCATGGAAGACCTGACGGCTGGGCGGAGCCTATTCATCTCTTTTTTCAAATTGATACGTCCCGTTTAGAAAGTCATGTGGAGGAGCAGCTTGAGCAAGGCATTCCTTTTCGAACAAAGGATGAATTTGAGCATGTGCTTGAAGTCATGAAGCCTTACCGAAATGAAATATCGTTTTAAAGCGTGTAACAGCTTGCTGGTGTGAAGGCCGCAAGCTGTTTTTCGTGGTTTCATCGTAAAAATGCATTGAGCGAACGTATGTTAACTTTTATTGCGGTTTTCTTCTCGATTTATGTTACAATGAAGAACAGTCAAAGAGGTGAAAACGGTGATAGAGTTTGTAAAAGGGACCATTGATTATGTGTGCCCGCAATATGTTGTCATTGAAAACGGCGGAGTGGGATATCAAGTCTATACCCCAAACCCGTTTATCTATCAAGTAAACAAACAAGAAACGATTTATACGTATCATTACATAAAGGAAGACGCTTTTTCGTTATATGGATTTCAAACGCGAGAAGAAAAAGCGCTGTTCACAAAACTGTTAAATGTCACGGGGATTGGGCCGAAGGGGGCTCTAGCGATTCTTGCTTCCGGTGATCCTGGCGCTGTCATTTCAGCGATAGAACGTGAAGATGAAGCGTTCCTGATTAAGTTCCCTGGTGTTGGCAAAAAGACAGCTCGCCAAATCATTCTCGATCTAAAAGGAAAGCTAGCCGATGTCGTACCGGAAATGATTGGCAACCTATTTAATCACGAGGACCATATTCAGGTCGAAACGCAGCAAACGGCATTAGACGAAGCGCTTGAAGCCTTACATGTTCTTGGATACGGTGATCGTGAAATTAAAAAGGTTCTTCCATTATTAAAAGAAGAAAAGAATCTCACAACCGATCAATATGTGAAAAAAGCTTTACAAAAAATGTTGAAATAGGGTGATGTCTCATGGATGAACGGCTCGTCTCAACTGAAGCAGACAACCATGAATCAGCCATTGAGCAAAGTCTGCGGCCACAGACACTTAGCCAATATATCGGTCAGCAAAAAGTAAAAGATAACCTCAGTGTGTTTATTGAAGCTGCCCGCATGAGGCAGGAAACACTCGATCACGTCCTTTTATATGGACCGCCTGGACTCGGGAAAACAACGCTTGCGTCGATTATCGCCAATGAAATGAATGTTCAGCTGCGTACAACATCTGGACCAGCGATTGAACGTCCTGGCGATTTGGCGGCAATCTTAACTTCTCTTGAGCCAGGTGATGTGTTGTTTATAGATGAAATTCATCGCTTGCAGCGCTCAATTGAGGAAGTGCTTTATCCGGCAATGGAGGATTTTTGTTTAGATATCGTCATTGGCAAGGGAGATACAGCGCGCTCTGTACGGCTTGATTTACCGCCATTTACACTTGTAGGTGCCACGACCCGTGTAGGGCTTTTAACAGCACCGCTTCGTGACAGGTTTGGGGTACATGCAAGATTGGAATACTATGAGCAAAGAGATTTGGCTCACATTGTGGCAAGAACAGCCGAGCTGTTTGAGATTGGGATCGATCTTCGCTCAGCCGAAGAGATCGCAAGACGTTCCCGGGGCACGCCAAGGGTTGCCAATCGTCTGCTCAGAAGAGTAAGAGATTTTGCGCAGGTGCTTGGGAATCATGCGATTACCGAGGACATTGCGGAAGATGCCCTTGAGCGCCTTCAAGTCGACAGGCTTGGTCTGGATCATATAGACCATAAGCTGCTTTTAAGTATGATCGAAAAATTTAGAGGCGGTCCTGTAGGGCTTGATACAATCTCAGCGACAATTGGAGAAGAATCACATACGATTGAAGATGTGTACGAACCGTATTTACTGCAAATTGGTTTCCTGCAAAGAACACCAAGAGGACGGGTCGTCACAAGAGAAGCGTATGAACATTTTCAAATGGAGGTTCCGATTCGTGACTGAATTCCCTAAAATATTGATGATTTTAGGTGGTGTCCTTTTTGCCGCAGGATTAGTATTTCAATTGGTTGGTAAGCTTCCAGGTGATATTTTTGTGAAAAAAGGAAATGTGACGTTCTTTTTTCCTGTGATCACATGCATTGCCATTAGCATTGTGCTAACCATATTACTTAATATCTTTGGACGGATGAAATAACGTTAACTAGTTAACTACAGAATAGGTGAAGTAAATGAAGCTAGAACTATTTGATTTTGATTTACCAGAAAGATTGATTGCACAAGTGCCGCTTGAAAAACGAGATGCATCAAGACTGATGGTCTTAAACAAACAAACGGGTGCGATGACACATGATACATTCTCACAAATCACCGATTATTTTCAAACGGGTGATTGTCTCGTTTTAAACAATACACGCGTTCTGCCGGCACGTTTGTTTGGAATGAAAGAGGATACAGGTGCAAAAGTTGAACTTCTTCTATTAAAACAAGAAGAGGGAGACAACTGGGAAACACTTGTAAAACCAGCCAAACGGGTGAAAAAAGGAACGGTTATCACATTTGGTGATGGACGGCTTCAAGCGGTATGTACAGAAGAGATGGAACATGGCGGAAGAAAAGTTAAGTTTCAGTATACCGGCATTTTTTATGAAGTACTTGAATCCCTCGGTGAGATGCCGCTGCCTCCTTATATTAAAGAGCAGCTTGACGATCGTGAACGCTATCAAACGGTGTATTCAAAAGAGGTTGGCTCCGCTGCTGCTCCAACTGCTGGTCTTCACTTTACAAACGAGCTGCTGGATGCGCTGAGAGCAAAAGGTGTGCATATAGCTTTCATTACACTGCACGTGGGGCTTGGTACTTTTCGTCCGGTCAGTGCAGAACGTATTGAAGAACACGAAATGCACGCAGAGTTTTACGAAATGAATGAAGAAACAGCTGAAGAGCTCAATCGCGTTCGCAAGGAAGGCGGACGGATTATTTCAGTTGGGACAACGTCAACGAGAACGCTCGAAACCATTGCAAGTGCGCATGACGGCGAATTCAAAGCGTCAAGCGGCTGGACGTCAATCTTTATTTACCCAGGCTATACATTCAAGGCCATTGATGGCATGATCACGAATTTCCATCTGCCAAAATCCTCGTTAATCATGCTTGTCAGCGCATTAGCTGGACGAGAGCATGTACTAAAAGCGTACAATGAGGCTGTAAAAGAGGAATACCGATTCTTCAGCTTTGGCGATGCCATGCTGATTCAATAACATCATACAACAAAGACAGGAGGGCTCATTTTTGTCGCAATTACCGATACGTTATGAGTTCATTAAAACATGCAAACAAACAGGTGCACGACTAGGACGCGTTCATACACCGCACGGCTCCTTTGAAACACCTGTATTTATGCCGGTAGGTACACTGGCTACAGTCAAAACGATGGCACCTGAAGAACTAAAGGCAATGGATGCAGGCATCATCTTAAGCAATACGTACCACCTATGGCTCCGTCCGGGTCATGACATTGTGAAAGAAGCAGGCGGGCTGCACAAATTTATGAACTGGGATCGAGCGATTCTGACCGATTCAGGCGGATTCCAAGTATTCTCTTTGAGTGAATTTAGAAAAATTGAAGAAGAAGGCGTCCACTTCCGTAATCACTTAAACGGAGACAAGCTGTTCCTTTCTCCTGAAAAGGCCATGGACATCCAAAATGCGCTTGGCTCTGATATTATGATGGCATTTGATGAATGTCCGCCATATCCAGCAGAGTACGACTACATGAAACGTTCTGTGGAGCGGACAAGCAGATGGGCAGAGCGCTGTCTAGAAGCGCACCAGCGTCCAGAGGACCAAGGGCTGTTTGGAATTGTCCAAGGCGGAGAATACGAAGAGCTTCGGAAACAAAGTGCAAAAGATCTGGTTTCACTTGATTTCCCAGGCTACGCCATCGGAGGCTTATCTGTTGGTGAACCAAAAGATGTGATGAACCGTGTACTGGAGTTCACAACGCCATTGTTACCGGCAGACAAGCCAAGGTACTTAATGGGTGTCGGCTCACCAGATTCCTTAATTGACGGTGCCATTCGCGGTGTAGATATGTTTGACTGCGTGCTGCCGACGCGAATTGCAAGAAACGGCACCTTGATGACAAGCGAAGGACGTCTTGTTGTGAAAAATGCAAAATATGAGCGTGATTTCAGACCAATCGATGAAAATTGTGACTGCTACACATGTAAAAACTACACACGCGCCTATATTAGACATTTAATCCGAACAAATGAAACGTTCGGAATTCGATTAACAACTTATCATAATCTTCATTTTCTGTTAAAATTAATGGAGCAAGTGAGAGAAGCTATCCGTGAGGATCGTTTAGGTGATTTTAAAGAAGAGTTTTTTGAGCGTTATGGCTTTAACAAACCGAATGCGAAAAACTTTTAACGCATAAACGAAAGGCTTTATAATGCTTTAGAAAGGGGTGAAATAGAATGGATGGTGGTATGGGTTCAATCATTATGATTGTTGTCATGTTTGCTGTGCTTTACTTCTTGTTAATCCGTCCACAGCAAAAGCAACAAAAAGCTGTGCGTCAGATGCAGCAATCTTTATCAAAAGGCGATAAAATCGTCACAATCGGTGGTTTACACGGTGAAATCGACTACATTGATGAATCAAAAGTGGTCATCAAAACTAGCGAGAACAACCGTTTAACTTTCGATCGACGTGCTATTAGAGAATTAGCTGACAAAGGTTAATCCTCCAATACATAGCCATAAAAAAAGAGCGATATGATCCGCTCTTTTTTTATTTGCCTCGAAGATTGACGCCAATCATTCCGCCCAGCATACAAATCCCTAGAAATGCCCCATGATAGATAAACTGCTCTGGTGAAAAGGTTTCTCCAAACCCTAAATATTGAAATAAGAATACAGTGAGAGAAAAGATCATAGAAGTGATCGCGCCAATGAGCCAGCCGCGCTCCTTTGCTTTTCCTCCAGAAATGATCCCCCCTAATAAAAGTGCCACAAAGGACAAAATCATAATCATCCATTTAAACGATGATTCCTGCATACTTGTGAAGGTAAGCATGAGCGATACAAGTAAGCTTGTGACAATCATCACGATAAAAATGGCCATTAAGCCGGATAAAATCCCTTTTCCGATTTGTTTCGTTTCCTGCATGTGATTCGTCTCCTCTCCAATTGACCGAAGCTTGTCTTTTACTAAAATGTATTCACCGTGAAGAAAAAATAGACATGTTTCTCACGATAAAAACAGAGGCTTTCTTTTCTACATAAATAAAGTGTTTTGACACAAGCTATGGTGGAGAAGGAGGGGTTACATCACATGCAGGACATCTTGATTATCTCCATGAGAACAATCATTTTATATTTTCTTGTTTGGTTTATTTTTCGGTTAATGGGCAAGAGAGAAATTGGCGAATTGAGTATTCTAGATCTTGTCATTTTTATGATGATCGCAGAAATTGCAGTTCTCGCCATAGAAGAAGTCGAAGATCACATGTTACATACGGTATGGCCGATCCTGCTGTTAACCTTCATTCAAATCACACTCGCCTACCTCTCATTGAAATTCCAAGGTGTCCGGCGCTTTCTAGACGGCAAACCGACCCTGCTCATCATCAATGGGAAAATCGATGAGGGTGCGATGAGAAAACAGCGATACAATTTTGATGACCTGCTTATTCAATTAAGAGAAAACAACATCGATAGCATTCAGGACGTCTCTTACGCCATTTTAGAGCCATCCGGAAAGCTTGCGGTCGTTGAAAAAGAAAACAAGCACACACACGGAGCGCTTGAGCTGCCACTTATTGCAGATGGTGTTGTACAGCACGATCATCTGAAGCAAATTAATCAAAATGAACAGTGGCTGAAAGAGGAGCTTGCCAAAAGGGGCTATCATGAAATTGATCAGATTTCCTACTGCAGCTTTAATCAAAAGACATTTTATATTGATTTGAAAGATGAAGTGATCAAGAAGAGATGAGCTAAAGCAGTTTCCCAATGAATGGGATGCGGCGAAGCTCTTCACGCTTCACTAGCCCTAGACAGATTAAAAGAATGACATATAGCATACACGTAACAAAGATCAGCATCACAAGCTCAATAGGGGCAGAAAAGAGCCCGTTTACTTGAGACTTCAGCCAAAGGCTGACAGCCCCGGTGCCGATGATCACAAGAACGCATATCCCATATTCCTTCATTGGTAAATGAATAGGCAGTACTTTACCGACAGTTGCCGCATGAAGCAGCGTGACAAGGACGATGCCGATTAATATCGCGAGTGCTGCCCCCATAATGCCAAAGCCCGGCTGTGAAGCAAGGACAAAAATCATCCCTGTTTTCACAACAGCACCTATCAGACTATTCGTCATCGCCGCACCAGCTAAATTGAGTGCTTGCAGGACAGCTTGAAGCGGCCCTTGAAAATAATATAATAGAAAAAATGGGGCCATGAATTTCACATAGATAGCCGCATGCGATGAACCATACATAAAGAGCGTTAAATCTTCTGCATAAACGAAAAGAATAATACAGGAAATGCCTCCGCTGAGTAGACAAAGACGCATCGCCTGCTTCAGCCGGTATTCGACCGTTTTGCGTTTGTTCTGCTCCATTCCTTCACTGATCGCCGGGACCAATGCAGTGGATAGAGAGTACGTAATAAAGCTAGGCAGTGTCAAAAGGGTCAGCGCAAGACCAGTCAACTCCCCATACTGCCGTGTCGCTTCTACAGCCGCATATCCAGCAATAGCAAGACTTTGCGCGACAACTATCGGCTCTAAAAACCACGAAATATTCCCGATGAAACGGCTGCCTGTTGTTGGCAGGGCAATACTCATCAGCTGCTTAAACGTATCCTTACCGTCATGAATCGCCTTAAAAAATCGTTTTCGAATACGAATGGTCTTTTTATAACGAAAGGCAATCAGTAAATATGCAAGTGAAATCATCTCTCCAATGACAGATGAAATCATCGCACCAGCTGCCGCGTATTCAATCCCATAAGGAAGGAAAGCTGTTGTACATACTGCCACTAGAGAAATTCTTGCGACCTGTTCCAGTACTTGAGATATGGCAAGCGGGCTCATTTGCTGTCTGCCTTGAAAATATCCTCTCAGCACACTGGAAATGGCGATGACTGGGACAACGGGCGTAATAGCAAGAAGTGGATAAACCGTTCTAGGATCTGTCAGCATATTTTCTGCCATGATGGGTGCAAACCATAAAAAGAGCGGCGTGAATATCAGGCTGAGTGTCCCTGTTATCGCAAGGGACATGACCAGAATACGTTTAGTTTTCTGTTTGTCACCCCGGGCTTCTGCTTCTGCGACAAGCTTGCTAATAGCGACAGGCAGTCCAAATTGTGTCAGCGTCACAGCGAGAAAAAAGGTAGGGGCAGCCATCATATAAAGCCCGACTCCTTCTTCGCCAATGAACCTTGCAATCACAATCCGATTGACAAAACCCAATATTCTCGTGATAAAACCTGCTAAAATTAAAATAATCGTGCCCTTTAAAAACGTTTGCTTCGTCAAATCAAAGATCACCTGCCTTCTCAAACGACATAGAATCATATACAATAAGATATGCGTGTATATCGTCCAAGCATGACAAGTCTCTCGATAAAAACTGAAAAGGGGGAGCATCCCATTGACACAACATCCGGCTGCAATTTACAAAGACCATTTAAAGCCTTTTCTGTTCAGTAAGCTTGAAGAATTCATCGTTTTGGGCTATAAAGATGTAGATTTAGAGGAATTATGGTCATACTTAGAGAATAAGAAGTGGAAGAAAAAACAAGAGTATCCGATTCATGAAATGGTTGCAGATATTTTATCTGTGAAAATTGGCGAATTTATGAACTATGCAACCGTTCAGTCGTTTAAAACGTCTGCTTTTTTGGACAGTGAAGATGGCAAGAATATGCTAGATGAACTGTTGAAATAAGCCATCTTAATGGATTCAGGTGTTTAAGGAGGAAATACATAATGAAAAAAGGGCGCATTCTTGCGTTTTTCTTAGTGGTTCTGTTAATCGGAACTGGCGTAGGCTTACTAACAAAGCCTGTTGCGAAAGATATGACGCTAGGGCTGGATTTGCAGGGTGGATTTGAAGTCCTGTATGATGTACATCCAGTGAAAAAAGAGGACAAGATTACAAATAGTGTCCTCGTCAGTACAGTGGAGGCTTTAAACCGAAGAGCCAATGTGCTAGGTGTAAGTGAGCCGAACATCTCGATTGAAGGCAACAATCGTATCCGCGTGCAACTTGCGGGGGTAAAAGATCAAAACAGAGCTAGGGAGATTCTTTCCACTGAAGCACAGCTATCCTTCAGAGATACGAATGATAAAGAACTCCTAAACGGGGCTGACTTGGTCGAAAACAGTGCAAAACAAACATTCAGTCAAACGAATGAGCCAATTGTGACAGTTAAACTAAAGGATGCGAAAAAATTTGGTGACGTCACAAGAAAAGTAGCGGCGATGGCGCCGAATAACCAGCTTGTCATTTGGCTTGATTACCACAAAGGAGATTCCTTCAAAAAAGAAGTCTCAAAATCAAACCACAAGTATGTCTCTGCGCCGAATGTGAATCAAGAAATTAACAGCAGTGACGTGCAAATTGAAGGGAAATTTACTGTCCAAGAGGCAAAAGACCTTGCAAGTATTTTAAATGCTGGGGCATTGCCAGTGAAATTAACCGAAAAGTACTCCACATCAGTGAGTGCGCAATTTGGTGAACAGGCATTAAATGAAACTGTCTTTGCAGGGATTGTGGGAATTGCCCTCATTTTCTTATTCATGCTTTTTTATTACCGAATACCTGGTCTTATTGCTGTCATCACGTTATCAACGTATATCTATATTACCTTACAGGTGTTTGACTGGATGGGTGCTGTTCTGACACTTCCTGGAATTGCGGCACTGATTCTTGGAGTAGGGATGGCGGTTGATGCCAACATCATCACATATGAACGAATCAAAGAGGAGCTTAAGCTCGGTAAATCTGTCCGTTCTGCTTTCAGGTCAGGGAACCGCCGGTCATTTGCGACCATATTTGATGCAAACTTAACGAGTATTATTGCAGGGGGCGTCCTTTTCTTCTTCGGGACAAGTTCTGTAAAAGGGTTTGCGACTATGCTGATCCTTTCCATCTTAACAAGCTTTATTACGGCTGTATTCCTATCAAGATTCCTTCTTGGACTGCTTGTGGAAAGCCGCGCGCTCGATCGCAAGAAAGGCTGGTTTGGTGTCCGTCAAAAAGACATCATCGATATTCATGAAACAACAGAAAATACTGAACCAAAAACACCGTTTGATAAATGGGATTTTGTCAGCAAGCGAAAAGGTTTCATGATTTTCTCAGTAGCCATTACCATTGCGGGGATTATCGTCCTTTCGATTTTCAAACTCAATGCGGGTATTGACTTTGCAAGTGGTACAAGAGTAGACATTCAAAGTGACCATAAGCTGTCAACTGCTCAAATTGAGCAAGACTTTCAAAAATTAGATCTTGATACAGATAGTGTTGTGTTATCTGGTCAAAAAGAAAATCAAGCAGCGGCACGATTTGTTGGTGTGCCAAATAAAGAAAAAATCGCAGAAGTGAAAGATTACTTTAAAGATAAGTATGGAACAGAACCGAATGTCAGCACGGTGTCTCCTACTGTCGGAAAAGAACTTGCACGCAATGCTTTATATGCCATCATCATTGCTTCGATTGGGATCATTATTTATGTTTCCATTCGTTTTGAATATAAAATGGCCATTGCAGCGATTGCTTCCCTTTTATATGATGCATTCTTCATTGTGGCATTCTTTAGTATCACGCGGTTAGAGGTAGATGTGACCTTCATTGCGGCGATCCTCACGGTGATCGGGTATTCGATCAATGACACGATCGTGACGTTCGATAGGGTTCGTGAGCAAATGAAGAAACGTAAACCAAAAACGGTAGAAGATCTATCTTACATCGTCAACTTGAGTTTACAGCAAACCTTTACACGATCTATCAATACGGTACTCACTGTCGTAATTGTTGTGATTGCACTGCTTATCTTCGGATCGGCGTCGATTACAAACTTCTCCATCGCCTTACTTGTCGGTCTGTTAACAGGGGTGTACTCATCTCTATATATCGCAGCACAAATTTGGCTCATGTGGAAAGGCCGTGAGCTGAAAAAGCCGGCGAAGATTGATACTGAGCAAGATATTTAATTGAGAAAGGCTGCCTTTTTGGCAGTCTTTTTTCTATAGATTTCCCGAGAATAAGTCGATTCGAAAAAAACATTTCGGGTATCATTGATCTTGAAATGGTCTTTTGCTATAATGACATACGTTTAGATCAGTATAGAAAGCAAGTGTCCGTTTGAGGCATTTGGCTTTATTCATTGGAGGGGCTGTTATGAAGGTTCGGGAAACTGAACTGCCAGGTATCGGTCACAAAGCCGAAATGATCACAAGAAATAATGAGAAGCTTGCCATCATTACACACGATGACGGCAGAAGAGAAATGTATCATTTTCAAGAGGACGACCATGAAGAATCTATTTCTGGTATTTTGCTAAACGATGAAGAAGCAAGACAAATTGCAGCTATTTTAGGCGGCATGGTATATAAGCCGAAAGCGCTTGAAACTGTAGAGGTAGCCATTGATGAACTGATGATTGAATGGTTTAAGATTGAAAAGAATGCACCAGCTGTTCAGCAGACAATCGGAGACCTCAATGTCCGCCAAAATGATCAAGTAACAGTCATCGCTATCGTGAGAAAATCACATGAGAAGATTTTAAATCCAGGACCTGATACGGTCATTGAAGAAGGGGATACCCTTGTTATTTCTGGAGAAAGACAAGAAATAAAGAACCTCATTAAAGAAAAACTCAGCAGCTAATCATGCCCATGCTGATAGATTTTCTTCCGCTCTTTTCTTTCTGTGTTTAAAAAGGACAAGGAAAAGGGAAGAATAAAAGAAAAAGCTTGGGGGATATGTAGATGAACAAACAACAATGGACCATCATACTCGCATTTATTTTCGTATTAATTGTCTCAGTATTTGCCGTGATCAATGTGCGGCCAGTGCAAGTTGACTACTTATTTGGAACGGCTGAATGGCCGCTGATTCTTGTTATTATTGGTTCTGTGCTAATGGGCGGACTCATTGTGGCTTTCGCAGGGATTTTCCAAATTGTGAAACTAAAACGTGAACTAAAGGCTTTAAAAGCTGAGCGTGCAGCCGCACCTACACCTGCTGTTTCGAATAAAAAGATCGACAAAGACGTTCAAAAGAAACCGAATGTGACGCCTTTAAAAGAACAGCCAGCATCATTTGACCGGAAGGAAAAATAATCTTCCAGCACAATTTCATAAAATAAAAATTGAAACCCCTCAGGCCACTCTAGTATAATAGTGTGGTTGAGGGGTGAATTTATGTTATTATCCAAAATGCGCTGGGAATATGAACATCCAAGCGAAGAAAAAGTGAAATCACTCTCTGAAAATCTGAATATTTCAGCGCTGACTGCATCGCTTCTTGTAAAAAGAGGACTCGAAGAAGTAGAAGAAGCGAGGTCTTTTTTATTTGATCAAAAAGCCGAATTTCATGATCCATTTCTATTAAAAGGAATGAAAGAAGCAGTAGAGCGCATCAACAAAGCGATCGAAGAGCAGGAATCGATTGTGATCTTCGGAGACTATGATGCGGATGGTGTGACAAGTACGTCTGTGCTTTTACATACATTAAAAGAGCGGTCTGCGAAAGTAGACTTTTATATTCCAGATCGATTTAAAGAAGGCTACGGGCCTAATGAACAGGCTTTCCGATATATCAAAGAGCAAGGCGCATCGCTTGTCATCACGGTCGATACAGGCATTGCAGCTGTAAATGAAGCACGTATTGCAAAAGAAATAGGGTTAGACCTGATCATTACAGATCACCATGAACCAAGTGAGGAGCTGCCTGAGGCACTTGCGATTGTCCATCCTAAGCAGCCGGGCTGTGAGTATCCCTTTAAAGAACTTGCCGGTGTAGGCGTAGCGTTTAAAGTGGCGCATGCACTCCTTGGAAAGCTGCCAGCTCAGCTGTTAGATCTTGCGGCAATTGGGACAATAGCGGATCTTGTGCCGCTTCATGATGAGAATAGATGGCTCGCCAAAAAAGGGCTTGTGCAGCTTAGGCAGTCGAATAGACCGGGGCTGAAAGCGTTATTGAAAGAAGCGGGAGCTACTCTTGAAGAAGCAAATGAAGAAACGGTCGGCTTTCAAATTGCGCCAAGGCTGAATGCTGTAGGGCGAATTGAGCAGGCAGATCCAGCTGTTCATCTTCTCATGACAGAGGATAAGGATGAAGCAGAAGAGCTCGCTCGTTTTGTACAAGAACTCAATAAAGAACGTCAAAAAATTGTGAGTACAATCACAGAAGAAGCCATTCAAATGGTTGAAGAGACAGGTGATGACCAGTCTGCGATCGTTGTAGCGAAAGCTGGCTGGAATCCGGGTGTTGTCGGAATTGTTGCCTCTAAATTGACGGATAGATTTTCTCGTCCGGCGATTGTGCTTGGAATAGATGAAGAGACGCAAATGGCAAAAGGATCAGCGCGGAGTATTCCTGGCTTCGATCTATTTTTCCATTTAAGCAAATGCCGTGACATTCTGCCGCATTTCGGCGGGCACCCGATGGCTGCGGGTATGACACTTCGAGCGGATGATGTTCCTTTACTAAGAGAAAGATTAAATCAATATGCGAATGAAACGTTGACAGAAGAAGATTTTATTCCGATTCAGCGGGTCGATGCCGTATGCAAGGTAGACGAATTGACGGTTGAAGCGATTGAAGAAGTGGGGATGCTGTCACCATTTGGCATGCAGAATCCAAAGCCGTTCATCATGATTGAAGATGCGAGGCTTGAAGAGATCCGAACGATTGGGGCAAATCAGAATCATATTAAAATGTCTCTGAAAGACGAAGACAAGCTGCTTGACTGTGTCGGTTTTCATCAAGGTCAATTAAAAGAAGAAATTGTCACAGGTAGCCGCATTTCCGTAATTGGTGAAATGTCCATCAATGAATGGAATAACCGGAAGAAACCTCAGCTTATGCTAAAAGATGCCCGAGTAGATGAATGGCAGCTGTTTGATTTGCGCGGCAAAAAGGATTGGGAAAAGACAATCTCCACGCTTGATCCAGAAAAATATGTGGTGGTCTGTTTTGACGAAGAAACAAAACAGGAAGTCAATATCCCAATTTATCATGTCCATGCAGAAAATGTTTCAACGTTCGATGTAGAGGGCAAGTATATCGTCTTTGCGGATGTTCCTGCAGATGAGCATTTGCTAAGGCAGCTTTTAGAAAACCAAAAGCCAGCTAGAGTTTATACGGTTTTTCAAAGAAAAGAAGATCATTTTATGTCTTCTTTCCCTAGCCGTGATCAATTCAAATGGTTTTATGGATTCTTGTTAAAACGAGGAAGTTTCCCCCTCAAAGAACAAGGAATGGAGCTTGCCAAACATAGAGGCTGGACAAAAGATACAATCATTTTTATGACAAAGGTGTTTTTTGAACTCGGTTTTGTTAAAATAGAGAATGGTGTGCTGTCAATAGTACGTGATGCCCCTAAAAAAGATTTAACGGCATCAGCATCCTATACAGCAAAACAACGATTGATGGAACTCGATCAAACACTAACATATTCCTCAGCCAAAGAGCTGAAGGAATGGCTGAATAGCATGATGAGCGAAGTCTCACCTGTGCTTTGACGTACGAGGAGGAAAAGGAAAAGATGGATTTAAAACAATATGTGACAGTTGTACCTGACTACCCAAAGGAAGGTGTACAATTTAAAGATATTACAACGTTAATGGATAAAGGCGAAGTGTACCGTTATGCAACGGATCAAATCGTTGAATACGCGAAGGAAAGAGACATTGATCTCATTGTTGGACCTGAAGCGCGTGGATTCATTATTGGCTGCCCTGTAGCATACGCACTAGGTGTAGGTTTTGCACCAGTTCGTAAAGAAGGAAAGCTTCCTCGTGAAGTCGTTAAAGTCGATTACGGCTTAGAATATGGTAAAGATGTATTAACGATTCATAAAGATGCGATTCGTCCTGGTCAGCGTGTCCTGATTACAGATGACTTACTTGCGACTGGTGGAACAATTGAAGCATCCATCAAGCTTGTAGAGGAATTAGGCGGTGTTGTGGCAGGAATTGCATTCTTGATTGAGTTGACGTATCTGGATGGCAGAAAGAAGCTTGACGGTTACGACATCTTGACGTTAATGCAATACTAATGGAGTTTTACGCAAAAAGCACTCGGTAAGAAGGGTGCTTTTTTCCTATCAAAAATCTTTTAGCGGACTTCTTCTCTTTACATCTATCGAATTTTTCTTGATAATAAACTACAATACAGTTTTCATTTAAAAAGGTGATTCCATGGCGAACGAACAAGTTTTAACGGCGCAGCAGGTCATTGACAAGGCAAGAGAATACCTGTCCGCTGAACATATTCAATTTATAGAGCAAGCATATGAATATGCTGAAAATGCACACAAGGAGCAATACCGGAAATCTGGTGAGCCTTATATTATCCATCCAATTCAAGTGGCGGGGATTCTTGTTGACCTTGAAATGGACCCATCGACCATTGCAGGCGGTTTCCTGCACGATGTTGTCGAGGATACGGATGTGACATTACAGGATTTAAAAGAGCATTTTAACGAAGAAGTTGCGATGCTTGTTGATGGTGTGACAAAGCTCGGGAAGATTAAATATAAATCACAAGAAGAACAGCAGGCCGAAAACCATCGAAAAATGTTTGTGGCAATGGCGCAGGATATACGCGTCATCTTAATTAAACTGGCAGACCGTCTGCACAATATGAGAACGCTCAAACACCTTCCTCAGGAGAAGCAGCGAAGAATTTCAAATGAAACACTTGAAATCTTTGCACCGCTTGCGCACAGATTAGGGATTTCAAAGATTAAGTGGGAGCTTGAAGATACAGCGCTCCGTTACTTAAATCCGCAGCAATATTACCGGATCGTGAATCTCATGAAGCGCAAACGAGCGGAACGTGAGGAATACTTGGACGAGGTTGTTAATGAAGTGAAAGACCGTGTGTCAGAGGTGAACATCAAGGCTGAATTTTCCGGCAGACCAAAGCATATTTATAGTATTTATCGCAAAATGGTCCTGCAAAATAAGCAGTTTAATGAAATTTATGATCTGCTGGCCGTTCGTATTTTGGTTGACAGCATTAAAGACTGCTATGCCGTGCTCGGGATTATCCATACATGCTGGAAGCCGATGCCAGGCAGGTTTAAGGATTATATTGCGATGCCAAAGCCGAACATGTACCAATCCCTTCATACAACAGTGATTGGGCCAAAAGGTGACCCGCTTGAAGTTCAGATCCGTACAGTGGAAATGCACGAAATTGCAGAGTACGGAATTGCAGCGCACTGGGCATACAAAGAAGGAAAAGAGTCAGCAGAATCAACGGAGGAAGCTGTCTTCCAGAAGAAGCTCTCTTGGTTTAGAGAAATCCTTGAATTCCAAAATGAATCGACAGATGCAGAAGAATTTATGGAATCATTAAAGATCGATCTCTTCTCTGATATGGTGTTTGTGTTTACACCAAAAGGAGATGTCATTGAACTGCCGTCAGGTTCAGTTCCGATTGACTTCTCTTACCGGATTCACTCGGAAATTGGGAATAAAACGATCGGTGCTAAAGTCAACGGTAAGATGGTCACGCTCGATCACAAACTGAAAACAGGTGACATTATTGAAATTCTGACATCTAAGCACAGCTATGGACCAAGTCAGGATTGGGTCAAACTTGCCCAAACCTCCCAAGCGAAGCACAAGATCAGACAGTTTTTCAAAAAACAGCGCCGTGAAGAAAATGTCGAAAAAGGCCGAGAACTCGTGGAGAAAGAAATCAAAAACCTTGAGTTTGATGTCAAAGACATTCTGACAGCTGAAAACCTGCAAAAAGTGGCTGACAAATTTAATTTTTCAAACGAAGAGGACATGTATGCAGCGGTTGGTTATAACGGAATTACTGCACTCCAAGTCGCCAATCGTTTAACAGAAAAAGAAAGAAAACAAAGAGATCAAGAAGAACAAGAGAAGACTGTTCAAGAAGTGACAGTAGAGTCAAAGACGTATCATGGGAAAAAACGAGAAGCAGGCGTAAGAGTCAAAGGGATAGATAACCTGCTTGTCCGCTTATCTAAGTGCTGTAATCCTGTTCCAGGTGATAGCATTGTTGGTTTTATTACGAAAGGCAGGGGCGTATCTGTTCACCGTGATGACTGTCCGAACGTGAAGACAGGAGAAGCGCAGGAACGGTTAATCCCGGTAGAGTGGGAGCATGAACAGCCTGCTCGAAACCGTAAAGAATACAATGTGGAAATTGAAATATTAGGATATGATAGACGCGGCTTACTCAATGAGGTGCTTCAAGCAGTCAATGAAACCAAAACGAACATCTCTTCAGTTTCTGGGAAGTCTGACCGTAACAAAGTGGCGACGATCCATATGGCGATCTTTATCCAAAACATTAACCATTTGCACAAAGTAGTAGAGCGCATTAAACAAATCAAAGACATTTACTCTGTTCGCCGATTCATGAATTAGAAAGGAAGTATATCGTCTATGAGGCTTGTAGTGCAGCGTGTGACAAGTGCATCTGTGAAGGTAGAAGAAGAGATCACAGGTGCCATCAATGAAGGGTATATGGTGCTCGTTGGTGTCACACATGAAGATACAGAAGAAGATGTGCTTTATTTAGCAGAAAAGCTTGCACATTTACGTATTTTTGAAGATGAAAACGGGAAAATGAATCATTCGTTATTGGATGTAAAAGGAAGCGTCCTGTCTGTGTCTCAATTTACCCTTTATGGTGATACGAGAAAGGGCAGACGACCGAATTTTATGAAAGCAGCCAAGCCAGATGCCGCGAACTCCCTTTACGAATGTTTCAATAAAGCCCTTAGAGAAAAAGGCATTCATGTAGAAACTGGCCGCTTTGGCGCGATGATGGATGTGTCATTGACCAATTCAGGGCCCGTCACCATCTGGATGGATAGCAAAGAATAGATTCGCTTTAGACTGTAGATAAACTCATGCAGGAGTTTGTTTAGAGTCTTTTTCTTTTGCGATCAAACAAAAAAGAGGCGCAGAGGCCTCTTTCTTTTTAACGGAAATATTGTTTTAATCCTTCCGTCATTCCTTCTGTGACTCGTTCTTGGTAAGAAGCGCTATAAATGATCGCTTCCTCCTGAGGATTGCTTAAATAGCCGAGTTCATATAAAAGAGAAGGGCGTTTGTTCTCTCTTAAAACAAAATAATCTCCGAATTTGACACCCTTATCAGGGATTTGAGAGCGTTTAGCGACTTCTGTATGGACATTTGTCGCTAATTGCTGGTCTTTTGCTGCTTGATAATAATACGCTGTACTTCCTCTGACACTTGGGTCCATAAAACTATCATAATGAAGACTAATAAATGCATCTGCATTTCTGTAATGAGATGTCGCGACCCTCGATTGAAGGCTGATAAAAGTATCATCACTTCTTGTTAAATAGACATTTGCACCAGAAGCCCTTAATTTGCCTGCAAGTAAATTGGCGGTTTTGATGGTAATGTTCTTTTCAAATGCACCATCTGCGCCAATCGTGCCGCTGTCTTTTCCGCCATGACCAGGATCAAGAACAATCGTTTTTCCTTTTAAAGACCCAGTTCCAGACGATGAATCCTGCTGTGGTCTTGGTGCTTCGCTGCTATTTTTATTCGTTTGAACGACCCAGCTTGCCACATAACCAGTTCCGCCGTTTGATAGTGTCACCTCGTACCAGTCACCTTGCGTGCGAACAATTTGATAGGCAGCGCCTTTTGTGGCTCTTTCTGCAATCCCAGCAGAGGTAGAAGCGCTTTTTCGGATGTTGGTGCCATCGTAGACAATGTACGCTTTCTTTTGGGAAGACGAAGAAGATGAATTCTGTTCACCCGCCGAACTCGCTCCATTGCTTGTGACGATGTAATAGCTTGCAGCCCATCCTTTTACGCCTTTGCCCTCAATTTCATACCAGCCGTTCTGCTCGCGCAAAATGGTGATCTGTGTGTTGCGGGCAAGTGAAGCGACGACTTGTGCATTCGGTGCCGCCGATTGCCTTACATTCAAGCTCGATACGCCAACTGTGCCTGTCTGTTTAGAGAGAGAGGACTCGCCAGAGCTTGATTGAGAAGCTTTTTTGCCGCCTGAAACATAATCAGAGTGAACCCAGCCTACTGCTTGTTTATACGAAATTTTTGTCCATTCGCCGCTTGTTTTCAGCTTTTTAGCGGAAGCGCCTTGCGGGAAAGTTCCGATGACTTGATAGGAAGTCCCAGGGCCTGTCCGTATGCGAAGATCCGAGGCTGTCGATGTAATGGAACTGCTGCCTGATGCGCTCTGATTTTGCGCCTTTGGCTTAGCAGACTTTTGGCTGCCAGATGATGTGGTAATCAGCCATGAGACGACCCAGCCTTTTTGACCGTTCGACAATTGGATCTGCACCCATTCTCCTTGTTTAGTGAGAATGGGATAGCTTTCTCCGCGCTTCACACTAGCTGCGATTCCATAGCTTAAACCAGGGCCCGTTCTCACATTGATTTCATCTGTTGCGACCACAGCTTGATCTGTTTGTGCTGTAGCATGTGTCATAGGCAAAGTACTTGCGATGAGAACAAAACAGGTAAGAAGCATCAACATTTGATTGTGTTTTTTTAGATTCAAAACGGTGTTTTCCCCTCCCTTGTAAAACCGATGAATGTAAATTCGTTATGTAATGGACTAATTCCTTGCAGTTTCCCTAATAAAAATGAATCAATCTGTTTATACTAAATAAAAACGTGATAAAAGGATGTACAAACATGAGATTAAGCAGAAAATTAGGACGAGTGCAATATAATGGACACCGTGATATCGATCGCTGGCAGCACGACGAAATGGATCAACCAGGCTTCCTTGAAGAAACCGCATCTGAATACGGATGTACGTCAAAAGAAGAGCTGGAAAAGAAAAAGAGGCACGGCAAGGGTTGACAGAGTGGCAGCACCGACCTTATTATAATATAAATCAACACACTTGAAAATTTAAAATGTGGAACTGATGATAGAGAATAGTAGGGTAAATTGCGTGAGCAGAGAGGAATCGCCTTAGGCTGAAAGCGAATCCGCATGGCATTTATCACGAAAGAACACTCTGTAGGTTTCCTGCTGAACGCTCTAAAAATGAGTCAATAGGCGGAGAACGTGAATCTGCGTTAAGGATTTGAGCGGGAACATGGCTGGATCATGTTCCAACTAGGGTGGCACCACGGGTATAACTCTCGTCCCTACTATACACATAGTAGAGGCGGGGGTTTTTTATATGTCCACATAAAAAATGAATGATGGTCGTAGGAGGACGAAAAATGAGTTTTAATATTCCAAGAGGTACACAGGATATTTTACCTGGAGAGTCAGAACGCTGGCAGTATGTTGAACAAATTGCAAGAGATACATGTGCAGCCTTTCAATACAAAGAAATCCGTACACCGATTTTTGAGCATACAGAGCTTTTTGCACGGGGAGTAGGCGAATCAACCGATATCGTTCAAAAAGAGATGTATACATTTGAAGATAAAAAGGGACGCAGCATCACCCTTCGTCCAGAGGGAACGGCTTCAACTGTACGTTCTTATGTTGAAAATAAATTATTTGCACAGCCCGCGCAGCCAACAAAGCTGTATTACATTGGACCGATGTTCCGCTATGAACGTCCGCAAACAGGGAGATATCGTCAATTTTATCAATTTGGGATTGAAGCGATCGGTTCAAAGGATCCTGCCATTGATGCAGAAGTCATTTCACTTGCGATGAGTGTTTATGAGAAAGCAGGCCTTTCTAACTTAAAGCTCGTCATTAACAGCCTTGGTGACAAAGAGAGCCGTGCAGACTACCGCAAAGCACTTGTCGAGCACTTTGAGCCAAGAATTGATGAATTCTGTCATGACTGTCAAACCCGTTTACATCAAAATCCGCTGCGAATTCTTGATTGTAAAAAGGATCGTGACCACGAATTGATGGCAACGGCTCCATCCATTCAAGATTACTTAAATGAAGAATCACGGACTTATTTTGAAAAGGTCAAACAATACTTAACAGATATAGGCATTGAATATGTCGTCGATCCGAACTTAGTGCGCGGTCTTGATTACTACAATCACACGGCATTTGAGATCATGAGTAACGCAGAAGGCTTTGGCGCGATTACCACATTAGCCGGCGGCGGCCGTTATGATGGACTTGTTGAAGGAATTGGCGGTCCTGAATCACCAGGAATCGGTTTTGCCATGAGTATTGAGCGTTTCCTATCAGCAATCGATGCTGAAGGGATTGATCTTCCTCTGCAAGATGGCATTGATCTATACATTGCTGCACTCGGTGATGAAGCGAAGGATTACTCTGTTTCATTATTAAATCGTCTGAGAAAAGAAGGCATTTCAAGTGAAATGGACTATACAGGGAAGAAATTAAAAGGGCAATTTAAAGCGGCTGATCGATTAAAAGCCAAGTTTATTGCAGTCCTTGGTGAAGATGAGCTGGCGCAGCGCATTGTGAATGTAAAAGATACGACAACGGGTGAACAAATTGAAGTGAAGCTTGATGAGCTGATTCAAATGATGAAGGCCCACAAGAAGGCGTAAAGAAGGAGTGGAATGTTTGTGTTTGGTAGAACTTTTTATTGTGGAGAAGTAACAGAAGACCAAATCGGTCAAACCGTTGTATTAAAAGGATGGGTTCAAAAAAGACGTGACCTTGGCGGATTAATCTTTATTGATCTGCGCGACCGTACAGGGATTGTACAAGCTGTCTTCAATCCAGACCTATCAAAAGAGGCGCTTGAGACAGCAGAGTCGATTCGTAATGAATATGTCCTTGATATTAAAGGAACGGTTGTCGCAAGAGAAGAAGCAACAATCAACCCAAATTTAAAAACAGGGAAAATTGAAATTCAAGTCGAAACGGTCAGCGTGTTAAATGAAGCGAAGACCCCTCCTTTTATGATTTCAGATCAAGCAGACGAGGTATCAGAAGATGTGCGCTTAAAATACCGTTACTTAGACCTTCGCCGTCCTGCTATGTTTGAAACGATGAAAATGCGACATGAAGTCACAAAAGCATTCCGCCATTTCTTAGATGACAACGGCTTTCTAGATATTGAAACACCGATTTTAACGAAGAGTACGCCAGAGGGTGCACGTGACTATCTTGTTCCAAGCCGTGTACATGAGGGAGAATTCTATGCCTTGCCTCAGTCTCCGCAATTATTTAAACAATTGCTGATGGTCTCAGGGATGGATCGTTACTATCAAATTGCCCGCTGCTTTAGAGATGAAGACTTGCGTGCTGACCGTCAGCCGGAATTCACACAAGTCGATATTGAAATGTCCTTTATGAGTCAAGAGGACATTATGACGCTTGCCGAAGAGATGATGGCAAAGGTGATGAAAGATGTCAAAGGCGTAGACCTGACATTGCCATTACCTCGTATGACATACGATGAAGCAATGAATTCTTATGGATCTGATAAGCCAGATACACGTTTTGAGATGAAGCTTGTCAACATATCAGATACGGTAAAAGATTCCGATTTCAAAGTCTTTAGCGGAGCTGTGAAAAATGGTGGAGCTGTGAAAGCCATCAATGTCAAAGGTGCAGCAGCCAACTACTCAAGAAAAGACATTGATGCCCTTGGTGCATTTGCAGCGAACTACGGTGCAAAAGGTCTAGCTTGGCTAAAAGCAGAAGGGACAGAATTAAAAGGACCGATTGCTAAATTCTTTGATGAAGCAAAGCAGGCAGAATTAAATGAGCAGCTGCAAGTCGAAGAAGGTGACCTGTTACTTTTTGTTGCAGATAAGACGTCTGTTGTCCATGATGCACTTGGTGCCCTTCGCCTAAAACTCGGCAAAGAGCTTGAACTCATTGATGAGTCTCTATTCAACTTCTTATGGGTTGTTGATTGGCCGCTGCTTGAAAAAGATGAAGAAGAAGGCCGCTTCTATGCTGCCCATCATCCTTTCACAATGCCAGTACGTGACGATCTTGAATTAATTGAGACAAGCCCAGAAGACATGAAGGCACAGGCTTACGATCTTGTGCTGAATGGCTATGAGCTTGGCGGAGGTTCGATTCGTATTTTCGAAAAGGATATTCAAGAAAAAATGTTTAGCTTACTTGGTTTTTCAAAAGAAGAGGCATATGAACAATTCGGCTTCCTTCTAGATGCTTTTGAGCACGGTGTTCCTCCGCATGGCGGAATCGCGCTTGGTCTTGACCGCTTAGTGATGCTGCTTGCCGGCCGCTCTAACCTAAGAGATACCATTGCGTTCCCGAAAACGGCAAGTGCGAGCTGTGTGCTAACAGATGCTCCTGGCACTGTAAGCGAAGCGCAGCTTGATGAGCTAAGTTTAGCCATTAAAACAAAGGTAAAACAGTAAAATAGACGCATGGATATGGGCATGTAAACGCTTGAAAAAGCGGCATGCCTATGATATGCTTTCTTCAATCAATAAATAAAGTCCTGATACGTACGGTGGTTACCTAGTTTTGACCGAACATTTTTTTTTACGGGAGCTTGCCTTTCCTTTCTGCATAAATGCCTCTTTAGAGGACTTATAAAGTCAGGAAGAAAGCACCCACCTGCATGGTGCGGGGTTCAAAACGAAGGAAAAGCTGGCGGCGTTGTCGGGACTTTTTTGTGTTTTTTTCTTTTTCAGAAGGATGACGAAGAAGTTTGAATATGATATGATTCTTTCGATTCATTTTAAATAAAGGTGGAGTGAGGCACTTGTTACATCAGTTTTCAAGAAACGAGCTTGCTATAGGCAAGGAAGGCTTAGATATATTAAAAAACAGTACAGTTGCAGTGCTTGGTGTGGGCGGCGTTGGCTCATTTGCAGTTGAGGCACTCACTCGTTCAGGCGTTGGCCGTATTGTTCTTGTTGATAAAGATGATATTGATATTACAAATGTGAACCGTCAGCTGCCAGCATTGCTTTCAACAGTTGGTCAGCCAAAGGTTGACTTAATGCAGGCGAGAATCGCTGATATTAATCCAGAATGTGAAGTTGTTGCGCTTAAGATGTTTTATACAGAGGAAACATATGAGCAATTTTTTGAGTATCCGCTTGATTATGTCATCGATGCGTCAGATACGATTCACTATAAAATTCATTTAATGAAAGAGTGCCTGAAACGCAATGTGAACATTATTTCGAGTATGGGTGCTGCAAACAAAACAGATCCGACCCGCTTCAAAATTGATGACATTTCAAAAACACATACCGATCCAATTGCAAAAGTCGTGAGAACGCGTCTGCGCAAAGAAGGGATTCGTAAAGGAATTGAAGTCATTTTCTCTGATGAAAGTCCGATTGTGATTCGCGAAGATGTCAGAAAAGAAGTTGGAAATGATGAAGCGAAGATTCGCAAGGCACAAATGCCGCCATCATCCAATGCGTTCGTCCCGTCTGTTGCAGGGCTGATCATGGGTGGTCATGTCATTATGAAGCTTTTAAAAGATATTCCGATTACACGTGTGAAGGATAAATAAACAGCCCGCCTGCTAACATGCAGGGGGCTTTTTTTATTTTTGGCGTTTTAAATTCTCATATACCTGTTTCAGTGCGCCTTCAAATTTGCCTGTTTGCTTCGGTTCATAGTATTGCTTGTTTTTCAGCGGATCAGGTAAGTATTGCTGCTTCACCCAGCCGTTTTCATAATCGTGTGGGTATAAGTAATCGACACCTCTGCCGAGTGCTGTAGCTCCTTTGTAGTGAGCATCCTTTAAATGAACAGGGATTTCACCAATTTTCCCTGAGCGAATGTCACCCAGCGCCGCATCAACCGCCTTATATGCTGAGTTGGACTTAGGAGAAAGACACAGTTCAATGACTGCGTTAGCCAGCGGAATTCGTGCTTCCGGGAAGCCGACTCTTTCTGCTGTTTGAACAGCGCTTAACACACGAGGACCTGCCTGCGGACTAGCTAAACCAATATCTTCGTAAGCCATCACGAGTAATCTCCTTGAAATGCTTTCAAGGTCTCCTGCTTCAATCAGTCTGGCAAGGTAATGCAGCGCCGCATCTGCGTCAGATCCTCTAATGGATTTTTGAAAAGCCGAGAGGACATCATAATGAGCATCACCATTCTTATCATGTGAGAAGCTCTTTTTTTGTAAACATTCTTCTGCTGCGGCAAGAGTGATCATAATATGCCCAGCCTCATCTGCTTTTGTCGATAAGACAGCTAGTTCTAGCGCATTTAAAGCAGAGCGTACGTCTCCGCCGCATCCATTGGCAAAATGATTCATCGCTTCATCGTTCACTGTCACCTCATAACCGCCAAGCCCGCGATGTTCATCCTGTAACGCTCTTGTTAACGCAGCCTTGATTTGCTCTGTTTCAAGCGGTTTCAGCTCAAATATTTGTGTCCGGCTTCGGATGGCAGGGTTGATCGCATGATAGGGGTTAGCCGTCGTTGCGCCAATTAAAATGATCATGCCATTTTCTAAATAAGGAAGAAGGAAATCCTGCTTTCCTTTATCAAGCCTGTGAACCTCGTCTAAAATAAGGATGACTTGGCCGCTCATTTTCGCTTCAGCGGCGACAGCTTCCATATCCTTTTTGTTATGAATGACTGCATTCAATGTCCGAAACGCAATGCTTGTACTGCCAGCGATCGCGGTCGCAATCGATGTTTTGCCGATGCCCGGCGGTCCGTATAAAATCATCGAGGATAAATGTTTTGCCTCGACCATTCGTCTAATAATTTGACCTTCTCCAACGAGATGCTCCTGCCCAATGATGTCTTCAATATGACTTGGGCGCATCCGGTACGCTAAAGGTTTCATGATTATCTCTCCTAAAGCAATGTCTTGTTTGTATAGAGTACCGAAATTTCTTCAAATAGAAAAGGGATGCGTCCTCCTAAAGCGCTCAGAACCGGCAAATGAAAGTTGGCTGAAAGTATGATATAATTGCTTTTGGTCTATATATCAGCGTATATGAAATCAGAAAAATAATTGATGACATAGAATAGAAAACGCAGAGGTGTTTAACTTGAAAATTTCAACTAAAGGCAGATATGGTCTGACGATCATGATCGAATTAGCCAAAAAACATGGCGAAGGCCCCACATCATTAAAATCAATCGCTCAAAACAATAATTTGTCTGAGCATTATTTAGAGCAGCTTGTCTCACCACTTCGGAATGCCCGTCTTGTGAAAAGTATTCGCGGTGCATATGGCGGCTATGTTCTTGCACATGAACCAAACGAAATCACAGCCGGTGATATTATTCGTGTATTAGAAGGACCGATTAGTCCTGTCGAAGTCATCGAAAACGAAGAACCAGCAAAGCGTGAACTTTGGATTCGGATTCGTGATGCAGTAAAAGACGTACTAGACAATACAACTCTTGAAGACTTGGCAAGCTACACAGATGACGGAAATCAAGACGCGTATATGTTCTATATTTAGATCAGAGGTGTACCGGAAATGGAACGAATCTATTTAGATCATGCGGCCACAACGCCAATGGATCAGCGTATTGTGGACAAGATGATGCCTTACTTTACAGAGATATTTGGCAATCCCTCTAGTATTCATTCATATGGGCGCGAGGCAAGAAAGTGGCTCGATGAAGCAAGAGAAGTGATTGCAGGAGAATTACACTGTAAACCGCAGGAGATCATCCTCACAAGCGGAGGGACAGAGGCGGACAACCTGGCGATTACAGGTGTGGCCATGGCAAGACAGCATGAAGGAAAACATATCATCACAGCAAAAACAGAGCATCATGCGGTGCTGCACACATGTGAACGCCTAGAGAAGCTAGGATTTGACGTGACATATTTAGATGTGGATGAAACTGGATTGATTCATCTTGAACAACTAAAACAAGCACTGAGAGATGATACGATTCTTGTGACCATCATGTACGGCAATAATGAAACAGGTGTGATTCAGCCAATCAAAGACATTGGCGAGCTTTTACACAATCACACTGCTCATTTTCATACAGACGCCGTGCAGGCGTTTGGAACAATGCCTATTGATGTAGCAGACCTTCATATTGATCTCTTATCTGCTTCTGGCCATAAGCTAAATGGTCCAATGGGAACAGGCTTTTTATATGTAAACGAAGGCGTGAAACTTTCTCCGCAAATATTCGGTGGAGAACAAGAGAGAAAACGCCGTGCTGGCACTGAAAATGTGGCAGGGATCGTTGGACTTGCAGAAGCTGTTCAATTAACGAAGCAAAATAGAAGAGAAAAAGCCATGCATTATGGTAAGCTCAAAGAAATCATGCTGCAAGTATTCGAAGAGGAATCACTTACTTTCTCTGTCAATGGGCACCCGAAAGAGACATTGCCTCACATTTTAAATGTTCATTTCCCGGGCGTTTCCATCGAATCGTTACTTGTGAATTTAGATATGGAAGGAATTGCTGTTTCAAGTGGATCTGCATGTACGGCTGGATCCGTCCTTCCTTCGCACGTGTTAAGCGCCATGTATGGCGAAGAAGCAGACAAGCTGACGTCCTCAGTCAGAATAAGCTTCGGTCTTGGGAATGAAGAGGATCATGTGAAACAGGCGGCACGCAAGATAGCAGCTGTTGTCAAACGCTTAGCCAAATAAACGTTCCTCTTTTGTTCGTGTGTGAAAAATGAAACAGCCAAGCACCTGAAGAACGAAACGCACATGCTGTTTCATTGAAAATGGAGTTGATGAAGATGACAAAAAGACCAGAAGACACAAGAGTTGTGGTCGGTATGTCCGGAGGAGTCGATTCATCAGTTGCTGCTCTTATGTTAAAGGAGCAAGGCTATGATGTAATCGGCATATTTATGAAAAACTGGGATGACACAGATAAAAATGGTGTATGTACAGCAACGGAGGACTATGAGGATGTCATCCGCGTGTGTAACCAAATTGGAATCCCTTATTATGCGGTGAATTTCGAGAAGCAATATTGGGACAAAGTGTTTCAATATTTCCTTGATGAATATAAAGCGGGCAGAACGCCAAACCCAGATGTCATGTGTAACAAAGAGATTAAGTTCAAAGCGTTCCTCGAGCATGCATTGTCACTCGGTGCGGATTATTTAGCAACAGGCCACTATGCGCGCGTCGACAGAACTGGCGATGAAGTCAAAATGCTAAGAGGTCTTGATGCCAACAAAGACCAAACGTATTTCTTGAATCAGCTGACTCAGGAACAGCTTGATAAAGTCATGTTCCCAATCGGAGATTTAGAGAAGAAAAGGGTTCGTGAATTGGCAAAAGAAGCAGAGCTCGCAACAGCAACGAAAAAAGATTCAACGGGTATTTGCTTTATTGGGGAAAGAAACTTTAAAACATTCCTCAGTCAATATTTGCCTGCGCAGCCTGGCGTGATGCAGACAATGGACGGAGAAGTCAAAGGTGAACATGATGGACTGATGTATTACACGATCGGTCAACGCCAAGGTCTTGGCATTGGCGGCAGCGGTGATCCTTGGTTTGTCGTTGGAAAAGACTTGAAACAAAATATCTTGTTTGTTGAACAAGGTTTCCACAATCCACTTTTATATTCTGAAAGCATTTCAGCCGTCAATATCAGCTGGACGCGTCCTCATATTGTCGGCGAAAATGGTGAATTAACATGCACAGCCAAATTCAGATACCGTCAAGAAGATCACCATGTGAAGGTCAAAATGACAGGTGAGCAAGAAGCGATGGTCATCTTTGATGAACCCGTTCGTGCTGTCACACCAGGACAAGCGGTTGTCTTTTATGATGGCGACGAATGTCTTGGCGGCGGAACAATTGACGATGTCTTTAAGGACGGCCAAAAGCTGTCGTATGTGTAACATGTTTTCAAAACCTCAACGTCGCTGTTGAGGTTTTTTAATGAAAGGATGAGAGAGCGAATGAATCATAACGAAATCGGCATAGAAGCCTTAAATCAGGGGAACATCGAAAAAGCAGCTGAAGCTTTTACGAAAGCCATTGAAGAAAGCCCAAAAGACCCGGTTCCATATATTAACTTTGCGAATTTGCTTTCAAGCATCAATGAATTTGAACGTGCGTTAAACTTCTTTCAAAAAGCCATTGAACTTGATCACGCCGCAGCTGCAGCCTATTACGGGGCAGGAAATGTATACACATTAAAAGAAGACTTTATGAAAGCAAAAGACTATTTTGAACAAGCACTACAAGCTGGCATGGAAAATAGTGATTTATTTTATATGCTGGGGCAGACGCTCATCAAATTAGAGCAGCCGAAGCTTGCGATGCCCTATCTTCAGCGTGCCATCGAACTGAATGAAGAAGATAATGAAGCAAGATTTCAATTTGGCATGTGCTTAGCCAATGAACAATTGCTGGAAGAAGCGGTGACAACCTTTACCGAGGTGGTCGCGCGTGATCCGCAGCATGCAGATGCCTTTTATAATTTAGGGGTTGCGTATGCATACTTAGAGAAAAAAGACGAAGCACTTGAGATGCTAGGAAAAGCCATTGACGTGCAGCCTGACCATATGCTGGCACTACATGCGCAAAAGCTGATTCAAGAGGCAGAATAGACGGAAGGAGGGAAGACCTGTGCAGGAACATCCAGATCAAATGAAGCTTGAGGACGAACCGTTTTTAAAGGGGACAGTTCAAGCCGTTATTTTCCATAATGAAAGTAATTTATACTCGGTGTTAAAGGTGAAAGTCATTGAAACATCGGAAAACTTAGAGGAAAAAACAGCATCTGTCACAGGCTACTTCCCAGCACTTCATGAGGAAGAAACTTACACCTTCTATGGCAAAGTCACAAGCCATCCGAAATTTGGTGAACAGTTTCAGGCCACTCATTTTCAAAAGGAAGTACCGACAACGAAGCAAGGAATCATTCATTATCTCTCAAGTGATTTATTTGAGGGGATAGGGAAAAAGACGGCGGAAGAAATTGTGGGGCAGCTTGGCAATCAGACGCTTCATAAAATTATGCGTGACCCAGCTGTTTTGTATGATGTTCCGCGCTTATCAAAAAAGAAGGCAGATAAGCTGGCCGCAGCGCTCCAGGAACATCAAGGATTGGAACAAATCATGATCAGCCTGAATCAATATGGCTTTGGTCCTCAGCTCAGCATGAAGATATACCAAGTGTACGAGAGTGAAACGCTGCAAAAGATTGAGGAAAACCCGTATCAGCTCGTCAAGGATGTCGAAGGGATCGGATTTATTAAGGCGGATGAGCTTGGCGCTAGAACCGGCATCTCAGGAAATGACCCAGAGCGAATCCGTGCAGCCCTGCTTTATACAGTCGAAACAGCAAGTCTTCAGGACGGTCATACGTACATACAAACGAAAGATTTGATCGTTGAAACCCGCAAGCTGCTCAATCAGACAGGCAATGAGTACAAAGTGACGGAAATGGATGTCGCCAATCAGATCATTGCACTTGGCGAAGGGAAAGAGATGATCATTGAAGATGAGCGCTGCTATCATCCGTCCTTATTTTATGCGGAGCAAAGTGTCGCCAAACGGATACAAAAGATCGTCTCCCAAACGGAATATGCAGATCAATTCCCTGAATCGGAATTCCTGCTCGCACTTGGCGAGCTCGAGGAACGGCTGGGAGTCCAGTATGCGCCGACACAAAAGGAAGCGATTCAAAAGGCACTCATGTCCCCGATGCTGCTTTTAACAGGCGGACCTGGGACTGGGAAGACAACGGTCATTAAAGGGATTGTTGAGCTTTACAGCGATCTTCACGGTGTCTCTCTTGATCCGAGTGATTACAAAAAAGATGAATCCTTTCCATTTGTGCTTGCGGCGCCAACTGGACGAGCAGCTAAACGGATGACAGAATCAACAGGGCTTCCAGCTGTGACGATTCACCGTTTGCTCGGCTGGAACGGATCAGAGGGCTTTTCGCATGATGAGGAACAGCCGATTGAAGGAAAGCTTGTCATCATTGATGAATCAAGTATGCTGGATATTTGGCTTGCGAATCACTTGTTTAAAGCGATTCCTGATCATATCCAAGTGATCATGGTAGGAGATGAACATCAGCTTCCATCTGTCGGACCAGGCCAAGTGTTAAGGGATTTACTTGCCTCACAAGCCGTACCAGCTGTTACACTGACAGATATTTACCGGCAGGCAGACGGCTCCAGCATTGTTGAACTTGCACATGATATGAAAAATGGCGTACTGCCAAAAGATATTACCGCACGTTCAAAGGACCGATCCTTCATAAAATGCTCAGCTGATCAAATGAAAGAAGTGATTGAGAAAGTCGTCAGCAATGCTGCTCAAAAAGGCTATTCAGCAAAAGACATTCAAGTGCTTGCGCCAATGTATAAAGGGAAAGCAGGCATTAATGAGCTCAATAAAATGCTGCAGCACATTTTGAATCCTAAAAAACCAAAGGGCAGAGAAATCCCGTTTGGTGATGTGGTGTACCGGACCGGTGATAAAGTGCTTCAGCTTGTGAATCAGCCGGAAAATAATATTTTTAACGGTGATATCGGCGAAATTGTCTCGATTTTTTATGCGAAAGAAAACACGGAAAAAGAAGACATGGCTGTGATCTCCTTTGATGGGAATGAAATCACCTTTACAAAAAAGGATTTTCATCAATTTACACATGCATATTGCTGCTCCATCCACAAATCACAAGGCAGTGAATTCCCAATCGTTGTGCTGCCAGTCGTGAAAAGCTACTACAGAATGCTGCGGCGAAATCTGCTGTACACAGCCATTACACGAAGTAAAAAGTTTTTAATCCTGTGCGGTGAGGAATCAGCGCTGGAGTGGGGCGTGAAAAACAATGAGGATTCGCTCAGACAAACGTCCTTAACGATGCGGCTGATGCAAACTGATGAAGTTATGGATGCGGAGCTTGCAGCGCTCCAAAAAGAGCTTCCGTTTAGCGTACATGACGCAAATATTGGCATGGAGGGAATCACTCCGTTTGATTTTATGCATGAATAAAAGGCTTCCATACGGGAGCCTTTTTAGCGTGAAAAGAAATCCTCATATCCCGTTCATGGAAGCCATTTCTTCGTATGAGTATCGAAGCAAACGCACACGATAAGACTGTTCCGCAAAAGGTGGTTGAGCACATTTTGAGAACATGTCGAGAGCTTGAAGGAATGTCAATCTATACAGGTGAGCTGTCTCATTCACTTGGTTCCATTAAAGATATTTGCTTATTAGCCGGAGGCAGCTGCGGAGGATATGTGTTAGATGGGAAAAAGAAAGACTGTGCACTCATTCCATTCTCTGCTGGTGATCAGCTGACAGACAAAGGCTTATATGTGAGCCGCCAGGAGGGAGTAGGCATGGATTCCTCTGCCCCATCCTTCTTATTTTCGAAATTGAAAAAGAAAATGATGCAGTCGCCTGACGGTGAAAATTTAGGCATTTTGGAAGATGTATACTTTTGCACAAATTCGGGCACAATCGTAGCATATGAACTCTCGGACGGCTTCTTTACAGAGCTATCAGGGATTCGAAAACAGCTGAAGGCTGCCGGAACCTTGATCAACGTTCAAAAGGAAGCACTTGTTCTAAACCGAACGTAAAGAGGTGCTGATTATGCTCATTTGCCCAAATTGCAAATGTAAAGACATCGGAAAAATTGGGGTCAATCAATATTATTGCTGGGGCTGTTTTATTGAATTGACGCTGTCAAAAGGCAAAATATCTACACACCAAGTGGAAGAAGACGGGACACTAAGCAGCTTAGATGATCTGTTTAGTGATGATGAACGTTCAATTCAACTATAAGTGTTAAGGGGGAATTTCGAATGGGCAAAATGACTTCTTCACTATTAACGCTTGGTGCAGGTGCACTCGCATATCACTTTGCAAGTCGATATGATATGCCATCAAAGCGGGATATGAAAAAGCTAAGAAAACGCGTTATGAGAATGATGTAAACAAAAAGGCATCCGCCAAGAGCGGATGTCCTTTTTTATGCCTGCCTGTATTCTAATCGGCGTGCAAGTAGTGATAAGCTGAAATTGACGACAAAATACATCATCGCCGCTAATAGGAAAATGGGCAGTAAGTAAGATTGGCTCTGACCGTTTAATATTTGAGCGTGATGCAATAGTTCTGGAAGTGCAATGACAACAGCAAGCGACGTATCTTTTAAAAGAGAGATGAATTGACTGACAATTGGCGGCACCATTCGGCGTAAAGCCTGCGGCATAATAATCATTTTTAACGTTTGAATATAGGTTAAACCAGAAGACCTGGCTGCTTCGATCTGCCCCTTATCAATTGATTTTAAACCGCTTCGAATAATTTCTGACAGCATCGCTGATTCAAATACGGTTAAAGCTGCAATAGCCGAGGCTGTAATGCTCAGCTTAATGCCGATTTCGGGCAGTGCAAAATACGTAAAAAAGATGATCAATAAGAGCGGCAGGTTTCGAATGGTTTCTACGACGACTGCAAGTATCTTTGATAAAACCGGAATTTGAGCGAACCGCAATGTGCCAATGACTAATCCAATGAGAAAGCTCAAAATGATGGAGATAAAAGCCACTTTTAAGGTGACAGCAAATCCTTCAAGTAAAAAGGCGAGATGATCAGGCTGGTAGGCACCTATAAAATCCATGGTGTTTCCTCCTTTCTAGTGGCTTCTTGCTAATCTTTTTTCTAAATAACCAACGCCTATACTGAGCGGAATCGTTAATAGCAGATAGAACATGGCAACAAAGATGTAGACATCAAATGTCACAAATGTTCTAGAAGCGATGAGGTCTCCTTGATACATGAGATCAAACCCTGCAATGACACCTAAAATAGAGGAGTTTTTGACAAGGTTAATAAATTGATTCCCAAGAGGGGGAATGACAATTTTAATCGCCTGCGGCAGAATGATATACCGCATCGTCCCGCCATAGGATAGACCTGAAGCGCGGGCGGCTTCCATTTGTCCAAGCGGTACAGCTTGTATCCCTGCGCGAATGGCTTCAGCAATAAAGGCAGAGGTATAAATGGCAAGGGCAATTGTGCCAGCGGTGAAGCCATCTGCTACAATACCTAGCACGGGTAAACCAAAGAAGAAAACGAATGTAATCAATAATAACGGAATATTCCGAATAAATTCCACATAAGCCGTTCCTATCCAGTTGAGCGGCCTGAGTGGCGCAATTCTCATAATGGCAATGAGTGTACCGATCAAAAAGCTTCCAATCAAAGCAATGACACTTGCACCAATGGTATATTTAAAGCCTTCTACATAAAGATTGAAGTTTTCAGTGAGAATGGAAAACCGCAGCAATCAGTTCACTTCCTTCCTGATCAACAGGGGAGCCAATGAGCGGCTCACCCTAAGATAATAGGTCTTAACAAGTCAAACGGTTATTCTTTGATCCATTTTTGATGAATCTTGTCATACTCTCCATTGTCTTTTAAGGTTTTTAGGGCTTTATTGATCGCAGTTGTTAATTCCTGATCCCCTTTCTTTACAGCAATGCCATAAGGCTCATCTGTAAAGGTGCCGCCGACGACTTCGTAATTTGAATCCTCATCTGCCATACCAAATAAGATCGCATTATCAGTTGTCAGCACTTGCCCTTGGTTTGATTTTAAAGCTGTAAAAGCTTCCTGATAGTTCTCAAATTCTAATACAGACGCTTCAGGTGCTTTTTCGCGGATATTTTGAGAAGAAGTAGATCCTTTCACTGCAAGCACTTTCGTCCCTTTTTTAAGATCATCAATCGATTGAATGTCGCTTCCTTTTTTCACAAGCAGTGATTGTCCTGCTTCAAAGTAAACATCTGAGAAATTGACTTCTTTTTTACGCTCTTCGGTAATCGTCATGGTTGCGACGATCGCATGAATATCTCCTTTTTGCAGTAAAGGAATTCTCGTTTTCGATGTCACTTCTTTGAATTCTGCTTTTCCTTCATCACCGAGCATTTCCTTTGCGATGGCTTTTGCTATATCGATATCAAATCCTTCGATATCTCCGCTGCTAGGATTTTTTAGACCGAAGAGACGTGTATCATTCTTGACCCCGAATATGATTTTTTTGTCTTTCTGAATGGCTTCTAAAGAGCTTCCTTGCTTTGCATTCGTCGAGCCTTTTTCAGCAGAGCCGCAAGCAGCTAAAGCGGCAATACAGCAAGTCATAAAGAGTAGTAGGCCAAAGCGTTTCATTTTTTTCATCAAATCTTTCCCCCTAGTGATTTAAAATACGGCTTAAAAAGAGCTGAGCGCGTTTCTCACGCGGTTTCTCATAAAATGCAGCCGGTGTTGACTCTTCAAGAACTCTGCCTTCATCAATAAAGACAATGCGGTCGGCCACTTCCCTGGCAAACCCCATCTCATGTGTGACGACTACCATGGTCATTCCTTCTCGGGCGAGCTGCTTCATCACATCTAGTACCTCTCCAATCATCTCTGGGTCGAGTGCCGATGTCGGTTCGTCGAACAGCATGATCTCTGGCTTCATCGCAAGCCCTCTTGCAATGGCAACACGCTGCTGCTGTCCGCCTGAGAGTCTTGAAGGGTAGGCGTCAGCCTTATCAGGAATGCCGACTTTATGTAAATAAAATTCGGCTGTTTCCCTCGCTTCTTCCTTGCTCACCTTTTTCACCTTCATTGGCGCAAGCATAATGTTTTCAAGCACCGTTTTATGAGGATAGAGATGAAAATGCTGAAACACCATCCCGATATTTTGCCTGACAAGATTAATGTTGGTCTTCGGATGCTGAACAGGCACTTGGTTGACGAGTACCTTTCCCTCATCAATGCTTTCAAGACGATTGATGCATCTGAGCATCGTGCTTTTACCTGATCCTGAAGGACCGATGATCACGACCACCTCACCTTTTTGAATATGTAGGTTAATGTCCTTAAGTACATGGAACTGGCCATAATGCTTGTTGACTTCTTCGAATGTGATCATGAAAAACCTCCTCTTGTACATGATGGAATATTCAGTGGAGATATTTTAGTGACTTTTGATGGAGCTGTATGTTTCATGTGTATTCATTTTTAACAAAGTTAGGACAAATTTTATTTACATGGATAATTGCAGAAGAAGGTTAAACAATAAGAAAAGAGGTGAAAAAGGTGAAGAAACGTCCGATCCAATTTCTGATATATGCTGCAGGGGTCCTGCTTGTCCTTGCATCCTTGCTCATTTTACTGCAGCTCGACGAGTTATGGATGCCTATTTTTTTGTTGTTAAAGGCGGTTCTGATTCCGCTTCTCATTGCTATTTTTATTTCTTATCTGCTTTATCCGATAGTGGAAAGATTGCACGCGGGGGGCTTACCAAGGACTGTTAGTCTCTTATTGATTTATGTACTGTTTTTTGGCGGGATTGGGCTTGCGGTTTATAAAGGGGCACCTGTCATGATTAAGCAGTTAAATGAGCTGTCAGAACAAATTCCTGTGCTTGCTGAAACGTATAATGGCGCCTTATCTCATATTCATCGTCATACTAGCCATTGGCCCGACGGACTTCACGACAGGCTGGACCGTTTGATTGTCCAATCGGAGACATATGCAGCTAACGGCGCTGAGCGGATGATTCTTAGCTGTAAAGTATTACTTGATTACGCTTTAGTTGCAGCGCTCATTCCTTTTCTTGTTTTTTATATGGTGAAGGACATGAATACGATGAAGCGGGCTGCATGGTATTTAACGCCGCCCTCATTTCGGAAGAGGGGACATGCGTTTGTGAAAGCAGTTGATGAATCGCTTGGTAATTATATTAGAGGGCAGCTGCTTGTCTGTTCCTTAATCGGCGGTGCAGCAGCCATTGTGCTCTGGCTGTTTCATATTCCGTACCCGCTTGTCCTTGGTATGCTGATTGGCGCAACGAATGTCATTCCGTATTTTGGACCGATTATTGGCGCGATTCCCGCTGTCTTTATTGCGTTTACCATCTCGGTCAAATCGGTTATTATTGTGCTGATCACAGTAGCAGTGCTGCAATTTTTAGAAAGCAACGTCCTCAGTCCGATCATCGTAGGGAGAAGTCTCCATATGCATCCTGTCGTCATTATGCTTGTCTTGCTCGCAGGAGGAGAGCTATTTGGCTTAATTGGGATGATTTTAGCGGTACCTACAGCTGCTATAATCAGGGTGATCATTGTGCAATATATCCTCATGAGACGAAGCGTTCATTGACAAGAGGAGCCGAGTTGTCTATAATAATTTCGATTCATACATACTGAATTCAATGACGGACCCGAGTACGTTAAAAAGCTGTTGCAGAGAGAGGCTTTATTTTGCTGAGAAAAGCCTTATCAGACCTTTAACGGAAGCTAGTCCCGAGTGCAGATAAACACTGCCGCTCTCTTCCGGCGTTATCGGATGTGAAGGTGATAGACGAATAGGTCTATAATCAGGGTGGTACCGCGAGAGCATCTCGTCCCTGTGTAAGTCGTTTTGTGCTTGCATAGGGCGGGATGTTTTTTCGTTTGTGTGGAGATTGATGAATGATAAGGGAGGATTTTTGAATGAAAACTTTAACTTCAGCTCAAGTACGCCAAATGTTTTTAGACTTTTTTAAAGAAAAAGGACATGCTGTAGAACCGAGTGCGTCACTCGTACCGCATGATGATCCGACACTTTTGTGGATCAACAGCGGCGTGGCAACATTAAAGAAATACTTTGATGGCCGCGTCGTACCTGAAAATCCGCGTATTTGCAACGCGCAAAAATCAATTCGTACAAATGATATTGAAAATGTAGGAAAAACGGCACGCCATCATACGTTCTTTGAAATGCTCGGCAACTTCTCTATTGGTGATTATTTTAAAGAAGAAGCGATTGAATGGGCGTGGGAATTCCTCACAAGTGACGAGTGGATTGGCTTTGACCCGAATTTGTTATCTGTAACTGTCCATCCAGAGGACGAAGAGGCGTATGTTCTATGGAGAGATAAAATCGGTGTTCCTGAAGAACGTATTATTCGTCTTGAAGGAAACTTCTGGGATATTGGCGAGGGCCCAAGTGGACCGAATACGGAAATTTTCTATGACCGCGGCGAATCATACGGTGACGACATGAACGATCCAGAATTATATCCTGGCGGAGAAAATGAGCGTTATCTAGAAGTGTGGAACCTTGTGTTCTCTGAATTTAACCATAATCCAGATGGGTCATACACGCCGCTGCCGAAGAAAAACATTGATACAGGGATGGGTCTTGAACGAATGGTATCTGTCATTCAAAACGTACCAACGAACTTTGATACAGATCTATTCATGCCAATTATTCGTGCAGTTGAAACCATCTCTGGAGAAAGCTATGGCGAGACAAAGGAAAAGGATACAGCATTTAAGGTAATTGCTGACCATATCCGGACGGTTGCCTTTGCTGTAAGTGATGGAGCGCTTCCTTCCAATGAAGGCCGCGGGTATGTGTTAAGACGTTTACTTCGCCGTGCAGTGCGTTATGCAAAAACCATTCACATTCACCGCCCGTTTATGTATGACCTAGTCCCAGTGGTTGCGGAAATCATGAAGGATTTCTACCCAGATGTACAAGCAAAAGAAGAATTTATTGCGAAAGTCATCAAAAATGAAGAAGAACGTTTCCATGAAACACTGAACGAAGGGTTAGCCATCTTGTCAGAAGTCATCAAAAAAGAAAGAGACAAAGGCAACACGCAGATTTCAGGTGAAGATGTCTTTAAACTGTATGACACGTATGGATTCCCTGTCGAGCTGACAGAAGAATACGCAGAAGATGAGAACATGACAGTGGATCGAGAAGGCTTCCAGGCTGAGATGGAGAAGCAGCGTGAACGTGCAAGAAATGCGAGACAAGATGTCGGCAGTATGCAGGTTCAAGGCGGCGCTCTAGGAGATATTAAAGTAGAAAGCACATTCGTTGGCTACGAAAATCTAACGGCAGATGCCCATATTGTCGAATTGCTTCAAAATGGTGAAATTGTCACAGAAGCACATGAAGGCGATACGGTACAAATCTTGTTAGATGAAACACCTTTCTATGCGGAAAGCGGCGGACAAGTGGCTGATAAAGGGACATTAAAAAGCGCTGAAGTCATCATCGACATTAAAGATGTGAAAAAGGCGCCAAACGGTCAGCATGTCCATGAGGGAGTTGTTGTAAGCGGTACAGCCAAAAAAGGACTTGAAGTCACTGCAGAAGTGGAATCAGCTCTTCGAAAAGGCATTGTGAAAAACCATACAGCGACACATCTTTTGCATCAGGCGTTAAAAGATGTATTGGGCAGCCACGTGAACCAAGCGGGATCATTGGTGAATGAAAACAGACTTCGCTTTGACTTCTCTCACTTTGGACAAGTGACAAAAGAAGAATTGTCTCAGATTGAAAAAATCGTGAACGAAAAAATCTGGGAAGGCATCTCTGTTGCGATTGACCTGAAGCCGATTGCTGAAGCAAAAGAAATGGGTGCAATGGCGCTCTTTGGCGAGAAGTATGGCGATATTGTCCGCGTGGTCCAGGTAGGCGATTACAGCATCGAGCTATGCGGCGGCTGTCACGTGCAAAACACGGCGGAAATCGGGTTGTTTAAAATTGCGTCTGAATCGGGTATTGGTGCTGGAACACGCCGGATTGAGGCTGTGACTGGTAAAGGTGCATACGAAGAATTAAATGACCAGCTGGCCATTTTAGAACAGGCAGCGAGTGAGCTGAAGTCAAATACGAAAGACGTACCAAAACGTATCGCCGCATTGCAGGCAGATTTAAAAGAGGCTCAAAGAGAAAACGAATCTCTTCTTGCAAAATTAAGCCAGGCTGAAGCAGGCTCTATTTTAGAGAAAGTGACAGAAATCGGCGGAGTGAAAGTGTTAACTGAAAAAGTAAACGCGAAAGACATGAACCATTTAAGAACAATGGTTGATGACTTAAAAGCCAAATTAGGATCAGCTGTCATTGTGCTCGGAGCCGTTCAAAACGGAAAAGTAAACATTTCAGCAGGAGTAACAAAAGACGTCATCGAAAAAGGTCTGCATGCAGGGAAACTTGTGAAGCAGGCAGCTGAAATCTGCGGCGGAGGCGGAGGCGGACGTCCAGACATGGCACAAGCAGGCGGTAAACAACCGGAAAAGCTAGAAGAAGCACTGGCAACTGTCGAAGAATCTGTCAAATCCGTTTTATAATCAGGCGATGTAGTGTAGAATAATGGTATTAGATGAGCGGTTAGAAAAAAGCTTGCTAGTAGAATGTTGGAAGAGAGGTGCAAGAAGCAGTGAGTTCATTTGATAAGACAATGAAGTTTAACTTCTCTGATGATTCAGCTGAAACCAATGTGAATGAAGTGCTCATTACAGTATATGACGCACTCCAAGAAAAAGGATACAACCCGATCAATCAAATTGTCGGATACTTGCTGTCAGGCGACCCTGCTTATATTCCAAGACATCAGGATGCACGCAACCTAATTCGTAAACTAGAACGAGACGAATTAATTGAGGAATTGGTTAAATCGTACTTAGAGACACATAAAGAGGCGTAAAACATGAGAATTTTAGGCTTGGATTTAGGCACGAAAACCCTTGGTGTTGCGATCAGTGATGAAATGGGATGGACAGCGCAAGGGATAGAAACAATTAAAATTGATGAAGCAGGCGGAGACTTCGGTCTCAGCCGCCTGTCTGAGATCGTCGCGCAATACGGAACGGATAAAATCGTACTTGGCTTTCCAAAAAATATGAACGGTACGGTCGGTCCTAGAGGCGAAGCCAGCCAATTATTTGCGAAAGTGTTAGAAAACACGTACAATGTTCCTGTTGTGCTTTGGGACGAGCGTCTGTCGACAATGGCAGCGGAAAAAATGCTCATCTCTGCAGATGTGAGCAGACAAAAGCGTAAAAAAGTCATTGATAAAATGGCGGCTGTTATGATCCTGCAAGGGTATTTAGACAGCTTAAATTAAAATGAGGTGAATCAAATGGAACATGGAGAAAAGCAAATTACAATCGTTGATGATAATGGAAATGAACAGCTTTGCGAAGTACTATTTACTTTTGAAAGCGACCATTTTAACAAATCATATGTTCTTTACTACCCAATTTCTGAGCAAGACAATGAAGAAATTGAAATTCATGCATCAAGCTTCACGCCGAACGAAGACGGTGAAGATGGCGAGCTAGAGCCTATTGAAACGGATGAAGAATGGGATATGATTGAAGAAACATTAAATACGTTCTTAGATCAAGAAGAAGACGAAGAATAGAACGAATAAAAGGCCTGTGAACGGATCTTGGTGATCTTTCTTCACAGGTCTTTTTTTACGATCAATATGTTAACTTTATTTTATTTTATGTTGACATAATAAACTGTACCTTTTACTCTAATTTTAATAACGAATTGAGTGAGGGGCATGAATGTTGAAAATTCAAGATATGATGCAAATGGCGTTAATGACAGCGGTTATCGGAATGTTAGGGTTGATCCCGCCGATTTTACTTACGTTTACACCTGTACCAATCACATTGCAAACGGCAGGTCTTTTGCTTGCTGGGGGGCTGTTAAAACCAAAACAGTCACTGATCAGTTTACTTCTGTTCCTCTTGGTTGTGGCAGCAGGCGCACCTCTTTTGTCTGGTGGGAGAGGCGGAATTGGAGTCTTTTTTGGGCCAAGCGGAGGTTTTTTATTAGCTTATCCAGTGGCTGCTCTTATGATCAGTTTTTGGCTGAACCGACTAAAAAAAGTGACCGCTCTGCGTCTTTTTATGATCTTTGCGGTATGCAGTATTGGGATTTTGTATCTATGCGGCATTCCTTTTCAAGCCATGATGATGGATATAAAGGTCACTCAGGCAGCTCTTCTTAGTCTGATTTATATTCCAGGTGATCTCATCAAAGCGGGCATGTGTGCCGTTCTCACGGTGAAAATCATTGAGGCCATGTCATATCGAAAAAGGGATGTGCATAAAGGGAGGCGTGCGGTTTGAACAGAATAACGGATAGCTATGCATTACATGCAGAAATGAACCCAGATCATATCGCTATCATTGATGGAAAAGAAAGGATCACTTATCAAGATTGGTATGAACGTGTCCAGACATCGGCACAATGGCTGCAACGAACGGCTCATGAGCAAAAAAGAGTCGCTTTTTTATTATCAAATGGTGCTTCTTTCTTGCAAATATTTGCTGGCGCTGCTTGTGCAGGGTGGACAGCTATCCCGCTTGATCCGAGATGGGGCCATGAGGAATGTGTAGAAAAGCTCTTGTTAAGTGAGGCAGCTCTCGTTATTATAGAGGATCGATATATGGAAAGATTTGAAAAACACAGCGTAGACATGCCGGTTTTTTCTTTATCTGAATGGAAGGAAAGAATGAGCCTGATCACACAAGGTCCATATAACAAAAGCGACAGCGAGAACGACCCTGTCTTTTATATGGGATTTACGTCAGGATCAACGGGTTCACCTAAAGCCTTTATCAGGCGTCAGCAGTCATGGATCGAAAGCTTTCGAACGACAGCGGATACATTTGGAATCACTCATCAAGATCATGTTCTTATAGCAGGCACACTCTTATCCTCTCACTTTTTATATGGTGCCATCAGTACCCTATACTTTGGCGGCACAGTGACGCTTTTAGAAAAATTCACGCCAATGAAAGCAAAGAAAGCTTTAGAGACAGGAGACATCACTGTTATGTATACTGTCCCGACAATGACAGAATCGTTACTGCAAATTAATGCTTTTGAGGGAGACAACCCGCTTCTTGTCATATCATCCGGAGCAGATTGGGGCATTTCATCAAAAAAACAACTTGTCACCAACTATCCGCATGTCACTTTTTTTGATTTTTACGGCACATCAGAGTTAAGCTTTGTTTCCTACTTATCTTCAAATGACTTTCTGCAAAAACCTTCTTCTGTCGGACGACCCTTTTCTTCCATTCAAGTCGAAGTGAGGCGGGCCGATCAATCTGTCTGCCAGCCAAATGAGACAGGAAGAATTTATGTGAAGAGCCCAATGTCTTTTTCAGGCTACTTACATGAGGTGAAACCGCCGGAGGAGTGGCTGACAGTTTATGATATGGGCTGGATGGATGAAGACGGCTATTTGTATATGAGCGGCCGTGAGAATGGCATGATCGTCTATGGGGGGCTGAATATTTTTCCGGAGGAAATTGAACGCGTGCTAAATGAACAGCCCGAGGTGAAGCGGTCGATTGTGGTTGGCGTTCCTGACCCATATTGGGGTGAAATTCCTGTTGCCATTATTGAAGAAGGACAGCAGACAAAGACGGTTCGGCAAGCTGTCAAAGAAAAATTGGCTGCCTACAAGATGCCTAAAAAATGGCTTGTCATTGATCAAATGATTGAAACATCTGGGGGGAAATTAGCACGTGCCAGCATGAAAAAGTGGGCGGAGGAGCAGTTGTCATGCAAGCAGTAATCGTACAAGCAAAACGGACACCCTTCGGTGATAAAAACGGGATGCTGAAGGATTATCGTCCAGAGCAATTAGCCGCGCCCCTTATTCAGCATTTGTCTCAAGGGATGACGCCGGACGACGTCATATTAGGCAATGTTGTAGGAGGCGGCGGAAATATGGCCCGTCTGTCCTCATTAGAAGCAGGGCTTTCTTTGCACGTTCCTGGTATGACGATTGATAGGCAGTGTGCCTCTGGTCTTGAAGCAATCCGAACAGCTTGCGTCATGGTTCAATCAGGGGAAGGCTCAATGTATATCGCTGGCGGGACTGAGAGCATTTCCGGATCACCAATGAAAGAAAGAGCCCGCTTTTCACCTGAATGGATAGGAGATCCGGCTATGGGCGAAGCAGCAGAGCTGACCGCCTCGAGATTTTCTGTTACAAGAAAAGAACAAGATGATTATGCGCAATTAAGCTGGGAAAGAAGTATAGACGCAATCAAACGTGGTACATATTCAGAGGAAATTGTTTCGATTAGCGGACTGAGCATTGATGAAGCGGCCGCTAAAATAAGACCGATGAAGAAGCTGATCCAGCGGGCAAAGCCTGTATTTTCACCGGGAAAAGGATCTGTGACTGCCGCCAATAGCTGCAAAGAAGCAGACGGGGCAGCAGCGGTCGTTGTGATGGAAAGAGCGCTAGCGGAGGCAAATGGGTTTCAGCCAATGCTGCGATATGCCGGAAGTGCTGTTGCGGCAATGCATCCCAATTTTCCAGCTGCTGCGCCGATTGATGCGATGAAGAAACTTCTAGATCAAGAGAAAATCAAGGCAGAGGATGTTGCACTGTTTGAAATCAATGAAGCTTTTGCTCTGAAAATAGCGCTGATTGCTCGTACGCTTGGTATTCCTTATGACCAGATCAATAAAAGAGGCGGTGCACTTTGTCTTGGTCATCCATACAGCGCATCGGGAGCTGCTATGATGGTGAGACTATTTTACGAAGCACGCGCTTTACCAAATGGAAGCTATGTCATGGCTGCTATTGGAAGCGGTGGCGGCGTTGGTTTAGCCGTATTATGTCAAGTTCTGTCATGAGATGCATGAGCAAGTAATTGCCGAACTCCGTCGAATCATGTACTATAAAAGCTAGATGTGAGGAGGGCCATGCATGTTTTCAGAACAAAAGAAACGACCATTTTTTAAAAGAAAAATGGGGATCGTCCTGTTATCTGTTCTTGCTGTCATCATCATTGCAGCATTATCAGGCTTTTTATATGTTAAATCAGCACTTGGACCGGTCGATCAAAAAAGCAAACAAACGATTAATATTCATATTCCAAATGGGACATCTGTCCGTGAGATTGCGGGCATTTTAAAAGAAAATGGGCTCATTTCGAATGACACGATTTTCACTTATTATGCAAAATACAAAAATGCGTCCGGATTTAAAGCAGGGTATTTTCATTTAAAACAAACGATGGACGCAGACAAGCTGATTCAAAAGCTGACATCTGGAGGGACAGACTACGCCTTTCAGCTTGTGATTCCAGAAGGAAAACAGCTGTCTGATATTGCGGCGATTATTGCAAACCAGACGCATTTTTCAGCCAAGGAAGTGGAAGCAAAGCTTGATGATCCTGCGTTTATTCAAACGTTAATGAAAAAATATCCGAAAACGGTGACATCACAGGTAAATGGCAAACAGGTGAAACATCCGTTAGAAGGTTATTTATTCCCTGCGACGTATCCATTTTATCGTGAGGATGAATCACTCGAAACGATCATTGAAACAATGATTAAACAAACAGATCAATACGTGAAAACGTATGAAAAAGACATGAAAAAGACAAACATGTCCATACATGATGTGTTAACGATGGCATCACTGATTGAAATGGAAGCGACGGAAAAGACGGATCGAGCAAAAATCTCTAGTGTATTTTATAACCGGTTGAAAAAGGACATGCCGCTTCAAACCGACCCAACCGTTCTTTATGCACTGGGAGAGCATAAATCCCGCGTTTATTACAAAGACCTTAAGGTGAAATCTCCTTATAATACGTATAATAACAAGGGGCTGCCGCCTGGACCTATTGCAAATGCTGGTGAATCTTCATGGAAGGCGGCACTGCATCCAGAGAAAACGGATTATGTGTACTTCCTTGCGAAGAAAAATGGAGAAGTCGTCTTTACGAAAACGTTAAATGAGCACAACAAAGCGAAAGCAAAATACATCACAGGCAGTAATTAATGTACATGTGAATCGAAAAAGACTGTAGACAATACAAGATTGCCTGCAGTTTTTTTCGTTGGAATATCCATTTTATAGGTTCGCAATTACCACTTCTTTGTGGTAAAATATATCGGGTTGTTTTTACTTAGATGAACGAAAGATTGACGAGAAAGAGAGCTGCAATAGGCAGGACTCTTCTTTTTCAGGTCATGAAGGAGCTAGACAAATAATGACTATCGAAGATGATCAAATCAATGATTATATTGAACATTTAATTCACCCAAGTCCTGATGCAATCGCTCAATTAGAGGTATACGCAAAAGAGCATCATGTGCCAATTATGGAAAAGGTGAGCATCGAACTTTTACTGCAGCTGCTGTCGATGAAAAAGCCGAAGAAAATCCTTGAGGTTGGGACAGCGATTGGCTACTCCGCCATTCGAATGGCGACAGCTCTGCCAGATGCTGAGATTTATACGATTGAGCGAAATGCGAAACGCTATGAAGAAGCGACACGGAACATTGAGGAATTAAAGTTAAAAGAAAGAATACACGTGTTCTTTGGTGATGCCATGGAATCGGCTAAAACGGTCCAAACGATGGCGCCCTATGACGTGATCTTTATTGATGCCGCAAAAGGGCAGTACAAACGTTTTTTTGAGCTGTTTGAACCGATGCTTGCTCATGACGGAATGATCATAACAGACAACGTATTATTCAAAGGCTTAGTGGCAACGAACTATGAAGAAGAAATTGAAGATAAACGAAAAAAACAATTAATTGGAAAAATTGATCGATACAATCAATGGCTCATGTCAAACCCTGATTTCCAAACGTGTATTATTCCAGTTGGAGACGGGATCGCCATTAGTACAAAAAGAGGTGACCAATCATGAAAAAACCAGAATTGCTTGTGACGCCAAGCAAGGTGTCAGACGTACTGCCATTAATCGAGGCGGGAGCTGATGCATTCTTCATAGGCGAACAAACATACGGTATTCGTCTTGCAGGCGAGTTTTCAAGAGAAGATGTGAAACAGACGGTTGAGCTGGCACATGCGCATCACAAAAAAGTGTATGTGGCGATGAACGCGATTTTTCATAATGACCGTGTGCAGCTGCTTGGAGATTATTTAACCTTTCTCGATGCATTAAACGTAGATGGCGTCGTCTTTGGAGACCCAGCCGTGATCATGGCCGCAAAGGAAACTGGGGTGAGCCTGAATCTCCACTGGAGTACAGAAACGACTGGGACAAACTATTACACTTGTAACTACTGGGGCAGAAAAGGCGCAACGCGTGCTGTTCTTGCCAAAGAGCTGAACATGGACAGTGTAATCGACATTAAAGAAAATGCTGAGGTGGAAATCGAAATTCAAGTTCATGGCATGACATGTATGTTTCAATCGAAACGTACGCTCATTGGCAACTACTTTGAATACCAAGGCAAACAAATGGACGTTGAAGGCAGAAATATGGAGGAAGGACTATTCCTTCATGACCAGGAACGTCAAAACAAATACCCTATTTTCGAGGATGCAAACGGCACACATATTATGAGTCCTAATGATGTGTGTATGATTGACGAATTAGAAGAATTTGTTGACGCAGGCATTGACTCATTTAAAATTGACGGAATTTTAAAGTCACTTTCTTATATGACAGAGGTGACATCACTATATCGAAAAGCCATTGATTTACTAGTGACTGATAAGGAAGGCTATGAAGATCAGAAAGATGAATGGGTGGAGCGGATTGAAGAGATTCAGCCTGTCAACCGTTCAATCGATACAGGGTTCTTCTTTAAAGAAACGGTTTATTAATATAAGAGGAGGCAGAGGAAATGGCACTATTGAAAGATGGTATTTCTGAAATGATTGATGGAAAACGTGTCATTACAAAAAAACCAGAACTGCTTGCACCAGCAGGAAACTTGGAAAAGCTGAAAATTGCAGTACATTATGGAGCAGATGCTGTCTTTATTGGCGGAAAAGAATTTGGACTTCGCTCAAATGCCGATAACTTTTCAATTGAAGAAATGGCTGAAGGCGTCGCATTTGCAAACAAATACGGTGCACGAATTTATGTGACAACGAATATCTTTGCCCACAACGAAAACATGGACGGACTTGAGGAATACCTTCAAGGGATTGAAGGCGCTGGAGTAGCGGGCATTATTGTGGCTGACCCGCTGATCATTGAAACGTGTAAACGTGTCGCACCGAAGCTTGAAGTCCATTTAAGCACACAGCAATCTCTTTCGAATTGGAAAGCTGTTCAGTTTTGGAAGGAAGAAGGTCTTGAGCGTGTGGTGCTTGCTCGCGAGACAAGTGCGCTGGAAATTAGAGAAATGAAAGAAAAGGTCGATATTGAAATTGAAACGTTCATTCACGGTGCAATGTGTATTGCTTACTCTGGCCGCTGCGTGCTCAGTAACCACATGACGGCAAGAGATTCTAACCGCGGAGGCTGCTGCCAGTCCTGCCGCTGGGATTATGATCTTTATAAACTAGAAGGTTCTGAGGAAGCGCCATTGTTTGGAGAGGAAGACGCACCATTTGCGATGAGTCCAAAAGACTTAAAGCTTGTCGAATCCATTCCTCAAATGATCGAAATGGGAATTGACAGCTTGAAAATCGAAGGGCGAATGAAATCAATTCATTATGTGGCAACTGTCGTGAGTGTATATCGCAAAGTCATTGACGCCTATTGTGCTGACCCAGACAATTTTGTCATTCAGCAGGAATGGTTAGATGAACTAGATAAATGCGCAAACCGTGACACAGCGCCAGCCTTTTTCGAAGGTGTACCAGGAACGGATGAACAAATGTTTGGCATTCATGGAAAGAAAACGACATTTGATTTCGCAGGTCTCGTTCTTCATTATGATGAAAAAGAACAAATCGTCACATTGCAGCAGCGCAACTTCTTTAAAGCTGGCGATGAAGTCGAATTTTTCGGACCAGAAATTGAGAATTTCACATGCAAAATTGAGACGATTTGGGATGAAAAAGGAAATGAACTAGATGCCGCTCGTCATCCGCTGCAAATCGTAAAATTCAAGCTCGATCAAAAAGTATACCCTAGCAACATGATGAGAAAGGGGAAATAACAGGCACATGAGGAGTAAACCAGTTGTCATTGGAATTGCTGGCGGCTCGGGTTCAGGTAAAACGAGCGTCACCAATTCGATCTATGAAAAATTTAAAGGACATTCCATCCTCATGCTTCAGCAAGATTTATATTACAAAAATCAAAGTCATATGCCATTTGAAGAGCGCTTGCTTACGAATTATGATCATCCGCTTGCATTCGACAATGACCTGATGTTTGAGCATTTGGAACAGCTCCTAAGGTACGAATCCATTGAAAAACCAATATATGATTTCAAGCTAAACACACGTTCAGAAGAGACGGTCCATGTTGAACCAAAGGATGTCATCATCGTTGAAGGCATCTTTGCACTAGAAGATGAACGTCTGAGAGACTTAATGGATATTAAACTGTATGTTGATACAGATGCAGACCTTCGCATCATTCGCCGCATTTTACGCGATACAAAAGAAAGAGGCCGTTCAATCGATTCTGTGATTGAACAGTATGTATCTGTTGTCAGACCAATGCATAATCAATTCATTGAACCGACAAAGCGATACGCCGATATCATCATCCCAGAAGGCGGCCAAAACCATGTGGCGATTGACCTAATGGTGACAAAAATTCAAACGATTCTTCAAAACCGAGCAGAGTAAATGGTGGAGAAGAAAAAGACCTTTACATTGTAAAGGTCTTTTCAACATCATGATAAAGAGAATAAATACCAATATTTCACTTGTTTCTATAAGTAGAAGCTGCTTAAATATTTTTAGAAGGAACACCTTGAATGAAAGATTTGGTATGATAGGAAAACAATGATGTGAAATAGATGTAGAAAAATGCCGTTTTCAAGCTGAATATTGAAGTTGTTTCGATTTTGTAATAGTATATTAAAAAAACGACAAACAAATCATCACAAATTTTCAAACAATTCTTGATCAAAAAGCAATTTTGTAATAATATAGCATAGACATATCGTACACTGACCATATTATGTATTGGAAGATGGAGAATGGATAAGCTATTCTTCTACATATGATCGAAATGGCGAACGAGGTACAGGAGCTTCCTGTGCCTTTCCACAGTTTGTGCGATGAAGATAGATCATCTTTAGACCACTGAGAGTGGTTCTGTCTGAAAAAAGGCATAATAGTTGCATCTAAAAGGGACGCCATGTAAGATGGACTTTTACAAATATGGGACAGAAGGAATGAGGGCCTGAAGAAGTCCTCATTCTTGTATATTTCAGTCGTCACTCACGTGCAGAAAGTTTGTATGATGAGGATTAATAGAAGGAGTGAATGATTCATGGCACAAGAGAAAGTATTTCCAATGACAGAAGAAGGAAAACGTAAATTAGAAGAAGAGCTTGAATATTTGAAAACGGTTAAACGTAAAGAGGTTGTAGAGCGTATTAAAATTGCTAGAAGCTTTGGAGACCTCTCTGAGAACTCGGAATATGATTCTGCTAAAGAAGAGCAAGCGTTTGTAGAAGGGCGTATCACAACGCTTGATAATATGATTCGCAATGCCAAAATTATCGAAGATGAAGGAAACTCAAATATTGTCTCACTTGGTAAAACAGTCACATTCGTTGAATTACCAGACGGAGAAGAAGAGTCTTACACTATCGTTGGAAGTGCAGAAGCTGATCCGTTCGAAGGAAAGATTTCAAACGATTCACCAATCGCAAAAAGTCTGTTAGGCAAACAAGTAGACGACAAAGTAACCGTTCAAACACCTGGCGGAGAAATGTTCGTCCAAATTGTAAAAATTTCATAATCACGTTTATACGATAAACACCTCGTCCACAATAGGGACGAGGTGTTTTTATGCGCAAAAAACGTAGAATTCAATGGACAGGTGCTATTATTTTTATGCTGCTTCTCGGTCTTCTCATGAGACTGGCAGAAATTCAACTGTTCTTCACAGAATCTTTTTCAAAGCTTGATATCAATTTAATACAAGAAAGTGTCAAACAGCGTACAGAAGAAGTGGTCATTTCAGATGGCCGCGGTGAATTTTTAGATCGAAACGGCGAAGCGCTTCTCACAAAAGAACAGCCCGCGGTTATCTTATTTCCTTTTCTGCAATATGATCTTCCTCATTTAAAACAAACCGCCTCTATTCTCGAGATGGAAGAAGATGAACTCAAAAAACAGCTGACAGAAACCAAAAAACCTCTGATTCTCAAAGATGACATCACGAAAAAAAAGCTGAAAGACATCAATGATATGAAATATTCAGGTGTTTACGGCGTATATATGAAAGAGAAGGACAAAAAAAGACTTGCCCTCCACACATTAGGCTTCACGAGTGAAAATCCAGAATTGCTCAGAAAGCGTTATCCTGACAAAAAAGAGCTTTCCATCCGTACAGAAATCGGTACTTTTGGGCTAGAAAGTACCTTTGACGAATTTCTATTACCCGAGCAAGACACAAAATTGTTATATCATGTGGACGGAAGGGGAAACCCTTTGTTTGGAATGGACGTCAAATATACAGCAGAGGCTCATTCATTTTATCCTCTTCAGGTTCAAACAACAATTGATGAAAACATGCAAGCTGAAATGGAGAAAGTTCTGAAAGAACAAGGCGTCGAAAAAGGCGGGGCCGTTCTGCTCGACATTGAAAGCAGCAGCGTGTTGGCGATGGCGAGTACGCCAAATGTCACAAGCAAAAACCGGCATGAGGCAAGAAATTATATGCTGACTGCCATGGCACCAGGCTCTGTCTTTAAAACCGCTGTACTTGCCGCAGCAATCGAAAAAAACCTCGACCAGCCACAAACGATGTATGACTGTCGAAAGAATTTATATGGAGAGCCAGAAGGAACGCAGGAAGTGCTGAATCTGTCTGAGAGCTTTTCGCAGAGCTGTAATTATACCTTTGCGACACTTGCTGGCAAGCTTATCCAAACAGATGATCAAATCATCGAAAAGACGGCTGCAAAGCTTGGACTCATTGATCGAGCTGGCTGGGAAGGGGATGTCTATCATAAGCAGCATTTCAAACAGTTTGATCGTGAAGAAACCGGCAGTGTGTGGGGAGATAAAAGAGACAAGCATGTCAAAAAAGCCATTGCCCAAACCGCAATAGGACAAAAAAATGTCAAAACGACTCCTTTGCAAATCGCCAATATGATGGCATCGATTGCGAGAGGCGGAGAACGAAAAGAAGTGAAAATCGCTGAAAAAGTGCTGTATCAAAACGGAACAACGATGCTAACCTTTCAAAACAAACGACCGGAAGGAGACAGTATTGACCGCTATACAGCTCAAAAGCTGCAAAAGTACTTAAGGCAGGTGGTGACGTCTGACAAAGGAACAGGAAGAAGGTTTCAAGATCTTCCATTTGATGTAGCGGGGAAATCAGGCACTGCCCAAACCGGCAGTAAAGATAAAAAGGGGAATCCGCTTTATCATAAGTGGTTTGCTGGGTACTTTCCGGTGGGAAAACCAAAATATGCTCTTGTCGTTGTTCACCTTGATGAGGCAAGTGGCCGGGCTAAGACAAATGATGCGTTTTATGATATTGTAAAAAAGGTCAATGAAATTGAAAAGAAACAGACATAGAACATCCCTTCATGTCATGTTAGAATAGTAACGACTTAGGGAACGAGGCAAAGGAGTGCAGAGATTTTGAGTAGAAATTCTCGATTTGAACATCGTGATAAGCGCAGAAAGGCGAATATGGTGCTTAACATATTAATTGGTATCGTTGTGGTGCTTATTTTGGTTGTCGCATCGAGTTTGTTAATTTTTAATAAACCGAAAGACACAGATGTAGCGGATGCACCATCTAAAACGGCGCCTGCAACAAGTGAAAATAAACAAAAATCAGAAGAAGATGTGAAAGATCAAAAGAAAGACACATCCGATGATGCAGATGCAAAAAAAGAGGACTCATCTGATCAAGACGACGATACGAAGAAGACAGATGATGAAGAAGAGCCTAATAAAGATGCGTTAAAAGACGCCAAAGAAACAGACGGCGGCAAAACGAGTGACGTAGACAAAACATATGAAAGCGATGACTGGGAGCCTGTAGGAACAGAGCAATCCGGTTCACATACAGCAACCTATGATTCTAACTCAAAAGACTGGAAAGAAATGATCAAAGCCATGTCCTATGCGACGGGGATTTCAGAAGATCAAATGACGGTTCTTTGGTTAGGAAATAACGGAGGTCCTCAAGATGCAAAGGGAACCATCCGTGACAAATCATCAGGTGAACGCTACCGCGTGGAAATCACATGGGTAGATGAAAAAGGCTGGAAACCTGTAAAGGTTGAAAAATTAAAATAAACATGAAAAAAAGATAGCAGATATGCTATCTTTTTTATTTAGATATTCGCCTTAAAATGAACAACCGCTGTATACAAAATCCGGTCATCAATCACAGTCGTTTGATGACTGACAGAATGAACAGTCAGCAAGATTGCCTGATTATGTTCAATTTGTTTTTGGATCTTTTGTTCAAGTTCTTTTAAAGACGATGCTTCAAAGAATTCAATTTTATCCTTTAGAAAATCCAACTGAAAATCCATTTGATTCACCCCTCCATGCTCTTCATTCATCTTAATCTCTCTCCTCTAAAAGGGCAAATATTTTTCTACCCCTCCCAGTATTTTTTAGTAGGAAAGAAACAGAAGATGTGGTAGGATAGGAACTGTTCGACGCATTAAAACATACTATACGCATAGGAATAAATAGATAAAGTGGAGGGAAAGAAAATGGGACGTGAGTTTCTTTCTTTATTTGATCATTGGGCTGACTCTTATGACGACACGGTAAGTGGTCATGATGAGCAGTATGAAGAAGTGTTTCGCCGGTATCCGGCCATTTTAAAAGAAATTACTCGCCGTGCAGGTCAATATGTTCTTGAGTTTGGAAGCGGCACGGGGAATCTAACAGTGGCACTGCTCGCAGCTGATAAGAACGTGTTTGGCGTTGAACCATCAGACGCCATGAAGAAAGCGGCTCTTCAAAAGGGAGTACCCGATGTGTTTCATGATGGGGATTTTTTATCATTTCCAGCGCCGCCATTTGAGCCGGATACGATTGTCAGTTCATATGCTTTCCACCATTTAACGGACGAAGAAAAAAAACAAGCCATTCACACCTATAGCAACATCCTTCACTCAGATGGTAAAATAGTCTTTGCTGATACAATGTTTCAAAATCAAGCAGCACATCAAGCTGAAATCGACAAAGCGAAAGCCGCAGGATTCGATCAGCTTGCTGAGGATTTAGAAACGGAATATTATCCATCCATTGATGTGCTAAAGCAAATCTTTGAAGAAGAAGGTTTTAGCACGTCCTTTCATCAAATGAATGATTTTGTTTGGATCGTAGAAGCGAAGAAAAGGGAATGAAAGGATGTTTTTGATTTGAAAATCGCAGTCATAGGTGCAATGGAAGAAGAAGTGACAATATTAAGAGATCAACTAAAGAATGCTACACAAGAAAACATCGCTGGGTGTGAATTCACAACAGGTGTTTATGAAGATAAAGAAGTGATTTTATTAAAATCAGGGATTGGAAAAGTAAATGCAGCGGTCAGCACAACACTTCTGCTTGACCGCTTTCAGCCGGATTATGTGATCAATACAGGATCTGCTGGCGGTTTCCATCACACATTAAATGTAGGGGATATTGTCATTTCTACTGATGTTCGACATCATGATGTGGATGTGACAATCTTTGATTACGAATACGGACAAGTACCAGGGTTGCCAGCTGCTTTCGCTGCAGACGAAAAGCTTGTGAAGCTGGCAGAGGAATCGGCTTTAGAGATCGATCATATTCAAGTGGCAAAAGGAACAATTGCAACAGGAGATTCGTTTATGAATGATCCGGATCGTGTAGCGTTTGTGAGAGAGAAGTTTCCAGAACTATATGCGGTGGAAATGGAAGCCGCAGCTGTTGCACAAGTTTGCCAGCTCTTTGGAACGCCATTTGTTGTCGTTCGAGCGCTATCTGATATTGCAGGGAAAGAATCCAATGTCTCCTTTGATCAATTTCTTGAGCAAGCAGCGATTCACTCAACTGACCTTGTCTTGCGTATGATAAAGCAAACTCAATAAAAGAAGGGGGTTCCCCCTTCTTTTCCATACAAAGGAAGGGAATCATATGGCTGTCATAAAGGATATTACAGAATTAATTGGCCGCACACCGCTTTTAAAGCTGTCAGGGATTGGCATCCCAGATGGTGTAGAGGTGTATGCAAAGCTTGAAATGATGAATCCGGGTGGAAGTATTAAAGATCGTTTAGGTGATATGCTCATAAGAGAAGCATTGGCATCAGGCAAATTGCGTTCAGGCGGAACCATCATTGAAGCAACTGCTGGAAACACAGGAATTGGTCTTGCCCTCAGTGCAAGAAAGCATCAATTGCGTACCATTTTTTGCGTACCAGAACATTTTAGTCAAGAAAAACAACAACTAATGAAGGCGCTCGGTGCAGAGATTATTCATACACCAAGAAAAGAGGGCATGAAGGGTGCGATTGATCGAGCTCTTGAATTAGAGGTAAGCCTTGACAATGCCTATTGCGTTTTACAATTTAAAAACCAAGTAAATCCATTGACTTACTATAAAACGCTTGGCCCAGAGTTATGGTCCGACCTACAAGGAAACATTGATGTATTCGTAGCAGGAGCGGGATCTGGAGGAACTTTTCAAGGGTGTGCTGCCTATTTAAAAGAGCAGCATCCGGCGTTAAAAACAATTGTTGTCGAACCTGAAGGATCGATTTTAAATGGAGGAGATCCGGGCCCGCATAGAACGGAAGGAATCGGCCTTGAATTTATCCCAGATTATATGGAATCTGCTTTATTCGATGAGATTTATACGGTCAGTGATGATGATGCTTTCCAAATGGTGAAAGAAGCTGCTGAAAAAGAAGGCGTTCTCATTGGAAGCTCTTCAGGTGCCGCATTATATGCCGCTTTAGAGGAAGCAAAGAAGGCAGCACCTGGGACAGTCATTGTCACCATTTTTCCTGACAGCAGTGAACGCTATTTAAGTAAAGGAATTTATGAGGGAGGAAAATAGAATGAAACCAAAAACAATGATGATACACAGCGGAACAACTGGTGATGAAAAAACGGGCGCTGTGTCTGTTCCGATATACCAAGTGAGCACTTATAAGCAGCCGAAAGCAGGCGAACATACAGGATATGAATATTCTAGAACAGCGAATCCAACAAGAACGGCACTTGAAACCGTCATTCGTGATCTTGAAGGGGGAGCAAACGGCTACGCATTCGGTTCAGGGATGGCTGCCATTACGGCAGTCATGATGCTGTTTAACAGCGGAGATCATATTGTCCTGACAGATGACGTGTACGGCGGAACTTACCGCGTCATTACAAAGGTACTAAACCGTATTGGCATTCATGCGACCTTTGTGGACACAAGTGATCCTGAAGCGGTGAAAAAAGCAATTTTACCCGAAACAAAAGCGGTTTACATTGAATCACCAACCAATCCTTTACTGAAAATGACTGATCTCAAAGCGATCGGCCAATTGACAAAAGAAGCCAACATCTTAATGATTGTTGATAATACATTTTTTACACCTTATTTCCAAAAACCGATTGAATATGGGGCGGACATTGTCCTCCATAGTGCCACTAAATATTTAGGCGGCCACAGTGATGTCGTAGGCGGGCTTGTTGTAACAGCGACGAAAGAGCTTGGAGAAGAACTTCATTTTGTTCAAAATTCTACAGGTGGAATTCTTGGACCGCAGGATTCATGGCTTCTCATGAGAGGGATCAAAACGCTTGGACTAAGAATGGAAGCACATCAACAAAATGCGCAGAAAATCGCTGAGTTTCTAGAACAACATCCAGCGGTCACACGTGTTTATTACCCAGGTCTTGGTGCTCACCCTGGACATGAACTTGCGAAAACGCAAGCATCAGGCTTCGGCGGAATGATCTCTTTTGATATTGGAAAAGAAGAACATGTCGATGTGTTTTTAAGCCAGCTTAAGCTGTTTACAATCGCAGAAAGCCTTGGAGCGGTTGAAAGCTTAATCTCTGTTCCTGCTCGAATGACTCATGCGTCCATTCCGAAAGACCGCCGGGAGGAGCTTGGCATCACTGATGGTTTAATTCGTATATCCGTTGGGATTGAAGATGTGGATGATTTACTGAATGATATGAAGCAAGGACTAAACGCACTAGTGAATGGATAGATTTACATGCCACTACCTTTCTTTTACTATGTTAAGCTATCAATAGACATGTTAAACAGGAAGGTGATTCAAGTGAAGAAAAAGTGGAGTGGTTTAGTGACAGATTACAAGCAGTACGCTTTTATTTTGCTTGCTGTCAGCACCTTTTTATATATTGGTACGATCATACCGAACCAGCACATCGAAGCATCTCCAAAAATGCTGATGATGGGAATTGATTGTGTTTTCTTATTAGCAGCTTTTCTTTGTGTCAGACGCGCGATCTTTTTTCAAAAGAAACTGCAAGAACTAGATGAAGATTAATTCGAAAAGTCTCCTCATATACGTGAGGGGGCTTTTTTGATTGTATTGGACAAACGGACAAGAATAACTGTAGAAATTTAGTCAAAAACACAAAAATCATCTATATTACTAAAAACAGGTTTACAAAATGGTGCTTGCTGGATATACTTACAAAGTAATTAAAAACGTAAAGGAGGCTGAAGAATATGTTATTCGTATCTACTTGTGATCAATTCAACCAACAATTTCATCATGTCATCAGCCTGTGGAAGAGCTCGTGTCCTTCCTTTACCTTATACGGTGCACGCTTCAAAACTGTTTAAGTAAACGAGGATTTCACGCATCATCCATTGCAGGTAGGAAGACATTGTCTTTTGATCTGCATTTTTGTGTGCCCGCAGGTCAACTGATAAAGAAGATCTGCGGGCTATTTCGCATGCTGCGAACTGAAGGGAGGTGAGCGTATATGACAATCCATTTATTCTTTATTACATTGACGATTCAGCGTAAATACAAAGACATTGAGACCGTTCTTTATGAACAACAAGTCGAAACATTTTATGAAGAAATGAAGCAAAAACAACTAAAGTATATGAACTAAAACAGGAAAAGAAAAAATTGGAAAAGGAGGAGATTGACATGTTTATGATGCTTGCAATGCTTGATTGTTATACTAGGGAGAAGGACCAGGTTTAGACACGCTCCACATTGATCACCTGCACATATGATACCCGTAAAAGGAGATTGTGAGGTGATCAATGAATGTCGATGTCACCATATATGAGGTTTCCGTCAGTGGGGCACGGGTATACGTCCATTCCGCATTCCTTAAAGCACGGGTACGGCAATCCATACCGGATGCAAAGAGAGCAACAAGAAATGCTTAGACGCTATATGTACAATTACAATTATCCAACTTATTGGTATTAAAGAAAAGGAGCAGGAAACAATACGTTTCCTGCTCCTTTTACATTAGTAAATCCAGCTTGCACCGATGATGATCAACAAAATGAACAGTACAACAAGCAATGCGAATCCGCCTGCAAAACCGCCACCGTAACCACCACAGTCTCCAGAATAACCGCCACCAAAGCCCATAATCTAGCACCACCTTTATCTAATCAAGATACATTCATAAAATATGCAGCTCATGCAGAAAACGAAATCAATCTGAGCACAATTAATGAAAACGCCTATTCAGATCAAAATTTTTTAAAGTTCTGCGAAACATTTTCTGAAAAGGTGCCGTCTAATCAATGACAACTAATTAGGACTAGGTCTTAAACTTTGTTAGGCGAGAGCCGATATGAAAAGTAAGAAAATTCGTAAATAGTTTTATTTACTGGTGCAAAGCAGGTGTTAACATTGATTCAAAGCTGGATTGGAAAACAAATGAGGGAACCAAAAGGCTTGTTCTCAAAATGGGTTGCCCGCTATATGGAAAAAAATCATCATAATATCAATGAATGGACGATTCAACTCTTAAATATACAAGAAAACGACCGGATTTTAGAAATCGGGACTGGAAGAGGCATAACATTATCGAAGGTAGCAGAAAAACTTGATCGCGGTAAAGTATATGGATTGGATGCCTCTCGTCATATGATCAAATATGCAAAAAGAAAACATAAGAAGCTTGTGGAACAGGATAAAGCCGTCGTGACTCTTGGTAAAGCTGAGCATTTACCTTTTGAAGACAGATCATTCAATAAATTATTTACGGTGCAGACCATCTATTACTTGAAGGATATTGAACAGGTCATGAAGGAAGTGTACCGCGTCCTTCAAGTGGATGGAGAAGTATTCTTATCTTTCCAACAGCAGGAACTGATGAAGGAACAAAAACGGTCACAGTCTTTTTCATCGTATAGTGAACAAGAAATCAGCCGCCTATTTTCAGCGTATCACTTTAGAGAAGTTTCGGTTTATCACTATGATACATACATCTGTATCAAAGCGTTAAAATGATGAAAATATTTCCCAGGTAATGAACAAGCATTCAAAAAGAGGCTCTTCGTCAGAGGAGCCTCTTTACTTACAATTGTACCCGTGATTGATGGGACGCAAAGTTAAAAAAGACTCTTCATCAGAAGAGTCTTTTCAATGTTATGTAGGCGCCAGCCAGGTGTGTAAGGAATGATAGTATATATAAGGAATTTGTTTGTCGATTAAGGATACCTGTCTGGCTTATTTCTTATATCGACACCGTTCTTCAAAAGTTTAGCTTTTTTTTCAATATTTTCTTTTTTATTTGACTGGAAGATACATTTTTCGCTTTTATTATCCATTGTGCCATTTGAAGCAGGGAATTGCTTCATAAATAGAGAAAATTGTAGAGACTTCATTTTTAAACAAAAAGGGAGGAATGAAAACATGTCGGGAAACAAAGGTGTCGTTTATAAAGGAGCAGGAAATGTAGCAGTTGAGGATATTGGATACCCTGATTTGATTTTAAGAGATGGTCCGGGTGTACCGAAAGCCAATGTGGGGCGCAAATGTGAGCATGGCGTCATTTTAAAAGTAGTGACGACGAATATTTGCGGAAGTGACCAGCACATGGTGAGAGGGCGTACCACTGCGCCTGCAGGACTAGTCCTTGGTCATGAAATTACAGGTGAAGTCGTTGAGGTTGGACGAGATGTGGAGTTTATTCAAAAAGGAGACCTTGTGTCCGTTCCATTTAATATTGCTTGTGGACGCTGCGTCATGTGCAAGGAACAAAAAACTCATGTGTGCTTAAATGTAAACCCGGACCGTCCAGGCTCTGCCTATGGATACGTCGATATGGGCGGATGGGTTGGCGGCCAATCCGAGTACGTCATGGTCCCATATGCAGATTTTCAGCTGCTCAAATTTCCAGACAAAGATCAAGCGATGGAGAAAATACTTGATCTGACGATGCTTTCCGATATTTTCCCGACAGGTTTTCACGGTGCTTATACGGCTGGAGTAAAGCCTGGTTCGACTGTATATATTGCTGGTGCCGGGCCAGTAGGTCTTGCCGCAGCACATTCCGCTCAGCTCCTTGGCGCCTCTGCGGTAATTGTCGGTGATTTGAATGAACAAAGGCTGGAGCAGGCCAGAAGCTTTGGCTGTGAGACGATCAATTTAAGAAAACATGATCGAATCGGCGAACAAATCACGAATATCTTAGGAGAGCCAGAAGTTGACTGTGCCGTCGATTGTGTCGGCTTTGAAGCGTCAGGTCATGGAGATCAAGGAGAAGCACCTGCAACCGTTTTAAATACAATTATGGATATTACCAAAGTTGGCGGTAAGCTCGGAATTCCAGGGCTTTACGTCACAGAAGACCCAGGTGCGGTGGATGCGGATGCAAAAGTTGGATCTCTGAAAGTGCGAATTGGACTTGGCTGGGCAAAAGCCCATACCTTTGTGACAGGTCAAACCCCTGTCATGCAATATCACCGCAGTCTAATGAAATCCATTTTAAGCGGAAGAGCACAAATCGCCAAAGCGGTAAATGCGACCGTCATTAACCTTGATCAAGCTCCTCAAGGATACAGCGACTTTGATTCGGGTGTGGCGAAGAAATTTGTGATTGACCCGCATGGGATGATTTCTAAATAATGATTCAATGAAATTAATCGAAAAAACTTACAGGAGGATTCCTGTAAGTTTTTTTATGTTCTATTTTAAAATGACCTGTACTATTCTCCTGTAATGCATCTCATGTTAAAATATATAAATTGGAAAAATTATTCTATAGTTGAAGACCATACCAGATAATTTATTTGATATTAAATGACTAGGAAGAAGAGGTAAAATACAGGCTTCAATAAGAAGAAAATAGGGGAGAGGTATTGATTGCTAAACGTACACGACATCAAGAAAAATTATGAAGATAAACAGGTATTAAAAGGGATAAACTTTCACTTAGAAAAAGGAGAATCATTTGGATTATTAGGTCCGAATGGTGCAGGGAAATCAACATTGATTGGCATCTTGTCAGGGCTGATCCATGCCACAAGCGGCACCATAATGATTGAAGGTATAGATTTAAAAAAAGAAACAAAAAAAGCGCAGCAAATGATAGGAATTGTTCCGCAAGAGATCGCTTTATATTTACATTTGACAGCAAAAGAAAATTTAATATTTTGGGGGAGAATGTACGGACTCAAAGGAAAAGAGTTAAAAAGCAGAGTACAAGAAACACTTGAGCTAATTGGTCTTGAAGATAGAGCGAATGATCAAGTGAAAGTATTCTCTGGAGGAATGAAAAGAAGAGTGAATATCGGTTGCGCGATATTGCATCAACCGAAACTATTAATCATGGATGAGCCTACTGTAGGCATAGATCCCCAATCTAGAAATCATATATTAGAAACAGTTAAGACATTAAATGGAGAAGGAATGACCATTATATATACTAGTCATTACATGGAAGAAGTCGAATTTTTATGTGAAAGAATGGCCATTATGGATCATGGGTCTATCATCGCTTTAGGGGATCAGCATGAATTAAGTGAGCTTGTCGGAAATCAAAGAGAAATTGTTTTGACCATAAAATGTGAACATGGACAAAATGATATAGACCGGGTGCGTCAATTCATACATGAAGTCGACCCTTTAAAGGAAATCGTGGTTCAAGGAAATCAAATGAAAATATTTGATCAACACCCTCAGCAGTTATTAAGTCATCTCATTCAAGGTGTGACCGCATTAAATATTCAAATTATCTCAGCAGAAATTGTAGAACCAAATTTAGAAAATGTCTTTTTGTATTTAACTAGTAAAAATTTGAGGGATTAGACTGTTTAGAGGTGAGCACATGAGCATTTGGGTTGTACTGAAAGATCTATTATTGTTTTTTAGGGATAAAAAAAGCTTTTTTACACTTTTTTTTATGCCTATCATATTAATTGCTATATTAGGTGCAGCATTTGGAGATAACATGAAGAAAGATAGTGAAATCAGGATCAATTCATTTCGAGTAGGAATAACAGATCAAGATAAGTCCGCTACAAGTAAAATGTTTCTTTCAACATTGTCTAAGAGTGAACTCAGTGACATATTTGATGTGAAGGTCACCTCGAAAAATCAGCTAGAGAGAGATTTAAATAGTAGAGACATTACAATGGGTATAATCATCATGCCGGATTTTGAAAAAAGCTTATTGAATCATGACCATGTGCAATTGAATATCTTGAAAGGACCTAATTCAAACTTACAAGAAATGGTTCTAGAAAATGTGATTTTGCAATTCTTTCAAAATTATCATATGAATCGTATTCTGGTACCGTTGAATCAAGGTAAAGAAGTGGAGATCGTGTCTGATCAACTGAAAAAAGAACTGGTGAACGAGAGGAATATTCATATGAACAGCCAGCCGATCACGTCTTTCCAATACTACGCAGGCGGGATGGGTGTTCTCTTTTTATTAATGACTGTTGTTTTCTTAGTTGGAAGTATGATAGAGGAAAAAGAGGAAGAGGTTTATAAAAGGTTAGTTGTATCGAAATTAAGTAATAATAGTTATATCGTGGGGAAGTTAATAGGTATTCTTTTGATAAGTGTGATTCAGCTTACGATCATTATTTTATTTACTAGTTTTGTCTTTAAAGTGCAATGGGGAGAGCCTTTTACTATTGTCATGATAGGGTGTAGTTTTATATTAAATGCTGCGGGTTTTGGGGTGCTGATCGGTTCTTTTATCAAAAGAGAAAAAACGTTTAACAGTGTTGGGATTTTAGGAACTCAAGTGTTAGCTGCTTTAGGTGGAAGTATGGTTCCCTTATACTTATTTCCACAATGGTTGATCAACATCAGTTATTTCTTGCCTAATTCCCTTGCGCTCCAAATGTTTTTGAAAAGTATGTCAGGTGCTGATTTTAGTGAAATTCAAAGCAGTTTGTTGCTTAGCTGCGGGATGGGACTAGCTTTCTTCATCATTGCTTTAATCAGAATGTCTTTTGAAAGGAAGCATCGTTATGCATAAAATATCAGCCATTATTACTTTAAAGCTAAAAGAAACATTAAAGTCCCCTTTGACCCTTATTTTTTTATTTGTTATGCCAATCGTATTTAGTTTTATTTTTGGAAGTACGGCATCTGATACAAAGAAACCTACAGTTGCTTTTATTCAAGAGCCTAGTGAAGGTAAACTGAATCAAGAAATTTTTCATATCCTTGAAAAGAACACTAAATTTCTTTGGATAAAGACGACTGAAAGCGAAGCAAAAGATTTAGTTTATGATGAAAAGGCAGTTGCGTCAGTTAAAGTCGCAAACCAATTAAAGAGCTATTTAAAAGAAAATAAAGAGATTTTTGATGTGACGATTTATAAAAAGACTGAGGAATATGCCGTTTTATCTCCCTTTTTAAAAGAAACAGCAGCCATCATTTATCAGTTAAATCAAGGTGTAAAGGAGCAGAAGAGCGTTTCTCTCATCAGTGCACTCAACAAATTAAATGAATCTGGCAGCATCTCTTTAATTGAAAAAAAACAAGATGGTCAAACAAGAGAGCAACCAAATTTAACCCCACTTGGATTTACCATCATGTTTATGATGTTTGCGATCTCGAGCTCTGTGTCCTCTATTCATCTGGAATATAAAGATTATACATGGCAAAGATTGCTTTCAAGTCCCATCCATAAAATATCTGTGTTATTGGGATATTTCATAGCTTATTTTCTACTTGGATGGATACAACTTGGTGTCCTTTTGACCGTCTTATCAATATTCTTCAATGTATACTTAGGTAACTTTATGATTTTAGTGTTTGGATCATTCGTTATTGGTCTTGTTGTGAGTTTAAGTTTTATGATTGCAACCTTATCTCATACAAAAAAGCAAGCTGAAGTATTTAGTGCAATTATCATTGTAGGATCATGCATGCTGGGTGGTATTTATTGGCCATTAGATATCGTTCCAGACATTATGAAGAAGATCTCTTTGGCTATACCGCAAACATGGATGATGTCTGGTTTTGGCGAGATCATGAGCGGTACTGTCAATCACTCAATCTTATTATTAGACATAACAGTTTTAGCTGCTTTTACGATTGTTTTTATGGTGATTGGTTTGAAAAATATCCGATCCTATTAATTACTTTTCTTCATTTCATTCTATTAGTTTAAAAAACCCCTCTATTGCTCTCAATTGCGATAGAGGGGTTTTTTATTCATGCGTACTTCTCAAAATGGTATGATAGACGACAACATCTCATGTAGAAAGGATTGAATAAACGATGAACTTTCACAATAAAACCGTCATCATCACAGGCGCAGCCAATGGAATTGGTGAATCGATCGCCTGGGGCTATGCAAAAGGAGGAGCGCGTGTGGTGCTTGCAGATATAGATGAAGAGAAGGGCAAGCGTTTGGAGGAAGAGCTGAAAAAAGAATCGTTAGAAGCTTATTTTAAAAAAACGGACGTGACACAAGAGAAGGATATTCAACACTTAATGTCGTTTGCAGCGGAGCGCTGCAAAACGATTGATATCCTCATCAATAATGCTGGTGTCATGTGCACAGTATCGCCTTATGAATTAACGGTCGATGAGTGGGATCGTGTGTTACATACGAACCTAAGAGGGACTTTTCTATGTGCAAGAGAAGCAGCACGTTATATAAAAGAGAATCCAAAAGGCGGTTCTATTGTGAACATTTCATCCACCCGCGCGACCATGTCAGAGCCTCATACGGAAGCATATGCTGCATCAAAAGGCGGAATATCAGCACTGACTCATGCCTTGGCTGCTTCTTTTAGCCCGGATCACATCACGGTGAATAGCATTTCCCCTGGATGGATTGAAACGAAGGATGAGGAGAATCTTCGAGAGGTCGACCACAAGCAGCATCTTTCCAATCGAGTCGGGACGCCAAAGGATATTGTGAAGGCTTGCTTTTATTTAACAGATGAAGACAATCAATTTGTGACGGGTACAGATTTAGTCGTTGATGGTGGCATGACCAGAAAGATGATCTATGCTGATTAACTTGAAAAAAACATTGACGCTTTGATCGAGGCGCAGTACAATATGTAACAATTCAGCTGAAGATCGTGATGAAATAAAGACACAGCGCAAATAGAGAAGAGTACATCATAGCTGTCCCGCACAGAGAACTCCGTTAAGCTGAGAAGGAGCTGGGAAGCATGATGGAACCAAGCCTCTTAGCTCTGCACCGGATTCCTTCGGATGGTGGTGCAGCGACATTCTCCCGTTACAGAGATGGGTTCATGATGACCTGCTAAGGTTCATCTGGCAACAGATGAATAAACTGAGGTGGCAACGCGGAGTAAATCCCGTCCTCAAGACAGAAATGTCTTGAGGGCGGGATTTTTTTATGACAAATAGGGGGAACAGCTATGAAAAAACATTGGCGGGATATGAGTTTGCTGCTTGGAGCCATCGGAATTGCGAACATAGGAGAATGGATTTATATGATTGCTCTCCATCTGCTCATTTTTCAAGAAACGGGCTCTGTGCTGGCTGTAACAGCCGTCTATATGCTGAGACCGGCTGCAGCTCTTTTGACAAACAGCTGGTCTGGCAGTTTGGTTGACAGGCTGAATCAGCGGAATGTGATGATCAGCTTAGATATCACCCGGGCTATCCTGATCGCATGTGTACCCTTTGCGTTATTTTCAGGACACCTGCTGATCCTGTATGTGATGGTGTTTCTCATTCAAATGGCACAAGCGATGTTTCATCCAGCTTCGATGGTATATATGACAGGATTGATCCCGGCGGATAATCGAAAACGGTTTAATGCCATTCGCTCATTATTACAATCGGGTGGATTTTTACTTGGACCCGCAGCAGCAGGTCTGCTTTTTTTAATCGGTACACCTGTTTTTTCAATTTATATAAATGCGATCTGCTTGTTGATATCTGCTCTGTTAACGATGTGTTTACCGAATTTGCTAAAACAAGATGCTGGCCAAAATGGCTTTTCCCTTTCAATGTTAAAAGAGGATGCGAAGCTTGTTCTTCGGTTTAGTTTGACATCACGCCAGATTATGGCGGTGTATTTATTGTTTAGTGCCGCCATCACGGTGCTTCCTACTGCCATTGACTCTCTTGAAACAGCCTTTGCAAAAGAAGTGCTGCTGCTGACTGATACAGAATATGGTCTTCTTGTCAGTATAGCTGGGGCAGGCATCATCACAGGCGCAGGTCTCAATTCGGTGATTGTGGAGAGGCTGCCTGTTTCGATCATGCTTGGGATTGGCAGTTTGTTTGTTGCATGTGGCTATCTCATTTATGCTTTTTCCAGCACATTGTTTGTAGCCGCTGTTGGTTTTTTTATACTAGCATTCTTTTTAGCATTTGCGAACACAGGTTTTATGACTTTCTATCAAACGAATATCCCGGTAGAGGTCATGGGGAGGGTAGCCAGTTTTTATGCTTTGGTTGAAGCCATTCTGACGATGATGATGACAGGGGTCTCTGGTGGACTTGCACATGTTTTATCAATCCGAACCTCCGTTGTCATCGGGTGTGTATGTATGCTTCTTGTCTGTTTATTGCTATGTTTTGTCATCTTTCGTCCATTGAATGTCAAAAAAATAGTGCATCCTACTTAGAAAATTAAAAAAATTATGTTATGATTATTTAAGTAAGTTAATCAAATTGATGAGAAAAGGAGTCTTACACATGAAAGCACTACGCTGGCACGATCAAAAGGACATTCGACTAGAGGAAATTGACGAACCAACAGTTGCTCCAGGAAAAGTGAAACTAAAAGTAAAATGGTGCGGCATTTGTGGTAGTGATTTACATGAATATTTAGGAGGACCGATTTTCATTCCAGTGAATGAACCTCATCCACTTACAAAAGAAAAAGCACCCGTTACGCTGGGACACGAGTTCTCTGGTGAGGTTGTTGAAGTAGGAGAAGGCGTGAGCAATTACAAAGTAGGCGACCGAGTGGTTGTTGAGCCTATTTTTGCGACTCACGGACACCAAGGTGCTTACAACTTAGATGAAAACATGGGCTTTTTAGGACTTGCCGGAGGCGGCGGTGGATTCTCTGAATATGTATCTGTCGATGAAGAATTACTTCATTTATTACCAGACGAAATCTCATATGAGCAAGGTGCGCTTGTAGAGCCTTCTGCAGTTGCTTTATATGCTGTTCGTTCTAGTAAAGTACAAGCTGGGGATACAGCGGCTGTGTTTGGCTGCGGACCAATTGGCTTACTTGTCATTGAAGCATTAAAAGCAGCTGGTGCTACTGATATTTACGCAGTAGAATTATCTAAAGAACGCCAAGAAAAAGCTAAAGAGCTTGGAGCGATCATTGTTGATCCTTCTCAATATGAAGATGTTGTTCAAGAAATCGCAAGCCGTACAAACGGTGGCGTCGATGTTTCTTTTGAAGTGACAGGTGTACCTGTTGTATTGAAGCAAGCCATCCAATCAACAAGAATTTCAGGTGAAACAGTCATTGTGAGCATTTGGGAAAAAGGCGCAGAAATTCTGCCAAATGACATTGTCATTAAAGAACGTACAGTCAAAGGAATTATCGGCTACAGAGACGTATTCCCATCTGTATTAAACTTAATGAGAAAAGGCTATTTCTCTGCAGATACGCTCGTCACGAAAAAAATCAAGCTGGACGATGTGATCGAGGATGGTTTCCATGCATTAATCAATGAAAAAGATCAAGTGAAAATTTTAGTTAGTGCTGAGTAGGATGACAAAGGGAATGGCAGAGGCCATTCTCTTTTTTTGTGCACATATTCTACTCATTTTCATAAAGAGGCATGTGGTTGAATAGTGATAAGTGAAAAGATGTTTTGATAAGGGAGATGACATCATGTTTTATCACATCAAAGAACTGCAATATGAAGCAAAGCCCTCCAAGCCTGATCCGCTTTACGCGAAAAAGCTGCAAGAAGTATTAGGCGGACAGTATGGAGAAATTAGTGTCATGATGCAATATTTATTTCAAGGCTTTAATTGCCGGGCAGATCAAAAATACAGAGATTTATTGTTTGACATAGGGACAGAGGAAATTGGTCATGTCGAAATGCTGGCGACGATGATCGCGCGTTTACTAGATAAAGCACCGGTTAAAGAACAAGAACAGGCGTATCAAAGTGATCCAGCACTTGCAGCTGTCATGGGTGGAATGAATCCTCAGCATGCAATTGTTGCCGGTTTAGGAGCTATGGCAGCAGATAGTCAAGGGTATCCGTGGAATGCCAAGTATATCATTGCAAGTGGAAATTTAATGGCTGATTTTAGGGCCAACTTAAATGCAGAATCACAAGGGAGGCTTCAGGTTACAAGGCTCTACGAAATGACCGATGATCGCGGCGTGAAGGATATGCTTTCTTTTCTTATTGCTCGTGATACATATCATCAAAATATGTGGCTTGCGGCCATTAAAGAATTAGAAGAACGAGAAGGGGACGTCGTCGTACCAACCACCTTCCCGCGCTCACTAGAAAAACAGCAAGTATCCTACGATTTGTTTAACTTCTCAAGAGGAGAAGCAAGCAAGGAAGGCAGATGGGCACATGGCCGAAGCATGGATGGAAAAGGGGAATTCAGATATATTTCTGCACCAGTCGTGTTCGGTTCCGCACCAAAACTAAAACCCGCACCAAAGGAACTGTTTAACACACCGAAAAAAGGCGAATAAAAAAAGCCGGTCAGGTATTTGAGCCTGATCGGCTTTTTTAACGTCCGAGAGATCTTCCGTACACGCTGACACGTTTCTCTAACAAGGCAAAAACGAGTTCAAAGAAAATGCTCAGCAGCCAATAGATCAAAGCAGAGACGAGGTACGTTTCTAAAAACTGATAGCCGTCATTCGCAATGATTCGGGAAATCCCCATGATTTCAAGTACTCCAATCGTAAACGAAAGAGAGGTGGCTTTTAATAGCTGAATGAGCTGATTGCCTAGGTTCGGTAAGGCGACCACAAAGGCCTGCGGCAAAATAATGCGCATCATCGCCTGGCGCGTCGTCATACCCACAATTTTTGCCGCTTCAAGCTGCCCTTTGTCTACCGCAAGGAGTGCACTCCGAACCACCTCTGTTAAATGGGCGGCTGAATGGAGGCTGAAGGTAATGAGGGCAACAGCTAATGGGGAGACCATATCTGGATGAAAGGTCAGCCCGAATGTACCGCTCACTTTGGTTAGAACAAAAGGGAGTCCATAAAAGAAAGCGAACAGCTGAACAATAAGAGGCGTTCCTCTAAAAAAGGAGACATAGAGTGTCACAAGCTGCCTGAGTACAGGAATGCGAAAGAGACGAATGAAAGCAAAAACAGATCCGAGCAAAAGGCTCACAGCCATGGAAACGAGTGCAATCAATAAAGTAAAAGGAACGCCTTTTAGAATATGAGGTACTTGGTCAATCGCAAATTGAATATCAATGGTTTGCATCAAATCGCCTCCTTAACGTGACAGGCTGGTGCGGCCTTTTACAAATTTCCTTTCAAGCAGCATGGTGATCAGTTCAATGCTCATGCAAATGAGCCAATACACAATCGCAATGATCGCGTACACTTCAAACATGCCGATCCCGTAGTTATTTCCTAAAATGATCTTCACCTGTCCCATGATATCAATGAGTCCGATTGTAAAGGCAATCGCTGTGTCTTTCACGAGATCAATGGTGTAATTTCCGAGGTTTGGCAGTGCAATGAGAAAGGCCTGCGGGATAATAATCCTGATCAAGGCCTGTGTATCTGTCATCCCAACAATGTAGGCGGCCTCCAGCTGGTCCTTCCCAACAGATGAATACGCACTGCGAAAGACTTCAGATAAATAAGCGCCAGTATGTAAAGAAAACGTCATCATCACAAATAACACACGATCCCAATGATTGATTTGCATCCCTGCGACAAGTAAAAGCTGAGGCAGTCCAAAATAAATCAAAAACAACTGAACAATTAAAGGCGTACTTCGTGTAAAAGATAAATAGATAACAGCCAATTGCTTCAGCACTGGGATTTGCTTGATACGAATGAAAGCAAATAGCAACCCGATGATGATAGCAAAAAACAATGACACCGTAATAATGAGAAAAGTGAGTGGCAGGCGTTCAAGCACCTGTAAAAAGATGCGCAGCCAATCTCCAGCTGTAAACGTCATGACGCTTCCTTTCCTTTCTTCATTTTGATCCCCTTGCTCTGAGATGTCATCAATATTTTGAAAGAAATCAACACCAAACCACTTTTTCGCAAGCTGAGGCAGTGTTCCATCATCAATCATTTCTTGTGTGATCCGGTCCAAATCTGCTGCAAGCTGCTTCTCGCTTGGCTGTAAGACAAGATAGATAGGCTCCTTTGACACAATGCCGCCAACTTTGACCTTTAGGTTCAAATGCTTTTGAATGGTATCAAAGGTTGAAATGTTCATAAATGCTGCATCGGACCGTCCGCTTTCAACACGTTTTAAGTTGAGTTCATTTGAAGGACTTTCAATGGTCGTCAGTGGAATATCCGGATCATGCTCTTTATTATATTGATTTAATATCGAACGCAAGCCTCCGCTAGGACTGACAGGAGCCAGTTTTTTAGATGTCATATCATCAAGCGATCGAATCTCCTTGTCTGATTCATTCACAATTAAACCTGTCATCGAATAGCCATACGGGACCTTAGGGTAAAGGAACCGCTTTTCACGTTCAGGGTTACTAAAAAACCAATTAGCCGCCATTTCAAACTTCCCTGCGCCTACGCCGATTAAATTCGATTCTTCCTCGCCAAAAATGTAATCAAAATGTACGTGGGGAAGCCTCTTTTCCACTTCATTTAAATAATCAATGTTATAGCCAATCGGTTCGTTTCGGTCATTTGTTGCTAAAAAGGGTGGATTGACCTCTGCACTCAGTGCGACTTTCACAATTTGTCTGCCGTCATCTGTCGTGGTTTTCACACTGCTGCAGCCAATCAGAGAAAGGAGAAACAGAAGGACACCGGACATCATGAATGCTGTCTTTTGCTTCATTTGTCTTTCTCCGATCCTTGCCACATTCCGCGATGAATCCTTGATAAAAATTGTTTCGTTCGTTCATGCTGTGGTTTCAACAGGACGTCTTCTGGTGAGCCTTTTTCAACAATTTCGCCATCTGCCATAAAGATCACCGTATCCGCCACGTCCTTTGCAAAAGAAATTTCATGTGTCACAATGACCATCGTCATTCCTTGGCTCGCAATATCTTTGATCATTTCAAGAATTTCTCCTACCATCTCTGGGTCCAGTGCCGACGTAGGTTCATCAAACAAAAGCACCGAAGGGTTCATCGCAAGAGCGCGGGCTATGCCAATTCGCTGCTGCTGACCGCCAGATAATTCACTCGGAAATGCATCTTTTTTATGAAGCAGTCCAATCCGCGTTAAAAATTGCTCTCCGACCTTTTCTGCTTCTTTCTTAGACATGTTTTGAGACACAATCAATCCTTCTGTAATATTTTCAAGTGCTCGTTTATTTTGAAACAAGTGATAATGCTGAAACACCATGGAAGATTGCTGCCTGAGTTTTAGAAGATCTTTTTTTTGATATCGTTCAAATTGAATCGTGGCTTCACCAACCGTCAGCTCTCCTTTATCTGGAATGTCGAGGCTGTTTAAACTGCGAAGAAGTGTTGTTTTTCCTGATCCGCTCGGTCCAATAATGGCGACCACTTCACCTTCTTGTACGGTGAAATCAATGCCTTTTAACACATGGGTCTGCCCATAAGATTTATGTAGATTAGTAGCTGAAATCATAAAAGCATCACGTTCCTTTGACATATGTACTTAATATTGATAAAATTTAACACATTAAATCCTATAAGTAAAGTATGTTTTATTTATTCCGATTGGAAAAATCAGATATGATAGATTGTGAGATACAGAGGAGTTGGATACGTTTTGTCTAAAGCATTATTTGTTGATACCGATTTTCAAAAAACATGGCTTCATCAACTAGAATCTCTTCGTGAAACGATCGAACAAACGGCAAAAGAACACGATGAAGGCGCTTATTTTCCTGAAAAAAATATTGAATCATTAATAGAGATGGGCTATACGACGTTGTCTCTTCCTGCTGAATACGGAGGCGGAGGTCAATCTGTGAAGGATATGGTTCTGTTTCAAGAGACGCTCGGCAGTATGGACGGAGCGACTGCCTTATCGATCGGCTGGCACCAAGGGGTTGTAGGCGAAATCTACGAAAAGAAACAATGGAATGAGAAGCAGCTGCAATTCTTCGCGAAAGAAGTGCAGAAGGGCGCCCTTGTCAACCGTGCCGTGAGCGAGGCGCAGACAGGCAGTCCAACAAGAGGGGGCAAGCCTGGGACAACAGCCACTAGATCAGGTAATGAGTGGATCATCAATGGACGTAAAATTTTCACAACGATGTCACCAGCGCTTACATACTTTTTAGTCGGCGTATGGATCGAAGAAAAAGAGGCGATGGGTTTCTTCTTAATTCATCGTGAGACAGAAGGTGTTTCAATAGAAGAAACGTGGAATGTTGTGGGCATGAGAGGAACAGAAAGCCATGATTTAATCTTAGAACAGGTTAAGGTCTCAGATGACATGCTTGTTGAGGTGCAAAAAGGGCCGCGGGGGGGTACGCTAAATCCTTGGATTGCACACATTCCTTCCTGCTATTTAGGGATTGCGCAAGCGGCAAGAGACTATGCTGTTCAGTATGCCATCACCCATTCACCGAACAGTATCAGCGGAACGATTAGTGATCTGCCAAATGTCCAAACACTTATTGGTGAAATTGACTTACTATTAAAGCAAGCACGCCACGTCATCTACTCAACGACCACATTGTATGAAAAGCCGGAGAAAAGAGAGCTGTTAATCAATGAATTCGGCGCTGTGAAACATACAGTCGTCAATCACAGTCTGCAAGTTGTTGATAAAGCCATGCGTTTAGTCGGTGCAAAAAGCTTAAGCCTTGACTGTCCACTGCAGCGTTACTATCGAGATATTCGTGCCGGGCTCCATAACCCGCCAATGGACGATATGACGATTTCAAAAATCGCGAAGCAAGCCATTGAAGAGAAAAAAGAAAGCTAATATACAGCAAAAAGCCGGATGAACCGGCTTTTTTTGTTTGAAAGAAAAGAGGACAAGCGTACCTTATATCTCATCGCTCAACATGCTACAATCAATGGAATCATGGGAAAAGGAGCGATTGTTTTGAAGAAAAAGTATATAAAATGGCTCATTACTGGCATGATGCTGATGTCACTTTGTATAAGCCAGCCTTCATCAACTGAAGGAGCATCACCAGCATGGTCAGTAGATGAATTCATGAAAGACCGGGAAGGCACGTTTGTAATTCAAGAAGTAAAAGAAAAGTCCCCTTGGGTGTATAACAAAAAAAGAGCGAAAGAGCGCTTTGCACCTCAATCGACATTTAAGGTAGCAAATGCCTTAATCGGACTCCAAACAGGCGCAGTGAGAGATGAATACGACATTAAATATTGGGACGGAGTGAAAAGAGAGATTGACCGCTGGAATAGGGATCATACACTAGGATCTGGCATGAGAGATTCAGTCGTCTGGTACTATCAAGCCATGGCCCGTGACATCGGTGAAGAACGCATGAGTCAGTGGGTGAAAGCCATTCATTATGGGAACGAAGACATATCTGGCGGAATCGATCAATTTTGGTTAAGCAGTACGTTACGTATTTCTCCAGTTGAACAAGTTCGTTTCCTCAAACAGCTATATGAAGAGACTCTCCCATTTGACCTAAACGCCATGAGAACGGTCAAACGAATGATGATTCAAGAAGAAGAGAAACACGCCACCCTTTACGGAAAAACAGGCTCCGGCTCAGGCATCGGCTGGTACGTAGGCTTCATCAAACATGAAAACAAAACCTACATCTTCGCCACAAATATCGAAGGCACCGGAATAGAAGCAAAAGAAATCACCTATCGCATTTTGAAAAAATATCATTTGATTGAAGCATCCGTTTAGGATGCTTTTTTATATGAACTTATTATGGTTATCTACAAAACTAATGTTTTATTAATCAAAAAATTTGACTAGTAAGAGAATAGATAATGACCGTTGAATAAAGAGTTGTCATATAAATTAGTGAATAGACAAACATAATTGATGCCCACTTCTCGGAATGCATTCGTTTGTAACCCAAAATACTTAAGCAAATCCATATAAGGCCTAAAAAAAAGGATACAAGCACAAGCCCTATGCTTAAAGAATGGATAAGAAAACTGCTTAAGGTAATTGCTAAGATATAAAGATTCGTTTGTAAGTATGTTCTTTTCATTCCTTTTACAACCGGTAACATGGGAATGTTTGCTGCCTTGTATTCATTTTGTTTTCTAATAGCTATCGAATAAAAATGCGGCATCTGCCAAATAATTGTAATGAAAAACAACCCCATAATAGCTGGGTGTGATATATCTGGTGAAATAGCTGCCCAACCAATGAGAGGAGGCATTGCTCCAGAAATACTACCAATTTCTGTGTTGTATACGGTTTTTCTTTTACTCCATATTGTATAAGGAAAAATATAAAAAAATAAACCAATCAATCCTATAATAGCTGCTAGATAGGTTGTAAATGCTAAAAAGCCTAGTCCTAAAACAGACATTAAAATACTAAGCCATAGAACTTTTTTAGGATTGACTTCTCCTGTTACAGTAGGTCTGTTTTTTGTTCTATTCATCACTGAATCTATGTCCCTATCATACAAATTGTTTAAAGCTCCAGCAGCACCAATTAATAAAATTGAACCTGCAAAAGCCAATAGTATCTCAATAGATTTATGAAGGATGTCAATTTGATATGTGTATAATGCCAAGGTTAAGCCAGCACACATTGGGATCAAATTTGATTTAATAATCCCTGATTTAACTGTTTGAGCGATTATTTCCATTTTCGTTTTGTGAATTTTTTTCCCCATCTGTCGCATTGTTTTTCTCCTTTTCACATTATATACCCTTTTGAATTTATATACTAATTGGTATATTAATTCTATATGGTATGATTGTAAAGAAAAGGAGGTAAAGGAATGATTAGACAAAGAAAGACGCAAAATGAAAGGAAAGAAGAAACAAGAAAATTACTCTTAAATTCTGCAGTTGAGAATTTCGCCAAGTATGGTTTTCATGGGGTCTCCATTGATAAATTGACAGAACATGCGGGATTTAGCAAAGGGGCCTTTTATGCGCATTTTCATTCAAAGGAAGAGATCTTTTTGGCACTATTGAAACAACAAATGCAATTACATGTAGAAAAAATCAATGCTTTAATAGCAGAACAACCTTCTCTTTTACACTTTTCAGAAAAAATGAATCAACAGTCTATTCAAAGTCGTGAAGAAAATCGGACGTGGAGTCTGCTAAACATGGAATTTCTTCTGTATTCAATGAGAAATGAAGAAGTAAGGTGTCAGTGGTCAAATATGATCCTACAATCGGTAAAACAAATATCGCAATCCCTTGAGAATTTGATGAAAAAAGAGAACCTTACATGTGCCCTTTCTTCTGAAGAAATGGCATGGGCAATTCTTTCACTGGAAAATGGTGTAGCAATATTCCACTATATTAGTCAAGACCATATACCAATTGATTTATTAGAAAAATCCCTAAAAAGAATAATTTCATATAAATAAAAATTATGGTCTATCAGTTGAATATGGAAGGTGTTTTAGTCAAGATATGAAAAGTAAAAAAATAGCTCAAACTCAACATGAAATACGATTTATGAATGTGGCGTGCCTTTACCCTAATGGGGAGATGGTGATTCTAGAAAGGAGGTATAAGGAGTGTACTTGAAATACATCCAATTAATGTCAGATGATGACCGTGGGAACTTAGCCAGCCAATCCCTTTGTGTGACAGAAATGTTTTTATGGGAATTAGGGAAAAAATTCAAACGAAAGATTGTGAGGCTATTATTTTTATATGTGGCTCTTTTAAAGATTACAAATTACTGAGTACTTCTAAAAAAGAACCTGACATCTTATTTTTAAAAAATACGTACGAGCTAGAATTACCCTTTAGTTACAGTGAATTTGAAAATGCAACAAATAAGAAAAAGATCTTAGCTGATACTTTGGAAAAAGCGATGCTCTATCTGTGTGAATTAAAAAACTGGGACAGTCAGCTAGTCAAAGCGACATTTCAAAAAATGAAAGAAAAGGAATATAAAGCGGAGATGAAAGGAAAACAAACAAAATTAAGTCCCGATAAAAAAAAGAAAGCATATCCTCTGATCGAATTGGATCTAAAGCAGTTTACTCTCTATCTTGTCATTGAAGACAATAAAAGAAAGATCTTATCAAAAAAATTAATTGCTGAAACCGATACCTATTTAGAAGAGGTTTCTTATCATATGCGAGAGATTAAATGGCTAACTGATCATGAAGTAGCATTATTCAAACATACAAATAAACCTGTTTATACAAGTGTACGGTTATCGTGATAAAGCAAAATGAGAATAGCATAACACTTGTGGAAATCAAGAACGCAACTTACAAAGGAGTGTATGTTTTTAATGGGTTTTTGGGAAGAAGAACAACGCTATGTATTCAATACCATGAAGAAACAAGAAAACGAATCATTGCACTTATACAATAACCTCTTGGACAAACGATGACATGGTTTTTAGATGAAAAAATCCAGAAACAAATCCCTGATTTCGATATCAACCATCTAAAGCAAATCAATGAATTTCACTACTTTAAAGAGTATAATGAACATTACGACTTGATCAACTGTATTGTCCTGCAAATCTCATACGAATCTGCGACCCAACAAGCAGAAATCCATCTAAAATTCACCAATGTATCTTCTGTTCAAATCAAAGATTTGGACTTAACAAACGATTCTAGTCTATATTTAAATATTGAGCCTTTGAATAGAGGCTGGGAAAACATCAATTATTTCGTAGAAGACTATGAAGAAGATTATTTTTCATTTTATTGTCAAACAGTTCAAGTCATACAAGTCGTATCAAATGAATCGTGCTAGTCTATCTACATATGTGCTAATCATGCTTCTTCATCCCAACATAGAAAGGTGCAATGACATTGAAACGAATCACGAAATGGCTCTTATTTGCGGCTGTCATCGCGGGCTTATTGGTATGCGCATTCTTTGTGTTCCGTTTAAACCAGCCTAAGCCGACGACGAACATCCATTATGCAGACACACAAAACAAACAGCAAACACTCGATATGTATATGCCAAAGGGCAAAAATGAAGATAAGAAGAAGCATCCAGTCATGATCTATCTCCATGGCGGCGGCTGGACAGGCGGCGATAAGAATAGAGTTGCTTCGAAGGCTGATTATTTTACCGGTCAAGGGTATGTGTTTGTTTCAATGAATTACAGGCTTCACCCTGATGCCCACTATGAGCAGATGGCAGATGATACGGCAAACGCCATTAAATGGGTCAAGGATCATGCAGGTGAGTATCAAATCGATTCATCAAAAATCAACGTGATGGGACATTCGGCAGGCGGTCATTTAACGGCATTGGTGGCCACAGATTCAACTTATTTAAAACGTGTTGGATTGTCGCCAAAAACGATCAATTCCATCGTGATTCTAGATGGTCCGTTAAACATCAATCAATTTATACAAGCCATACCATCGTACAAAAAGGTGTTTGGCAAACAGGAGAAGAACTGGACAAAGGCATCACCTGTCACTTATATGAATCAAGCGAATGTACCGCCTGTTTATTTGGTCACGGGCTGGGAAAATCCAGAGGTGTACCGATTTGCAGAAAAACTGAATCATGATAAAGGCTCGCGGTTTGTTTTTCTGGTTCATTCGCTGAGCCACAGTGACTTGAATAAATGGTTTGGATCAGACAGGGCGCCAAAAGAAGCGCAAGACATGACAAAAGCTGTTATGGCTTTTGTCAAAAAACAAAATCAATAACGAAGACCGTATGCTAGGCAATCCATTTTGCCGCAGTATATGATAAAGCGTAAATGGTTTGTACCAAAGGAGTGTATGTCGTTGTCATCACGTATGGAAAATAAAGTGTTTAATTGCGAAAAAGAGCTGACGCTGAATATTATCGGCGGTAAGTGGAAAATGCTGATTTTATGGCACCTTGGCAGAGAAGGGACAAAACGGTTTGGCGAGCTAAAATCGTTAATGCCTGGGATTACGCAAAGAATGCTTGTCAATCAGTTAAGAGAATTAGAGGAAGATCACATTGTGCATCGGGAGGTTTATCCTGTCGTTCCGCCAAAAGTTGAATATTCCCTGACAGAACTAGGAGAAAGCTTAATGCCGATTTTAGAGGCGATGTATGATTGGGGAAAACAATATCTCGACAGCAATTTTTTAAAGGATGATAAATAGTAATACTGCAAAAGATACTGGTCGAAAGACAGTATCTTTTTTGTGACCATATGCGAAAAAGTATAGTATGTAAAAAAAAAGTGCGTACTTGGATTGCGTCACTCCTGTTGTTATACTCATTTCATCGTTCAAGAAGCACCATCCGCGAAGCTCTTGAAGATGAGATGAAAAAACGGGAGTGAAAGTGAATGAAATTACAATTAGCATTAGATTTAGTGAATATACCAGAAGCGATTGAGCTGATCAAAGAAGTAGAAGCATTTATTGATGTGGTCGAAATTGGGACACCTGTTGTGATCAATGAAGGCTTGCGTGCTGTAAAAGAAGTCAAACAGGCATTTCCGAATTTACGTGTACTCGCTGATCTGAAAATTATGGATGCGGCCGGTTATGAAGTGCAGCAGGCATCTGAAGCTGGAGCGGATATCGTCACCATTCTTGCAGCGGCAGAAGATATGTCCATTCAAGGAGCGGTGAAAGAAGCGAAAGCAAGAGGGAAACAAATTTTAGTTGATATGATTGGTATCAAAGATATCGCTGGCCGGGCAAAAGAGCTGGATGAGCTTGGAGTCGATTATATTTGTGTGCACACAGGCTATGACCTGCAAGCGGTTGGTCAAAACTCATTTGCTGACCTTATGACCATTAAACAAGTCGTCAAACAAGCGAAAACAGCCATTGCAGGCGGAATTAAGCTTGATACGTTACCTGAAGTCGTGAAGTTAAATCCTGATTTGATCATTGTCGGCGGCGGTATCGCAAGCCAGGACAATAAAGCAGAAGTGGCTGCACAAATGAAGCAGCTGATCGCACAATCATGAAGACCAGTGACTATGTGAAAGCCATTTTGAATGAGCTTTCTGAGCATTCCCCCGCTATTCAAGACGAACAAGCGGAGCGGCTTGTCTCAAGTATTTTAGCTGCAAGAAAGGTCTTTGTGGCAGGGGCTGGCAGATCTGGTTTGATGGGGAAATCATTTGCCATGAGACTCACACATATTGGCGTCAAGGCTTATGTGATCGGTGAGACCAATACTCCTTCCTTTACAGAAGAAGATCTCTTGATTGTGGGGAGCGGCTCTGGTCGAACAGAGACCTTGCTAGTCCTTGCAAAAAAGGCAAAAGCAATTGGCGGAAAAGTGGCAGCATTCACGCTTTCAGTTGACTCACCTCTAGCTGATCTATCGGATGAAGTCATTTTACTGTCAGGTGCGCCGAAGGATCAAAAGGAAGGAAGCCATCATACCATTCAGCCAATGGGCTCGCTATTTGAGCAATCGCTTCTTCTGACATACGATGCGGTCATTTTGCGTTTAATGGAAATAAAAGAGCTCGACACACATACAATGTACGGTCACCATGCAAATTTAGAATAGATATTTTCAAAGCCTTTCCTTTCTTAGAAGGAGAGGCTTTTTTTATCTAAATCAAGAGCAGAATCTTGACATCATCGATTGGATGTAACTATAATTGTTACATCGTTAAAGAAAAAGCGTAAGCTCGGAAGGAAGATGAAGATGAAAGTACAAATCTGGTCAGATATCGCCTGTCCTTTTTGTTATATAGGAAAAAAACAACTAGAAACAGCGCTTGAACAATTCCCTCAAAAGGAACAGGTAGAAATCGAGTTTAAAAGCTTTGAGCTTGATCCACATGCACCTGCTCAGGTCGATTATGATGTCCATGATATGCTCGTCAAAAAATATGGGATGAGCCGCAGCCAGGCCATGGCGATGAATGAGCAGGTGAAGCAGGCCGGCAAAGAGAAGGGAATTGATTTTCAATTTGATCCACTCGTGTTGACAAACACCTTTGATGCCCATCGATTGGCGCAATATGCTGGTCAAATGGGCAAAGGCGATTTCGTCATGGGAGAGCTGTTTCAAGCATATTTTACAGATGGAAAGCATGTTGGTGATCGTCAAACCCTTTTAGATATTGCAGAAAAAGCAGGTCTTGATCTGAAGGAAGTACAGCAAGTTTTAAGCGGCGAAGATTTTGCAGATCATGTACGAAAAGACGAAAAAGAGGCGAGACAGCTTGGTATTTCTGCTGTTCCTTTTTTCTTATTGAATGGCAAATATTCAGTGGCAGGTGCACAGCCAGCCGATACCTTCCTTCGTGCACTTGAAACGGCTTGGACAGAAGAAGCAGCTCAAGCTGAGAAAGCGACTGCCAATTCATTTGAAGCAGCATGTGCAGACGGCGTATGCGCAGTTCCTACCCCTAAAGAAGAGATCTAATCATATAAAAAATGAGCCTCCTCCAAAAAGGGCTCATTTTTTTCTTGCATTCATATGTTTGATCGTTTCACCTGGAACCAATACAGGTTCGTAAAAGGTTTGATGAGGGAGATTCTTTTTTCCTTGAACTTTTTTAATCATCCAGTCTGCCGCATCCCGGCCCATTTGCTCCTGAGGGTGGGTCAATGTTGTCAGCTTCACATGGGCATTTTTCTGGGCAATATACGAATTATCCTGTCCAATAATGGAGAGATCCTCTGGAATGGACAGCCCGATGTCACTGCATACATTGGCAACTTCTAATCCAACCTCGTCGTTATAGCAAACAAGGGCAGTCAGCTCATGCTGATGCTCTAATAAGAAAGTTTTGATATCATCTCCCAAATGCTGCTTCGATTCTGTATCGAAAAAGAGGACGTGCTCAGGCAGAAAGTTAAGCTTGGCTTCACCGAGCGCTTGAATATATCCCTTCATTCGGTACTTTCCCTGTAAGTCATCTGTTTTTGAGATCAGGCCGATTTGCTGATGTCCAGAGGTGATCAGCTCTTTTGTGGCTAAATAGCTGGACTTCACATCATCTAAACAGAGAAATGGAACCTCTAACTGCTCATAATAGGCATTGATCATAATGAGCGGTACATCCTGTTCTTTAAAAGATAGGTAGTACGAGATGTTCGGATTATATAAATTGCTTTTCGTCGGCTCGACAATGAGTCCGTCCACACCAAAGGACAGCATCATTTCTAGCGCTTTTTTCTCCTGTTCCACATCATTATTCGTACTTGCCAGTAACAAAGAATAGTTCTCTTCGTTTAATCGGCTTTCAATGCCTCGAATGATGGAAGGGAAAATGTAATCGGATATGTATGTCGTCATGACGCCAATCGTTTTCATATGCGTATGTCCAGCAGGCTTTGTTTGATATTGATTGGTCACAAATGTGCCTGAACCTTTTTCACTTCGTAAAAACCCTTCGCTCGACAATTCTAAGATGGCCTTTCGAACCGTATGCCTGCTCACTTGATACATCTCCTGCAGGCTTGATTCGGTTGGAATACGTTCCCCGATCCGGTAATCCCCTGTGAGTATTTTGCTTTTTATATCATCGATAATGATCTGGTACTTCTTTTTCATCGTTTCACTTCTTTCTCAGTTGATCATCTACTCGGATTGAGAAGAAATTGTATGGACATATTTTAACATGGTTGTCGAATCAAAAACAGGCGCTTTCCCGTTCTGTCGTGTTAGCTTTAGAAAAGTGAAGGTTTTTGTCACATTGTGTATGTACAACTATATTTAATATTGACATATGTACGTACAAATATTATATTGTGAATGTGCACAGAGAATCAATGAATCTAGAAAATTAAAATTGAAACCGCTATCAATTATGGGGGTGAACGCAGAATGGATCATGAAGAGACGACCAAAGCCTTAAAAGAAGGACGGACATCTTTAGGGATTGAATTTGGTTCAACACGAATTAAAGCTATTTTAATAGATGAAGCGTTTCAGCCAATTGCTCAAGGTACATTTGAATGGGAAAGTTCTCTCCAGGAAGGAATTTGGACGTACAACTTAATTGATATCATTACAGGTCTTCAAGTAGCGTACCGGGAGATGAAAGAGCAAGTCGAGCAAAGGTATGGCGTGACCATTCAAACCATTGGCTCAATTGGAGTATCAGCTATGATGCATGGCTATGTGGCATGTGATCATACAGGAGAGGTCCTCGTTCCATTCCGAACATGGCGGAATGCAACAACCATTGAGGCGAGTCAAAAACTGACGAATGTCTTCCAATTTCATATTCCAGAAAGATGGAGCATTGCCCATCTGTATCAAGCGATATTAGAGGAGGAAAAACATCTTTCCCGTTTAGAATATATGACCACCCTATCAGGGTACATTCACTGGCTGTTAACCGGAAAGCAGGCCATTGGCATTGGTGATGCGTCAGGCATGTTTCCAATTGATGAACAAACGAAGGATTACAATGAAGTAATGCTCCATCAATTTGAAGACTTGATCGTAGAAAAAGGCTACCCGTGGAAGCTGCGTCACCTTCTGCCGCGTGTTTATTTAGCAGGCGAGGAGGCTGGCGTGTTAACGGCAGCAGGAGCAGCCATTTTAGATCAAGGCAAACACTTGAAGCCAGGCATTCCATTTTGCCCCCCGGAAGGTGACGCCGGAACGGGAATGGTGGCAACAAACAGTGTAGAAAAACGGACAGGGAACATTTCAGTTGGGACATCTGTTTTTGCCATGATTGTGCTAGAGCAGGAGCTAAAGGGTGTGTATCCAGAAGTGGATATGGTCACAACGCCAGACGGACTGCCAGTCGCAATGGTTCATGCGAACAACTGTACAAGTGACTTAAATGCTTGGATGAATATATTCAGAGAGGCATTTGAAGCATTGGGTATGCAAGTGGCGTCAGAAAAGGTATACGAAGCCTTATTGAAGCAGGCGTTAGAAGCAGATCGAGATGGCGGCGGACTCTTAAGCTATGGCTATTATTCTGGAGAAAATATTACAAGATTGCCAGAAGGAAGACCTCTTTTTGTCAGATCAGCTGAAAGCCGCTTTAATCTGGCTAATTTCATGCGTACCCATCTTTTTTCTGCTTTTGGTGCAATGAAAATAGGGATGGATCGTTTAAAAGAACATGAACAGGTTGTGATTGATCGGTTACTAGGGCATGGGGGATTATTTAAAACCCCGCTCGTTGGTCAAAAAATGGTGGCCGCAGCGCTTGATACACCTGTATCAGTCGTTTCCACTGCGGGAGAAGGCGGTGCGTTTGGGATGGCTGTCCTTGCTTCCTATATGGTCCATCATCAAAAGCAAACATTGGCTGAATTTCTCACGCATCAAGTGTTTGCCCATACATCAGAAGAACTCATAGAACCCGATCCGCTTGATGTCAAAGGCTTTGACGAATTTTTAAAGCGCTATCAAGAGGGCCTTGCGATTGAAGAAGCGGCAGTAGCACATCTGATGCCAAAGAAAGGAGTGACAACTGTATGCTAGAGCGCTTAAAAGAAGAAGTATTTGAATCGAATTTAGATTTGCCGAAATACGGACTTGTGAAATTTACATGGGGCAATGTCAGTGCGTGTGATCGTGACAGCGGTCTATTTGTTATTAAGCCGAGCGGTATAGCGTATGACCAATTATCAGCAAAAGACATGGTTGTGGTCGACTTTGACGGTGAAGTAGTGGAAGGGGAATTCAGTCCTTCATCAGATACAGCGACACATGCTGTTCTTTACAAACACTTTGAGGAAATTGGCGGTATATCACATAGCCATTCCATGTGGGCAACCGTTTGGGCGCAGGCGGGTCTTGATTTACAGGCAATGGGCACAACGCATGCCGATACATTTTACGGCGCTGTTCCGTGTGCTCGATTTCTGACAGAAGAAGAAGTCAACCGCGGTTATGAGGTAGAAACGGGCCGGCTGATCATCGAAACGTTTGAGGAAAGAAACCTAGATGTGATGGCGGTGCCGGGTGTATTACTTCAAGGTCACGGCCCATTCACGTGGGGAAAAGATGCAAAAAGTGCGGTCACAAACAGTGTGATTTTAGATGAAGTTGCCAAAATGAATCTGTTCGCAAAGCAATTAAACGAATACGCGGAGCCTCTCCCGCAGCGAATTTTAGATAAACATTACTTAAGAAAACACGGAGAACATGCGTATTACGGACAAAAACCTTCAAGATAAAGAAAAGAGGGATTTCTATGTTAACAAGTCAACATAAAGAATGCTGGTTTATTGTTGGATCGCAGCATTTATATGGAGATGAAGCACTGCAGAAAGTAAAAGCAGATGCTCAAAAGATGACGGATGCCTTAAATAAGAGTGGTTTACTTCCTTACCCAGTGATCTTGCAGGAGCTGGCTGTCAGCGCGGATCAAATCACAAAGCTCATGAAAGAAGTCAATTATCGCGATGAGGTTGTCGGCGTGATGACATGGATGCATACATTTTCACCGGCAAAAATGTGGATACGCGGAACCGATCTCTTGCAGAAGCCTCTTTTGCATCTTGTCACACAGTATTATGAGAAGATTCCGTGGGACACGATCGACATGGACTATATGAATCTTCATCAATCTGCCCATGGAGATAGAGAATATGGCTATATCAATGCACGCTTAAATAAACAAAATCAAATTGTCGCCGGTCATTGGTCTAAGCCAGACGTACAGCAGCAAATTGCTGATTGGATGGACGTGGCGGCTGCTTATCATGAAAGCTTTCAGATTAAAGTAGCTAGGTTTGGTGACAACATGCGCCATGTGGCTGTAACAGAAGGCGATAAAATCGAAGCCCAGATTCAACTAGGGTGGACCGTTGATTACTTTGGTATAGGCGATCTCGTCGAATATGTTAATGCAGTAGAAGAAGCAGAGGTAGATGCATTATTTGCGGAGTATTTAACGCAATATGATGTGGATTATGGAACGTATTCAGTTGAAGAGTGGGAAAAAAGTGTTAAGGTGCAAGCGCGTTATGAAATCGCCATCAAACGCTTCTTAGATGAAGGCGGCTACAATGCCTTTACGACAAACTTTGAAGATTTACATGGAATGAAACAGCTGCCAGGACTTGCGGTACAGCGGCTGATGGCAAAGGGATATGGCTTTGCTGGGGAAGGCGATTGGAAAACTGCTGCACTGGACCGATTATTAAAGGTGATGAGTCATCATCAATCCACTGGTTTTATGGAGGACTACACGTATGAAATGACCTCTGGACAGGAAGCGGTGCTGCAATCTCATATGTTAGAAGTAGATCCAGCGCTCGCCCATACGAAACCAGTGATTGTCGTATCTCCACTTGGTATCGGAAACAGGGAAGATCCAGCGCGTCTTGTGTTTGATGGAAAAGCAGGCGAAGGTGTTGTTGTTTCCATTGCTGACTTTGGAACCCATTTCAAATGGCTCATACAAGAAGTCGAAGCCTTTGAGCCGGAGGAAGCAGCACCTCATTTACCGGTTGCACGTGTGCTCTGGAAAATCAAGCCGAATTTTCAGGACGGAGTCAAAGCATGGATTAAGCAAGGCGGGGGTCATCATACAGTCGTATCCCTCAATTTAACGGTTGATCAAATTGTTCATTTTACAAAGCTTGTTCATGCAGAATATGTGGTTTTATAGAAGGGTGAAACGTCTTCTACTGTTTACAGTAGAAGCACCGGGAGAAATGAAAGCGGTTAATTAAGTGAGGGGGTCATCCACTTGGAGAAAAAAGTGTCAAGTAAATTTATCTTCTTTTTCGGGTCCTTTGCAGGCATCTTATTCGGATATGATATTGGAATTATTGCAGGGGCAGAAGGACATATTCAGGAAGAATTTCAGCTCAGCCCATTATGGCTTGGAATTGTCGTCTCTTCATTAATGGGCGGAGCAATCATTGGTTCGATTTTAAGCGGCCTCATGGGGGATAAGTTCGGCCGCAGAAAGCTCATTTTGGTCTCATCGATCATCTTTTTTGTCGGAGCTATAGGGTCAGCCATCGCACCAGAAGAGATTTCATTAACCATTGCTCGTATCTTTTTAGGGACAGCAGTAGGAACAGCCTCATCTTTGGTGCCGGCTTACATGTCTGAAATCGCTCCTGCTAAAATCCGCGGGAAATTGTCTGGGCTCAATCAGCTTATGATTGTGAGCGGACTATTGCTGAGCTATATTGTCGCGTTTGTGTTTGAACCTATTCCAGACAGCTGGCGCTGGATGCTGGGAAGTGCCGCTTTATTTGCTATCGTGCTTTATATTGGTATGCTGAGGCTGCCTGAATCTCCGAGATATTTAATTAAACACGGAATGGCTCATAAAGCACGGGAGGTATTAGGATCACTGCGTTCTTCCCGTGAAGAAATCGAAGCAGAAATGCAGGAAATTTTAGAAGTCGCGAAAGAAGAACGCTCTGGTATTCGTGAATTGTTCCAAAAGAAATTCAGAATGGCTCTTTTCATCGGGGTTGGGATGGCGACCCTTCAGCAAATTCAAGGCGCGAACTCCATTGTGTATTATGCAACGAGTATTGCTCGGAATGTAGGCCTTGCGCCGCAGGTCGCAGCAGGCTTTACAGTCATTGTCGGTGTCATTTTTGTCGTGACAACCGTTATCTTTTTACAATTTGTCGACCGGTTCGACCGCCGAACGATTCTCACCGTAGGAGGCACAGGTATGGCACTTTCCTTCTTTGCACCAGCGGCATTAGGTGCACTTGGCGTTAGTGAAGGGATTTTAAACTGGGTGACATTGATTTCCCTTTGCTGCTTTATCTTGTGCTATGCCTTCTCATGGGCACCGATCACGTGGATCATCATCGGCGAAATCTTCCCACTCTCTGTCAGGGGCATTGGAGCAGGCATTTCATCTGCCTTTAACTGGACGGGATCGTTAGCTGTTGGACTCGTTTTCCCTATCTTAGCTGATAAGTTCAGCTTTGGGGTCATTTTCTCCTCATTTGGGGTTATCTGCTTAATCGGACTATTGTTCACCCGCTTTGTTTTAGTCGAAACAAAAGGAAGAAGCTTAGAGCAAATCGAAACCGATATGGCAGCACGTGTATAAAGAAAACCCTCTATCCCATGTGGATAGAGGGTTTTTTTACTCAAGCGTCTGTTTTAGCTCAGCGGGCAATAAATCAATCAATTGATCATAAGAAGATAAATCCAGCACTTCAAGCAGCGCATAATATTTCGCATAAACCTCACTCAACTGATCAGGATGACTCGTTTCATATTGATTCAAATGCAATTGAGTCAGTTCAAGTGCAATGTCTAGCTTGTTTCGTTCGATTGGTTGTGTCGTATTGATCATATCGTTCACCTCGTATTTGATAAGTGGGAAGGTTATGGGCCACAATTTCTTCTACCACAATATATCATATTGTATAATATGTTAAAATTGCCCTTTTGTAAAGAAAGAGAAAACGAGATGAATAGTGGATTTTTTTAAAAATAGACAAGCATCTAGTCACGAAATGCGCTTCTTACATACGATAGAGTGTAAGTGAAAGACAACTTGAAGGGGTGTTGAGATGAGCCGAAATCGATTAGATGACTTTTTCTTTGGTCCTCGCAGAGGAAACCAAGGAGGAGATGAAACGGTTGTTTTCCCCACACGTCAAATTGTCAACACGACAACGAATGAACAAACCATCAGAAAAATTCAACCAACGCATATCACAAACGTCAATAAAAACATCAAAAGAATTGAAAACTACTACCCTGTCACTCAATCTACTCATAACGAGTACATTGTGGAAGAATACGATTGCGGCAGGGATATCAAAAACCCTTGCTGCCGTCCAGTGAAACGCTGTAAGTGGTAATGTGATCGAGAAAAAGAAGAGAGGCATCCTTTTATGGGATGCCTTTTGTATGTCTAACGTTCCACTTCGTTTAATTGTCCTTGATCCAGCTGGAAGAAACGATTTCCTAATTCTGAATAAAGGTAGCGCTGATGGCTGGTAAATAAAACACATCGATGTGAGAATTCTTTTTTTAATAAAGAAATCGATTGTATCTGTGAGGCCTCATCAAGAGAGGTAAAAGGCTCATCAAGAATGATCAGCTCTGGAGATCTTGCCACCATACAATTAAAGAAAAGTTTATATCTCATGCCCAATGAATACTGTTTGACTGGCATCTTTAGGGCATGCGTTAAATCAAATGCATCACAAAGCGATAGAAAGGTCTCTTTGTATAACTCTTTTTCTGACTTGTTCATTTTCCATAAAGACTGGACAAGCTCCATGTGCTCGAGACCAGTGAGTGCATCATAGACTAAAGGCTTATCTGGGATGTACGCCACCAGACTTTTATATTGAGTGGTCCCGGGGTGAAGCTGTTTGTTGAGTAAAATCGTTTCTGATACAGAAGGAAGCAGACCAGCGATGATCTTTAAAAGAGTCGATTTACCACTGCCGTTCTTTCCAATGATACAAGCTCGATCACTTCCTTTCAGATCAAACGAAACTTGATCGAGAAGGAGAGAGCTTTCTTCTGTTGTTTCATAGCGAAAAGATAGCTGAGACACTTGAAGACTAGCCATTGATGAATCCTCCAATAACAAACACAGTGGTCACCAGCATATACAAGATCACTGTCGCAAGGGCAGCCTTTTTCGACCCTTCTGCATAGTAAATGATGCCATCATAAAGGATGCGCAAAAGATATAAGTTGATGAAGAAGGAAATTGCTTGTATCAAGATAAAATAGTGATCTAATTGTAACACCATCACACAATAGATCGCTGCACTATTCACTAATAAAAGAAATGCATTATAAACCAAAATGACAAGATACATTTTGCGTAAAATAAAAGCTTTATGAAAAAAATACATATAAATAGAAGTGAGAACGGTACTGAGAAAATTTAAAATGAAATACAGCGGGATCGTCAGCAAAAAAATAAAAACAATGCTGGCTACTTGTTTTCCAGCAGATAACGGTTCATCTACTAACAAATCAATAATAAAAAATGTTAAAAAGACAGTCGAAACAAATAATGATAGTAAGACAAGGCCTACAATGGTTTTAATCGATTGATTCTGATTGAAAAATTCCTTAGGTCGTAGAAGTAGCTCCATGGAACCACATTCCCCTTTCTTCTATGGTAGATGTACATGGCTAACGTATTCCTCTAAAAGAGATGCTGCGAATAAGAGAACAATTGCTGCAAAAATCAATTGAAACACAGTCACAGTCAGCTTTTTTAAATCAATTGTTTCTCCTTTTATAAATCGATAAAGATAAATAAAAGGAAAAGAGCTGACAATTGAAAACAGGATGAAACCAAGAATCTCTACGAAAGCATGAGGCAGTAATCCTGTGAATATCTGCTGCACTTCTTGATTGACAATCAAATACTGAACTAGTTTGCCAATAATGTATCCGTTGTAAAAAAGAATGCCAGCAGCCATGATGCCGCCTGTAAAAGCTCCGATCCCTAATATCGCCATCCCAACTTGCAAATTATTTAAGAAAATAGATAGAAAAAACATCTCTTCATCCTTTTTTAAATAAGGAATCTGATCATAAGGAAGAAGGCTACCAATCAGCACTGCTGCAATAAAGATAGCAGCATAAATGTAGCCGAGTCGTAAAATCAGTCTATTCTCCGATAGAAAATATCTTATTTTTTTCAACATACTCAATCCCTTTATAGATGGTCTTGCGGCATAACACCCAGCAGATCAATGAAACGATCACAAAATATAAAGCAAACAGAAAGTTTATGAGACCTGAGGATTGCTGCAAAATAGGTAGAAAAGAGGTCAAGATCATGTAGTACATAAAAGGTAATACAAGAAAGTTTCTTGCAAAAGCCTGCCCTTTATCGATAACTTCTATTTCCTCATTGGTTGTCCCTATTTCATGCTCATGAATAAAATTGAATTTCGTTGTAAATGGAAACAAGTAAAGCTGAATCAAAGGGAAAATGAAAAAACCAATCCCTAATGCCACAAATTGAATGAGCATCTGAATATCAAAAAGCTGATATACACCCATGATTGATAGATTAATGAATAGCAGAAAGAGAGCTGGTATGGAAAATAAACAATAAAATAACTGGATTTTTGATAAGAAAAACTGAATAAGAGATGTTTGAGAAAGCTCAAAAAGCCAAATATTCTTTTTTTCAGCACTTAAAGAAAAAATAGAAGGGGTCAGCATTCTCATCTCATACGTTTGATTTGCTAAAATCATCACATTTAATGTAAAAAGCAGCTGAATCTGCAAAGCCGGATGATCAATAATGGAGATCAAACTAGTCATAACCCCGATATAAAAGAAGGCTTCATATGACATAAACATATAATTAAAAAACTCTTTAGACAGCAGCCATCTTTTTTCTTTTAACACCTTGAGGTCTTTTTGGATCAACATATTCTTTTGAAACAGCGAGCCTTGAATTTTATTAAGTACTTGAAAGTACCAATAAAATAAATCTCGAAAATGTGTTGAGTTTTGATCATGATCTTTCCCAGTTGGAATCCAGCGTACAGGACTCTTCATGACGAGTATAGCTGCTAATATCACCACGAAAAATGTGACAGGTGAAGTGAAAAGCGCTTGAAATTGTAGAAATACAGAATCCTTTGAGAATAAAGCATGATGGATATGCTGAAGATCATTTTGATATAAAGCCACCAAATTGTTGGAAAGTGTAATCCAAAACGAATCCTCTGCAAGCGATGAAATCGACTGAAAAAGTTGTTGGAAGGTGTGATAAAAAGGGAAAATAATGTTCAATATCAGGACTCTTCCAAATAAGAAAAAAAGTAAAGAGATGCTTGCGAAAAAAAGAACACGAATGATCCCGATTTTTTTCACGACAATATTATAGATGTAAGCACCAAATATCTTATTGCTGACGATAAAAAGGAAGAAACCTGTCAACATGACATTGAGATGCTTTAACCAGAATATCCAGTCATGTGTTTGTGCAATGGAATATTGAAACAGAAAATAGATTAAATAAGTACTCAAACTGGTCAACATCAACCAGATCAGTTCTGAAAACAAAAGCGTTTGGAAAAGGTGTCTTGAGGAAACAGGTGCAAGCTGTATCAATTCTTCAAAAGGAAGAATATGAGTTCTTCTATAAGATTCAATCCCTTTGACGATAGAGAAAAGAAACAAAAATATCACAAAAGCACTTTCCCATTCTATTTGATAGATCGGAGAGTAAAGAAATGAAGAAATAACGAATACAATCACACATCCGAATAAAGTATCAAGGATACAAGAAAATAATATGTACTGTTTAGAAGAAAACGATGTGAAAAATGGAACCTTACGTATTATAAACTGAGCTAGATTTGAATATTGTTGTTGAATTCTAATTGATAGAAGTAGTGATAATAATGGATATAACATCTTCTCACCTGCATCAAAATTTAAATAGAAGGAGAACAAAGTCTCCTTCTATTGAGTCATAAAAATGAATTACCAAGCAATAACGGCTTTACGGCCTTTTTTCTTAATTTGGGCTTTAAGGTACTGACGAATGGTCTCTTTACCAGCCGCTGCAATAAGAGAAAGACCACCTGATCCTACAGCAGTTAAAATGGAGACGATTGTTGTAACAGCTCCGCCCGCTTCAACAACGTTCAAAACAACAGCTGCAACACTGCCTGGAATACCAAATTCTTTTGCTAGATCAGCAACTGGCAGCATCTGTAGCGAGAAGGAAAAAAGAGCTAGCATAAGGAAACCTACTGCTAAAGCACCAAAAAGAACATGTAGTTTGATTTCGTTTCTTGTTTCTGTCATATCAAATTCCTCCCTTTTTTGTATTTTTATTACTATTCTATCTTATGATATCTTTTCATTCATAGCAATCCTTTTTTTTCTTTTTTTTCATGAATTAGTTATAGATTAATATAAAAAAGGTGAAAAGATAAGTGAGAAAAGAATCGTTTTTGCTAGGATAAAACGAGTAAACATGATCGGAAATACCTTGTTTTCACAGATGGATAAGCATATCATGTCTAATTGCATGTAGGAAAAGAGATTGGTGCTAAGGGATCAATATCCTTTGATCAAAACCTCCTTTCAAGATAAAATTGGAAGGATCAATCATTCTGTTGGAGGTGGTTGTCTGAATATTCAATTGTTAACGCAGGTGATGCTGAAGAATATACAGCATTAAGACTAGAAGCACTGCGATTACATCCAGAGGGCTTTGCCATGAGCTATGAAGAAGAACAAATAGATACAAAAGACAAATATGCGGCTCGTTTTGCTTCGGCACAATCTATGTGGACCTTTGGCACCTTTTATCAAGGGCAGCTTGTGGGGACGGTCACACTCACCCAAGAAACCTTACAGAAATTAAAGCACCGAGCGAATGTAGCAGCGATGTATGTAACGGCTGGTGCCCGCGGAAAGGGAGTAGGCAAGGCTTGATGACGGAAGCTCTTTCCTTCGCACGAGAACGACAGGACATCGAGCAAATGTATTGATCAGTGCACTAAAATGGACGGATACATATGCAGATGAAGAAAAAATGGGTTTATTTTTATCATCGTTTGGAGGAGATACAAGTGGAACAACAGACCATGCGCATCACATTAGCAACAGGACCAAATAGTGAGCTAGAATCTTTTGCCCTGCGTGCAGCATTTGAGAACTTTGGTGCAAAAGTCGATATGCATTGGATAGGCAGACCCAATGATCTGATTGATGTGTTATCTGGGAGAAATAGAAGGGAGACGGACTACTTTCTTTTATCTTTTCATGGGGAAGAAGGAGCGTTTCTCATGCCGGAGTTAGGGGAAGATGTATACGAAGATGGGGAGCCTAGAGGTGTAACTTTTGGAGCAGATGAAATCAAGCGGTATGCTTCGTTAAAAGGGGTTCACGTCATATCAACCGGCTGCACACTAGGTGAGAAAAAACTTGCAGAAGCCTTTTTAGAAGCAGGTGCTTTGTCCTATACAGCGCCTGATGATTACATTGATGGAGATGCGGCATTTATCTTTGTCCTGACAATGCTGTATGAGCTCATGAACAATACGAAGACGGTTAGAGCGGCTTTTGATCGAGCGAGTTCTATTGATGAAGAAACGAAATTATTTCAACTATATATGCAAAAATAATCAAAGGGCTGAGAGATCAAGCCCTTTTTTTCAACCTCTCTTAATTGTGACGAAAATGTGACAAAAGTGTTTTTTGAAAACTAAATCGGGTTCGCGCAAAGTCTATCCTACAAACACACGTCATCAAGACATGACGCCATCACGAGAGGGGAATCATTGTGTCAATGAAATGGAAAATTAGTCTCGTCCTATGCGGACTTGCAATCATCATCGGAATCGCTGCGTTTTATCATAATCAGCAGGCAAGCGGGACAGAGAAGAAGAAGGTAGAACCAGATTCGAGCTATAAAGAAGTTGAAATTGTCACTCTCGTGAATGACGGGAGATACTTGAGATATGCTGTGAACTATCCAGTGTTTCATCAAAAAAAGCTAGATCAAGAGATGAAAAGATTTGCAGAAACAGCGCTCGACAAATTCAAAACATCATTTAGTGAAGCAAGCGATGTCGATGAAGATCATCGATACGAATTAAACATAGATTACGAGATTACTCATTATGCCAAACAAACTGCTGCGATCAAATTCAATACATATGAATTGAAAGGCGGAGTAAAAGGCGCACATGAAACGAAGATATTCAATTTTGATTTCAAGAAACAGCATTTTTTATCTATAAATGATCTATTTTTATCAAAGAAAGAAAGTCTGCAAAAACTGTCTCAAATGACATTTGAGGAATTAAAAAAAGATCGCACTCTTGCTGAAAATGAGCATTTGCTCAAACAAGGAACGTCTCCTGCGGCAGAGCATTATCAGTATTTTGCCATCAAGGATCGTTTTATAGAATTCTACTTTCCAGCAGGGCAAATCGCATCAGACAAACAAGGACCTCAAGTGCTGGCGATTAAAAAAACACTACTTAAAGGAATGTTAAAGCCTGAATATATTCATAAAGAAAAGAACAAAAATGAGAAAAAAGAACCGATCCCAAAAAGAAAGCTCGTAAAACTGCCAAAACAGGCAACATTCAACCCAAATCAAAAAGCCATTGCCCTGACATTTGACGATGGACCAAATCCATCCACGACCTCAAAAATCTTAAAAGCCTTAAAAGAAAACAAAGGACATGCGACATTTTTTGTATTAGGCAGCAGGGTTCAATATTACCCCGATATGCTGGGTGAGATCAGAAAGGGTGGGAATGAAATCGGAAATCATTCCTATAGCCATCCTTTACTCACAAGACTGCCGTTAAAACAAGCTATCAAACAAGTAGAAGATACGCAGCAAATTATTGAAAAAGCAGGCGGATTCACACCGACTCACTTTAGACCGCCATATGGTGGAACAAATGGGCAGATCAACGAAGCTGTCAACATGAAAGTCACGCTTTGGGACGTAGATCCTGAAGACTGGAAATATCGCAACAGCCAATACGTCGCCAACTACATTCTCACACATGCGTCTAGCGGAGAAACTGTCTTAATGCACGACATCTATGACACCTCGGCAAACGCAGCTGTCACGATTATCAAGGAATTGACCAAACAAGGATATCAATTATTAACAGTTTCAGAGCTTGAGCAGTGGAAGGAAGCGCGCGCGAAGAAAGGTGAATTGAATACGTAATGATCATGCGAATCTTAGTGGATTCGCATCTTTTTTTAAAAGCCAATCATGAAAATAAAGGGAAAATATGTTAAAGTGAATGTAGAAAGGGAGGGCTTCGGATGGTATTGATGAGGTTGATCAGCCTATATATGCTGACAGCGTTTTGTTTGGGTTTTATCGTCAACTATGTACCTGGTTTGATGCTGCCCATCTATATTCTTGCGATGATCGGGCTCATTTTATGTCTCGTTCATATTGCGCTGCATTATATTCGTCGAATCAGATATATGTTGCTTCATGAGAAACGATAAGAATAATTGCTTACTCTAAAAACCTCTCTCTAAAAGGGTGAGGTTTTTATTTTTTCGGTTTTTGATGTTCTAACAGTTGTATGATTTTCTCGTTTGACTCTTTCATTTGTCTTAATAAAGAAACGATATTCCCTGTAAATCCAATGAGGACAATAAGTAAAATGATGATGATCCACATGCTGTGGCCTCCAATCTGCCCACGAATGCTGTTTTGCCCCTTATCCATTATCTTATATCAAGGATACATTATAATGAATGTATTGAAATGAACAGTTCGTGCTATTTATTCGACAATTGATGTAAACAGAGAATGATTGGGGAGATTTCTTTGAAACGAGTAGACGTAGTATCAGCTATTATTTATGATGAGGAAGAAAATATGTTAATGGTCAAAAATGTAAAGGGATATTGGGAACTTCCAGGCGGTACTGTGGAAAAAGGTGAACACCTGCAGCAGGCCGTGGTCCGTGAGGTGAAAGAAGAGACAGGGTATGTTTGCAAAGTAAATGAACTTCATTCGGTTCGAGAAGTATTCTTTCACGATAAAATGCATCATGCACTCATCGTGACCTTCTTTGCGGAAATCATCGGCGGGCAGATGAACATTCTAGATCCGGATCATGATATTGAAGAAGTAAAATGGGTAAGCACTGAAGCTGCTCAAAAGCTAAACCCAAAGCTATTCAGCATGCTAAAATTAAAACAACAGACACATGCATTTTATAAATTTGAAGGAAATAGAACAATTGATTAAGTTGTTGGTGAATAGGTCCGAAGGAGAGACTTTATGTTTTTGTATTATGGCCCCACAGGAGCTCCAGTGGAAAATCCGGGAGAAGTATAATGAAAGATATTATCTTTCAAAAGCGCGAAGATTATTGGAAACAAAGGAATGGCGAATTTTCTATTGAGATTGAAGGAGGCTGTATACAACCGCTGATTGAATGGTAGGATTTCCCCCCTGCCGCAAGAAAAGCTCTAAATACACATATGACTTTGCTTCTGCCATTGTTCCTTTTGAGTGTTGGCAAAAGCAGACCGACCCATAGCGGCATTAGCGATGTCACACAATATTCCACCGTGTAACGTACCCATCGGATTATGAAGTTCTTTTAGAAGCTTTCAACTCAATAACTATTCTACCTTCTACAGCTTCATACTTTAAAACCAGGGATTTGCCTAACTGGAGAGTCAGGTATTTCATCAGTCATCATTTTCTTTAAACCGTCTAAGTGGTGGTTCAATATATTCACCATTCATTCATTAGATTTCAAATCGTTAGTAGTATTAGTCGTTTAATATACTTTCTGTATCACTCAAAATTGTCCTCTCTTCATAGAGCTTTTTATTTGTACGCTCTCAGAGCCGGATAGATTTCAAGTCTAAAATTGAAACCAAGGGTGATCAACCCTTGGTAGATGCATTTATTTCACCTCTGAATTATAAAGGTGGATCTTCAATCATAATTCTTTAACACGATTGCTGAATTATGTCCGCCAAAGCCAAAAGAATTTGATAGTCCATATTTCATTGGAAGATTTCGCGTTTTTGAGACAACATCTAAGTCGCAATCTGGATCTAAATTCTCTACATTAATAGTTGGAGGAATAATTCCTTGTCTCAAACTTTCCACTAAAGCAATTGCTTCTACTCCACCAGCAGCACCAAGCATGTGACCAGTCATTGATTTGTTTGCAGTTGTTGGAATTTTGCGGGAATGTTCACCAAACAATTTCTTAATAGCTAGAATTTCTGAACGATCACCTATTTGTGTACTTGTTGCATGAGCACTAATAACATCAATTTCACCTGTTGATATATTTGCACTTCTCAATGCTTTTTTCATTGCTAAGTAGGCACCCTTACCTTCTGGGTGTGATGCTACCATATGATGAGCATCTGAACTAGCTCCGTATCCCACTACTTCACATAATATCGGCGCATCTCTAAGAATAGCGTTTTCTAATGATTCTAATACTAAAATACCTGCGCCTTCACTCATAACAAAGCCATCTCTATCTGTATCGAACGGACGGCTGGCTCGACTTGGATCTTGGTTTTTTGTAGATAGTGCATGGGCGTTTCCAAAACTAGCCAAAGATAACTGTGTGATTGCAGCTTCTGCTCCACCGGCAAATATAATATCTGCCTCATCATTTCGGATAGCATTGAAAGCTTCACCAATAGAGGTGTTCCCGATTGAACAGGCCGTTACTGGTGATAATGACGGGCCTTGTGCCCCTAATCTAATACTTATTTGAGCCGCAGCTGCATTTGAAATCATCATTGGTACAAGGCTAGGGCTTACTCTTGCGGGACCTCGTTTATTTAATACATTCACATTATCAACAAGTGATTGTATACCTCCGATCCCTGAACCAACGTATACCCCTAAACGTTCAAGATCAACCTTATCTAACTGTAATTGTGATTTTTCTAATGCTTGTTCGGCTGCTGCTAAAGCAAACTGACTAAATCGATCTAATCGTTTGGCTTCTTTCCTCCCAAATATTCCATCTACATCGAAATCACGAACCATTCCAGCTATCTTTGTTTTATAATCAATAGTATCAAAAGAATCAATTAGAGATATTCCCGATTGACCTTTAACTAGTTGATTCCAAAAGCTATTTACATCATTTCCTAGAGGCGAAATAATTCCCATTCCAGTAATGACAACTCTTTTCATAATAATTCCCTCCCTATTTTTTATTAACTTTAACTTTTGTGTTATCCTATTACAAGTTGTTGTTTATCCTAGTATAATTAGCACTATTTAAAAAGGAGATTTTAATGAAACCTGAAACAAGACTTCAAGCTTTATCAGAATTTCTAAAGAATCAACGTTCGAAAATTACTCCTCAAATGGTTGGTTTACCTGTAGGAACCCGCAGAAGAACACCAGGACTAAGAAGAGAGGAAGTGGCTCAACTAGCCGGTGTAAGTCTTACATGGTATACATGGTTAGAACAAGGTAGAGATATAAAAGTGTCTACTTCGGTATTAGATGCTATTTCTCGAGCATTACAATTAAATAACGATGAAAGGAGATATTTGTATGCTCTAGCGTTAGAGGAAGGAGTGAAACAACCCTTTATAAATGAGAAGGAGAAGGAAATCAGTCCGGCTTTAGTGAAAATTTTGCAGGAACTTCGTTATTGTCCAACAATTATATCAGATAGAAGAAGTCAGATTGTTGGGTGGAATCAAGCAGCAGCTAATGTATTTTTGGATTTTGAACAAATCACCCCAGCAGAAAGGAATATCATACGCTTACTATTCGCAAGAAAGGAATTTAAAAGTTTAGCAGTGAATTGGGAGCATTTTGTTAGAGGATATATCGCAATATTTAGAACGTATTATGGACAGTATGTGGCTGATGACTGGTATGAGCAATTTATACAAGAAATGGAACAGGTATATCCTGAGTTTCATAAAATTTGGAATGAAAATGAGATAAGCTCTGCTCCTGAAGTATTAATTGAGTTTCGTCATGCTAAGGTAGGTAAAATGTTGTTTAATCTTACTTCGTTACAAGTGCATGGAGATACTGATTTAAGATGCAGCGTCTATACTCCAGTTGAGAATACTGAAACTGAGCTTAAGTTAAAACGTTTAATTGAAAGCTAACCATATAAAACATATGATGAATTCTAAATTCTTTGCCGATCGTTCTTGAATTTGCTATGCTTGAAACACGTTAGATCTAACTGTTTTGCTACTCAAACGAGAGTGATCATTCTTTATTATTTTAGAATGAGGGAGGGATGAATGCATCAATGATTCTTAGTCCTTTCTCAGAATTAAGAGGTAATACGTTCTAAGGTGGGATTATGTCTAGAAATAAATTTGATAAAAAAGAGCATTAAGAAAACAATGGGGTTTTTCTGGGAACAGGGTTATGAAAAAACATTCATGCAAGACTTGGTGACATATGGGTGTTCATCGCAGAAGTATAATTCTTTACTTATCGTTCTAAAAAGGGTATTATGTAATCATGGTTTGTAATTCATGTGTTTATTTTAGAATGTTCATTCTATAATGGATGATGACTTTTGTTTTTGTTAGTATTGGTTCATGGATTTTTTTAAGGAGAATTAAAATGGCTAGAAGTAAAGAGTTTGACGAAAAAGAAGTATTAAGAAAAGCAATGGAGTTATTTTGGGAACAGGGCTATGAAAAAACATCCATGCAAGATTTGGTGGATCATATGGGGATACACCGTAGGAGTATATATGACACATTTGGCGACAAGCGTTCATTGTTTTTAGCTTCCCTTCATCATTATGAAGAGCTCATCGTTAATGAGATGGAAAGCATAATCAGCAGCACTTCATCCATTAAACAGACGATACGTGATGTTTTTATTTTCGTACTGAATTCCATTAAACAATACCCAAAAGGATGTCTATCAGTAAATGCAGCCATTGAATTATCTTTGTTGGACAAAGAAATTGGGCGCATCGTTACAAAAATGTTTAATCGTACTGAAGATATGTTTAATTCCCTTATAAAACAGGGTCAAACTAATGGAGAGCTATCAAAAGAAATCGATTCTGATAACATATCTCGTTTCTTACACAACAATTTGGTAGGTATAAGAGTACTAATAAAAACTGATTACAGTAAAAAAGAATTAGAAGGCATCATTTCTCTAGCACTTTCAGTGTTGGACTAGCTTTCTTTTTTTACCCTTTTTAGAATGTTCATTCTAAAATAAGCGTGAAACAAACCATCATAATGCATAGTTATAATCCGTTTTTTAATTTCTAAGGAGGAACACAAAAATGAGAAATTTTAAAATACCAACAGAATCAGAATTTATTGAAGCAGAAGGAACTCGTTACGCATATAGGAGATTTGGTACAAAAGATGGTATACCAGTAGTATTTCTTGTTCACTTTAGAGGAACGATGGAAAACTGGGATCCAGACATGCTTGAACCTATTGCAAATAAACGCCCAGTAATCTTATTTGACAATAAAGGGGTTGGAGAGACCGATGGACTAACACCTACTACAATTACTGATATGGCAAAAGATACAGCAACATTTATAAGAGCTCTTGGATTAGAACAAGTTGACATTCTTGGTTTTTCCATTGGTGGCATGGTTGCGCAAGAGTTAGCTTTACAAGAAGGAGATTTAGTAAGAAAAATGATTATGGCAGGTACTTCACCTGAATCTGGTATTAATCCAAATCCAGAGATTCTTGAAAGAATGAATCGTCACGGCGGAACGGAAGAAGATGGAATAAATGATTTTATGTTCTTTTTCTACGAACAAACCGAAACAAGTAAATCAGCAGGAATAGCTTCACTACAAAGAATTTTTAATCAGAAAAAAGTAAATAGTTCGGAACAAGTAAAAGAGGCACAATTACAAGCTATTGCAAAATGGGCTAAACAAAAATCTAATCATGATTATGAATGGTTACAAAACATCAAACACCCTGTACTTGTCACTAATGGTGTTAATGATGTGATGGTACCGACTAAAAACAGTTATATCTTAACAGAGAAATTACCCAAAGCACAGTTGATTATATATCCTGATTCTGGTCACGGGCATCTGTTTCAATTTCCAGAACTATTTGCAGAACACGTAAATTTATTTCTTGATTCTAATTCTTATTAAAAAGGAGTATTCATATGAGCAGATTATTTGAAAAAGTTCGTATCGGAAACATTGACTTAAAAAACCGCATAGGCATGGCTCCGATGACTAGAAATAGAGCTTTACCAGATGGTACGCCGAGCGAATTAGTAGCAGAGTACTATGGTCAGCGTGCTTCAGTCGGTTTAATTATAAGTGAAGGAACCCAACCTTCGGATGATGGGCAAGGTTATACTAATACACCTGGTATTTATACAGAAAATCATATTAGAGGATGGGAAAAAGTCACTTCTAAAGTTCATAGTGAAGGCGGTCATATTTTTATTCAGCTTATGCATGTAGGACGTGTATCACACCCTGATAACACACCTCACCACCGCCAAGCAGTTGCACCGTCAGCTATTGCACCTGGTATAGAAATTTTCACGGCAGAAGGAATGAAAGAAATTCCAACACCAAGAGAACTGAGTGAGCTTGAGATAAAAGATGTTATCAATGAGTTTCGTTTAGCAGCACGTTCAGCAATTGAAGCTGGTGCAGACGGAGTTGAAATTCACGGAGCGAATGGTTATCTGATCCAACAATTCCTTAGTGAAAACTCCAATCATCGTCAAGATGCATACGGTCGTACGATTGAGGGGCGTTCTCGATTCGCTATTGAAGTAGCTAAAGCAGTTGTTGATGAAATAGGAGCAGAAAGAACAGGCATCCGTTTTTCTCCTCAAGGAACACTGCAAGGCATTGATGAGGGGGAGAATAGCCTTGAGATGTATCGCTATTTAATAAGTGAATTAAATAAGCTTAACCTTGCTTATCTGCATTTAATGCACTTTGGAAACGAGCAATTCCTAAAAGATGTTCGTCAACTTTGGGACCAAGCACTTCTTGTTAACCGTCCAGGTCGTCCTCTAGATCAACTTTCGTCTGATGTAGATAATAATCTTGCAGATGTTGTCACAGTAGGCACTTGGGTACTAGCTAATCCAGACTTTGTAGAACGGATTCATTCAGGTGCTCCTCTAAACGAACCTGATAAAAACACGCTCTATGCAGGAGGAAAAGAAGGCTATACAGATTATCCTTTCTTAAAATAATTTAATTAATTATGAATATCCCATCTAGGGATATTCATATCTTTTTTTCTTAGATTCTTTATAAATAGATACATGTGCGTTAATTAAAAATGTGAAGGATTGTCATGAAAGTTTTAGCGATTGAAAACTACGGTGAAAAACCAAATTTTTTTAGACTTCCCTAAGCCCAAAATAAATAATGGCGAGGTCTCAGTTGAGATATATGCGGCAAGTATAAATCCTCTTATACAAAAATTACAATTATCGATAACCTACATCCATAGTAACAACTCGCAGTAAGAAACGCTGTAAAACGTTTTAAAGGTTTAATTAAACTAAAAATGGAGGTGTGCTGTAAAATGAAAAAAACTGTTCTTATCACCGGGGTATCGGGTGGAATTGGCAAAGAGTTGGCGGATCGTTTCGCCAAGGGAGGATATAATTTGATGCTGGTGGCGCGTAGCGAGGGTAAGCTTTTGGAGCTCGCGAAGGAATATAGGAAAAGATATGGCAGTCAAGCGACGGTCATCGCAAAGGATGTGGCTTCACCCGGTGTGCCGAAAGAGATTTTTGCGGAGCTCAAGGAGAAGGGGATCGTCGTCGACTATCTTGTCAATAATGCCGGCTTCGGTTTGTACGGGACGTTCTTGGAGACGCAGTTAGAACAAGAGACGAATATGATTGACGTCAATATCAAGGCTCTGACTGTTATGACGAAACTGTTCTTACCGGATATGGTCAAACGGGGCCAAGGAGGCGTGATGAATGTGGCTTCGTTGGTGGCTTTCTTCCCAGGACCTATGATGTCGGTTTACTACGCAACGAAGGCGTACGTGCTGTCGTTCACTGAGGCTTTGGAGAACGAACTGAGCGGTACAGGGGTGACTGTGACGGCACTATGTCCGGGACTGACGTCAACCGGCTTTGTTGAACGTTCGGGTATTGGGGAATCGAAGTTGTTCCAGAGTGGTGCTATCATGGAGGCCGGGCAGGTGGCTGAGGAAGGGTACCGAGGCTTCTTACGCGGCAAGACGTTCATAATGCCAGGGGCTCGAAACCGGTTCATGGCATTCCTTCCACGACTGATGCCGCGCAAAATGGTGACCCGTATGGTCAGATCCACACAGCAAAGAACAGGGCATTGACCTAATTGAGGGTGACCAGGGGGGAGTGGCAGTTGATTATGATCTGCCATCTAGCCAAGATCTCGTATTGGAATAAATCGTTCACTAAAAAAGTTACAGAGATTTTTATAAAGACGGAAACCTTCTTATTTGATCTACTGAAACATGGTCAAGAACAAGGAGAAATATTTTTAAGGAGAGAATAATATGAAGTACACAGTTATTACAGGAGCAAGCTCAGGTATCGGATATGAGACAGCATTAGCATTTGCTGCTCGTGGCAAAAACTTAATTATTGCAGCTAGAAGATTAGATAAATTAGAAGAACTTAAATCAACCATTCAGAATCTAAATCCTAGTTTAGATGTTATTATTCGGACAAGTGACCTATCTGTCAAAGATCAGGCATATACACTGTATAACAGTTTAAAGGAGTATCAAATTGAGACTTGGATTAATAATGCTGGTCTTGGTGAAACCTCTTCTGTCATAGATCAGAATTTAGATAAAGTAGAAACCATGTTACGCGTGAACATAGAATCCTTGACAATCCTTTCTACACTATTTGTAAGAGAATATGCTGATGTAGAGGGAACTCAATTAATTAACGTATCCTCAGCACTTGGATATGTAATTGCTGTTGGCAGTGTTGCTTACTCTGCTTCTAAATATTATGTTAGTGCCTTCACCGAAGGGCTTGCAAAAGAACTTGAACTGAAAGGTGCGAAAATGAAGGCAAAAGTTTTAGCACCAGCAATGACGGAAACAGAATTCGCAAAACATGCAAATGATATAAAAGAGTTTGATTACAAAGCAAATCTCCCTATGTACCACACAGCTAAGCAAATGGCAGGTTTTATGATGGAGGTTTATGACAAAGATGAAGTGGTTGGGGTTGTAGATGAAAACTATGAATTTAAGTTGAGAAAGCCGATCTTTCCAATACTAGAAAGCCTTTAAATCTAATTTTTATATATATATGGTAACATAATCGTTTAGCGATGGCACAAATGACACGTAGCAGAGCGCAAGAGATAAGTATAACTTATGGCAAATATCAAGGTTCCACAAACAGTTTGGGACTGGGAAGTGACTCTCTATTTTTGTAACAAAAAAAAGGGAATGAAAAGTAGTTTTTAAATTGAACCTGCAAAATGGACAGTAATGCTTAAAAAAGGCATACAACTGAAAAATGCTTGACGCATGAATTGCGCTACACTGGCTGACGTGTACTGCATTCGAACGCTATGGGCTGATGAACTCTAACATCTGTTCTACTGATTGAGTGTGGGAACACCAGCTGTAATAATCTCAAGGAAGGATGCTAATGAAAAAATGAAAACACTCATGAAAGCAGCTCAGATCACCAAGTATTCAAAAAATATCCATGCCAAAGTCAATGACATTCCAATTCCAGAAATCGATGAAAACGAAGTCTTGGTAAAGGTCAAAGCTGCGGCAGTCAATCCACTCGAAATGTTAATTATTACAGGCAGCGTGAAACTGATTCAAGATTATGAATTCCCATTAACGCTTGGTAATGAATTGACAGGAGTTATCGAAAAAATCGGAAAAAATGTGACAGAATTTCACGTAGGAGATGCCATCTATACACGTCTTCCCCTTAAAAAAATTGGTGCTTTTGCGGAATATGCCGCAATTGATGCTGCCGCAATTGCACCCATGCCAAAAAATTTGTCTTACGTGGAAGCCGCTGCTGTACCACTGGCTGGACTCACAGCGTATCAAGGTCTACATGAAGAACTTGAGGCACAGTCAGGTAAATCTGTCTTCATTCCAGGTGGATCAGGCAGCTTTGGTCAAATGGCTGTACCAATAGCAAAGGAAATGGGCCTAAATGTCATTGTTAGTGGCAACTCAGAAGCGCGCGAACGCACTTTGGAAATGGGTGCAGACCAATATTTGGATTATGCAATAGAAAACTATGTTGACTTGTTGTCGAATGTGGATTACGTGATTGATACACTGGGACCTAAAGAATTTGACAGTGAATTGAGTATCATCAAACCGGGCGGAAGATTGCTCTCTCTCCGTACAGGACCAAATAAACGTTTCGGGAAATACCTAAATTCCCCATTGTGGAAACGAATATTATTTTCCCTTGCTGGCGCAAATTATGACCGCAAAGCTAAGAAACAAAACGTGGAATATCATTTTATTTTCGTTCGTTCTGACGGCGCACAACTTAAAGAGATTACCAAAATCATTGAAGAAAACAACATTGTTCCAGCAATTCATCCAATACTATTTACTATAGACAACGTAAATGAAGCGCTAGAACTAGTCGCAAATGGACGACCAAAAGGGAAAGTGATTATTAATTTTTAAGGGGAATATGAAGAAAGCAGTCAAAAAGTTGAGATCATTTATGTAAAGGATTTTGAAAGGATAGAAAAACTTCAGCAAGCCGGAGTTCTGTATCAGTAATTATAAAACATGGAGAACTAGCCATCCAATTTTCCCTATAAAAAAGTTGGATTTAAGACAGGTGGTTACTTTAACAGACATGCCACGACATGGTAATTACTGTCTGTTTATAAAAAACACTATATATAGACTAGAGATTAAAATTCTTAATCAATAAGATGAAAAAGTAAAGAACAATCCTTGTTTTGACTTATCATTTTTAACCATAATTCACATAAACGTATAGAAACGATGGCAAATGAATATAAGGAGTGTAATGGAAATAAGCTCCATAACCAATGATATGGTTTTATTATGTTGAGTGCTTAGTGGAATGAAAAGAAGCCGGAATTTAGACCGGCTTCTTTGATATTATTTCCCCTTCTCCCGCTTCCGTTTCTCCTTCTCCGCCCGGTAAAACTCATGAAACATCTTCATCAGCGCCCGCTTCTCAATACGGGATACATAGCTCCGCGAAATCCCGAGCTCCTTTGCTATTTCCCGCTGCGTTTTTTCTTTCTTTAAATCAAGACCGAACCGGCCGACGATGACTTCTTTTTCTCGGCCGTCGAGAATGTCGATATACTCCTTTACTTTTTCAAGCTCCATGTTGAGCTGAATGGTATCGATCACATCTTCACTTTCTGATTTTAAGACATCAATTAAAGAAATTTCGTTGCCTTCTTTATCCTGACCGATGGGGTCATGTAAGGAGACATCCTTTTTAGTTTTTTTGAGTGCGCGTAAATGCATCAGAATTTCGTTTTCAATACACCTTGCCGCATACGTTGCCAGCTTTGTTCCTTTTCCAGAGGAATAGCTTTCGATGGCTTTAATGAGTCCGATCGTCCCGATGGAGATGAGGTCTTCAGCGTCTTCCCCGGTATTTTCAAATTTCTTGACAATATGGGCGACGAGCCGAAGGTTATGTTCAATCAGCATATTTCTCGCGTGTTCATCGCCCTGTGCCATAAGGGCTAAGTATTTTTTTTCATCATCTCCTGAAAGGGGCTGTGGAAAGGCATTGTTTTTGACATAGGACACTAAGAACACCAATTCTTTGACCATCAATCCCATCGCTGTAAATACTCCTGCCACGATTTTCACCTCCACCATGTTTAGGCCACTGCCTATATCCTCAAATGTATGTGAAGGGGGGATTGTCTGTGTCTGTACGATGAAAAAATCATCTTTTTCGAAAAAAACGGGCTTCTGTTCGTCTGTTTTTGCTGCCCTTCTCATATGTTTGCGGTTTCTTTGCGGTGCTTGGCGGTCAAGAAGCGTGCTAAAATATGTAATATTAGACCGAAAAGGAAGGGGTTTTTTCGGAACATGGGGAAGGTTCTTTCTTCACATGTAGGTATGAAAATTAATGAATGGTATCGAATGATACGGCAGTTCAGTGTTCCAGATGCGGAAATCCTGAAAGCAGAAGTAGAAGCGGAAATTGAACAAATGGAAGAGGACCAGCATTTACTGATTTATTATCAGCTCATGTGTTTTCGGCACCAAATCATGCTTGACTATATACACCCTTCAAAATATCAACCTTTCTCAGTATCTAATCTTGTCGATAAAATCGAAAATTCCAATCATGAGTTATCTGATATGCTGCATTATTACCATGCATTTTTTCGTGGCATGCATGAGTTTAGTCAAAAAGAATATTTAGAAGCCGTCAAATATTATCGAGTGGCAGAAAAACAGCTGTCCATGGTATTTGATGATATTGAGCAGGCTGAGTTTCATTTTAAAGTAGCAGAAGCCTACTATATAATGAAGCAAACGCATGTCTCGATGCATCATATTTTAAAGGCGCTGGAAATATACGATCAGCATGATGCCTACTCTATTCGCATCATTCAGTGCCTTTTTGTTATCTCAGGAAACTATCAAGATCTAAAACGAAAAGACCGGGCACTGCCTCATTTAAAAAAAGCAAAACAGCTCGCATCACAGATTGATCACCCGCGGATATACAGTTCAGCGCTTTATAATTTAGGAAAATGTTATGGGGAGCTGGGCTATAGAGAGGAAGCAGAACGCTATTTAACGGAATCGGCTGATATTGCCTGTAAAGAGCAGCTTCCCACGCTTCCCCATACGCTCTATACGCTGGCAAAACTGCTTTTTAGACAAAATGAACAAGTGGAAGCACGCCGCATATTAGAAGATGGAAAATTAGCTGCAAAGAAGCATGAAGACCAGCTATTTTGTCATATGTTTGAGTATCTGGATGCTTTATATGTTCAAGGAATGAATGAAGAACAACTGCAAAAAACCATTGATTATTTGGAAAAACTTAGCCTATACTCTTATATAGAGGATATCTCACTAGAAATTGCGACAGCCTTAGAAGCCTCTCAACAATACCAGAAGTCCAACCAGTATTATCAGAAATTATTATGGGCTCAAAATCAAATCCAAGAAGGAGAGTGTCTGTATGAATTCTAAGCAACGTTCGACAGTTGAAGAGAGAAACCAAACGTGAAACAAAAAGCGGGCCTGATGGGCCGGCTTTTTTTTATGTCAAAAAAGAAGTCAGAGATGCGGACCGTGACTATGAATGCTGAATGATTCATCAAAAAGCGGGCAATTTAATCTGTAAGAATGTTCTGTGGAGGCGGTCAAATGAGAGGGTTGCATGTCTTGATGTGTATATTGCTGCTATGTGCTTTTGTTCCTAATGAAGTAGAGGCATATACATTAAAACGAGTCGATCTTGAAAAAACGGGACATGCCTTTTGGGACATGAGAGCGGAACGGAAAAAGATTGCGATCACCTTTGATGATGGACCTCATCCAGTTTACACGAATCAAATATTGGATGTGCTGAAGCAGCATCAAGTAAATGCCAGCTTTTTTGTCGTAGGAAGCCGGATTCACGCATATCCAAAGATCGCAGAACGGATTGTGGACGAAGGAAATGAGCTTGGCAATCACACGATGAATCATACGTATTTTGACCTGTTATCCTCAAAAGAGATCAAGCAGGAATTAAAAGAATCAGCGGCTCATATCGCTTCACTTCAGCCTGGCGGACCCTTATTATTTCGCCCCCCTGGCGGCCGCTTGACGATGACATCATTCCGCATTTTGTCAAAGCAAGGATATGATGTGGTTATGTGGTCCTTTACGCAAGATCCGAAGGACTGGTCAAGACCAGGCTCACGCAAAATTGCGAGCCGGATTATTGATCATATTCAAGGCGGCGATATCATTCTTTTGCATGATGGCGGGGGCAATCGGAAGCAGACGGTAGAAGCACTGAAACAAGTGATTCCTGAATTAAAGGATCGAGGCTATGAATTTGTCAAAGTGAGCGAACTGCTGCATCATGACAAAGCGTATGTACCTGTTCACCTGCAATAGGAAGCATTCGTCAAAAACAGTCATTCATTGAAACCAAAAGTCTTGTCGTTTACTATATGAAGAGGGCTTTTGGAGGTGAATGTTGTGAAGAAATGTGTTGTCCTTTTTATCCTGCTTTGTGTCGCTGCTGGGTGCTCAAAGCCAGAACAAGAAAGTGTCATTGCATTTGGCGACAGCAATACAAGGGGATCAAACTGGGACTTTCGAGATTATCCAACATCTGAAAAATGGGTGAATCTCATGAAAAACGTCGAGCGCGGCCAAATTCAAGTGAAGAATGCAGGCATTGGCGGGCAGACAACTGAAGACGCGAAGCTTCGCTTTGAGCAGGATATTTTAAAGCAGAAACCAACTTACGTCCTCATCATGTTCGGTACGAATGATGCGGCGATTTTAGATGGGAAACATCCCCGCGTGACGAAAAAACGATTTAAAGAAAATGTATCCTACTTCATTTCTGAAAGTAGAAAAGAAGGCATTACCCCGATTCTCATGACCTGTGTACCTGTTGTAGAAGGCGGAAAAAAGGGCTTGTATTACTACTCTAGGTATAAGTCATCTTATTTTGCGGAGAGAGGCGGGGCAAGAGCTTGGCAAAATTCCTATAATGACATTACGAGAGAAATAGCCAAGGATCAGCAAGTACCGCTTGTCGATAATTGGAAAGCGTTCATCCGAGAAGCTGGTGAAGATAGTGACAATGCGCTGATTCAATCAGGTTTGATCGACCCTTCTGGCAATCATATGACGCCAAAAGGGGCAAGAATTATTTATAACGAAATCAAAGAGCGTGATGTTATCAAACATTTTTAAATGATGGCCATCTGCCTAAACAAGACCATCCATCCAGCATAGTCTAACAGTATATCTTCCTAGAAGGAGGTAACTGATATGTGGGGATGCCCTTATCCTTACCCTGCGTGTTCACCTTATCCAGCTCAAGGAGCAGGAATCGGTTACGCTTTTCTTGTTGTGTTCCTTGTGGTCATTTTGGTCGTAGGCGGAGGGTTATGGTTTTGGAATGAACAGCCTTGCAAATAAGACACCTCTTCTTTGATGAGAAGGGGTGTTTTTTACGGAAAATAGTAGTAAGCCTATAGCGCAAGTGATATAATATCAGTCACCTGAGTTTAAAAAAGGAGAGTGCTCGGGAGGCATGGTTCCTGCGAAATGGAATTAAGAGGAAACAGAGAGCATATGCCCGAGCGAACGTCTTTTCATTTCTGTCTCAATTAATTCAATGAAGTCGCGATTTAAGTTCATTTCATTTGCTTTATAATACGATTCTATAAGTAAATCATCTGACAGCTTTTTCATACTAGAAACCCATATGATGGGAAAAACACCTCCCCTGAAAAAGTTGGCATAAAACTTAAGGAAAAGACATATCATCATAGGTTGATCGAATGTCTCTGAAGTACCTTTAATCTACCATGAATGGGAAACAAGAACAATCGTTCTGTTATCCACATGGTGAAGTGGATAACTTGTGGGTAGAGTGTTTATAATTGAATGAAAGCGTGATGAAATATAGGTGGATAATGTGTGTAAAATTATCCACACCTGTTGAAGGTCCTCATCATATGTCGAAAACTTTTTCATTGTATTCGATAGACAGACAAATTGTGATTTGATTCGACACAATCGCTGAAAAACCAATGGAAGAAAGGGTGCAAATTGTGCTAAAGAAGTATTTCTTACCGGATGAATTTGTGAAAAGCATTTTCCATATTTCACCGCAAAAACTAAAAGAACGAAATGTAAAAGGAATTATTACCGATTTAGATAACACACTAGTAGAATGGGACCGTCCAAGTGCGACGCCCCGCTTAATTGAATGGTTTCAAGAAATGAAGGATCACGGGATACAAGTGACGATTGTATCGAACAATAATGAAAAAAGGGTCAAGCTTTTTTCTGAACCAGTTCATATCCCGTTTATTTATAAAGCGAAAAAGCCTATGGGAAGAGCCTTTAATAAGGCAGTCTCTGATATGCAATTGAAAAAAGAAGATGTGGTGGTCATTGGGGATCAGCTCATGACCGATGTACTAGGCGGGAATCGTCATGGCTTCCATACGATTTTGGTCGTCCCTGTCGCTGCCTCGGACGGATTTTTCACCAAGTTTAACAGGCAGATTGAACGCAGAATTTTAGGAGCCTTAAAGCGTAAGGGCCACATTCAGTGGGAGGAAGAGTAATAATGGAAAAGGTTGTTTGTATTGGCTGCGGTGTAGCCATTCAGACGGAAGATAAAGATCAATTAGGATATGCGCCGGCAGCATCTCTATTGAAAGAAGATGTGATCTGTCAGCGCTGTTTTAGGTTAAAGAACTACAATGAAATACAAGATGTTTCTTTAACAGAAGACGACTTTTTAAATATATTGCACAGCATTGGAGAGACAGATTCTCTGATTGTAAAGGTCGTTGATATTTTTGACTTTAACGGAAGCTGGATCAATGGGCTGAGTCGTATTGTCGGTGGTAATCCGATTTTACTCGTCGGCAACAAAGTAGATATTTTACCGAAATCCGTGAAAAAAGATCGTCTGATTCATTGGATGAAACGGGAAGCGAAAGAAAACGGATTGAACCCGATCGATGTTTTCTTAATCAGTGCAAGCAGAGGTCAGGGCGTACCTGAGGTGATGGAAGCGATCGATCATTACCGCGAAGGAAGAAATGTCTATGTCGTCGGCTGTACGAATGTTGGAAAATCAACATTTATCAACCGAATCATCAAAGAAGTATCTGGCGAAGAGAACGTGATCACCACATCCCAATATCCAGGTACAACACTTGATGCCATTGAGATCCCGCTTGATGACGGATCTGCTCTATTTGATACGCCGGGCATTATCAACCGTCATCAGATGGCGCACTATGTCAGCAAAAATGACTTGAAGATCTTAGCGCCGAAAAAAGAATTGAAACCGAGAACGTTCCAATTAAATGAAGCACAAACGCTTTATTTTGGCGGCCTTGCTCGATTTGATTATGTAAAAGGCGGCAGAACGTCATTTGTCTGCTATATGCCAAATGAGCTGAACATACACAGAACAAAGTTAGAGAACGCAGATGATTTATATGAAAAACATGCCGGGGAACTGCTATCACCGCCATCAAAAGAGGGGATGGAAGATTTCCCTCCGCTCGTTCCGCATACCTTTACGATTGATCAGCCGAAAATGGACATCGTCTTTTCAGGCTTAGGATGGGTAACGGCAAATGATGCAGGGAAGCAAATCAAAGTCTATGCGCCAAAAGGCGTTCATGTGTTTATGAGACGTTCGTTAATTTAAATGTTCAAAGGGGGAGAGACCTTGAAACCTTTATACGGATTAATCGGTAACCCTGTTGGTCATTCAATGTCTCCGGATATTCATAATGCAGCATTGAAGGATGCTGGGATTGATGGACATTATCATGGCTTTCAAGTAGAAGACGAAGACCTTAAAGATGCCATTCGCGGTATGAAAGCCTTAGGAATAAGCGGCTTTAACGTCACTGTTCCGCACAAGGTAGACATTATGCAGTACCTTGATAAAATTGATGTGACAGCTGAACGCCTGCGTGCAGTCAATACGGTGCGGCTTGAAGGAGGTCAGCTCGTCGGGTACAACACAGATGGAGAGGGCTTTCTTCATTCATTGCTTGAAGCCTTGGATCAGCCTTTAACAGAGCTGTCATTTCTAATGATTGGTGCTGGCGGAGCAGCAAGAGCGATTTATACGACAATCGCTGACTATGCACCGAAAAGCTTTGATATCACCAACCGCACCATTGAAAAAGCTGAGGCTTTAATTGAAAGTGCAGATGGGAACATCACATCTAGTGCCATTACTTTAAAGACAGCAGAAGAACGACTTGGGGAATATGATGTCATCATCCATACGACCTCAATCGGTATGTACCCGAATGTTGAAGAAACCCCGATTTCTTTAGCAAACGCAAAAAAAACAGCGGTCGTTTGTGATATTGTGTATAATCCAATAGAAACAAAGCTGCTCAAAGAAGCAGCCGGGTTAGGTTTGAAAACAGTAGATGGTGTCGGCATGTTTGTTGGACAAGCAGCAAGAGCCTTTGAACTGTGGACAGGCATCACGCCTGACGCCAGAAAAATGAAGTCAATTGTAATAGAGAAATTAGGAGGAACACCATGTTAAAAGGGAAACAAAAACGTTTTTTACGTGCAAAAGCACATCATTTATCACCTATTTTTCAAGTAGGAAAAGGCGGGGTAAATGACAATATGATCAAGCAAATTTCCGAGGCGCTTGAAGTAAGAGAACTGTTAAAGGTCAGCGTATTACAAAACTGCGATGAGGACAAAACGGAAGTTGCGAAAGCACTTGTAAAAGGTGCAAAAGCTGAACTTGTTCAAACGATCGGAAATGTGATTGTCCTTTATAAAGAATCGAAGGAAAATAAACAAATTAAGCTGCCGTAAAGGTGGATGTGATATGAAAAAAATAGGGTTGTTCGGCGGTACGTTTGATCCTCCTCATAATGGTCATTTGCTGATGGCGAATGAAGTGCGTTTTCAAGTGGGGCTTGATGAAATGTGGTTTATCCCAAATCACAAGCCCCCTCATAAAACAGACCGGAAACGAGCAGATAGTCGTCACCGGGTGAAAATGGTGGAAGCGGCGATCCAGTCAAATCCATATTTTCGGCTGGAGCTCATTGAAATGGAGCGAGAGGGTCCATCTTATACAGTGGATACGGTGGAGCTTTTAAAGAAGCGTCATCCTGAAGATGAGTTCTTTTTTATGATTGGAGCGGACATGGTCGAGTATTTGCCAAAATGGCATCGGATTGATGATTTGCTTCAGATGATCACCTTTATTGGGATGAAAAGACCGGGTTATGCCGGAAGTACGGCATATCCTCTTTTATTTGCAGATGTTCCAGCTTTTGATGTATCATCGACATTGATTAGGCAGCGAATAAAGCAGGAAAAACCTGTCGATTATTTGATACCGAAAGCTGTTGAGCGTTATATAAAGGAGCATCATTTATATGAATCGTGAAGAAGCATTGAACTGTGTCAAAGAGCAGTTAACAGAGCATAGATATACACATACACTCGGGGTCATGAGTGCAGCCATTTCATTAGCGGAACGGTTCGGTGCAGATGTGAAAAAAGCAGAGATCGCCGCTATTTTTCATGATTATGCGAAATTTAGACCAAAGGAAGAAATGAAGGGAATTATCCAGAAGGAACAGATGAACCCTCTATTGCTTGAATATTCGCCTGAGCTTTGGCATGCCCCGGTTGGTGCTTATCTGGTTAAAAAGGAAGCAGGCATTGACGATCAAGACATTTTAACTGCCATTGAATTTCATACATCAGGCAGGCCAAACATGACATTACTTGAAAAGGTCATTTATGTCTCTGATTATATCGAACCAGGACGTCATTTCCCTGGTGTTGAAGAAGTAAGAGAGTTAGCAGAGCATGATTTGGATAGCGCGCTGGTTCAGTCACTAAAAAACACCATCAGCTTCTTATTGAAAAAGAATCAGCCAGTCTTTCCAGATACATTGGCTACTTACAACTCGCTTGTGCATAAGAACAATTAAGGAGGAATTTGGATGGATTCATCATCAATTTTAAACGTCGCGGCAGGAGCATGCGATGATAAACGGGCTGAGGATATTATTGCCCTTAATATGCAAGGAATCTCACTTGTTGCCGATTATTTTCTCATTTGTCACGGGAACTCTGATAAACAAGTGCAGGCCATTGCAAGAGAAGTAAAACATCTTGCAGAGGAAAGTGGAATCGAAGTGAAGAAGATGGAAGGCTTTGATGAAGCAAGATGGGTATTGATTGATCTTGGTGATGTCATTGCTCATGTGTTCCACAAAGAAGAAAGAGGATACTACAACCTAGAGAAGCTATGGGGAGATGCGCCGAGAGAAACGCTTTCACTTGGCATTAACTCATGATTTATCAAGGGTTTGCAGGTGTGTATGACGAGCTCATGACACATGCACCTTATGATGAATGGGTTCAGTGGATCCAGCAGAATATCAAACCGAATGCTGCCATTATTGATGTTGGCTGTGGGACTGGAGAAATTTCTCTTCGGTTAGCTGAAAAGGGCCACACAGTCACAGGAATTGACCTCAGTGAAGAAATGCTGGCCTTCGCGCAGCAAAAAGCACAGGCGAAAAAGCAGTCAATTCAATTTTTACACCAAGATATGAGAGAGCTTACGGGTTTTGAGCAAGTCTTTCAAGCAGCGGTTATTTGCTGTGATTCCTTGAATTACTTAAAAAACGAAAATGACGTCAAAAAAACCTTTAAAAACATGTTTCAGCTTTTAGAGGCAGATGGGGTTTTACTCTTTGATGTTCATACACCTTATAAAATGGAAGAGGTATTCCCAGGTTCGACTTATGCCGATCAAGATGAAGAGATCAGCTATATTTGGCAGAGTGATAAAGGGGATGACGTGTATTCGGTCATTCACGATTTAAGCTTTTTTGTAAAGGACGGAGACGTGTATCAGCGTTATGATGAGACACATGAACAGCGTACATTTCCATTTGAGACATATGCGGCGTTCCTTGAGTCCGCTGGCTTTGAACAGATCGAAGTGACCGCTGATTTTACAAATGAAGTCCCTGGGGAATTCGCCGAAAGATATTTCATTTCAGCTAAGAAACCAAAAACCATCGTTTAATGGAACGATGGTTTTTTAAAACCCTTTTTTCGCTTGTTGCAGAGATGATTAATTTCTGCGATCATCAGTAAACACACTTGGCGGGTATTGATGCGCAACCGCTTCAAGGTCTTCATCGAATTTTTCATGGGTGTTTTGAAAGAGGCGGTGAAACATATCTTGAACACCTGCTTCAAGTGCTTTAATCCCTTCACCAGTGACGCCGCCTTTAACACACACTTTGTCTTGCAGTGTCGGAAGGGTATAGACTCTTTTTTCAATCAAACGGCCAAGTCCTACAAGCATATCTTCTGATAAGGTGGTGGCTTCTTCTTTAGAAATATCTGTTTCTTCGACAGCTGCTTCAATCATTTTCTGAACGAGAAAGCTGATAAAGGCAGGACCGCAGCTGACGATATCTGACGCCGCTCTTGTAATCGAATGATGAATCTCAATGGGTGTTGAAATGCAGGAAGCTAACTGTCTTAACGCTGTTTTCGTCGCGACATTGCATGACGATCCAAATGTTAAAAGTGACGCCCCTGATAAAGCGCGGTTCGTAATGCTTGGAATCAGCCGGGCTGTTTGACAAGGAACGATATCCTGAAGCTGTTCAGGATGTACCGGGCTTGTGATGATGACAATGGTTTGGTGCTCTGTTAAAAGAGGGCTCAGCTCTTTTAAAAGTGGATAAATATCAAGCGGTTTGACACAAACAAAGATAAAATCTTTATTCGTGACAGCTCCTGTAAGCTGTTTCGTAACTTCAAGCTCTGGGTGGTTCTTTTTTATATTGAACGCTTTTTCAATGGTCCGGTTTGTGATGGTGATGGATGAGGGATTGACTGCCTTTGATTCAATAAATGCCTCAGTAAGTATGGTACCCATGTTTCCTGTACCGATTATCCCTATATTCAAACGTTCTCCCTCCTTAGACGCATAGGATCTGTTATCTTCTAAACAGTATGTTGAGCAATAGAAAAATATGATTGAAAGAAGCGTGAGCACGTGAAGCGACTCATTCCATTGAAAAAATACAGTCTTTATATCGGAGCTGGGCTCATGGTCGTGATCATCATCACTTTCTTCCTTTTCGCAGGAAATAGGGAGAGCAGCAGAGAGCCAAGTGTATTGAAGGAAGATAAAGACATACAAGTCACATTAGAAGACAAACAAGAAAAGACCGATCATGAATCATCTCCCATTTTTGTAGAGGTCAAAGGAGCTGTGAAAAAACCAGGTGTTTATACGTTTCAATCTGATGCACGGGTAGAAGAAGCGATTCGAAGAGCAGGGGGCTTTACTAGTAAAGCAGACACGATTGAAATCAATCAAGCAGCAAAATTAGAGGACAGTATGATGATTTATGTCCGGAAGCAGGGAGAAGCGGAGAGGCAGACACAAATATCAGCTGCTGACGCTCCATCGGGTAAAGAAAAGAGTCAAGGTGTCAATGTCAATCAGGCTGATGCGGCGGAATTGCAAACCATTAACGGAATAGGGCCAGCTAAAGCAGAAGCCATCATTACGTACAGAGAGGAACACGGGGAATTTCAACAAATTGAAGATTTGCGGAACATTTCAGGTTTTGGGGAGAAGACCATTGAACGGCTGAAAAGTGAATTGACCGTTAAGTAGAATTGACGGTATAGAAGGAAGGCATGTACACTTAATACCAACCATCATTCTGGAGGGATCAGCTCGTGGAAAGAATTTCATGGAATCAATATTTTATGGCACAAAGCCATTTGCTTGCTTTACGAAGCACCTGTGAGCGATTAGCTGTTGGGGCGACCATCGTCAGAGACAAGCGTATCATTGCAGGGGGATATAATGGCTCAATTGCTGGTGATGTCCATTGTGCAGATGTGGGATGCTATGTCATTGATCATCACTGCGTTCGCACCATCCATGCGGAAATGAACGCTATTTTACAATGTGCCAAATTTGGTGCACCTACAGCGGATGCTGAAATATATGTCACGCATTTTCCTTGTTTGCAGTGCTGTAAAGCCATTATTCAAGCGGGTATTCGAACCGTGTACTATGCAAAGGATTATAAAAATCACCCATATGCCGTTGATTTATTTGAGCAGGCAGGTGTGCAAACGGAACAAGTTGAACTGGATGAAATGATCATCGACTTAAAAAATCAAGAAAAATTGGCCTTTGTTGCAGATTTAATTGGCAAGCTAAGTGAATCAGGACTTAGTGAAACAGAAATTCGCGTTATGCATGAGAAGGCGAATCAATTATTTACTTCCTATGTTTAATTATTTGCCGTTTGGGGCAATTTCAGCAGCTGTTGGAATTGCTCTGGCTGCATATCATCTTCATATGTATTTCCTTCTCTTTCTTCTCATCATATTACTTCTCAGCCTACTGAAAAAAATTCCCCGGCTCTTTCTGATGGTCAGCCTATGTGGAGCTGTTTATACTCTTATTTTTATGGTTCATGAGTTTTTTGAAACGGATCAACCTGTACAAGAAAAATTTCTTTCCGGCTCCGTTGTGATTGAAAGTATTCCGAAAACAGATGGCAATCGTTTTTCAGCAACTGTGTCAACAGAACATGAACGGCTAGCCGCTTTCTATACCATTCAAACAGAGCGTGAAAAAGAGGCGCTAAAAGATGTAGAGCCAGGTATGAGCTGTCATATGACAGGTGAAGTTCGGCCGCCTAAACACGCAACCATTCCTAACGGGTTTCAATACGATCAATTTCTAAAATCAAAAGGCATTAGCGCCATTTTCTTACCGCAGTCAATCAAAGGCTGTACAAAAAAAGACAGACCTTCCTATTATCTTCAAGCGATGAGACAAAAGGGCTTAAAATTCTTAGAAGATCATGTGCCAAAAAACTCTGTAGGCATTGTACAGGCCCTTATTTTTGGTGACCGTGAGTTGATTGATCCTGACACATTAAGAGACTATCAAATGCTTGGCATTATTCATCTGTTAGCGATCTCAGGACTGCATGTGCAAACGCTTCTTGCCTGTTTATTTTGGTGTCTGCTTCGTGCCGGTGTGTCAAGAGAGACAGCACGTATTCTTCTATTATGCTTTCTTCCTGTTTATGCTTGTTTGACAGGTGCTGCACCATCGGTTTTAAGAGCTTGTCTCATGGCAGGAATCTATTTAGTGATGACGAGCCTGCCGAAAGAAATGAAACAGCCTTCTGCTGTCGTATTAAGCGCAACGTTTTTACTCTTATTAGCGATTCATCCTCTATATCTATTTGATATCGGATTTCAGCTTTCATTCGTGGTAACGTTCTTTATTTTGTTATCGACCAAAATCTTATCACAAGCGAAAAGTGCAGTGATGCAGTTATTCCTTATATCCTTTGTTGCGCAGCTTGCCTCGCTTCCTGTTCTTTTATATCATTTTCAGCAATTTTCTTTGCTGGGCATCCCATTGAATATGATGTTTGTCCCTTTTTATACGACGGTTGTCCTGCCTCTGTCCTTACTCTTTTTTCTTTTGTCCATCATTTATCTCCCTCTTGGACAAGCATTGTTCCAGCTGCTTGATTCGGTCATCCAGCTAAGTCATCAGTTGTCAGCACATATGGCAGTTTTTGATGGGTTTAACTTGATTTTTATGAAATCTACTTGGTGGCATATTCTTCTGGAAGTGAGTGCCATTGTTTTTCTGCTGTTTGTGATGGAGTGCAAAGCTTCTGTGAAATCCTATTCTGTGCCAATTCTTTTTTTCATTGGTGTTTTGAGTGTACACTTTTTTACTCCGAACTTTCTCCAAAAAGGGGAGGTCACGATGCTGGATGTAGGGCAGGGGGATAGTTTGTTTATTCAACTGCCCTATCGAAAGGGGCATCTGCTTGTGGATACAGGGGGCAGACTTTCTTTTGAAGAGGAACCGTGGAAAAAAAGACGTAAAGTATCTACGATCGGTGATCAAACGCTGATCCCGTTTCTGCATTCTAAAGGTATAGCAAAACTTGATGTGCTGATTCTCACGCATGCGGATCAAGATCACATGGGAGAAGCGGTTCGTTTAATCAACCGAAATAAAGTAAAGCGGCTGGCCATACCAAAAGGCTTTGCCCGAAGTCCAGAGGACGCAAAGCTGCTAAAAGAAGCAGCTAAAAAAGGGATATTTATTGATGAATTAGAAAGAGGAGATCAGCTCCGAGTTGGAGAGCACATATTTGAGGTTCTGCACCCTTTGCAAGACCGAGTGACAAGTAAGAACAATGATTCACTCGTTCTGGCTTTTACTCTTGGCGGAAAACGTTTTCTGTTCACTGGAGACCTTGAACAAGAAGGGGAACGAGACATCATAGAAGCCTATCCCCACCTGCGAGCGGATGTCTTAAAGGTTGGGCATCATGGGAGTAAAGGGTCAACAAGTGAGGAGTGGCTTCGACATCTGGAGCCGTCGCATGCACTCATTTCGGCTGGTGAACGCAATCGTTATCAGCATCCTCATCAGGAAGTTTTGAAAAAACTAAAGGATCATCAAATGGAGGTGTACCGCACAGATCGAGACGGTAGTGTGACCTATGAATTTCTTGAGAAGAAAGGAACGTTTTACACGCAACCTCCATATGATATCTTACAAAATCAATAAAAAAACTGCCTAAACGGCAGTCATTTAGCAATCATGAAGTTAAGATCCAACGAGGTGTATAATTGTTGCCAAAATAAACATTGAGGCGAAAAATCCGAATGTGACGATAAAACCAACGGCTGAGTCGGTCACATCATTCCGCTTGCTTTGAACATTTTTTTCAAATTCATTCATTTTCATCCCTCCTGGCTAATTTTAGTATACTTGAACTCATTTGGAATTGCTAGAAGGTAAAGTAACCGTTTTCCATTTTCATGATCATTTTATGAATATCGTCTGACAGCGAGCTGACCCGGGAGCTTGCACCAGACGTTTACTATAAATGAGGAGGCGGCACTTTCAGCTTCCTCTTTACTAATGTCTTCACACACTTTAGGATAGAGGAGGAAGTGAAAGAGAGGGATTCAATTTATGGTCTTTGAAGTTTGGAACAATTTAAAAAGAGGGGATATCCATCCCGTTTATTGCTTATATGGAAAAGAAACGTATTTACTGCAAGAAACAGCAGCTAAATTAAGACAAGCTGTAGTAGACGAGGAGACGAAGGATTTTAATTACTCCGTCTTTGATATGGAAGAGGTGCCGCTTGAACAGGCTGTGACGGATGCAGAAACCTTTCCGTTTATGGGAGAAAGGCGGCTCGTTGTGATCAAGAATCCTTATTTTCTTACAGCGGAAAAGAAAAAGGAGAAGATTGAGCATGAGCTTTCTGTGTTAGAAGCTTATTTAGAAAAGCCGGCGCCTTATACCATTCTCGTGTTATTAGCACCATATGAAAAGCTGGATGAACGGAAGAAAATCACCAAATTGCTAAAAAAGAAAGCGGCTATGGTTGAGGCAAAAGAGTTAAACCCAAAAGAAACAACGGATTTCACCATTACACTGGTGAAAACAGAAGGAAAGGCGATGACATCTGAAGCGGCTGAGCAGCTTGTGATGCTATGCGGTGGGAGTCTATCCTCATTGTTTCAAGAGGTCAGGAAGCTGAGTACATATATTGGAGAACGAGAAGAAATTGAATTAGCGGATGTCAATCAGCTCGTTGCAAGAAGCTTAGAGCAGAATATTTTCGAATTAATTAACCAAATTGTCAACAGACGCCGCTCTGAGGCCATGCAGATGTTTTATGATTTGCTGAAACAAAATGAGGAACCCATTAAAATATTAGCACTCATATCAACTCAATTTCGATTGATTTTGCAGACGAAGTATTTCGCTCAGCAAGGATATGGGCAAAAACAAATTGCTTCAAATCTAAAAGTCCACCCATTCCGCGTCAAACTTGCTATGGATCAGGCAAGGCTGTTTTCAGAAGAAGAGCTCAAGCAGATTGTCAAAGAGCTATCAACGATCGATTATGAAATGAAAACCGGTAAAAAGGACAAGCAGCTATTGTTAGAATTGTTCCTGCTTCGACTATTGGGCGCTTGAACATAAAAAAACGACCTTCTAAAAAGAGGGTCGTTTTTGTTTAGATGTATAATTGCCAGTCTGTCCTAATGGCTGAGCCGGTCAGGACGGACGTACAGTTAAACAGTTGCCTCATCACTGAGGCGTTGCAAGCATTATGCAGAAAGTCCGTTTACTTGTTTAGCAAGTCTTGACTTGTAACGCGCAGCTGCGTTTTTGTGTACAAGACCAGTTTTAACGGCTTTGTCAATGCGTTTTGCAGCAGAAGAAAGAGCAGCTTTTGCTTGCTCAGCATCGTTGTTAGCTACAGAAACTTCAACTTGTTTAATCGCAGTACGCATCGCAGACTTGATTGTTGCGTTGTGTGCACGGCGTTCGTTATTCGTTTTTGTACGTTTGATCGCTGATTTAATATTTGGCATGTGTTTCACCTCCTAAGATACAACCTAAACACAATTGTCTTAAGGTTAAATCTTCACAATAGAACAAGTTGTATTCTATCAAACACACCTTTAGAATGCAATATAAATGTAAAGTATTTTTCATTGATGAAGCGCTCGAATGTTTCTTTAAAGAGATGGAAAGACTACTGTTAATTACTTGGTGGAAGGAGTCTTTTTATGGAGAAACAGAAACTTGATTTAAGTGCTTATCAAATCCGGACAGACTTGGCTGTTGAAACAAAAGAGATACTAGAACAAGAGAACGATCCGAATGTCGTCAAAAAGGACGGAATTCAAGGGATTGTCGAAAAGGAAAAAGAGGAGCACGGCATCCGTATACGCACAGTGGAGATCACGAAAGAAGGGGAGGAGCTGACCAGCAAAAAGGCAGGAACATACTTGACGCTTGAGGCGCAGGGCATTCGGGAGAAAGATTCTGAGATGCAGGAAAAAGTCGTCGAAGTATTTGCGCGTCATTTTGCTCAGTTTTTAAAAGACCGAGGCATTCAGGCTGATGCGAGCTGTCTTGTAGTAGGACTAGGAAACTGGAATGTCACGCCAGATGCGCTAGGCCCGCTCACGGTTGAAAGCCTGCTTGTGACCCGGCATCTCTTTGAATTGCAGCCGGAAAATGTACAGGAAGGGTATCGCCCAGTGTCCTCTTTATCACCGGGAGTGATGGGACTGACCGGTATTGAAACAAGCGACATTATACAAGGTGTAATCGAGCGGTCCAAACCTGATTTTGTCATTGCAATCGATGCTCTTGCTGCTCGTGCAGTGGAACGGGTGAATACCACGATTCAAATCTCTGATACAGGCATCCATCCCGGTTCAGGTGTAGGGAATAAGCGGAAAGAATTAAGCAAAGAAACGTTGGGGATTCCAGTGATTGCGATTGGCGTTCCAACAGTGGTAGATGCAGTAACCATTGCAAGTGACACAATTGATTATGTCTTAAAGCATTTTGGTAGAGAACTGAAAGATGACCGGCCATCCCGCTCTCTTGTGCCGGCTGGTTTGACTTTTGGGAAGAAAAAAGTGCTAAACGAAGAAGACTTACCAGATGAGGAAACACGTCAATCATTTTTAGGTATCGTAGGAACTCTTCCTGAAGAAGAGAAACGGCAGCTGATCCATGAAGTACTTGCGCCGCTAGGGCAAAATTTAATGGTCACGCCTAAGGAAGTGGATACATTCATTGATGATATGGCAAACGTACTCGCCAATGGATTAAATACAGCACTCCATCAAAAAATCTCTCAAGATAACATGGGTTCTTATAATCATTAATCGGTTCTACTTTCTCTAGCTCGCTCATAGTGTAATTACTAGAAAGCGTGCTGGAGGGAGTAAATCATGAAAAAAAGACCCCGCCGTCCTCGACAGTTGGTCGTTGCGATTAATGGAACAAAAGTAGTGAAAAGCATTTTCTTATTTATAGCCTCGCTTGTTGTGGTGTTTGTGATGTCAGGGGCGTTGACATCTTTAAAGCCAGAGCTGAGGCCGCAAGCCTCGCTATATGGTGTAGCAGATGAGCTTTCCGGAGCGTTCTTCGCTACATTAATGGGTATGGAAAATCAATATTTCGCCTCAGCAGTCCCGAAAGATCAAAAAGGGTTTCATTTCTCTGGACTGTCACTCAAGCTTGCGACTAGTATCAATTTAGAAGACCCGCGTAGTTTTCTAGGGAGAGAACTCCCAGGTTTTGAACATTTTGATACAAAAATCATCTTAGCGGGTGAAGGAACAGACTATACCAACATGCCAATGGAATCGCCGCCGCCAAGTGAAGTCATCCAAGATGAAAAAGAAGCAAATTTGGCAGAGCTGGACAAGCTCGACAAAGATGTGCCGAAAAAGCCTGCGAAAGAGCCGGACCGGTCGACAGGAAAACGAAAAGCCGTGTACATTTACCACACGCATAATACGGAATCATATTTACCATTTTTAAAAGGAGAAACGAATCCAAACAATGCACGGCACTCAAAAGTGAATGTCACCCTTGTCGGCGATATGTTCGGAAAGGCGCTTGATCAGCAAGGCATCGGGAATACGGTCGACAAAACGGAAGTTGAAAAAAGGCTTCTGCAAAAAGGATTAAAGTATCCCCAGTCTTATAATGAATCAAGATTGGTCGTAAAAGAAGCCTTAGCGAAAAATGATGACCTCGAATACTTAATTGATATCCACCGTGACTCAAGAAGAAAGAAAGACACCACTGTCGAGATCAAAGGGAAAAAATATGCGAGAATTGCGTTTGTTGTAGGGAAGAAGAATCAAAGCTATGAGAAAAACCTCAAGCTTGCGACGGAGTTCCACCATTTGATGGAGAAAAAATATAAAGGTCTTAGTGTCGGTGTGTTTGCCAAAGGAGAAATTGGCGATAATGGAATTTATAATCAAGATTTATCCGACAAAGCCCTTCTTTTAGAATTTGGCGGAGTGGATAATAATATGGAAGAATTGAAAAATGCATCCAATGCAGCAGCTGATGTCTTCAGCGACATTTTCTGGGACGCGGAAAAGGTAAACGGCAAAGCAAAGGATGAGAAAAAACGCTCTTAAGGTGGTGACGGTGCATGGGATCATTTATTGGAAAAACCATTATTTTAGGACTAGTCTTGCTATTTGGCGTCTTTTTAGGAATGCAGCAGGCGAATAATGGCATGCTGCAAATGAAGGGTTACCATGACCCGCAATTAAAAGGCGCGTTCTCCATCCAAATGAACGAAGATGAAGAACGAGAAGCCTCTATCTTAGGAACGGCTGTTACAGAAAAGGATCTTGCCGAAAAACAAAAGCAGCTTGAGGAAATAGAGAGCTTTAATGCCTTCTCCAAGGCAGGAAAAGCGCTGTCTGATGGCATGACACATGCAGCCCGTTCTCTTTATGATTGGATGAATGGGAAATAAACAAATCAACACCATATGACTAAAGCCGCTGACCGATGAGCGGCTTTTCTTGATTTCGATTGAATCTTTACAGCCCTATTGATATAATCTAAGCTAGCGCAACCCGCGTTTTATAGTAGGAGTGATAGATTGTGACAGATAAAGAAAAACGATTAGAACGGCAATCAAGAATTCGAAATTTCTCCATTATCGCCCATATTGACCATGGGAAATCCACATTGGCGGACCGTATTTTGGAAAAAACAGCGGCGATTACTCAGCGAGAAATGAAAGAACAATTACTTGATTCCATGGACTTAGAGCGTGAACGCGGCATAACGATTAAATTAAACTCTGTCCAGCTGAAATATAAGGCGAAGGATGGAGAAGAATATATTATGCACCTGATTGATACACCAGGGCATGTCGACTTCACCTATGAGGTATCTCGAAGCCTTGCTGCCTGTGAAGGTGCGATTCTTGTAGTAGATGCAGCACAAGGAATTGAAGCACAGACACTTGCGAACGTTTATTTAGCTCTTGATAACAACTTAGAGATTCTTCCGATTATCAATAAAATCGATCTGCCAAGTGCAGAGCCTGAGCGTGTAAGAGAAGAAATTGAAGATGTCATCGGGTTGGATGCGTCTGAAGCTGTTCTCACCTCTGCTAAGGCGGGTATTGGGATCGAAGATATTTTAGAACAAATCGTCGAAAAGGTGCCGGCACCTGCTGGAGACCCAGAAGCACCGCTTCAAGCTCTTATTTTTGATTCTCTCTACGATGCGTATCGCGGCGTTATTGCGTACATACGAATTGTTGAAGGAACCGTCAGACCAGGTGAGAAAATCAAAATGATGGCGACGGGCAAAGAATTTGAAGTGCTTGAAGTCGGCGTATTCACACCAAAAGCCATGCCGACAGATGAACTCACTGTTGGAGATGTTGGCTACTTAACAGCAGCGATTAAAAATGTCGGTGATACACGTGTGGGGGATACGATCACAAGTGCGGAGAACCCAGCGAAAGAAGCGCTGCCAGGATACAGAAAGCTGAACCCAATGGTGTACTGCGGACTTTATCCGATTGACACAGCGAAATATAATGACTTACGTGAAGCCCTAGAAAAGCTTGAATTAAATGATTCTTCCCTTCAATATGAGGCAGAGACATCCCAAGCACTTGGCTTCGGTTTCCGCTGCGGCTTTCTTGGAATGCTTCATATGGAAATCATCCAAGAACGGATTGAACGTGAATTCAAAATCGATCTTATTACGACAGCACCAAGTGTTATTTACGATGTGTATATGACAGACGGAGAAAAAATCGTCGTAGATAACCCGTCCAATCTGCCTGATCCGCAAAAGATTGAGCGAATTGAAGAACCATACGTGAAAGCAACAATGATGGTGCCGAATGACTATGTAGGCTCTGTCATGGAGCTTTGCCAAGGAAAGCGCGGCAATTTCATTGATATGCAATACCTTGATGCAAACCGAGTGAGCATTGTGTACGAAATTCCTTTGGCGGAGATCGTGTACGAATTCTTTGATCAGCTCAAGTCCAACACAAAAGGCTATGCGTCCTTTGACTATGAGCTGATTGGCTATCGCCCATCTACTCTAGTGAAAATGGATATCATGCTGAATGGCGAAAAAATCGATGCCCTTTCCTTTATTGTTCACCGTGATTACGCATATGAACGAGGCAAGATCATCGTAGAAAAGCTGAAAGAACTCATTCCACGCCAGCATTTTGAAGTACCAGTTCAAGCAGCGATTGGACAAAAAATCGTGGCTCGTTCTACCATTAAAGCGATGCGTAAAAACGTACTTGCTAAATGTTATGGTGGAGACATTTCCCGGAAAAGGAAGCTTCTTGAGAAGCAAAAAGAAGGGAAAAAGCGCATGAAACAAGTGGGCTCTGTTGAAGTCCCGCAAGAAGCATTTATGGCTGTGCTGAAGATGGACGACAGCACACCGAAAAAATAACATCCTCCTCAAGGCAACCTGCTTTACAATGTCAGCCTTGGCGTTTATAGTCGAAAACAAACAAAGGTGCCGCAGCGATAAACTGCGGCTCTTTACCTGTAAAGAAGGTGTCATCAAATGAAAGCAGCATACATTCACATTCCATTTTGTGAGCACATTTGCCACTATTGTGATTTTAATAAATTTTTCATTAAAACGCAGCCAGTCGATGAATACTTAGCGGCTCTTGAAAAAGAGATGCAGCACACGATCGAGCAAAAGGGCGAGCAAGAACTAAAGACGATCTTTATTGGCGGGGGAACGCCGACATCACTGACCGTCAGCCAGCTAGACCAGCTCATGAACAGCATTCACCGAGTGTTAAAACCGGCAAAACATCTGGTTGAATTTGCAGTGGAAGCGAACCCAGATGAATTATCACTCGAGAAATTGCATGTGTTAAAAGAAGCCGGTGTCAATCGGCTAAGCTTTGGCGTCCAAACCTTTGAAGATGATTTACTCAAAAAAATCGGACGAGTTCATCAAAAGAAAGATGTCCTCACGTCTTTTCAGCGAGCAAGAGCCGTTGGATTTGACAACATTAGCCTCGACCTCATGTTTGGATTGCCGCATCAAGAAAAGCATCATGTGATGAATTCACTTGAGACAGCTTTCTCATTAGGGGCAGAGCATTATTCTGTCTACTCACTGATTGTGGAGCCCAAAACAGTTTTTTACAACTTAATGCAAAAAGGCAAACTGCATTTACCGCCGCAAGAACGTGAGGCTGAAATGTATGAGCTTGTGATGGATGAAATGGAGCGACATGGATTAAAGCAATACGAAATTAGCAATTACGCCAAGCCTGGCTTTGAAAGCCAGCATAACCTGACCTATTGGAGCAATGAAGACTACTTCGGTTTCGGTGCAGGAGCACACGGGTATGTAGATGGCATCCGAAATGTGAACGCAGGGCCTGTGAAGCATTACTTGGAACTGATTGAGCAAACTGGGTTCCCGTATAAGGAAACTCATCAGGTCACAAAAGCAGAGCAGATAGAAGAAGAAATGTTCTTAGGCCTTCGAAAGATCGAAGGGGTGAAAAGTGCCGACTTCCAAGCCAAATATGGTGCTGCACCAGAAGCTCTTTTTTCCACTGTTCTTGAAGAATTAGAAGAAAAAGGTCTCATTGTAAAAGGTGACATCGGCATTCGTTTAACAAGAAAAGGGAAATTGTTAGGAAATGAAGTATTTCAAGCGTTTCTCGGTGAGTTATAATTGACATTTTAATTTGAGTTTGGTAATTTTGTTTATACAATTAGCACTCGTTGAAAGAGAGTGCTAACAGGGGTGATGATGATGTTAACAAATCGTCAGCTTTTGATTCTGCAAGTCATCATTAATGACTTTATTCGTTCGGCGCAGCCAGTTGGGTCAAGGACTCTTTCTAAAAAAGAGGACATCACATTCAGCTCTGCGACGATTAGAAACGAAATGGCTGATTTGGAGGAACTTGGTTTTATTGAAAAGACCCATTCTTCATCTGGAAGAATTCCTTCAGAAAAAGGATATCGTTATTATGTAGATCATTTGCTCTCTCCGCGAAAACTGTCGTCTAAAGAGCTTGTGCTCATCCAGTCGGCTTTTCAGGAGAAAATTTTTGAGCTGGAAAAAACAGTTCAAAAATCGGCGGAAATTTTATCAGATCTCACAAACTATACATCGATTGTGCTTGGTCCAAAGCTGAGTGAAAATCGATTAAAGCAAATTCAGCTTGTCCCCGTTCAGCCAAACAAAGCAGTAGCGATCATGATTACAGACAGCGGGCATGTTGAAAACAAAACCATTACCTTCTCTGAGCATCTCGATGTCTCCGATATTGAGAAGCTGATGAATATTTTGAACAGCCGATTAGCTGGCGTTCCAATGGACCAGCTGAAGGACAGGATGTATAAAGAAGTGGTCATGCTTCTGCGCACACATTTAAAAGATTATGATCACATTTTAGATGCGCTGGGCAACACATTTACATCGACACAAAATGAATCAAAACTTTTCTTTGGCGGGAAGATTAATATGTTGAATCAGCCAGAGTTTCATGACATCGACCGTATTCGCTCACTCATGATGCTGATTGAGCAAAAGAATGATGTTATGCAGCTGTTTCATCCAAATCAGCAAGGAATCACCATTAAAATCGGTTCAGAAAACAATTTGGAAGCAATGGAGAACTGCAGTTTGATCACAGCCACTTATTCGATTGATCAAAAATCACTTGGCTCCATTGCCATCATCGGTCCAACCCGCATGGATTACGGGCGAGTCGTTAGTCTTTTGCATCATGTATCAAAAGACTTGTCAAACGCACTTTCCAATTTGTATGATGAGTAGGGTGATAAAAGATAGGGGCATTGCCCCTTCGTATTCTTGAATCTTTTGAGGGAGGTGAACACAATGTCAGAAGAAAAACAGACACCTGAGCAAGAAGCAGAGGTTGAAGCACAAGAAGAAGCAGTTCAAGCAGATACTGAGGAAGTAACACATGATGAACAGTCTGCCTTCCAAGAGAAAATCGATGAATTGCAGCAGCTTCTAGATGAAAAAGAAAACAAAATTCTGCGTGTTCAAGCAGATTTTGAAAACTATAAACGCCGTGCTCGAACTGAAGTGGAGACCGTGCAAAAATATCGTTCTCAACATGTTGTCAGCGATCTTCTCCCAGCTCTTGACAACTTTGAAAGAGCGCTTGGAATTGATCCAGACAATGAGCAGACGAAAAGTTTGTTAGAAGGAATGCAAATGGTTTACCGCCAGCTGGTAGAAGCGTTGAAAAATGAAGGCGTTGAACCGATTGAAGCTGTCGGCAAAGAGTTCGATCCAAACCTTCATCAAGCCGTCATGCAAGTTGAAGATGAAAACGTCGATTCAAATATCGTAGTAGAAGAATTGCAAAAGGGCTATAAACTCAAAGACCGAGTTATTCGTCCATCAATGGTAAAAGTAAATCAATAACTACATAATGGGAGGTCATCGATTATGAGTAAAATCATTGGGATTGACTTAGGAACAACAAACTCATGTGTTGCAGTACTTGAAGGCGGAGAGCCAAAAGTTATTGCAAACGCTGAAGGAGCACGTACAACACCATCTGTTGTCGCTTTTAAAAACGGAGAGCGCCAAGTTGGTGAAGTAGCGAAACGTCAATCAATTACAAACCCGAACACGATCATGTCTGTTAAAAGACATATGGGTACAGATTATAAAGTAGAAGTTGAAGGCAAGAACTATACACCGCAGGAAATCTCTGCAATCATTCTTCAACACCTTAAATCTTATGCTGAAGGCTATCTTGGCGAAGAAGTAACAAAAGCTGTTATCACAGTTCCTGCTTACTTCAACGATGCAGAACGCCAAGCGACAAAAGATGCTGGTAAAATTGCTGGTCTTGAAGTAGAACGTATCATCAACGAACCAACAGCAGCTGCACTTGCGTATGGTTTAGATAAAACAGAAGAAGATCAAACGATTCTTGTATACGACCTTGGCGGCGGTACATTTGACGTATCAATCCTTGAGCTTGGAGACGGGGTCTTTGAAGTACGCTCAACTGCTGGTGACAACCGTCTTGGTGGAGACGATTTTGACCAAGTTATCATTGATCACCTAGTAGCTGAATTCAAAAAAGAAAATGGTATTGACCTTTCTAAAGATAAAATGGCGCTTCAGCGTTTAAAAGATGCTGCTGAAAAAGCGAAAAAAGATCTTTCTGGTGTATCTTCTACACAAATCTCATTGCCATTTATCACAGCTGGAGAAGCAGGTCCTCTTCACCTTGAATTAACGCTGACGCGTGCTAAATTCGAAGAGCTTTCTGCAGATCTTGTAGAGCGTACAATGACACCTGTACGTCAATCATTGAAAGATGCTGGTTTATCTGCTAGCGAGATTGATAAAGTCATCCTTGTTGGTGGATCAACTCGTATTCCTGCAGTACAAGAAGCAATCAAAAAAGAAACAGGCAAAGAGCCTCATAAAGGTGTAAACCCTGATGAAGTGGTTGCTCTTGGTGCGGCGATCCAAGGTGGAGTCATCACAGGAGATGTCAAAGACGTTGTTCTTCTTGACGTAACACCACTTTCTTTAGGAATTGAAACAATGGGCGGCGTATTCACGAAGCTGATTGAACGTAATACAACCATTCCAACAAGTAAATCTCAAGTATTCTCAACGGCTGCTGACAACCAAACAGCGGTAGACATCCATGTCCTGCAAGGTGAGCGCCCAATGGCAGCAGACAACAAAACATTAGGCCGTTTCCAATTGACTGACATCCCGCCAGCACCACGCGGCGTACCACAAATCGAAGTATCTTTTGATATCGATAAAAACGGTATTGTCAACGTACGTGCGAAAGATATGGGTACAGGCAAAGAGCAAAACATCACAATCAAATCTTCTTCAGGTCTTTCTGATGATGAGATCGAAAAAATGGTAAAAGAAGCAGAAGAAAATGCTGAAGCAGATGCGAAGAAAAAAGAAGAAATCGAAGTGCGCAATGAAGCAGATCAATTAGTGTTTACAACTGAAAAAACATTAAAAGATCTAGAAGGCAAAATCGATGAAGAGCAAGTGAAAAAAGCAAACGACGCGAAAGATGCACTAAAAGCTGCGATCGAAAAAGGCGAGCTTGAAGACATCAAAGCGAAAAAAGATGAGCTGCAAACAATCGTTCAAGAACTAACGACAAAGCTCTATGAAGAAGCTGCAAAACAAGCACAAGCTCAGCAAGAAGGCGGCGCTGAAGGTGCTCAAAAAGCAGATGACAATGTAGTGGATGCAGAATACGAAGAAGTAAACGACGATCAAGAGAAAAAATAATCACCTTTACTTTTGAAAAAGACTGCTGAAACGTACTCGTCAGAAAGTCAAAGTCAGGATCTCTTGGCTTTGACTTTTTTTCTTTCCAACGATGAAAGGAATTGAAAAAGGTCAAATCAAAATGATACAATCGTATTTATGTGAGAAAATCGGGAGTGTGAAGAGATGAGTAAGCGTGATTACTATGAAGTGCTTGGCGTGAGTAAGAGCGCCTCAAAAGACGAGATCAAAAAGGCATACCGCAAGCTTTCAAAAAAGTATCACCCTGATATTAATAAAGAAGCTGGCTCAGATGAGAAATTCAAAGAAGTAAAAGAAGCCTATGAAACCCTTTCTGACGATCAAAAACGTTCGCAATATGACCAGTTCGGTCATACCGATCCAAACCAAGGCTTTGGCGGCGGCGGTTTTGGCGGAGGAGGAGACTTTGGCGGCTTCGGCGGCTTTGATGACATTTTCTCTAGTATTTTTGGCGGCGGAGCCAGAAGAAGAGATCCAAATGCACCGCGTCAAGGAGCAGACTTGCAATATACAATGACGCTTTCATTTGAAGAAGCAGCATTTGGGAAAGAAGCAACGATTGAAATCCCTCGCGAGGAATCATGTGAAACATGTCATGGATCAGGGGCAAAGCCTGGGACAGAAGCAAAGACTTGTTCACATTGCGGCGGCTCTGGTCAATTAAATGTTGAGCAGTCAACTCCGTTTGGTAAAGTGGTCAACCGCAGAGTATGTAACTACTGCAGCGGAACAGGAAAACAAATCGATCACAAATGTTCTACATGTGGCGGCTCTGGTAAAGTGCGTAAGCGTAAGAAAATCAATGTAACGATCCCAGCAGGTGTTGACGATGGTCAGCAGCTCAGAGTGTCTGGTCAAGGGGAACCAGGTGTAAATGGAGGGCCTCCAGGCGATCTATTTGTTGTGTTCCATGTGCGTTCGCATGAATTCTTCGAACGTGACGGAGATGACATTTACTGCGAAATGCCGCTAACCTTTGCACAGGCTGCATTAGGTGACGAAATTGAAGTGCCGACATTACACGGTAAAGTAAAATTGAAAGTCCCTGCTGGCACGCAAACTGGCACGAAGTTTAGACTCAAAGGAAAAGGTGTGAAAAATGTACGCGGCTATGGCCAAGGCGATCAGCATATCGTTGTACGAGTCGTCACACCGACAAATTTAACGGACAATCAAAAAGATATCATTAGAAAATTTGCTGAAGTGAGCGGAAATAAACCGGACGAACAAGAAATGAGCTTCTTCGATAAGGTGAAACGCGCATTTAAAGGCGAGTAAGACGGATAAGGAGTTGGTAGTATTGAAGTGGTCAGAAATTAGCGTCCATACAACAAATGAAGCGGTGGAACCGATCACCAATATTTTGCATGAAGCAGGTGCAAGTGGTGTCGTGATTGAGGACCCGCTTGATTTAGTCAAGGAACGTGAAAATGTATACGGTGAGATCTACCAGCTCGATCCGAATGACTATCCTGATGAAGGGGTCATCGTCAAAGCCTATCTTCCAATGAACAGCTTTTTGATGGAAACGGTAGATGAGATCAAAGAAGCCATCAATAATCTTCTTCTATACGATATTGATCTTGGACGAAATACGCTGTCCATTTGTGAAGTAAATGAAGAAGAATGGGCCACCGCATGGAAAAAATACTATCATCCTGTGAAAATCTCTGAAAAATTCACCATCGTTCCAACATGGGAAGAATATACTCCGGTTCATTCTGATGAACTGATTATTGAAATGGACCCAGGAATGGCCTTTGGAACAGGGACGCATCCAACAACCGTTCTTTGTATTCAGGCACTTGAGCGCTATGTGAAGGAAAACGATACGGTGATTGATGTTGGAACAGGCTCCGGGATTTTAAGTGTGGCAGCAGCGATGGTTGGTGCAAAGGACATTCAAGCCTTTGATCTCGACACCGTTGCGGTTGAAAGTGCGAAGCAAAACATCGAGCTAAATGGTGTAAGCGAACAAGTGACGGTCAAGCAAAACAACTTACTTGATGGGATTTCAGGTGAACGTGATGTGATCGTCGCCAACATTCTCGCAGAAGTGATTTTGCGCTTTACAGATCAAGCCTATGACTTATTGAAGAAAGATGGCTATTTCATTACATCAGGCATCATTGGACAAAAGAAATTACAAGTCAAAACAGCACTAGAAGAAGCAGGTTTTGACATTGTTGAAGTGCTGTCAATGGAAGATTGGGTCAGCATTATAGCGAAAAAATAAAGCGAGTAGGTGTCAGGACACGTATGCAACGATATTTTATCGACCTCACGAAAGAAGAAGTGATCGCAAAGGGATCTATCGTCATAAAAGGTGAAGATGTACATCACCTTTCCAACGTCATGCGCATGAAAGCAGGGCAGGAAATCCTTTGCTTAACGACAGACGGCTTTGAAGCGCTCAGTAAAATTGATACAATAACAAAGGAAGAAGTCATTTGTCACGTTGAAGGCTGGACAAATCAGGACAGAGAGCTTCCGGTAAAAGTAACAATTGCGAGCGGTCTCCCAAAAGGAGATAAGCTTGAGCTGATTATCCAAAAAGGCACAGAGCTTGGCGCAAGTGCATTTATCCCGTTTCAAGCGGCTCGTTCCATTACAAAGCTTGACCAAAAGAAGTCACATAAAAAACGAGAACGCTGGGAGAAAATCGCGAAAGAAGCAGCTGAGCAGTCCTACCGGAATATCATTCCTCGTGTTTATCCAGTATCAACGTTTAAAGAGCTGACTCAATTAGCTGGTGAATTCGATAAATGTGTCGTTGCATACGAAGAATCATCGAAAGAAGGAGAGCAAAGCCGCTTTCAAACTGTGCTCCAACAGATGAAAGGCGGACAAACCTTGCTCGTGGTTTTTGGCCCTGAAGGCGGTTTGGCAGAAAAGGAGATTGACGAGCTTGAAACGCTTGGTGCAGTCATTTGCGGGCTCGGACCACGCATTTTAAGAACGGAAACAGCTCCTCTTTACGCGCTTTCTGCTATATCTTATCAAACAGAGTTATTAAGAGGTGAATCATGATGGGAACAGTAGCGTTCCATACACTTGGCTGTAAGGTCAATCACTATGAAACAGAAGCGATCTGGCAGCTGTTTAAAGAAGCAGGCTATGAAAGAAAAGAGTATGAATCAAAAGCAGACGTATATGTCATTAATACATGTACGGTCACGAATACAGGCGATAAGAAAAGCCGCCAAGTTATTAGAAGAGCCATTCGTCATAACCCGGATGGTGTCATTTGTGTAACAGGCTGTTATGCGCAAACATCTCCAGCAGAAATCATGGCGATTCCTGGCGTTGATATTGTCGTGGGAACACAAGACAGACATAAATTACTTGGTTACATTGAAGAATATCGCAGAGAAAGACAGCCGATTAATGGGGTTGGCAATATCATGAAAGCACGTGTGTTTGAAGAACTCGATGTTCCTGCATTTACAGACAGAACACGCGCTTCATTAAAAATCCAAGAAGGCTGTAACAATTTCTGTACATTCTGCATTATTCCTTGGGCTCGCGGACTTCTTCGTTCTCGTAATCCAGAAGAGGTCATCAACCAAGCGCAGCAGCTTGTGGATGCCGGCTATAAAGAAATTGTATTAACAGGTATTCACACAGGCGGATACGGAGAAGACTTAAAGGATTATAACTTTGCAAAGCTTCTGAAAGAATTAGATGAACGTGTCATCGGTTTAAAACGAATCCGTATTTCATCTATCGAAGCAAGCCAAATTACAGATGAAGTGATTGAAGTGCTTGATCAGTCAGATAAGATTGTCAGACACTTGCACATCCCGCTTCAATCTGGCTCTAATACAGTCCTGAAAAGAATGCGCCGTAAATATACGATGGAATTCTTTGCAGAGCGTTTAACAAAGCTGAAAAAAGCATTGCCAGGCCTTGCTGTCACTTCTGATGTGATTGTTGGATTCCCTGGGGAAACAGAGGAAGAGTTTTTGGAAACGTACAATTTTGTCAAAGACCATCAATTCTCTGAACTACACGTATTCCCTTACAGCAAACGTACAGGTACGCCAGCTGCAAGAATGGAAGATCAAGTGGATGAAAATGTGAAAAACGAACGCGTCCACCGCTTGATTGCTCTTTCTGACCAGCTTGCGAAAGAATATGCATCAGCTTATGAAGGAGATGTCCTAGAGATTATTCCGGAAGAATCCTTCAAAGAACAAGAAGGAAAGCACAATCTTTATGTGGGATATACAGATAACTATATGAAGGTTGTTTTTGAAGGAACAGAGGACATGATCGGCCGTTTGGTCAAAGTGAAAATCATGAAAGCGGGTTATCCTTATAACGAAGGACAATTCGTTCGTATCAGTGATGATGTGCAAACAGACAAAGTGAGAATGACCTCATAATCAATAAAAAACCGGCTGCCAAAAGGGCAAGCTGGTTTTTTTATTTTGACTGATTTGGTAAAAGACATAAGATCAATGTGTGAAATGGATGAATGAACGGGAAGAAAAGCAAAGAGCTTGCCACATTAAACAGCAGGCTGAAGTGCGCAATTTGCTGGGCTGGAGCGTTTGCAAGAAGGGCGACGAATTCCGTCATCGTGGCGAGAAATGGGAGACATAAAAGCACGCCGAGCACATTAAACAAAACGTGTGCATAAGCCGTTTGTCGTGCTGCATAGCCGCCAGATATGGCAGCCATTACGGCTGTAATACATGTCCCGATATTTGACCCTAACACAAAGCTGATGCCTTCCTGAAGCCCAACAGTTCCTTCATTCATAAACCCCATTAAAATGCCGATACAGACGGAGCTCGAATGAACAATCGCTGTGAAAATGGTACCCGAAAGCAGCGCCGTCCAGTCAGAATGCTGCATCATTTCAAGAAAGCGCAATGTCTCAGGTTGACTTGTCATCATACCTGCAATTTTAGAAAAGCCTTGAATACAAAAAAAGATCATCCCGAGCCCAAATATACTTTTTCCTGCATGCCTAAAAAATTTTCTGCCAAACATGATGCATATCAGACCAGCTAGGATCAAGACCCACATGAAAACATCCATTTTAATGGCTATAAATTCTGTTGTAAACGTGGAGCCAATATTGGTGCCAAGAATCATTGGAATGGATTTTTTAAAAGAGAGAATGCCTGTACTGACAAAGCCGATCACGATGACCATAAACGCTGAACTGCTTTGAAGAATCCCTGTAAATACGATGCTGACCAAGAATGCTTTTATTGGATGATCTGTAAAGAGAAGAAGTGATTTCTCAATACGAGACGACGCAAGCGCCATTAATCCTTTTCTCAGCAAACCCATTGACCATAAAAAAATGAAAATAAGTGCACAAAAATAAATGATCGCCATCATAGAAAAGTCCTCCTCTTACCAATGAATATATGGACTTGTCTACCTGCTCATGACGAAAATATATTTCCAAATCACTTAGTTGACCTCACACTAGGCTTATATTATAATGTCTAGGTACATGTTTTGCATGTATATCTTTTTTTAATGCAGTCGATTGGTGTATTCGGAGGGAGGGAAAGAGAATGTCAAAAACGGTCGTTAGAAAAAACGAATCGCTTGAAGATGCTCTTCGTCGCTTTAAACGCAGTGTATCCAAAACTGGAACATTGCAAGAAGCAAGAAAGCGTGAATTTTATGAAAAGCCTAGCGTAAAGCGCAAGAAAAAGTCTGAAGCTGCTAGAAAACGTAAATTCTAAAGAGGGTGGATTTTATGAGTCTTCTTGAGCAATTAAATACTGATATGAAGCTTTTTATGAAAAACCGTGAGAAAGACAAGCTTGTTGTCATTCGTATGGTAAAGGCTTCGCTCCAAAATGAAGCAATTAAGCTTAAGAAAGACAGTTTGACCGGCGATGAGGAACTAACCGTCCTTTCCCGCGAGATTAAGCAACGTAAAGACTCCCTCCATGAATTTTCGAAAGCTAATCGCTTAGATTTAGTAGATAAAGTTCAAAAAGAGATTGACATCTTAGACGTTTATTTACCTGAACAGTTTTCTGAAGAAGAACTGCAAACGATCGTGAAAGAAACGATCGCTGAAACAGGTGCTTCATCGAAGGCTGATATGGGTAAAGTCATGAGCGCTATTATGCCAAAAGTAAAAGGTAAAGCTGATGGTGCTGTCATTAACAGACTTGTCAGCGAGCAGCTGTCTCAATAAAAAAGTATCCTTCTATTGTTAGAAGGGTACTTTTTTTATACCTTCATCATTCTGTCATATAAAAATGAAACCTATGATACATTTGTAACGTATGTAAAGGAACGGTAAAATGGAAGATAGAGAGGAGGGATCACCAAATAGATGAAAAAAATAAAAATTTCTATTGCTCTCTTCAGTTGTTTTATAATATGCTTGTTATTAGGGGTTCAATTGACCGCGAAATCAGTAGATCAGAAAGTTCATGTTATCCCAATTGAAGATACAGTAGAAAAAGGACTTTCTAAATTTATTGAACGATCATTTGAGCAGGCAAAGTCCGAACGAGCGAAACATATCATTCTAGACATCAATACACCAGGTGGTGCAGTCGATGCGGCGCTTGAGATTGCAGATACCATTCGTGCGTCTGATATCCCTGTGACAGCATTTGTGAATCATAGAGCGCTTTCAGCCGGGGCATTCCTTGCACTAAATGCCGACGAGATTTATATGACCCCAAATGGAAAGATGGGAGCTGCTGCGATCATTGATGGGGAAGGCAATGCTGCCGATCAAAAATCTGAATCGCTATGGCTTGCTGAAATGAGTGATGCTGCCGAAAAGCAGGGGCGTGATCCGAAATATGCGCTTGCGATGGCTGATCCAGACATAGATGCGAAGGATGCTGGTGCACCAAAAGGAGAACTGCTCACCTTTAATACGGATCGAGCGCTTCAATTTGGTTACGCAGAAGGTGAAGCGAAGAATTTAGATGACTTGCTTCAGAAGCTGAAATTAGCAGACGCTTCTGTTCAATACGATGAAGTGAGCTTTGCTGAAAAGGTTGCGCGCTTTCTCACGCACCCAATCGTCATTCCAATCCTTTTATCCATCGCAAGCTTAGGGTTAATTGTTGAGCTCTATTCTCCAGGCTTTGGGGTTCCAGGCACCATGGGAGTGACAGCGCTTCTTTTATTCTTTTATGGACATCTCGTGGCTGGTTTTGCAGGATATGAGACGTTGTTCCTGTTCTTAGCAGGGATATTGCTCATTATTCTGGAATTGTTTTTGCCGGGGGGAATCGTAGGTGTCATTGGACTGATCTGTGTTGTTGCCAGCTTATTTTTAGCAGCTGGAAGCTTTACAGAAATGGCGATTTCCATCTTGATTGCCACTGCTGTTTCAATCATAGCAGTTATTTTATTGACAAAGGTGTTGGGGAAACGTATGAAATTTTTTAAAAAGTTCATTTTAACCGATTCAACCAATAAAGAAAGCGGTTATGTCTCAAATGAAACAAGAGAGGATCTTGTTGGACAGATCGCTGTTACATTAACAGCGCTTCGCCCATCTGGGACGGCTGTACTCGGAGATGAGCGCATTGACGTTGTGTCAGAAGGTGCGTTTATTGACAAGGATGAACAGGTTAAAATCGTCAAAGCGGAAGGCTCACGCATTGTCGTGAGGAAAGTATAGATAACTGATTTTATAGGAGGAATAAAATGGATCCATCTACTTTACTATTATTTGTGATTATCGCAGCAGGTCTGATCGTTCTATCGATCTTCTTCACCTTTGTACCGGTGATGCTGTGGATTTCTGCCTTAGCGGCTGGCGTAAGAGTGAGCATTTTTACACTTGTAGGAATGAGACTTCGCCGAGTCATTCCAAACCGAGTGGTCAATCCGCTCATCAAAGCACATAAAGCAGGTCTTGATGTGACGATTAACCAATTAGAAAGTCACTACCTGGCAGGTGGTAACGTTGACCGTGTTGTGAACGCATTAATCGCAGCTCAACGTGCGAATATCGAATTGAACTTTGCACGCTGTGCAGCGATCGACCTAGCAGGCCGTGACGTACTTGAAGCTGTACAAATGAGTGTAAATCCTAAAGTCATTGAAACACCATTTATCTCTGGTGTGGCAATGGACGGGATTGAAGTAAAAGCCAAAGCACGTATTACAGTTCGTGCAAACATCGAACGACTTGTCGGTGGTGCAGGGGAAGAAACAATCATTGCTCGTGTAGGTGAAGGAATTGTCTCTACAATCGGTTCATCAAATAATCATAAAAAGGTTCTAGAGAATCCTGATATGATTTCTCAAACGGTTCTAGGAAAAGGATTAGATTCAGGTACTGCATTTGAAATTCTCTCGATTGATATCGCAGATGTGGATATCGGTAAGAACATCGGGGCGATTCTGCAAACGGACCAAGCAGAAGCTGACAAAAACATCGCACAAGCGAAAGCGGAAGAACGCCGCGCAATGGCTGTTGCCCAAGAACAAGAAATGCGTGCAAGAGTTGAAGAAATGCGCGCGAAAGTCGTAGAAGCAGAGGCTGAAGTACCACTTGCAATGGCTGAAGCATTACGCGAAGGTAATATTGGAGTCATGGACTACATGAACATTAAGAATATCGATGCTGATACGGATATGAGAGATTCATTTGGTAAAATGACAAAAGGTCCATCTGATAATGAAAACAAATAAGCATCCTCTCACGCTTTAAGGAGGGAGCCCAATGGACATTCTATTTGAAAATCCGTTACTAATTGCGATTATCATCGGTATCATCTCTGCTGTATTTGGGAAAATCGGCAAACAAGAGGAGAAGGAACAAAACAACCAGCAACATAAGCCGGCTCCTCAGAATAAGCCTATGCCTCAAAAGAAAGCAGAACAAACCAGCCCGAACCCAGTGAAAACAGACCAGTTGGACGATTTCGGCGATGTACATGATCATGGCGGGATGAAGAAACAAGGTTCACAGTCCTTACAGGATCGTTATACCGCTACACTAGCTGAAATGGAAGAAAGAAAAAGCGAGCTGAATAAAGAGTTCAAATCTCTTGAAAGGCAGCTGACTAGACCGAAAGCTTCTGCTGCGGAAATGAAGCCGCACGTCATTGACAGGCTTAACCAAAATACTGTTGTTCAAGGCATGCTTCTTGGAGAAGTATTTGGAGAGCCGCGCGCGAAAAAGCCGCACAGAACGATGAAACGGCCGTATAAAAGATAAAGAAGAAAGTCCCTTTATATAAAGGGGCTTTTTTGTTTTTCCTGATGGAGATTTCTCGCAGTAAAAATGATGAAACGGCTGTTTTGCGGGATTCATTAGCATGATCTGAACCGCTGAGGAATAGGATGATATAGAGGCTTTCTCATCAGTCTCACCATCTTTCAGTTTGATCTCATACACATGGGGCGGGAAGGGGTTCTTATTGAATGGGAAAAAGAAAAAATCGACTTAAAGCATGGCTGACAAGAACACTTGAAATCCCTCCAGACGTCATGATGGATCTTCCCCGTATTACGATGGTTGGCAGACTCCACATTTACATAGAGAACCATAAAGGGCTTTTGCTTTTCAGTGATCAAGAGGTAAGGCTGATGCTCAAACAAGGACAATGCATTATTTCAGGGAAAGATTTTGTGATTAAAACGATTTTGCCAGAAGAGATCTTATTAGAAGGGAAAATCGATGAGGTCCGTTATATTGATTCTTAACTGACGGAGGGGAGAAGTGTGAAGAATAAATGGTTCGCCTATTTTATTGGCAGAGTGGAAGTGGAGATCAAGGGAAACGGCATTGAGCGGCTCATCAATGAGTGCACGAGACAGGGGATCACAATGTTTCAAGTGAGCCGCCGTCAAGACAGCGTGCGCTTATTTATTCGCTTATCAGATGTACATGCCTTCAGAAAAGTACAAAGACATCATGAAGTGACATGTTCATTTCATCAAAAGAAGGGATTTCCGTTTCTTCTCCTATGGTCAAGGAAGAATATTGGGTTTACCCTTGGGATTGTGTGTTTTCTAGCGACGATATTGGCGCTTTCAAACATGGTGTGGAAAATTGATATTAAAGGAGCCAATCCAGAAACTGAACATCAGATGAGAAAGCATTTAGACGAGATTGGAGTGCAAAAAGGCCGTTTTCAGTTTCTAATGGGAACACCTGAGAAAATTCAAAAATCACTGACCGCTAATATTCAAAGCATTACATGGGTCGGCGTTGAACTAAACGGTACAACATTTCAAATGAAAGTTGTGGAAAAAAATGAGCCGGAAGAAGAGAAATATACGAGTCCTCAGCACATCGTTGCCAAGAAGAAGGCTGTCATCACGAGAATGTATGTGGAAAAAGGGGAGCCGCTTGCCGCAGTTGATGAACATGTGAAGAAAGGGCAGATGCTCGTCTCTGGCCTCATCGGCAGCGAAGACCAGCAAAAAACGGTGGGTGCTAGAGCGAAAATTTATGGTGAAACGTGGTACCGTTCTGAAGTTTCTGTCCCTCTTCGAACATCTTTTGATGTCTTTACGGGTAAAATGAAGACAAAGCACAAGCTCTCCGCATTTGGAGGTTCAATGCCATTTTGGGGCATTTCCTTTAAAAAGGATGATTTTAAGCAGCCAAAAACAGAAACAGAAGTTCACCCACTACATTTCTTAAACTTCCAGCTCCCATTTTCCTATGAAAAAGAAATAACACGCGAAAGTGAAAAAATAAATCGGACATACACAAATAAAGAAGCGGTTCAAGCAGGGATTAAAATGGGTAAAAAAGAATTAGAAGAGAAGCTAGGTCAAACAGGAGAGGTGAAAAGTGAAAAAGTTTTGCACGAGACAACAGGGAATGGTAAAGTTAAGTTAATCATCCTTTACCAAGTAATAGAAGATATTGTTCAACCAACACCTATTGTTCAGGGAGACTAGAGAATGACAGAACATTTACTTGAAATTCAACAAAAATTAGATAGCCCAAACGAAGCGATTGCTTTATTTGGAAATCAAGATGCTTATCTGAAACTGATGGAAAACGAGCTGAATGTCTCCATTATTACGCGCGGAGAAAAAGTGTATGTTTCTGGTCAGGAAGCATCAAGAGAAACAGCGAGCCGTCTGATTACATCTCTCTTACATCTCATCCGAAAAGGAATTGAGATTTCTGAACGGGATGTCGTCTATGCCATTAAAATGGCGCAAAAAGACAAGCTCAATTATTTTGAAAATATGTATGAAGATGAAATTACGAAAAATGCTAAAGGGAAGTCAATCAGGGTAAAAACCATTGGCCAGCGGGAATATGCTGCGGCGATGAAAAAAGATGACCTGGTCTTTGGAATTGGACCAGCTGGAACAGGGAAGACGTATTTGGCAGTCGTCAACGCGGTACATGCACTGAAAAATGGACATGTGAAACGGATTATCCTGACAAGACCAGCTGTTGAAGCAGGAGAGAGTCTTGGCTTTTTACCAGGTGATCTAAAGGAAAAAGTAGATCCTTATTTAAGACCACTATATGATGCCTTGCATGATGTGCTTGGCAGTGATCATACGGAACGTTTAATCGAGCGCGGCGTGATTGAAATAGCGCCTCTTGCCTACATGAGAGGGCGGACACTCGATGATGCATTTGTTATTTTAGATGAAGCGCAGAATACAACGCCTGCCCAAATGAAAATGTTTTTGACGAGACTTGGGTTTGGCTCTAAAATGGTCATTACAGGAGATATTACACAGATTGATCTGCCGAAGGGCATGCAGTCTGGTCTTGCAGCTGCAAAGGACATGCTTGCAGAGATCAAGGGCATTTCATTTATTGAGTTAGACCAGACAGATGTGGTCAGACACCCGCTTGTGGCGAAGATCATCGGAGCATACGAAAAGCAAAAATGAACTTAGTGACCCGATCGTCTTCATCGGGTCATTTTGTTTCGATCGTGGTTTAAAGTAAAAAAGGAGGTACTTTCCTTGAGAAAGAATCAGAAAGACAGTCAGCGCAAAAGACTGCTGTCTAAAAAAGAACCTCAGAAAATGGAGCGCTCACGTTATTTAAATGTTTTGCTATACGCTGGTTTAGCAGCCATTCTATTCGTGGTGCTCTTCTTCCATGTAAAGCCTGAATCGCTCGACTTAGATTTATTTTCAGTGAGCGAACAGACCATCTATTCTCCATCAACCGTCGATGATCAAGAAGCGACAGAAGAAAAGAAGCAAGAAGCAACAGATCAAGTAGAGGATCAATATACACTCAAAAAAGCGTATTCTGACAATCGTGTTGACCTCATCTCCTCCCTTTTTGAAGCCATTAAAGAAGAGAAGAAAGCAGCTGATGAAAAAGAGAATCCGCCATCAGATAAAGAAATGGTCAAGCGTGTCAAAGAAAAACTCACATCAGATATGCAGGAGGCTGTTTCAGACCAATCCATCAAAGCACTGCTTCAGGCAAGTGACGAAAATCTCTCTTTTACTAAGGATTCCATCATCACAGTGGTGAATTCACTGATGAGTAAAGAAATCACAGCAGCGAAATTACAAGATGAGAAAAAACAAGTGAAAACAGAGCTTGAAAATAATTCAATTCCATCAAAATACTTAAATGCAGCAAAAGAAATCGGTGAATTTGCGATCATTCCAAACTATGTATTTGATCCAGTGGCTACAGAGAAGAAAAGACAAGAAGCCGCTGATAATATTCAGCCGGTTCAGATTAAGCAAGGGCAAATTTTAGTCGAAGAAGGAGAACTTATCGACCGGGAAGTGTATCGTAAATTAGAACTGACAGGCCTCTTAAACAGCTCCAATTTGATTAAGCCTGTAAGCGGTCTTATGATATTGATTGGTCTGTTTTTAGCAGCGATTATTCATTCACTTGAAACGAGGAAAAAATCGCTTGTTCATAAGAATAAGTCGTTGCTGCTCTACTCGCTTATTTTCACCATTATTTTAGTCATCATGGAAGTATTCAGTCTCTTCCAGGAAACGAAGTATACGACTATAGGTTATGTGGTACCAGTGGCACTTGGCACGATGCTGATCAAGCTGCTTATCAATGAGCGGCTAGCGATCTTCTCTGGCCTTGTATTTGCTCTTTGCGGCAGTATGATGTTTAATCAAGGAGTAACCGGCGTCTTTAACTATGTGATCTGTGCTTATTACCTTGTGAACGGGATGGCGGGCATTTTATTTTTGAGAAAGCATAATGCACGTTCAAAAATATTGCAGGCAGGGCTATGGGTCGCTTTGGTGAATGTCCTTGTGGTTCTAGCCATTACGCTGATCCAAAACTCCTCACCATCAGGGCTTGAAATCGGTGTGAACCTCATGATGGCGTTTGTGTCAGGGTTTGCATCATCTATTTTGGTCATCGGGTTAATGCCTGTGTTTGAGAGTATGTTCGGCATCCTTTCAACAATGAAGCTGATTGAATTATCAAACCCAAATCATCCGCTGCTCAAAAAGATTTTAACAGAGACACCAGGTACATATCATCATAGTGTCATGGTGGCAAATTTAGCGGATGCTGCATGTGAAGCAGTTGGCGCAAACGGTCTTTTAGCAAGGGTCGGCGCTTATTATCATGACATTGGGAAAACGAAAAGACCGCAATACTTTATCGAAAACCAAATGAACATTGATAATCCGCATGACAAGCTTTCTCCTCAGCTAAGTAAAAATATCATTATTGCCCATACGACAGATGGAGCTGATATGCTGAGAGAAAAGAAGTTTCCTGAAGAGCTTGTCGATATTGCAGAACAGCATCACGGGAAGTCACTGTTAAAGTTCTTTTACTATAAGGCAAAAGAGCGTGATGATCAGGTGACAGAGGAAGAATTCCGTTATCCTGGTCCAAAACCGCAATCAAAAGAAGCGGCAATTATTTCTGTAGCGGACAGCGTTGAAGCGGCAGTACGATCGATGCATAATCCAAATCCAGAGCGAATCGAAAAGCTCGTCAAAGGCATTATTTCAGATAAAATGCAGGATGGGCAATTTAGTGAATGTGATCTGACATTTAAAGAATTAAGTATTATTGGTCAAACGATTTGTACAACATTAAAGGGGATTTTTCATTCTCGGATTGAATATCCAGATGCCCCGAAGCAGAAGGTGAAGTAAATGACATTGTTAATCGATTTAATAGATGAAACAGGACAAGTATCAAAAGAGCAGCTTGAAGAAGTGGAAAAGCTTCTTCAGTTCGCTGCAGATGCCCTTGAGGTCAAAGATCAAGCGGAGGTATCAGTGACGATCGTCTCGAATGAAGAGATTCATCAAATCAATAAAGAATACCGCGGGAAAGACGCACCAACGGATGTCATCTCCTTTGCACTTGAGGAAGAAGGAGAAGGGGAAATTGAAATCATTGGTGCTGATGATATTCCGCCTGTACTCGGCGACATCATCATTAGTGTGGACCGTACAAAAGAGCAGGCAGAGGAATATGGACATTCCTTTATGAGAGAGCTTGGATTTCTCACCATTCATGGGTTCCTTCATTTGCTCGGGTTTGATCATATGACAGAGGAAGATGAAAAAGAAATGTTCGCCAAACAGACAAAGATCTTGGATGATTATGGCCTTTCAAGATCTTCGTAAGAAAAGAAGGCCGCTTGCCCGTTTTTTTCGGAGTTTTTATTATGCATTTAGAGGAATATGGCGAACTTTCTTGAATGAACGGAATTTTCGATTTCACACAGTCGCAGCCATCATCGTGGTGATCTGCGGCTTTTGGTTTCACATTGAACCATTCGAATGGATGATCGTTTTGCTTTTATGCGGGGGGATGTTTGCGCTTGAACTTGTCAATACAGCCATTGAACATACAGTGGACCTGATGACAGAAGAGAAGCACCCTCTTGCAGAGAGAGCGAAGGACGCTGCAGCAGGCGCTGTTTGCGTTTACGCCGCGGTTTCGGTTATGATTGGGTTGATCATCTTCTTACCGAAGATCATGCAATAGAACAATATTACTATTTATTAACATTTTTAGAAATGGGCGTGAAAATGTCACGTGAATTATGTAAAATATAAATGTGACAGTGGGTCCATTTCTTCTGAAAGTGGGAACTAGGAATGAACAAACAAGAGTTGATTTCAGAAGCAGTTAAAGCAAGAGATTTTGCATATGTACCCTATTCAAAATTCAAAGTCGGTGCAGCATTATTGTCGAATGATGGAAAAGTGTATGGCGGCTGCAACATTGAAAATGCAGCATATGGCATGTGTAATTGTGCGGAAAGAACAGCACTTTTTAAAGCCTATTCAGAAGGCATCACATCGTTTCAAATGCTAGCGGTAGTGGCTGATACAGACCGGCCTGTTTCGCCGTGCGGCGCATGCAGACAGGTCATTTCAGAGCTATGTGCACCTGATATGCCAGTGATTCTAACGAACTTAAAAGGACATATATACGAAACAACAGTAAACGAACTATTGCCAGGCGCATTTTCACCGGAGGATTTAAATGACTAACGAAAGCTTCAAATCAGGATTTGTATCAATTATTGGAAGACCAAATGTAGGAAAATCAACCTTTCTTAATCGTGTGATTGGACAAAAGATCGCCATCATGAGTGATAAGCCCCAAACGACACGAAACAAAGTGCAAGGTGTCTTGACAACAAACACGTCACAAACGATCTTTATCGATACACCAGGGATTCATAAACCTAAGCATAAGCTTGGTGACTTTATGATGAGAGTGGCTACAAATACACTGAAGGAAGTCGACCTGATCTTGTTTATGATCAATGCACAGGAAGGCTATGGCAAGGGTGATGAATTCATCATTGAACGACTCAAGCAAACATCTACACCGGTATTCCTAGTCGTCAATAAAATCGACCAAATTCACCCAGATGAGCTGTTCCTTTTAATTGATGAATACCGCACACGTTATCCATTTAAGGAAATTGTGCCAATTTCAGCTCTTGAAGGAAACAACATTGACACGCTTCTTCAGCAGATTGAAGGTTATCTTCCTAAGGGCCCTCAATTTTATCCGGCAGATCAAGTAACAGATCATCCAGAGCGGTTTATTATTTCTGAATTAATTCGTGAAAAAGTGCTGCATTTAACGAGAGAAGAGATCCCGCACAGTATTGCAGTTGCGATCGAATCCATTAAGCCAGATGAAAATGGCAAGATCCATGTTGCGGCGACCATTGTCGTAGAACGTGATTCACAAAAAGGGATCGTCATTGGTAAACGAGGCAGCTTATTAAAAGAAGTGGGACAAAAAGCGCGCAGAGATATTGAAGCACTTCTCGGTTCAAAAGTGTATCTGGAGCTTTGGGTAAAGGTTCAGAAGGACTGGCGTAATAAATCCACTCACCTTCGTGACTTCGGATTTAGAGAAGACGAATATTAAAAAATCGCTGTTGTTGTCATAAAATCTGACAATGGTGCGGTTCGATTAGTAAAAATTGTTTATCATGAAATGGAGGTAGCTTGGTCAAGATAAAATTAATATGTTGGATGTAGCGTTGCTGCTTCTAATAAAGAAAGGTGGGGTTTTTATGTTGAATTTTACATGGAACGTATTTTCACAAACAGGAAGCGTTGACACGTATCTGCTTTTCAAAGAGTTAGAAAAGGAGAACCTGGAAAGACCCGATGTACTTGAAGAAGAGATAGCACGATTTGATTTTCCAATCTTATAATTCTTGACCCCCTCCAATGCTCGGAGTGTAGACAAATGCTCATTAAAAGTGAAGGAATCGTCCTTAGAACAACAGATTATGGCGAAACAAACAAAATTGTCACGCTGCTCACTAGAGAACATGGGAAAATTGGCGTGATGGCAAGAGGTGCAAAAAAATCAAACAGCCGCCTGTCAGCCATAAGCCAGCCGTTTTTATACGGAACCTTTCTGATCCAATCATCAACAGGACTTGGAACGCTCCAGCAAGGCGAAATGATTGAAAGTATGCGAACCATTCGGGAGGATTTATTTTTGACCGCATATGCCGCATATATGACAGAGTTACTCGATAAAGGCACAGAAGAAAAAAAGCCAAACCCTTATTTGTTTGAGCTCCTGCTTCAATCTCTGCGTCATCTGAATGAAGGCACAGATGCTGATATTATCTTATTTATCGTAGAGGTCAAAATGTTATCAGTAATGGGAATGAAGCCTGAACTTGATCAATGTGTCCATTGTGGTCAAAAAGAAGGGCAGTTTCATTTCTCTATTAGAGATAACGGCTTCATTTGCCAAAATTGCTTTTCTAAAGATCCGTATAAACTGCCCTTATCCCCAGCAGCTGCAAGGCTGCTCCGTTTATTTCATTATTTTGATTTATCAAGGCTCGGTCAGGTTGATGTGAAACCGCAGACGAAACAAGAAATTCGTCAAGTGCTCGATCACTACTATGAAGAGTATTCAGGCCTTTATTTGAAATCAAAAAAATTCATGAATCAGATGGAATCCATGAAAAAGCTAATGGGCGGGGAAAACAAAAGTTGACATCTCCCATGACTTTTTGTAAGATCATCTAAGATAAAATATGTTGCATTGACAGAAAGAAGTACTTACGCAGAATTCATTAAAAGCGACCTTAGGGCGGTGTGAGCTAAGGATGGAGGCGTAACGAAAGGCATTCTTGAGCAACGTAAAACAAAGCGGCTGGATGCTACGACACCAGCAAATAGGGTGGAACCGCGGGAAAAACTCTCGTCCCTATGTTTGCAAGGAGCCTTGCGAGCATAGAGACGGGAGTTTTTGTGTTCTTTTGCGGGGTTCTCATCCCCACCCGCCATATCATAGCGGATGGTGTAGAAAAGATGGAGGTGCGATCATTGAATATTCAAGACATGATTTTGACGCTGCAAAAGCATTGGTCAAATGAAGGCTGCGTATTAATGCAGGCGTATGACACAGAAAAAGGTGCCGGAACGATGAGTCCATACACGTTCCTGCGAAGCATTGGCCCAGAGCCGTGGAAGGTAGCATATGTAGAGCCTTCAAGACGCCCGGCTGATGGCAGATATGGAGAAAACCCAAATAGATTGTATCAGCATCATCAATTTCAAGTGATCATTAAGCCGTCACCTGACAATATTCAAGAACTGTATCTTGAATCATTGAAAGCACTTGGTATTGACCCGCTGAAACATGATATTCGTTTTGTGGAAGACAACTGGGAAAACCCATCTCTAGGCTGTGCAGGACTTGGCTGGGAAGTATGGCTTGATGGGATGGAAATTACACAATTCACGTATTTCCAGCAAGTCGGCGGCTTAGAATGTAAGCCTGTTTCCGTTGAAATCACATACGGTATTGAACGTCTTGCTTCCTACATCCAGGACAAAGAAAATGTCTTCGATCTTGAATGGACAGAGGGATTTACGGTCAGAGATTTATTCTTAATGGCTGAATATGAGCACTCTGTTTATACATTTGAAACATCTAATACTGACATGCTGTTTGAGTTATTTACGACCTATGAGAAGGAAGCGCATAGCCAAATGGACAAAGGGCTTGTTCACCCAGCATACGATTATGTGCTCAAATGCTCTCATACGTTTAACCTGCTCGATGCAAAGGGCGCAATTTCTGTTACTGAGCGAACTGGATATATCGGAAGAGTGCGCCAGTTAGCAAGAAAAGTAGCCAAAACCTATTATGAAGAACGAGAAAAATTGGGATTCCCTATGCTAAAAGAGGAGGCGGCTTCTCATGAATAAACAAGATGTATTACTCGAAATCGGCTTAGAAGAGATGCCGGCTCGCTTCATGTCAGAAAGCACAAAGCAGCTAGGCGAAAAAGTAAAAACGTGGTTTGAAACGCAAAACATTTCATTTGAAGATGTTACTCTATTTAACTCACCAAGACGTCTTGCTGTACTTATGACAGGTGTCGCAGAAAAACAAGAAGACATCAAAGAAGAAGCAAAAGGTCCGGCTAAAAAGATTGCGCAAGATGCGGAAGGCAACTGGACAAAAGCAGCGGAAGGTTTTGCCCGCGGACAAGGTGCTTCAACAGATGATCTCTATTTTAAAGAGATCAAAGGAGTGGATTATGTCCATGTGCAGAAGTTTGAAGAAGGAAAGCAAGTTAAAGACCTTCTGCCAGCATTAGGTGAGATCGCCACTTCATTAAGTTTTCCAAAGAACATGAGATGGGGAAGCAAAGATTTACGCTACATCCGTCCGATTAAATGGATTGTTTGTTTATTTGGAGAGGAGATTGTACCTGTTGACATTGCTGGGGTGAAAAGCGGCCGTGAGACAAGAGGACACCGTTTCCTTGGTAAGGCAGCCATCATCGACTCGCCTGCTTCTTATGAGCAAACATTGCGCGATCAATTTGTCATTGCAGATTCAGATAAAAGAAAACAAGCCATTACCGAGCAGCTAAATGCTCTAGCTTCAGAAAAAGGATGGGTGATTCCTGTTGATCCTGAGCTTCTAGAAGAGGTCAACAATCTTGTAGAATACCCAACGGTGCTATCGGGTTCCTTTGAAGAAGAATTCCTTGCATTGCCGGAAGAAGTATTGGTAACGACAATGAAAGAGCATCAGCGTTATTTCCCTGTGAAAAATGAGCAAGGGGAATTATTGCCGCACTTTATTACGGTGAGAAATGGAAACAGTGAAGCGCTTGAAAATGTCGCAAGAGGGAACGAAAAAGTACTTCGTGCACGTTTATCAGATGCTGCCTTCTTCTATAAAGAAGACGAAAAACTAGTCATTGAAGACAATATTAAGAAGCTTGATAAGGTCGTATTCCATGAGAAACTTGGCACAATTGGCGATAAGCTAAAGAGAGTGACTGACATTGCGACGCGTTTAGCAGCACATGTCGGTGCAGATGACGAAACGACAGAGCGTGTGGCAAGAGCCGCAAGTATTTCGAAATTTGACCTTGTGACTCAAATGGTCTATGAATTCCCAGAATTACAAGGAATCATGGGCGAGAAATATGCAAAAGCACTTGGCGAACATGAAGAAGTGGCAAAGAGCATCAACGAGCACTATATGCCGCGCTTTGCCGGTGATGAGGCGCCCTCCACTTTGATTGGTGCGATTGTGGCAGTAGCAGATAAGCTGGATTCTATTTGTTCCTTCTTCTCAATTGATGTCATTCCAACAGGCTCTCAAGACCCTTATGGACTGAGAAGACAAGCGAGCGGTATCGTTCAAATCCTGCTCGATCGTCATTGGAATATTTCATTTAAAGAGCTTTTGGCACTTGCTCAAGTAGAAGCAGAACATGAAGCTGCTCTGATTGAATTTTTGACACACCGTTTAAAATATGTCCTCCAAGCAGAGCATATCCGTCATGATGTTGTAGATGCAGTGCTGGATGTTGAAAATATTGAACCTTATGCAGTCGTGAAAAAAGCAGCTGTTCTTGAAGAGAGCGTGAAACAAGAAAGCTTCAAAGAAACGGCAGAAGCATTAGGACGCGTCATTTCAATCAGTAAAAAAGGGGAAGATGCAGAGATTCAGCCTGAGCTGTTTGAAAATGAGCATGAGCAAAAGCTATATGAGGCGTATCAACAAGTAGAGACAGCTGTCAAGGAACATGTAGCAGCAGGGCAATACAGCGCAGCACTTGAGGCGCTAGATACGTTAAAAACACCGATTGTTCATTATTTCGATCACACAATGGTACATGCGGATGATGAAAAGCTGAAGCGAAATCGTTTGGCGCAAATGGTCAAACTAGCCAAAGTCATTCAATCATTTGCGAATATGAACAATTTAATTGTAAAATAAATACCTAAGAACGGTTGCCTTTTTCGAAGGGCAATCGTTTTTTACTCATATAATTCACGGTTTTTGAGTGGATTTTTGTTTCATTCGGACAAAGATGCGCTATAATATGATGAGTTATGAAAATGATATACATAAAGTAAAGATTCGCTCTCTCTATTTAAAGGTGGTGAGTACAATCGAGTTAAATAAACGGCAAGAGCAGATTTTACAGATTGTCAAAGAGAATGGTCCGATCACTGGAGAGCATATCGCCGATCGGCTGAACTTAACTAGGGCGACCCTCAGACCGGATTTAGCCATATTAACGATGTCAGGCTTTTTAGAAGCAAGACCAAGGGTCGGCTACTTTTTCACAGGAAAAACAGGCACGCAGCTTCTAGCAGATAAGCTGAAAAAACTTCAAGTAAAAGATTTTCAATCCATTCCAGTGGTGATACATGAGAATGTTTCAGTTTATGATGCGATTTGTACGATGTTTTTAGAGGATGTGGGCACATTATTCGTTGTGGATGATCACTCTATTTTAACAGGCGTGTTGTCAAGGAAAGACCTCCTTCGCGCAAGTATTGGAAAACAGGAGCTCCCATCTATCCCTGTCCATATTATTATGACAAGAATGCCGAACATCACCGTTTGCCGCAAGGAAGATTTTATTATGGATGTGGCGAAGCACTTGATTGAAAAGCAGATAGATGCACTTCCTGTTATAAAAGATACGGATAAAGGCTTTGAAGTGGTCGGCAGAATTACGAAAACAAACATGACGAAAATACTTGTTAGCTTATCGGAGAATGAAATAATCTAATTACAGAAGACTGCGAGGGGATGTTATGAGTAATCGCGTAATTTTTGTGGTATCAGATTCAGTAGGAGAAACGGCAGAGCTCGTGGTCAAAGCGGCACTTAGCCAATTTGATGGCGGCTCATCAGACCATTCAAATATTAGAAGAATTCCGTATGTAGAGGATGTCGGTACGATTAAAGAAGTCATTTCACTGGCGAAAGCAGATAACGGAATCGTCTGCTTTACTCTTGTTGTGCCAGAAATGCGCCAATTCTTAATTGAAGAGGCAGAAGCAAACGGAGTCGTTTATTATGACATCATCGGACCACTCATCGATAAAATGGAGACTGCTTATGGAAATGAAGCGAAACATGAGCCGGGGCGTGTACGTCAATTAGATGAGGACTATTTTAAAAAGGTTGAAGCCATTGAGTTCGCAGTGAAGTATGATGACGGCAGAGACCCAAGAGGCATTCTAAAGGCTGATATTGTGCTCATCGGTGTATCACGCACATCTAAGACACCATTATCTCAATACTTGGCGCATAAACGGCTGAAGGTAGCGAACGTTCCAATTGTTCCTGAAGTAGATCCGCCAGAGGAGTTATTTTCAGTTGATCCAAAAAAATGCATCGGTCTAAAAATCAGTCCAGACAAACTAAATCATATTCGTAAAGAGCGTTTGAAATCTCTAGGTTTAAATGATCGCGCAATTTATGCGAACATTGAGCGGATTAAAGAAGAACTAGAGTATTTTGAAAAAGTGGTGGACCGCATTAACTGTCAAGTCGTTGATGTATCGAATAAAGCAGTTGAGGAAACGGCAAATGTCATTCATCAAATGCTGACCAAAAGAGGTTCCGAATAAACTCAGGATGCTCCTCCTGGGTTTTTCCTATGGTGGGAAACGGGTAAACAAAAACAATGGCATATTTGCTGCATTTGTATTATAATAAAAAATTGTGATAAAATGATTGATTTTAGGTTTAAGTTAAGTCAAGAACGAATAAACTAATATTGGCAGAAGTCAAGTGATTCTGAACATAACTTTTCGACAAAATGAGTTTTACTGTTGTTTGCTATATGGGGGGAAAGTATGGTCTTTTTGCTTCTCTAAAGCAGGAATAAGGTGGAGGGATGGAGAATTAGTCACCTGAATGAACATAAACAAGAGAGGACGATTTATGTCGATGCAGATGCTTGTCCTGTAAAAGACGAAATCCTTTCTGTCGCATCTCAATTTCAAGTACCTGTGATGTTCATTGCTTCATATGAGCATTTTCAAACCAAAAGATCTCCACTTGAAGATTGGCGGTTTGTAGATACACATAAGGAAGCAGCGGATTTAGTCATTGCGAACTCAGCTGCCGCGCATGATATTGTCGTCACCCAAGACATTGGTCTTGCCTCCTTACTGCTTCCAAGACAGGTCATTGTACTGTCTGAAAGAGGACGGATGTACACAAACGAAACAATTGATTTTGATTTGGAACGCAGACATGTTTCCAGTAAACAGCGAAGAAAAGGTGTATATGGAAAAGGTCCCAAAAAGCTTTTAGAAGAGGATAAAAAGCGATTTATTGCGCAGCTACAAAAAATCCTGTCGAATCATGAAGGATTTTTGAATTAAAAGGCGAATAATGTACGACGGAGTGTTATAGGATGAGCAAACGTATACCAGATGAACTTTTGGAGCAAATCCAAAAAAACGCAGACATTGTCGAAGTGATTGGAGAATACGTACAGCTTAGAAAGCAAGGTCGAAATTACTTCGGTCTTTGTCCATTCCATGGTGAAAATACTCCTTCATTCTCTGTTTCAGCAGATAAGCAAATCTTCCATTGTTTTGGCTGTGGTGCAGGAGGTAATGTATTTTCGTTCCTCAGACAAATGGAAGGCTACTCATTTATTGAAGCCGTTTCACATGTTGCTGATAAGTACCATATTGATTTGCCTGATCATGTAGCAAATGCTCAGGTCAGCTCCTCACAGCAAGAGGACACTGCAGATCATAAAATGATTGAAGCGCATGAGCTTCTTAAGAAATTTTACCACCATTTGCTGGTAAATACAAAGGAAGGTCAAAACGCACTCGATTATTTACGGGCGAGAGGCTTTACGGATGAAACAATTGCCAAGTTTGAGATCGGATATGCTCTTGACTCTTGGGATTTCGTGACCAAGTTTTTAGTAAAACGAGGGTTTGATCCTGTGATGATGGAGAAGGCTGGTCTTTTGATTCAACGTGAAAACGGAACAGGCTTTTTTGACCGCTTTAGGGATCGTGTGATGTTTCCCATTCATGATCATCATGGGACAGTCGTCGCTTTTTCGGGAAGATCGCTTGGTGATCAGCAGCCTAAGTATATGAATAGTCCTGAAACGCCACTTTTTCATAAAAGTAAGCTGCTTTATCACTTTCATGACGCGCGTATGCATATACGAAAACGCGAACGGGCGGTTCTTTTCGAAGGATTTGCTGACGTCATTTCAGCTGTCACATCAGGTGTCGGCGAAAGTGTTGCAACAATGGGTACGTCTCTAACAGAAGAGCACGTAAAACTTCTCAGACGTAACGTAGAAGAGATCATTCTTTGCTATGACTCTGACACGGCCGGTTATGAAGCCACCATGAAAGCATCAGATTTGCTTGGAAAAAGAGGATGTAAAGTTCGCGTTGCCATGATACCAGATGGACTTGATCCAGATGATTACATTCGTAAATATGGCGGCGAGAAATTTAGGAATGACATCATAGATGCAAGTGTGACATTAATGACTTTTAAGATGAACTTTTTCCGTAGGGGAAAGAATTTATCTGACGAAGGAGACCGGCTTACTTATATGAAGCAGGTACTCCGAGAAATTAGCCGGTTAAACGGTTCCTTGGAACAAGAGATTTACATGAAACAGCTTGCTGGAGAGTTCTCGATCTCACTTGATTCATTAAAAGAACAACTGGAGCTGTTTGAAAAACAGCAGCGGCAAGAAGCCAAAAGCACACAGGAAGAAAGCGGGCTTGAAAAACGGCGTGCACATCTGTCAACACAGGTAAGAAGAAAGCGTCTGCGGCCAGCATATGAAAATGCAGAGCGAATGCTGCTTGCTCATATGTTAAAAAGTGATGACGTGATCCGAAAAGTACTTGACAGAGTAGGGATTGAATTTAATATAGATTCTCACAGGGCGCTGGCCACGTACATTTATGCTTTGTATGAAGAAGGCAAAGAACCAACGCCGCAGCATCTGATGAACCGTATAGAAGATGATATTATCAATCAGCTTCTAACGGATATATTCATGATTCAAGTTGGAGACGAACTAAGTGAAGCTGAATTAAGTGATTATGTAAAAAAAGTGTTGAATCATCGGAATTTGTCAATGATAAAGGAAAAAGAACTAGAACGTGCAGAAGCGGAGAGGCAAAAAGATTTCTTCAAAGCGGCAACACTTGCAAAAGAAATTATTCAGTTGAACCGTTCGCTGAAGTAATACGTCTAATATTTATGACAAGACTTACGGCTGGCAATGAATCCTTTACGGGAGGAGCATAAGACCGCAAGCATCTTGCCTTCATCATTATTTATTTTATTCCTATTTGCTCATCTGTTTGATAAAGAGAGAAAAGCAGAGCGAAAGCAAATCGCAAGTTACTTTAGAATTCGTTGCAAGCTTTGGAAGGAGGGATCCATAATGGCTGATAAACAAGCCCACGAAACCGAAACTGAATTAACCTTTGAACAGGTGAGAGATAAGCTCACTGAAACGGGTAAAAAACGGGGCGTTTTAACATACGAAGAAATTGCAGAGCGTATGTCTAGCTTTGAAATTGAATCAGACCAAATGGATGAATACTATGAATACTTAGGCGAACAGGGTGTAGAGCTCATCAGTGAAAACGAAGAGACAGAAGACCCAAATGTTCAGCAGCTGGCTAAAGCAGAAGAGGAATTTGACCTGAATGATTTAAGCGTACCACCAGGTGTCAAAATTAATGATCCTGTTCGTATGTACTTAAAAGAAATCGGACGCGTCAATTTGTTATCTGCTAAAGAAGAAATTACGTATGCTCAAAAGATCGAAGAAGGCGATGAGGAATCAAAAAGAAGATTAGCGGAAGCAAACCTTCGTCTCGTTGTCAGCATCGCGAAACGCTACGTCGGTCGTGGTATGCTGTTCCTTGACTTGATTCAAGAAGGAAACATGGGTCTTATGAAGGCAGTTGAGAAGTTTGATTACCGCAAAGGATACAAATTCTCAACATATGCAACCTGGTGGATTAGACAGGCGATCACGCGTGCGATTGCCGATCAGGCCAGAACAATCAGGATCCCGGTTCATATGGTGGAAACCATTAATAAATTGATCCGTGTTCAAAGACAGCTTCTGCAAGACCTAGGCAGAGAACCAACGCCAGAGGAAATTGCTGAAGACATGGATTTAACTCCAGAAAAGGTAAGAGAAATTCTTAAAATTGCGCAAGAGCCTGTATCTTTAGAAACACCTATTGGTGAAGAAGATGACTCGCATCTTGGTGATTTTATTGAAGACCAAGAGGCGACATCTCCATCTGACCATGCTGCATACGAATTATTAAAAGAGCAGCTTGAAGATGTATTAGACACGCTAACGGACCGTGAAGAAAATGTACTGAGACTACGCTTCGGACTAGATGACGGAAGAACACGTACGTTAGAAGAGGTTGGAAAGGTGTTCGGCGTCACAAGAGAGCGTATCCGCCAAATTGAAGCGAAAGCTCTGCGTAAATTAAGACACCCAAGCAGAAGTAAACGATTAAAAGACTTCTTAGAGTAGAAACTGGACGGATCTTGAAAGAGATCCGTTCTTTCTCATCAAAAATGAAAACGCTTTTTTCAATCTGATTATATTTTACTGAATAACAAATGAATTTGCAACGTTCTTAGAGAAAAGATGTATAAAAAATACATCAAAATGTGCTGAAGGCTTCATTTCTCATCTTGTATCATTTTTGTCTAATCTGTGAACTTGACCAAAGTTTTGTATCATAATTCGTTTACTTTTTGTAAAATTAAAGTAGAATTAGAATTGTTTGCATAGTCTCAAAGGGGTTTTCACAAAGGGGAGGATGAAAGAAATGAAACGGAATCCACTTATACCATTCTTATTGATTGCCATTTTAGGTATTGGACTCACTTTTTTCTTATCAATGAAGGGGTTGAAAGATGAAGACAAAATCGCCTCTGGAGGCGAGGAACAAAAACAAGAAGAGACAGCGAATGCGACGCCGGAAGAATTGTATAAGCAAAACTGTTTGAGCTGTCACGGGGAAAACTATGAAGGCGGCGCAGGTCCTGCATTAAAAGGCGTTGGTGACAAGCTTGAAGTGGCAGACATCAAGAAGAAAATTCAAGAAGGCGGCAACGGGATGCCAGGCGGGCTGATCCCGAATGAAAAGCTCGATGAAATGTCGGAATGGGTATCCAAAATTAAATAATGTTACGCAAAAAGCTCTTTTTCATCAGAAGAGCTTTTTTCATTTGAAAACGACTTTTAAAAAGTCCATAATTTATATAAGATAGACAAGTATGAACATTAAAGAAAAGTAGTGATACGTATGAATGAAATGAATTTATCAAAACGATTAAAAAGAGTCGCAGACTTTTTACCACATGAGGCCGTCTTTGCTGATATCGGCTCAGATCATGCCTATTTGCCATGCTATGCGATTCTGCATCAAAAAGCAGTAGAAGCCATTGCTGGTGAAATTACAGAGGGACCGCTTCAATCGGCGAAGCAGCAAGTACATAGACTTGAATTAGATGACCAGATCTCGGTCAGAAAAGGTAATGGCCTTGAAGTTATTGAAAAGGGCGAAGTGAATGCTATCACGATTGCAGGTATGGGCGGAGCACTCATCGCAAGCATTTTAAATGATGGCAAGCATAAGCTCGCAGGCCATGAGAGGCTCATTCTTCAGCCAAATATCCATGCTCACCACATTCGTTTATGGCTCTATCAAGAGGGGTATGAATTGATGGATGAAGTCATTTTAGAAGAGGATGGCAAAATATACGAAATCATGATCGCAGAAAAAGGCGACAAAGATAAAGCCTATGAAGGGATGTCGATTGAAACAGGCATGCTAGTTGGTCCGTTTCTTGCGAAAGAGCAAAACGACGTCTTCCGGCGCAAGTGGATGCAAGAGCTTCAGCATATGGAGAAAATAGAAAGTCAAATTCAGCAGGCAGCGCGGGCAGAAGAGAATGAGGAGCGCCTTGAAGAGCTGCATGTAAAAATAAAGATTCTAAAGGAGGTTTTGACTGTTGGCTAAAACAGTAAACGGACATGAAATCATCCAATTATTTGAACAATTTTCACCAAAGGCATATGCCGTAGAAGGTGACAAAATCGGTCTCCAGATTGGGACGTTAAATAAAAAGGTAAACAATGTCATGATCACCTTGGATGTATTAGAGAATGTGGTAGATGAGGCGATCGAAAGAAATGTGGATCTCATTATTGCTCACCATCCACCGATCTTCCGTCCGTTAAAACATGTAGCGACAGATCAGCCAGCTGGACGGATCATTGAGAAATGCATCAAACATGATATTGCGGTATATGTGGCACATACGAATTTAGATGTGGCTGATGGAGGAGTCAATGACTTGCTTGCGGAGGCTTTAGAGCTTGAAGAAACAAGTGTGTTAGTCCCGACATATGAAGATCAAATCAAACAGCTTGCCCTGTATGTTCCGCAGGAATTTGAAGAAGCCATCCGTACAGCTTTAGGAAATGCGGGCGCAGGCCATATTGGCAACTACAGCCATTGTGCGTTTTCAAATGAGGGGACAGGCAGCTTTTTGCCATCAGAAGATGCGGATCCGTTCATTGGTGAGAGCGGTCAATTGGAATTTGTCAAAGAAGTGCGGATTGAAACCATTTTCCCGGCAAGTATAGAAAAACAAGTGATTCGTGAAATGATCAAAGCACACCCGTATGAAGAAGTCGCTTATAGTGTACACACGACAGATCTTCCTCCAATTCAAAAAGGCCTTGGCCGTATAGGGGAGCTAAGAGAGCCTATGACCCTTGGAGATTTTACACGATTTGTGAAGACAAAACTGGATGTAAATGGTGCTCGCTTTGTAGGTGATCAGGACGCTGTTGTGAAAAAAGTGGCTGTGCTTGGCGGAGACGGAAATAAATACATTCATCAAGCGAAAAGAATGGGTGCTGATGTGTATGTGACAGGGGATCTTTATTTCCATGTCGCCCATGATGCCATGATGCTCGGGCTGAACGTAGTGGACCCAGGGCATTATGCAGAAAAGATTATGAAAGAGGGCGTAAAGGCGAAGCTTCAATCGCTATGTTCAGATAAAAAGTATGATGTACAGCTCTTTGTTTCTGAATCGAACACAAACCCATTTCAATTTATGTAAACAAAAAAACGTCAGAGCTGCTATGCTCTGACGTTTTCTTTATTTCTTTGTTTTCACGCGCGGTAGTATTTTCGAAAGAGGAACCGACCGTTCAATCTTCCAAGTTGCTTCATCATCCGGCTCGTAGTTTTCTAAGAAACGTATGACTTCCTTTGTAATAGGTGTTGGTGTTGAAGCACCAGCAGTAACGGCAACGGTATTTACGCCTTGCAGCCACTCCAGCTTGAGCTCACTTAGGTCACCAATACGGTAAGCCTGCGTTCCAGCAATCTCCATGGACACTTGTGCCAGACGGTTGGAGTTATTACTTTTTGGATCGCCGACAACAATGGTAAGATCAGCTTGACCAGCTTGCTCGGAAACAGCTTCCTGACGTACCTGTGTCGCAAGACAAATTTCTTGATGGTACTCGACGTGAGGGTATTTCTCTTTAATCAGCTCCATTAGATCGTGAACATCCCACTGAGACATCGTCGTCTGATTGGTGATGAGCAGTTTATCTGATGTTAAATCGAGCGCCTCAATGTCGGCTTCTGTTTCGACAAGATGTACCTTGTCAGGAGCTACTCCGACAGCTCCCTCTGGCTCAGGATGACCCTTTTTCCCAATATAAATAATGTCATATCCATCGGCTGTTTTCTCTGAAATGAGTTCATGTGTTTTCGTTACATCGGGACAGGTTGCATCAATGGTGATAAGGCCTTTTTCTTCTGCAATTTGACGAACCTCAGGTGAAACGCCGTGAGCGGTGAAAATGACTGTTCCGCTTTCAACCTGCTTTAAAATGTCCATGCGGTTTGGTCCGTCCAGTGTGTAGATCCCATCTTCTTCGAAGGCATCTGTCACGTGCTTGTTGTGCACAATCATACCTAATATATAAATTGGGCGTGGCAAGTTTTTATCAAGTGCGGCATTTTTAGCAATGACCATTGCATCCACAACGCCATAGCAATAGCCACGCGGCGAAATTTTAATTACATTCATTTATTCGTCCTCCTGTAGGGAAGTGCTGCTAGAGAAGAACAATATAAAAAGCCGTAAAAAACGGCTTTTTATCATTCTCTAGCTTCCATTATAGCCAAAGTAAGCGCATATATCAAAGATTGTTATACGCAGTGAACACTTCGCCGTTAAAAGATCACTAGACATATAGTTTTGGAACAGAGCTGCCAGGTCTTTTTTTCGGTTTTGCTTCAGGAGCAGGTGATGTGTGAGGAGCTGCTTTTTTGACCAGGATGTCTTCTGGTTCTTCGTTCTCTTCTATTTCATCATCTCGTGCTGCTTTTTCTTGCGGCACTTCTGTTTCCTCGCCGATCTCTTTAGGTTCTTCATCTTCGCCTGTTTCATCATCCGCACTGCCGAGCTGGCTGTACAGCTTAATCATGGCAGGCAGATTTCTTACTAAAGGACCGTATTGCTGAATCATTGGTGTAAATTGCTGCGCCATACCGAGCACTTTTTGTACATTTCCTAACATGCTTGAGAGGGTCGCAGGATTTGTGAAGCTCTGGATTCCTTGTAATCCCGCACCACCTCCAGAGATCCCTGCTCCCCCTGCGCCAGGAAGAAATTTAGCGAGCATGCCTTTCATTCCTGCTCCGCCGCCTAGTGCACGGCTCTCGCCTCCTGGAATTCCGTCCATCCCGCGTATACCGCCTCCCTGTACAGACGGGGAGCGAGGCATCATTTGCTGAAATTGATTGCCTTGCCCTTGAAAAGGCTGTTCGATAGGAGGCTGCTGCCCTCTTTGAAAAATCCCGGGTTGTCCGCCATTTCCAAGATGCCGGCGTGAGGGACGGTGCGGCTGAAAATCGCCCATAGGCCTTTGCCCTAACATACTTGTACCTCCCTTACTGCATTCTCTTTCTCTTCATAGGTTATGCAAGGAAGCATCAATTGGTTTCCTGTAAGAAAAGCGGACATGGTTTTTTTGCTGAAAATCAGCTATAATGAGGAGATGAGCAAAAAGGCATTGCCTTAAGGAGTGAAAACATGAACGAAACAAAATTTACGACATATGAATTAAAGCCTTTTATTATAGATGCTATTCATGAACTGGGCTTTTATGAGCCAACTGATATTCAAAAAAGAATCATCCCTGCTGTGTTAAAAGGAGAAAGCGTGATTGGTCAATCACAAACAGGAACAGGAAAAACTCACGCGTACTTATTGCCGCTTATTCATTCAATTGATCCAAGCAAAGAGCAAGTACAAGTTGTGATTACTGCACCTACAAGAGAATTAGCCAATCAAATTTTCAAAGAAGCCCAAACGATTTTAAAGAATGCCTCTCCAGAAGAAGAGATGAAAGCAAAGCTTTACATTGGCGGAACGGACAAGCAGAAATCCATTCAAAAGCTAAAAACCCAGCCGCATTTGGTTGTCGGTACACCTGGACGTATTGCTGACCTCATTCATGAGCAGGCGCTGAATGTTTACAAAGCGACATCTCTTGTCATTGATGAAGCGGATTTAATGCTGGATATGGGATTTTTAGAAGATGTGGACCGTATTGGTTCACAAATGCCAGAACAGCTGCAAATGCTTGTGTTCTCAGCAACTATTCCAGAAAAACTAAAGCCGTTCCTGAAAAAATATATGGACAATCCCAAATATGCCCATGTTGAACCAAAACGAATTACAGCTGAAAACATTCAGCATATTTTAGTCCCATCTAAACAGCGTGACAAGCTAAAACTGCTTCATGAAATGGTGACGAATGTACAGCCTTATTTAGGCATCATTTTTGCCAATACAAAAACAACCGTTGATGAAATCGCATCATTCCTACAAGAAAAAGGAATGAAAGTTGGAGTGCTTCATGGCGGATTAACGCCGCGCGAACGTAAAAAAGTGATGAAACAAATTGATGATTTAGAGTTCACTTATATTGTGGCATCTGATCTTGCAGCCCGCGGAATTGATATTAAAGGCGTCAGCCACGTGATCAACTATGAACTTCCATCTGATCTTGATTTTTATGTTCACCGTGTTGGTAGAACAGCTCGAGCTGGTTCATCTGGAATTGCAATGACTATTTATGAGCTTGCTGATGAGGATGCACTCATTCAAATCGAGAAAATGGGCGTTGTGTTTGAAAACAAAACCATTGTTCATGGCGAATGGCGAGATGCAGATGACCGCTTGAAGCGTCAAAGACGTAAAAAAGCACCTAATGAAATTGAAGAAAAAGCAAAGCGTCTTGTGAGAAAACCGAAAGCCGTCAAACCTGGATATAAAAAGAAAATGACACGTGAGATGGACAAAATCAAGAGACAGGAACGTAGAAAGTCAAAGCGTAATGGAAAGTAGGGGGAAACATTGTTGAAGATTGGTTCACATGTATCCATGAGCGGAAAACATATGCTTCTTGCAGCGAGTCAAGAAGCTGCCTCTTATGGTTCGAATACGTTTATGATTTATACAGGTGCACCGCAAAATACGCGCCGTAAAAAAATTGAAGACCTCAATATTGAAGCTGGACAAGCGCATATGAAAGAGCATGGTATGACAGATATCGTCGTACATGCACCGTATATTATTAATATTGGGAACACCGTCAATCCAGCGACATTTGAGCTTGGCGTGGACTTCCTTCGCTCTGAGATTGAACGTACAGAAGCGCTAGGTGCAGGGCAGATTGTTCTCCACCCAGGTGCGCATGTCGGAGCAGGACCAGAAGCAGGAATCCAAAAAATCATTGAAGGTTTAAACGAAGTCATCGTAAAAGGGCAAGAGGTTCAAATTGCACTTGAAACAATGGCAGGCAAAGGATCAGAGTGCGGAAGAAGCTTTGAAGAGCTTGCCCAAATTATCGACGGAGTAACACATAACGAAGCACTTTCTGTCTGCTTTGATACATGTCACACACACGATGCTGGTTATCCGATTGTAACTGACTTTGATGGGGTGTTAGAAGAATTTGATCGAATCGTCGGTATTGACCGAATCAAGGTTCTTCATATTAATGACAGTAAAAACGTACAAGGCGCAAGAAAAGACCGACATGAAAATATCGGCTTTGGTGAAATTGGCTTCGATGCACTGAACTATATTGTGCATCACCCGCAGCTTCAAGATGTGCCCAAAATCTTAGAAACGCCTTATGTAGGTGAAGATAAAAAGAACAAAAAACCACCTTACAAATTCGAAATTGCGATGCTGAGAGAAAAGCAATTTGACGAAGGCTTACTAGATAAAATTAAGGGTCAGTAAAAAAGCATACAACATCATGAGGTGCCGCTAAATGCGGCCCTTTTTTGCTTAACTTGTAAACTGATTAAACAGATCATTGACAGTCTGAGCTGTCTGTTTAGAAGTAATCGCTTCCACTTGCTTAAGAAGCCGGTTACGCTCTGCATCATTAAAAATATTGACGTTTTTCCCATTCATGAGTTTGGCCACCTCGGCAGCTTGGTTTGACGTTAAACTGACACCATACTGTTTCGCATACCTTAACAGATCATTTGCTGTGATCTGATTAAGCCGCTGCAGGACAATTTTTTGAATTAAAATCAATTCCATTCCTCCCCTCTGTAACAATGTATGGGCGAAAACGGAAAATGTGCAAAAAATTTTATTTTACCCTGTGAAATGATAAAATAGTAAAGTGAATAAAATGTTCATTGAAAATTTAACATGTGTAGAAGGGAGAACGTATGGCAAATAGTAAACAGCATAGAAAGGAATCAGTGCCTCATTTTATTTTGAGAATTTTCCTGATTCTAGTAGGAGCTGCATGCGCAGCAGTCAGCATTGAATTATTTTTAGTGCCAAACAATATTATTGATGGAGGCATCATCGGCATTTCGCTTATTTTGGATTATCTCTTTACAGATAACCCATTCATCAATTTTGCGACGATTGTTGTCATTTTGAATATTCCATTTATGATATCAGGATACAAACATATTGGGAAAACGTTTCTCATTTCCACTGTGATTGGGATTGTCAGCTTAGCCGTGATTGAATCTTCACTCCATCATGTAGAGGCATTTACAAATCAGCCGATCTTAGCCACTGTATTTGGCGGGCTATTACTTGGTTTTGGTGTTGGACTTGTCATCCGTAATGGAGGCTCAATGGATGGAACAGAGATCTTAGGAATTCTTCTGACGAAAAAAATTCCTTTCTCTGTCGGTGAGTTTGTCATGATCGTCAATGTGTTCATTTTTATTTGGGCAGGCTTTGTCTTCGGACCAGAGCAGGCTATGTATTCTGTCATGACATATTATTTGGCAATGAAAACAATTGATGCTGTCATTCAAGGGCTTGATGAAACAAAAGCTGTCATTATCGTGTCAGATTATTATGATGAAATTTCAGATGCGATTCTTCATCGACTTGGCAGGGGAACGACAAAGCTGAGAGGGAAAGGCGGTTATACAGATGAAGAAAAGGATGTCATCTACGCCGTTGTCACAAGACTTGAAATTACAAAGCTAAAATCCATTGTATTTGAAATTGATGGTCAAGCATTTATTACGATTATGGATACGCATGAAACAAAAGGCGGTAAGTTCAAAACAGCCATTCATTAGCTTTTATTTTACTTTTTAATCTTTCTTTTATATAATGAAATGTATGTATGGACAGAGAAAATGGCAAAAGCCATTTTCTTTTTGTTGTATAAATCGTAATCATTCTTTTTATATTGATTAAAGGTGGAAAGATTCATGGCAAAGCCAATTATTGAAATGAAGGATATTTCGTACTCGTATGGACAGCGAAATGTCATTGATCACATTCATTTAACAGTAGAGGAAGGGAACTTTCTAGCACTTGTTGGACCGAATGGATCTGGTAAAACAACCTTATTAAAATGCCTGCTTGGGCTCATTAAACCACAGCAAGGTGAATTAAAGCTATTTGGCACGCCTGCGTCAAAATTTAGAGACTGGGATCAAATTGGATTTGTTTCTCAAAAGGCGAATAGTTTTAATACGGGTTTCCCTGCTTCTGTTTACGAGGTCGTTGCAAGTGGATTGACGGCGAAAATTGGTTTATTCAAACGAATGAGCAAGCAGGACAAATGGCAAGTTGAGGATGCCATTCGCTCAGTTGGCATACAAGATTTAAAGCACCAAAACATCGGTGAACTTTCAGGTGGTCAGCAGCAACGTGCTTTTATTGCCCGTGCGCTCGTCAGTCAGCCAAAGCTGCTCATTTTAGATGAACCGACGGTTGGGGTAGACCAGCGGACAGTAGAAGGCTTTTATCAGCTGCTTGAAACATTGAACAAAGAAAAAGGAATGTCTTTAATTCTCGTCACACACGACGTTGGCACCGTGTCTGATAAAGTCACCCATGTGGCTTGCTTAAATCAGACACTTCATTTCCACGGGGATGCAGAAACGTTTGATTCAATGGATGATCAAGCGTTATCTCAATTTTACGGACATGACATTCAAGTGATTCATCACGATCATCACCATCATGGGGGACATGAATAATGCTATTTCCATTTTTTCATTATGAATTTTTACAAAATGCGTTTATCGCAGGAATGCTGATCGGCTTTATTGCGCCCTTACTTGGTGTATTTATCGTCGTGAGAAGGCTCTCGCTGATTGCAGATGCCCTCAGTCACGTATCACTTGCCGGTATTGCAGCAAGCTTATTTCTTGATAAAAAGTTTGGCCTCTTTACAGGGGTGAGCCCGCTGTACTTAGGGATGGCGTTTTCTGTTGCCGGTTCATTGTTTATTGAACGTCTGCGCTCCGTGTATAAGCATTATCAGGAGCTTGCGATTCCTATTATTTTATCAGGTGGTATCGGGATTTCCGTCATCTTTATTTCACTAGCGAATGGCTTTAATACCGATTTGTTTAGTTATTTGTTCGGAAGTGTCAGTGCGGTTTCGAGATTAGATCTTTGGATTATTGTTGGGATCTCACTCGTTGTTGTGTTAGTTGTCGTGCTTTTATATAAAGAATTGTTTTTACTTTCTTTTGATGAAGAGCATGCAAAGGCTTCTGGTATTTCAGCGAAATGGATTCATTTTATTTTTATCTTAGTCGTCGCACTTGTCATTGCGGCATCGATGCGTATCGTAGGTACACTGCTTGTCTCTGCGCTTATGACGCTTCCTGTTGCGGCAAGTATCCGCATTGCTAAAGGATTTAAACAGGCGATCTTCCTTTCGATCTTGTTCGGTGAATTGTCTGTATTGGCCGGATTAATCTTAAGCTATTATCTAGATTTAGCGCCAGGCGGAACCATTGTGATGCTGTCCATTTTGATTTTAATCGGATGTATTAGTATTGGAAAATTCAGAAGGGGGAATCATCATGAACGTACAAGAAGCGCTTGATTTATTAAAGGAAAAAGGCTACAAATATACAAGCAAACGTGAAGATATGCTTCAATTGTTTTCTGATTCTGATAAATATTTGACCGCTAAAAATGTGCTGACGGCACTAAGTGAAGACTACCCGGGTCTTAGCTTTGATACGATATATCGAAACTTATCGCTATATGAAGACTTAGGTATATTAGAAACAACGGAATTGTCAGGGGAGAAGCTTTTTCGTTTTAAATGCTCATTTTCTCATCACCACCATCACTTTATTTGTCTTGCATGCGGTAAAACAAAGGAGATCGATGCCTGTCCTATGGACAAGCTAGACGCCGATTTAGAGGATTATCACATTAGCGGACATAAATTCGAAATCTACGGAACGTGTCCTTCCTGCGAACCGAAGGAAGTTCACTCATGAAAAAGCCAGCCGCAGAGCTGGCTTTTTCTTTTGTCTTTTTGAAAACGTTTTACAAAGGGCGGCTGTTTCATTAAAATGAGAACAAGGTACGATGCAGCAATTTGCGTTTTTTGGAGTAAAGGGAGTGGGGTCAAAAGTGGCGTATTATGTCGTGTTCGATGTAGGCGGGACGAGAACAAAACATGGATTAATGGATCAGGATGGGGAGCTGGTCACGAGCGGTGACTATCAAACGAACTGCCGGCAGCTTGAACCGTTTTTAGAAGCTATGGCGGATGTGGTCAAGCAATATCAAAGAACGTCGGATGTCAGCGGAATCGCTATTAGTCTTCCGGGTTTTGTGGACAGTGAAACAGGTTATACAGAATTTGCAGGAGCCATCATCGCCTTAAATGGTCAAAATGTAAAAACACTGCTAGAAGAGAAAACATCTCTTCGTGTTGAAGTTGAAAATGATGCGAATTGTGCAGCTCTTGCAGAAAAATATAGTGGCCATGCGAAAGATTGTGACAGCTTTATTTGTATGACGATTGGGACAGGTGTTGGCGGTGGTCTTTTCGCTGGCGGTCAGCTTGTGCGCGGGGCTTCCTTCCGCGGCGGTGAATTTGGCATGATGCTGACAGAGACAGAAAATGGACAATTTACAACACTCAACAGCAGTGCTTCAACGGCTGGATTAATTCGCAGCTATAAAGAAAAGCAAGGAATTCCGCAAAGAACTCAAATAGACGGTCAAGAAATTTTTGAAAAGGCAAAGCACGATCCGTCCATTGAGAAGCTGGTGGATCAGTGGTATAAGCGAATCGCCATTGGCATTTACAATGTAGCAACTGTTCTTAATCCAGAGAAAATCCTCATTGGCGGCGGCGTAAGTGCAAGACCGGATTTACTATCAAGCATTGAGAAACATTTACATACACTGCATGCATGGAAGAACATTCAGGTGAAGCTGGAAACGTGCTACTACTTGAATCAGGCAGGCATGAAGGGAGCACTGTACCATTTTCTCATGAAAGAAGGTCAGCTTGTTCCATCAAAAAAGCCGATATATTAAAGTATCGGCTTTTCTACATTAATAAGCAGTTTCCAAACGCTGCTCGTATTGTTTGATCCATTGAGATGCTTCCTGCCAGTTGTTGACGCGTATAATCCTGTCGTCAAGGGGCATTTGATTATAAGGGGAGTTAAAAAGAATAACCGGAATGTCAGCCTCTTTTGCAATCATCGTAGCATTCCCATGATGATCCTCGAAAAACACATCAATTTTGTGCTTTTGAACAGCTTCGAGCTTATGATGACCGCCAACCAGCTCAATGTCATCATAGTGCACGTGGTGTTTGTGAAACCACTCGTAGGTGATATCTGCATGATGCTGCCTTCTTGCTGTAATATAAATCAGCCTGTGTTGATGTTTCATTTGATCAAGAATCTCTTTTGCATCCTTAGCAGGCTTTGCCTGTTTATATATAAGAGGCTCATGCTCATTCATCCAGCCCCAAAATTCTTCTTGAGAAATATTTAAAAGCTTCGTCAAATCATATTCTGTCATATCATCTAGTGTCATGGCACATTGAAACGACTTATTTAAATAGGGAACAAAGGTGTCCTGCGCCGTCACTGTGCCATCTATATCAATTCCTAAACGTAACATGCCCACACTCCTCATTTTTATACTCTTAAAGTGTAACATAATCAATTCACAATTCCAGCAAGTTTTAGCAAACATGAAACAGACATTTTTGCTCATACTAAAAAAGCTCCTTTCTATTAACCAAAAGGGGGAATTGATCATGGAAAGAGACGAAGATTTCAGAAGAAATGATCGTGAAATCGACACAAACTTTAGTAATGATGATGGCTATCTAGAGGAAACAGCTGCTGAAATTGCAGAGCCATATCAGGCTTCAAGAGATCGAGTAGATAGACGAGAACGTGACCAAGCAGGTGACGATTCAGGCAGTAAGGGGATAGGCTATACAGCACTCGCAATTGCGATTATCTCACTATTTGTCTTGCCGGTGCTATTAGGAGTAGCGGCAATCGTCGTTGGTTATATTGCAAGAAGAAAAGGAGCACATGCGCTTGGCGCGTGGTCAATCGGGATCGGAATTGTTTCCGTCATCCTTGGCATATTTATCACCCCGTTCTTTTAACAAGAACAGAAAAACGCCTGACAGTGACGTCAGGCGTTTTTTGTTATGCGTTCGCTTTTTCTTTTTCAGCTTCCATTTTTGCATAATGCTCTTCAGCGATTTTATCGATTTCTTTTTTCAGTTCTTCGACCATTGTTTCTTCTGGCACTTTACGAACAATTTCACCTTTACGGAACAATAGGCCTTCGCCTCTAGCGCCGGCGATTCCGATGTCAGCTTCGCGCGCTTCACCTGGACCGTTTACAGCGCAGCCGAGAACAGCTACTTTAATCGGTGCTTTAATCGTGGAGATATATTCTTCGACTTCATTTGCAATGCTTATGAGGTCGATTTCAATTCGGCCACAAGTTGGGCAAGAGATCAGTGTTGCTGCATTTGATGCAAGACCAAATGATTTCAACAGTTCACGTGCTACTTTCACTTCCTCAACTGGATCAGCACTTAATGAGATGCGAAGTGTGTTACCAATCCCCATATTCAAGATAGCGCCAAGACCAGCTGCACTTTTGACTGTACCTGCAAATAATGTACCTGATTCAGTAATCCCAAGGTGAAGAGGGTAGTCAAACGCTTTTGCCGCTTTTTCGTACGCCTCAATTGCTAGGTTAACATCAGATGCTTTCATGCTGACGATGATATCATGAAAATCTAGATCTTCTAGAATTTTAATGTGGTGCAGTGCACTTTCGACCATGCCATCTGCTGTTGGATAGCCGTATTTATCAAGAATTTTTTTCTCTAATGAACCGGCGTTTACCCCAATACGGATTGGAATGCCTTTTTCTTTTGCTGCTTTCACAACAGCTTCGACTTTTTCTCGTCTTCCGATGTTCCCTGGGTTGATTCGAATTTTGTCTGCACCTGCTTCAATGGCTTTCAGTGCAAGCTTGTAGTCAAAATGAATATCGACAACAAGCGGGATGTTGATTCGTTTTTTAATATCCGCAATCGCATTTGCTGCACGCTCGTCTGGGCATGCGACACGCACGATTTGACAGCCTGCTTCTTCAAGACGCTTAATTTCAGCTACTGTCGCTTCGACATCATGTGTTTTGGTTGTTGCCATACTTTGGATGACAACTTCATTATTTCCACCTATAGTTAAAGGTCCCACTTTGACGGGACGCGTTTTAGTACGATGTGTGACTTCACTCACTTGTCAATCGCTCCTTAGTGTACAAGCAATCATTTGCCATGTACGTCTTGTTTTACAGTTCATATTGTAACAGTCTCTTTGTATGAATGACAAGGAATTAACGTTTTATCTCTTATACACCGGAAACTTATATGTGCTGCCTGCCCGAATTTCGTTTGCTTTGACGCCTTGATTCAGCTCTTCAAAATCTTCAATGACTTCATCAAGTGGCTTGCTTGTATGGACGATAGAGACGACGGTTTCACCTTGTTTCACAGTCACATTCTTATATGCTTTTTTCTCAGGTGTTTGAAAGGCATTTGCAGGGACAGCTGGACCTTCTTCAACAGGGATGGTGCCATTTTTTAAATCAAAAAAGATAATAAAAAGGACAAACAAACTGATTAGCAAAAAAATAATACGTCGCATTTCACTCACCGCTTTTAAGAGTTTACTTCAGTCTATGCATGTCCTGAAATGATAGAACCAAAATGAGGAGAAAAGCTGGAAAGCGTGGTTCTAGTTAGTTCTAGTGAGTCTTGTAATGAATTGAAAAAACACTTTGTTTTACGCTTGGCGGTGCTTTTTTCAAGCTTCTATGACCATTATGATAAAATAAAAGAAGGGGGAGTTTATGAAGAAACTAAGTCAGCATATATATGTGAGAACGCTAACAGAAAATGATGCACAATCACTATTCACACTTGAACTTGAGAATCGCTCATATTTTCAGCAATTTACACCTTTGGTCAAAGATAATTTTTTCACGTTATCTCGTCAAATTGAACGAATTCAGCGCAGTGTGGAAAGGTGCGCACAGGATGAAGCTTACATGCATGGTATTTTCTTAAATGAAACAGATGCCTTAATTGGGACGATCTCATTAAGTTCTGTCGTAAGAGGCCCGATAGAAGGAGCTTGGCTGGGGTATGTACTTGATGAAAAGCATGGCGGGAAAGGGTATATGACAGAAGCCATTCGTTTAATCATCGATTATGCCTTTGATGAACTGCACCTTCATCGTATTGAGGCTGGAGTAAAGCCGGGTAATATAGGTTCCATTCGTGTGCTTGAAAAGACAGGTTTTGAAAATGAGGGACTGAATCGTAAAAAAGTAAAGATTAATGGCGTGTGGGAGGATCATTATTTGTTTGCGATGATTCATCCAGATGAATCATAGAGCATGAACATACATAAAAAGCTCCTCCAAGTTGGGGGAGCTTTCATTTACTCATTAATTTTTGACAAGTGGTTTATGTTTAGCGGGTATTTCCTTTACGACAAGATATAAGAAGATAAAGTTAATGACCCAATTTAATAAAAATGAGTTCGCAACAGGTGTGTTTAATGCACTCATGATGGCGAAAAAGACCGTTGTTAATGTGAGTGAATAAGCGGAGAGCTTCCATAGCATTTGGAAAGACAGCTCTTTTTGCTGCATGCGTTTAATAAATGTACCAAGCATCGCAAGGAATGTTGCGCTAATGAACATGAGAGCCGCAGTTGATAGATACAGCAGCACACAGATGACTGGGATAATAATCGCTTGATTCTGATTTGTGACGCGGGCGAGTTCGTCTTTTGTCAGCGTTCCGCCAAGCAGCTGGTACGGGATATCTGTCATTTGGCCATCAATGGCGATCACTGCTTTTTCTTTTAATAAAGCAATGGCCGTTTGCTTTGATTCAAGCTCACTTGCTTTTATTTTTTCAGCAGGATCAAAGATGATCGTAATGCCGTTTTCTTCTTTTTCTATCGGTTCACTTTGATCCGCTTGAAGCTTTCCTTTTTCGATTGAGAAATCAGGTAAATCTTTTTTGATCACATGCTGAAATCCTGACATCGCATTCGAGATCTCTTGACTCATATGATAACCCTGAGGAACTGCTGCGATGATCGAAAGGATAAAAATGAATAAAATCGCTTTGCCAATCCCTGTAAACCGTGCTTTAGCAATATCTTTTGGAGAATAAATGCCTTTTAACAATAGTTTAAATACGTTCAATCAATTCACTTCCTACATTCTTTTCTATTTCTCATATTGTATCAATGTCTATCTATCAAGTACAAGTATGGCCTTCATCGCTGGTTAAGATAGATGGAATGAGGCATAATGTATACAGCATATAAAAAGGAGGCGGCAGTGACTTGGACGTGCTGTATTGGATTCTGGTTATCTGTGCATTTATCATTGCGTTTGTTGGACTTGTTTATCCAATTATCCCTAGCGTGGTCTTTATGGTTCTCGGATTTATTCTATATGGTTTCTTTTTCAGCTTCGAGCCGCTTACACTGACGTTCTGGCTCATTCAAGCCGTGTTTACCGCGGTATTATTTGCGGCAGATTATGTCTCAAACCTCATTGGGGTCAAGCGTTTTGGCGGCAGTCGTGCAGCTATTTGGGGAAGCACCATTGGGTTATTAGTCGGTCCTTTTGTGATTCCCATTGCAGGAATTATCATTGGTCCATTTATCGGAAGTGTCATTGCAGAGCTCCTTGTTCATCAAAAAGATGTGAAGACGAGTGTGAAAGTGGGATTAGGCTCATTAATCGGGTTTATATCAGGTGTATTTGCCAAAGGATTGATTCAAGCGCTGATGCTGGGCATCTTTTTATTTTATGTCCTTCGCTAAATAGAAAAAGGGAGTTTAAAACTTTTTCTAAAGGGCTAAATACAAAATAAACACTGAAATGTTTCAGATCATGAGCAATAACATTGAAACAAGCCAATTCTTTTGATACTCTTTGAGTAGGTTGAATTGCTTGCTTACGACCTAAGGAAGCATTTCAGTACATACATTTCTAAGGAGGAATTTAACCATGGCTTTTAAACTTCCAGAATTACCATATGCTTACGATGCATTAGAACCACATATCGACAAGGAAACAATGACGATTCACCACACAAAACACCACAACACATACGTAACAAACTTAAACAAAGCAATCGAAGGTGTATCAGCTCTTGAAGATCAATCAATCGAAGAGCTAGTGGCTAACCTAAACTCTGTGCCTGAAAACATCCGTACAGCTGTACGTAACAATGGCGGAGGACATGCTAACCACTCATTATTCTGGACGCTTCTTTCACCAAACGGTGGCGGCGCACCAACTGGTGAACTTGCAGATGCAATCGAAAAAGAATTAGGCGGATTTGAAAAATTCAAATCTGATTTCGCTGCAGCAGCTGCAGGGCGCTTTGGTTCTGGTTGGGCATGGCTTGTTGTGAACAATGGCAAACTTGAAATCACAAGCACGCCAAACCAAGATTCTCCTTTAACTGAAGGAAAAACACCAATTCTAGGACTTGACGTTTGGGAGCATGCTTACTACCTAAACTACCAAAACCGTCGTCCTGATTACATTTCAGCTTTCTGGAATGTTGTGAACTGGGATGAAGTGGCTCGCCTTTACAGCGAAGCTAAATAAATCATTCGATTTGAAAAGACCTGCTCTTTAGAGAAGCAGGTCTTTTTATATTTTCCCTCCTTTTTTTACATATCTGCCTTTTGATGAGACAGACTATTGTGTAGAAAAGGAGAATGAAATATATGAGCAGATTAAAGAAAATGTTCGGGGACATGGATGTTACAAGAGATTTAATGCTCCTCCTCACGATTGGCGGATTATATGCACTTGCCATTGCGCTTTCAAATACGTTTGTAAACGTGTATTTATGGAAACAGTCTGGGAAATTCACGGATCTTGCAATTTACAATCTGGCTATTGTTGTGCTTCAGCCCATTACATTTTTATTCGCAGGCCGGCTCGCTAAAAAAATAGACCGGGCGTTTGTTCTTCGTTTCGGCGTTATCTTTTTAGCCGCTTTTTACTTAATTGTCTTAATGGCAGGAGAGCAAGCGGCCGCGCGGCTTGTTTTATTAGGGAGTGTCCTTGGGATCGGCTATGGTTTTTACTGGCTTGCTTTTAACGTACTTACCTTTGAGATCACTGAGCCTGAAACAAGAGATTTCTTTAATGGGTTTCTCGGAGTGCTGTCATCTACTGCTGGCATGATCGGTCCTCTCATTGCGGGGATTGTCATTTCTCAATTAACGGATGATACAGGCTATACGGTGATTTTCACGTTATCGCTTTTTTTGTTTTCACTGGCGGTTGTGATGAGCTTTTTCCTCAAGAGAAGGCAGTCAAAAGGGAAATTTATCATCAAGCAAATATGGAAAGAACGCCATGCCGACGAGAATTGGCGTAAGATTACAACAGCTCACTTTTTTCAAGGGCTTCGTGAAGGGGTCTTTGTCTTCTTAATCAGTGTCTTTGTGTTTATTGCAACAAACAGTGAGCTTGCTCTCGGGACGTTTGGTTTAGTGAACTCCGGTGTTGCCTTTTTCGCTTATTTCTTCGCTACACGTTTGATTAAGAAAAAGTGGCGAAAGAAAGCCATTATGCTTGGCGGGCTGATTTTATACGGCGCCTTGTTCTTAATCGTCTTTCACTTGTCCTATGTATCACTTCTCATGTATGCGGTAGCCATTGCGATAGGATACCCGCTTCTGCTTGTTCCATATGTATCCTTAACATACGATGTCATCGGTCATGCAAGGTATGCAAGGAAAGCGCGAATTGAATATATTGTGGTCAGGGAGCTGTTTTTAAATGCTGGCCGTATTTGTTCCATTTTGTTGTTTCTTCTATCTGTCACCTTACTGGGTGATGAGCTCGGAATTCCTGCTTCTCTTGTTGTGCTTGGAGCGGGACACACACTCATTTATTATTTTGTAAAAGATATTCATTTAAAAGAAAAAACAGCTGATATGAAAGAGACTGACGGTCAAAAGCCAGTTTCTCACACGAACCTTATTAAGGGAGAAAGGTAAAATTTCTTACCAATGGAACATCAAATTTCTAGATAAATAATAGAAAAACCGCTAAAATGATGATGGCACCTTTTATACACAAAAAGGGGTGCCATTTCTTTCTTGATAGAAAAGGTGATGTGATGAGAAACAAGAAAAACAAAAAAGACGCAAAGGAAGGGCGCAAAACACTTCCACTCCGGCTGAATTTACTATTTTTAGCTGCGTTTATTATTTTTACCGGTGTTGTTGTGAGACTCGGATTTGTACAAATTGTCAATGGAGAAGATTATAAAAAGCAGGCAGAAAAACAAGAAGATGTGAATGTCAGCTCATCTGCTCCACGCGGAAAAATTTACGATCGAAACTATAATACGATTGTCAGTAATAAAGCGCTAAATGCCATTACATATACGAGAACCTCGACAACTTCACAAGAAGAGCGGCTCAAAGTGGCTACAAAATTAGCGGATATGATTCATGTGAGTACGAAAAAAAACACAGATCGTGACAAAAAAGATTTCTGGATTTTAACGCATCCGAATGAAGCGAAAAAGCTTGTTCAAAAGGAATCGAAATTAAAGGGTGACGATAAGGTCGCTGATGATAAATTATATGAGCTTCAGCTGAAGCGCATCACGGACAAGGAATTAAATCAACTGACGAAAAAAGACTTACAAGTGCTTGCGATTAAAAGACAGATGGATGCAGGTTATGCACTTACGCCTCAATTCATTAAAAATGATGATGTGAAGCCAAGCGAAATTGCTTACGTCTCTGAGCATTTGGACGAGCTGCCAGGTGTGGATGTCACAACAGACTGGTCACGCAGCTATCCGTATAAAGGACTGCTCCGCAGTATGCTCGGCAGTGTGTCCTCAAGTGATGAAGGACTTCCGCAGTCACTTCTTGAACATTATTTATCGCTCGGCTACAGCCGAAATGATCGTGTAGGAAAAAGCTATCTAGAATATCAATATGAAGATGTCCTGCAAGGCCAAAAGGAAAAAGAACAGAGCACAACTGATAAAGAGGGCAATGTGACAAGCTCTAAAGTGCTAACAGAAGGAAAGAGCGGGAAAGACCTTGTGCTCACCATCGATATTCAGCTGCAAAAAGCGGTTGAAAAAATCGTTGAAAAGAACTTGAGAAGTGCGAAACAAAGAGGCGGCACAGAGCTTCTTGATCGCGCGTTTGTAGTCATGATGGACCCGAGAAATGGAGAAGTTCTCTCAGTTGCGGGGAAACAGATTTCAAATAAAAACGGAAAATACAAATTTGATGACTACGCATTAGGAACGATGACATCATCTTATGCGATGGGCTCAGCCGTAAAAGGGGCAACTGTACTGACGGGATATAAAACAGGCGCGCTGCACATTGGAAGTACCCAGTATGATGAACCGCTGTATATCGCGAAGTCACCGCCAAAGAAATCCTATCAAAATATGGGACTCATTAATGATTTAACGGCACTCGAGCGTTCATCTAACGTGTATATGTTTAAAACAGCGATTGCCGTTGGAAAAGGGGAGTATCGTAAGAACCAGCCGCTCCCAATCGATCCGAAAGCTTTTGATACATTCCGTTATAATTTCAGTAAATTTGGTCTCGGTGTCAAAACAGGGATTGACCTGCCAAACGAAGCGACAGGCTACCGGGGAACGTCTACACAATCTGGTCTCCTGCTTGACTATGCAATTGGACAGTATGATACGTTTACACCGCTGCAAATGGCGCAATACGTTTCAACGGTTGCCAATGGCGGATATCGTTTACGTCCGCAGCTTGTTAAAGAAGTGAGAGAGCCAGATCCGCAGCGCGGCATTGGTGCTGTAACAGAATCCGTCAAACCGGACGTATTGAATAAGCTAGACATGACAAGTGATGAGATCAAGCGTGTTCAGCAAGGCTTCAAGCTTGTTATGCAGAACCCACGAGGGACAGCCTATTCGAACTTTGGCAACAAAAAATACAACCCGGCTGGCAAAACAGGGACCGCTCAATCATTCTATGACGGCCCAATTAAAAGCAAACGCGGCACACCAACGTATAACACCACTCTTGTTGCGTATGCGCCTGCTGATAATCCAGAAGTGGCCATTTCCGTCGTTGTACCGTGGGTGTATCAAGACTACAACCAGCGCTATCCAATTACAAATGATATCGGTGAACAAGTATTAGACAAGTACTTTGAGCTGAAATCAAAACAGGAAAGCAATGATACACAAGCGAAGAACAAAAATAAAATTGAAAATGAAGCAGAAACAAATGACTAGACCTTTTCTAGGTAAAAACGCTCACTTTTTGTGGGCGTTTTTTTACGTTTTCTTCAAATTTTTCGAGATAAATTGACAAAATGCATAAAAAACATCGCAAGATCTCTACAAAACTTCGACATTTACAAAACCTTAACATTCCATTTAAACGAAATTAATAAAGAACCTTTAATGTATTACTCGTAGGACAAATTATTCAGGGGGTATTCTTGAAATGAAAAAGAACAAATTATGGCTGCTTACTTTCCTTACTATCGCATTGTTAGCATTCGTCACAGCATGCGGAAACAGCAGCTCAAGCGGAGATTCAAAAGACAGTAAAGGAAATGCTTCAAACAAAGATGAGGCATCAGGTTCCATTACCATCTCAGGATCATCTGCGATGCAGCCTTTAGTTCTTGCGGCAGCAGAAAAATTCATGGATAAACATCCAAAAGCCGATATTCAAGTACAAGCCGGCGGTTCAGGAACAGGACTTTCTCAAGTTTCAGAAGGATCTGTACAAATTGGTAACTCAGATGTATTCGCAGAAGAGAAAGACGGAATCGACGCAAAAGCTTTAAAAGACCACAAAGTAGCAGTTGTTGGAATGGCAGCAGCTGTAAACCCTGAAGTTGGTGTCAAAGACATCACAAAGGACGAATTGAAAAAAATCTTCACTGGTAAAATCAAAAACTGGAAAGAGCTTGGCGGGAAAGACCAAAAAATCACTCTTGTGAACAGACCTGACTCTTCAGGAACTCGTGCAACATTTGTGAAATATGCACTTGATGGTGCAACACCTGCAGAAGGAATCACAGAAGATTCTTCAAACACAGTGAAAAAACTGATTGCAGAAACACCAGGTGCGATTGGATACCTAGCATTCTCCTATTTAACAGATGACAAAATTACACCGCTTAGCATTGATGGTGTGAAACCGGAAGAAAGCAATGTAGAAAGCGGTAAATATACAATTTGGGCATACGAGCACTCTTATACAAAAGGTGAGCCGGATGGTCTAGCAAAACAATTCTTAGATTACCTCATGAGTGATGAAGTACAAAAAGAAATCGTTAAAGACCAAGGCTACATCTCAGTTTCTAATATGAAAGTAGAAAGAGACGCAACAGGTAAACAAACAGATAAGTAAGAGGTCTTGAATTGCTGATGAAGGAAAAGTGGAGCTTTTCACTTTTCCTTTTATGACATTCATAGGAGTGTAGAAAAAGATGAAGCAGATAGAACATACAGAAGCGAGCGATCGACTGATCAGCTCGAAGAAAAATAGGCAAATGGATGAAGTAAGAGGAAGTATTTTGGTGAGATTCTGCGCATTCTTAATGATTGCTGTATCCATCGCCATCACCATCTTCCTTGGCATTAAGGGTTTACAATCTTTCATCGTAAATGGTGTAAGCCCAATTGAGTTCTTAACCAGTATCAATTGGAACCCAACAGCAGAAAACCCGCAGTACGGTGCATTTCCTTTTATCTTCGGATCAATCGCCGTCACACTCCTATCGGCACTCATTGCAGCGCCGCTAGGCATCGCAGGCGCAATCTTTATGACAGAAATTGCACCTGCTTGGGGACGTAAAATTCTCCAGCCAGTCATTGAATTGCTTGTAGGGATTCCATCCGTTGTTTACGGATTCATAGGTCTTACAGTATTGGTGCCGTTTATCGGACATTTCAAGTCAAGCGGCTCAGGGCATAGCGTGTTAGCAGGAACGATCGTCCTGTCTATTATGATACTGCCAACCGTTACATCCATTGCGACTGATGCAATGGCTTCACTTCCAAAAAGTTTACGTGAGGGATCGTATGCACTAGGCGCAACAAGATGGCAAACGATTAGACGTGTGCTTGTCCCGGCAGCTCTGCCAACATTAATGACAGCGGTCGTGCTCGGCATGGCTAGAGCATTTGGAGAAGCCCTTGCTGTACAGATGGTCATTGGAAACACGCGTAATTTACCAGAGAGCATTATGGATACAGCTGGTACATTAACAACCATTATTACGTTAAACATGGGTCACACAACGTATGGAAGTGTTGAGAACAATACACTTTGGTCAATGGGACTTGTCCTTCTAGTTGTATCATTTATGTTCATACTCATTATCAGATACTTGTCGTCTAGGAGGAAGATTTAATGAATAGCAAAATGACCGATCGTTTTGCCACATTTATATTTGGATTATGTGCTGCCATTATTACGGCGATTCTCGTTGGTTTGTTTTCTTATATCATTTTCAACGGTGCAAAAGAATTAAATTTCGACTTTTTGACAACCCGCTCAAGTGCGATTGGCTCTGGCGGCGGCATCAGGGATCAGCTGTTTAACTCGTTTTATATTTTGTTTATTACGATGCTGATTACAGTCCCGCTTGGCGTCGGCGGCGGAGTGTATATGGCAGAGTATGCACCTCAAAACAAAGTCACAGATTTTATTCGTACATGTATTGAAGTGCTGTCTTCACTTCCGTCTATCGTCATTGGGATGTTTGGTTTACTCATGTTTGTGAATTTAACAGGCTGGGGCTATACGATCATTGGAGGAGCTCTTGCGCTCACTGTGTTTAACCTGCCGGTGATGGTCAGGGTGACAGAAGATGCGCTGCGCTCTGTACCGAAGGATCAAAAGGAAGCATCACTTGCGCTTGGTGTAACGAAGTGGCACACAGTCAAAACGGTCCTTATTCCAGGTGCGCTTCCGTCTATAATCACCGGTGCGATTTTAGCATCAGGAAGAGTCTTTGGTGAGGCGGCTGCTCTTCTTTTTACAGCAGGTCTCTCAACACCGCGCCTTGATTTCACAAACTGGAGTCCTTTTTCTGATACGTCACCGCTGAATGTGTTTAGACCGGCAGAAACATTAGCCGTTCATATATGGAACGTCAATACACAAGGAATCATTCCAGATGCAGAAGCCATTGCAAATGGTGCATCAGCTGTACTTGTGCTTTCAGTCTTATTGTTCAACTTAGCAGCTAGATGGCTTGGTTCATTTATTCATAAAAAGCTTACGTCAAAATAATGTGAGAGAGGTGTGAAGGGGATATGGTTCAAATGCTGGCAGAAAAAAAAGAGATTGCAGCGAAAAAGGCTCCACTTCAAGCGGAACAGATTTTACAGGTGCAGGATTTAAGCATTTATTATGGTGAAAAAAGAGCGGTCAATCACATTTCATTCGAGATCGAGAAGAATGCGATTACCGCATTAATCGGCCCATCTGGCTGCGGTAAGTCTACCTTTTTACGCAGCATTAACCGCATGAACGACTTAATTCCAGGTGCGAGAAGTGAAGGGGCGATCATGTACGAAGGGTTAAATATTTTGGATGACCGCATTAATGTGGTGAATTTAAGAAGAGAAATCGGCATGGTCTTCCAAAAGCCAAATCCATTTCCTAAATCGATCTACAATAACATCACCCATGCGTTAAAGTATGCCGGGGAAAAAAGAAAATCTGTGCTTGATGATGCGGTTGAGGAAAGCTTAACAAAGGCGGCGCTATGGGATGAGGTCAAAGATCGTTTGCACAGATCTGCTTTGTCATTGTCAGGCGGTCAGCAGCAGCGCCTTTGTATTGCACGTACACTTGCGATGAAACCTAGTGTTCTGCTATTAGATGAACCGGCTTCTGCCCTAGACCCCATCTCAAATGCGAAAATTGAAGAACTATTAGGGGAATTGAAAAATGATTATTCAATCGTCATTGTGACACACAACATGCAGCAAGCGCTCCGTGTATCAGATCGTACGGCCTTTTTCTTAAACGGAGATCTAGTGGAATATGATGCCACAGAACGTATCTTTACACGTCCTGCGCAGCAAAAAACAGAAGACTATATCAATGGTCGATTTGGATAAGGCGGGTGGATTTGATGAATGCAGTAGCAACTGAAACAGCAAAAAAAGAAGTGTTTCGTGTGAATGATATGAATCTTTGGTATGGACAGCATCATGCATTGAAGCATATTGACTTAGCTATAAGAGAGCATGAAGTCACAGCGATTATCGGCCCGTCCGGCTGCGGAAAGTCAACCTTTATTAAAACGTTAAATCTCATGGTCAAAACAGTGCCAGGTGTGAAAATCACCGGGGATATGATGTATAACGGTGACAACATTTTAAAAGGCCGTGTCGATTTAGTGGAGCTGCGTAAAAATGTCGGGATGGTGTTTCAAAAAGGGAATCCATTCCCTCAGTCTATCTTTGATAATGTCGTATACGGACCAAGAATTCACGGAGTAAAGAGCAAGCAGCAATTGAAAGAAATCGCTGAAAAAGCGCTTCGAGATGTTGCCCTTTGGGATGAAGTGAAAGATCGATTAAGTGCTCCCGCTCTAGGCCTTTCTGGCGGTCAGCAGCAGCGTCTTTGTATCGCAAGAGCCATTGCCACAAGCCCAGACATCTTATTAATGGATGAACCAACATCAGCGCTTGATCCTGTCTCAACATTAAAGATTGAAGAATTGATTATGAAATTGAAAGAGAAATATACAATTGCCATTGTGACGCATAACATGCAGCAAGCGGCTAGGGTATCAGACCGAACGGCATTCTTCTTAATGGGGGAGCTTGTTGAGGTTAATGATACGAATGTGATGTTTTCTGAGCCAAACGATCAAAGAACGAATGATTATATATCTGGTCGATTTGGATAATAAAAACCCCCTGGAGGTCAGTGCCGCCAGGGGGTTTTTATTGTTATTTTGTTAAGGCTTTGACGATTTGTTTGAACGTCATCCCTGTTTTTAAATTGAACTTGCCTGCACGAATTTCTTTATGGTAGCCGGCGTCAATCACGTAATCATTAAAATCTTTAGACGAGTTGATGATGCCGTCCTTTTCCAGCATGTCTGAAACATCACTTGTACTCATACCGTTTTTAATCACGAATTTGATCGATTTGCCTTTAGGCTTTTGTTTATCACTCTTAGAATCGCCGTCTTCATTTGCCTTCAGCGCTTTTTCTTTATAGTCAAGAAGCTGCTGGTACGTTTCACGGCTGACAGTGACTTCTTTTTTGGAGTCTAAATAGTTTTTCACGTCAGTGTCTGTTACTTTCTGTGCGAGGGTTTCTTTTGTTGTTGTATCAGCTGCTGCCTCGTCTTTCCCAGTGAGAAAAAAGACAATCGCAAGAACCCCAGTTGCAAGAATCATACCTGCTGCAAACGTTTGGATGCTTTTTTTCGTCATACAAGCACCCTCTCGTTGTCTTTAATGATCATGTTGACATCTTCTACAGATACATGCTCAGCGCGCGCAATGGCCTCAGGAGACATGCCATTTTGGTGCTTTGAAATGATCTGTCTTGCGATGGATGGATCAATTTCTGAATGCTTGCGAACGACGATGTTTGTTTCAAGTAATTCTTCTTCAAGCACTTTCATTTTCTTTTTCAGTTTATAGATTTCTTGCATTGCAGATAGTTGAAGTGTTTCAAGTTCCTGCTCGACTTCTTTAATCGGCTCTCTTTGAAAATATGAGAATGCGATCAGTACAATACTGACAACAAGCAATCCGATAATTGCAATTTCCATGTTTCATCACCTTTTATTCATATTTTAATGCTGAAAGCCATAAAAGGCTTTCAAGATTGTTTCAGACAGTTTTCGACCCTTCTTTTTTATACCATAAAAAAGCTAGTTTCAAAAGGAATTGCTGAAGAAAATCACCTTTTTTTCATCTTTTTTCTTTTTATATGTAAAACGGGTATGAAACCTTGCTTCGCTGTCAAAATAAATGAAAGAGGCGGGGAGAAGAGGGGTCTCATGTATACAGTACGACAAAGGATAAGGTTTTATAGGGGAGCAGACGATTTTTCATGACATAACCATGCGATATGTAAGTGAATGCACTCAAAATGAAATTGGTGAAAAAACATTCTAGCATTCCTAAGCTAGAAGTGGTATTATAGTTAGGTCTGAATGTGAATTGATTTTAGTTTGGAGGGAAAAATATGCGCGTAAATATTACTCTAGCTTGCACTGAATGCGGTGAGCGTAACTATATTACTAAAAAGAATAAGCGAAACAATCCAGATCGCGTTGAATTCAAAAAGTATTGCTCACGTGATAAAAAACAAACTTTACATCGTGAAACAAAGTAAGCAGCAGGGAATTTTCCTGCTGTTTTTTTATGATGGGAGATGATCTGTATGAAAAAGGAGCTTCGCCTTCAAACATTAGCCAAGCTGGATCAGATAAGCGCTGAAGAATTTGAGTGCAGCACGGCTTTACTTCATGAGCACTTATTGCAGCTGCCAGCATGGAAACTGGCGAAAACGATCGCTTTGACAATGTCTAGAGGAAAAGAGATACCGACAATGCCTCTGATTGAAAAAGCGTGGGAAGAAGGAAAAACAGTATGTATACCCACCTGTTTTCCGGAAACAAAAGAGATGATGTTTTATGAATATACACCCGAAACAAAGATGACATCCAGCTACTTTGGGCTATTGGAGCCAGACCCACGGGCGTCGGCAGCTGTACATAAAGAAGCCATTGATTTAATCATTGTGCCTGGGGTATGCTTCGATCAAAAAGGCTACCGGATTGGATTTGGTGGCGGCTATTATGACCGCTACTTAGCTGACTACCACGGCGTAACCATTGCCCTTTGTCTGTCGTTACAGCAAATCGAGCATGTGCCGGCTGAAGCACACGACATACCGGTGTCTATGATTGTCAGTGAAAAAGGTACGTTATATCAAAAGTAAAAGTCCGCTGATTGTCCAAAGAACGGGCTTTTTGTGTTGAGATCGTTTCATCAGAGTTGCAGGTACGGTAGGGTGAAATGCAATATGATTTCACATTGATTAAAAACCAGCATGTAATGGCATTTTGCTAGGAGGTCCGTTTTGAAAAAATTTCGTGGAAAGAAAAGATACTTCCGTAATATGTGGGAGGAAGTGAATAATGACGTTTCTTATGATCAATCAGAGTGTGAAGAGGTCTATTATATTCAATCAAAAGAACAAGGGATTAGATTGTGAAAGCCGGCTAATGAAAAGAACCATTGAAAGTGATAAAAATGATGGTTCATGCATAAACAAATCCTATTTAAGCCACGATACGAACATAGGAGGGAATATGATGAATAAAATGATTTGGAGCATTGTGTTCACATTGTTTGCATTCGTTCTCGTGCAAAATCGTTATCGGCTGATGAATTTGATCTTAGGTCAAAATCAAGTGCGTCACTTTTTTATTAAGTGGCTGATGAAAATCCCATATTTTCGGACGAAATTTATTCGCCAAGCATTCTAATCCCGCAGAAGCCGGGATTTTTTTGTTCAGAAATGCGGATAAGAACGATTCTTGTTATAATAATGTAAAAAATGGAGCGCGAATGAATGAATGTCATAGATAGTCTATTTTGGCGAGTTGTTGATGAATTAAGGCAAAAAGGGTACGAGATGATTCAAAGTCCGTATCCAGAAGATGAAATATTTTTTGAAGCACCAAGAAACTCAGGGTATGATCTCATCCGTCTATATAGAAAAGATGTGAATTTTAGACAGGAGATTGTTCGAGATATCGAAGAGCAGACGTATCGGGTGAATCAGCTGAGAGAGGCGATGCGTAAACGGTCTCTTCATCTCTTGCAGCTCCAATTTACAGCTGACGATCCTGTAGATGATTGGGAAGACTTAAACGGTCAGCCGCAGAAAAAACAAAAGGTGACGGTTACACCTGTATTACTGAACGCAGACACTCTTCAGCACGATGTAAACGAGCTGCAAAAATGGCTGAACACCTCGGTAACATTGGATTTAGAAGAGGCGAAGAGAGACACAGCTGAGGATGTCATGCAGCTTAAAATGAATGTACTTCAAGCATTTAATGATCAGGAAAAGCAGCGTGAACGAGAACGGGCCGTTTTTCAAAATGGCAGACCGATTTTCACCTACTTGCTCATCGCTGTTCAAGTGGTGATGTTTCTTTTGCTTGAACTATCTGGCGGAAGTACCAATACGGCAACTTTAACAGCGTTTGGTGCTAAAAATAATGGGCTGATCTTAGATGGAGAATGGTGGCGCCTGATTACACCAATGTTTTTGCACATTGGCTTGACGCACTTACTCTTTAATACATTTGCTCTTTGGTCTGTCGGAGCGGCTGTTGAGAGAATTTATGGCTCATGGAGATTTTTGCTCATCTATTTCATTTCCGGCATTTTTGGCTCCATTGCGAGCTTTGTCTTTAATACGGCCATCGCAGCCGGTGCATCAGGTGCGATCTTTGGCTGCTTAGGTGCGCTATTATATTTAGCAATTTCTAACCGCAAGCTATTCTTTCGAACGATGGGGACAAATATTATTGTGATCATCCTTATCAATTTAGGGATAGGCTTCACCGTATCAGGTATTGATAACGCAGGGCACCTTGGCGGTCTGGTTGGCGGTTTTTTAGCCGCTTTAGCTGTCCGGCTCCCTAAACAGGTGCAGCCTGTCAAAATGTTTCTTGCTAGTGCTGCTCTGCTGTTGATTGGCGGTTTTGGACTGTATACAGGGTTTCATTCAGACGATCAAAAGGAAGCGGCGGCAGTAAGTGAGGCAGCAAGTCTATTTGATGAGAAGAACTATAACGAAGCAAGTAAACGATTAGAGGAATATGTACACCAAAAGGATGCATCAGCTGATGCTCTCCATATATATGCACTATCGGAAGCGCAGCTCGGCCACCTTGACAAAGCGATTGAATTTTTACAAAAGTCGCTTAAAAAAGATCCTGATGATCCAAATAAACTGTATCATTTATCGTTGTTGTACGTAGAAAAAGGAGAGACAGCGAAAGCGGAGGATCTAATCGAGAAAGGGTTAGACCAAGATCCAAAAAATGATCAATTTTTAAAACTGAAACAATATATTGAAAGCACGCAAACACATTGAATGACTTGACTGAAAGCGCATTTATGAATACGCTTATCCTATCTGTTGATGAGAAGAAATGGTGGAAATAATGAAAACGTTATATGATGTACAGCAGCTGCTCATGAGATTTGGAAATTATGTGTATTTCGGAGATCGTGAAGTGGAATTAGAATTTATGGCAGATGAACTGAAGGAAATGTATACATCGGGCATTATTGACCGGACCGAATGGTCAAACGCAATGACTATTCTTCAAATGGAACTAGCCAAATTAAATCGAAAAACAATGTGAAGGTGGAGGGCATATGACAGGGGATTGGTTTGTAGGAGTTGATCTTGGCGGTACGACAATTAAGCTTGCGTTCATTAATCTATATGGTGAAATTCAGCATAAGTGGGAGATTCCTACGGATAAATCAGGGCAGACGATCACAGTCGATATTGCCAAATCAATTGACCACAAACTGGTCGAAATCAGTATGCCAAAATCAGCGCTTATTGGGATTGGAATGGGTGCACCTGGGCCTGTAGATAAAGTATCGGGGATTGTCTATAAAACAACGAATCTCGGCTGGACAAACTATACACTCAAAGATCACCTGGAGGCAGAGACAGGACTTCCATCTGTCATAGAAAATGATGCGAATATTGCAGCACTCGGTGAAATGTGGAAGGGTGCAGGAGATGGCGCAAAAAATATCCTGATGGTCACACTTGGCACGGGTGTTGGCGGCGGTATTATTGTAAATGGTGAAGTTGTTCAAGGTGAGACTGGGGCTGGCGGAGAAATTGGCCATATTTGTGCCGTTCCATTCCAAGGAGCACCGTGTAACTGCGGAAGAACAGGCTGTATTGAAACCATTGCATCTGCGACTGGCATCGTTCGGCTTGCAAAGGATAAATTAGAAAGGGAGCAGCATACATCTTCACTTGGCACGCTCACTTCGCTGTCTGCAAAGGATGTGTTTAGGGCCGCTGAAAGTGGAGATGATCTTGCCATGCGTGTCGTAGAAGAAGTGACGACTCATCTTGGACTTGTCTTAGCGAATCTTGCCAGTGCGTTAAACCCAACAAAAATCGTGATTGGCGGGGGTGTTTCAAAAGCAGGGGAGCTTCTTCGCAGTAAAGTAGAGCGCGTTGTTAAACATCACGCATTTCCGCCTTGCGCTGATGATGTCGAAGTCGTGATTGCTTCACTCGGAAACGATGCTGGAGTCATCGGTGGTGCATGGATGGCAAAAAACAAATGGCTGTCTTAAACAAAAAAGTCATCATGATGTCATTTTTATTAAAAAAAGCGATAGATGGGCATGAAATGAAATGTTTAGCATATTCATAAGTTTGTCATGAGGAAAAAGACATTGATTTTCCAGCACATACAGGATAAGATATAGTTTAGTTATTTTTGAAGAAGCACCAATAATTAGGGTATTCCCTAACTTGAGTGCATGCTTAGAGCATAAGGAGGTTACAATGCGAAAGAAAAGATTAAAGGCGATTTCATTTTTACTGATTGCGACATTGTTAATGTGGGTCAAAACCTATGTTATCTATAAATCTAGCTTTAATATTAAAATAGAAAATTTCATGCAGGAGTTTATCCTGTTTATTAATCCGCTTAGCTTTCTCTTGTTTATCTTCGGTATCGGTTTATTTATGAAAGAAAAAAATCGCAATCGATATATCATCGTGATGAGCTTTATCCTGACATTCATTTTGTTAGCTAACATTGTGTTTTATCGATTCTATAGTGACTTTCTAACCATCCCCGTCCTATTTCAAACAAACAATATGGGTGACCTCGGTTCAAGTATTACCTCTTTAATTGAACCAGTCGATTTTCTGATGTTCGTTGATATTATGATTTTAATGTGGCTCTATAAAAAGCAGCCTTCCTTTAGAACGGATGTCACCATTTCACGAAAAGAACGAGCAGCTTATTATTTATTTGTGGCAGCCACTTTCTTCTTTAACCTTGGTTTGGCTGAAACAGAAAGACCAGAACTGCTCACTCGCTCATTTGACCGTGAGATGCTGGTGAAAAATATTAGCTTATATAATTTCCATATTTATGATGGAGTGTTGCAATCGAAGCAGTCTGCTCAACGAGCCCTTGCTGACAGTAATAGCTTAACGGAAATTGAAAACTATGTAAGCGCAAATCAAACCGACCGTAATGAAAAGACGTTTGGTCAAGCGAAAGGGCGAAATGTCATTCTTGTCTCCCTAGAGTCTACTCAGAGCTTTGTGGTCAATGAAAAATTAAATGGGAAAGAAATTACCCCATTTTTAAACAAACTAATCAAGAAAAGCTACAACTTTACTAATTTCTATCATCAAACAGGTCAAGGGAAAACATCGGACTCAGAGTTTATTGTTGATAACTCTCTCTATCCACTTGGAAGAGGGGCTGTGTTCTTCACAAACCCAAGCAATGAGTATACAGCCACACCTGAGTTGTTAAAGGATGAGGGGTATCACTCTTCTGTTATTCATGCGAATAACAAAAGTTTCTGGAATCGTGACCTGATCTACGATAGCTTTGGCTACGATAAGTTTTTTGATATTAAATCATTTGATGTGAATGAAGAGAACTCAGTTGGCTGGGGCTTGAAAGATGGTCCGTTCTTTGAACAGTCAGCGGAATTGATGAAATCGATCCCGCAGCCTTTCTATACGAGATTGATTACATTAACGAATCACTTTCCATTTGATCTAGATGAAGAAGATAAGCTCATTGATGAATATGATTCTAAGAGCAAAACGTTAAACAAGTTCTTTCCTACAGTGCGTTATCAAGATGAGGCGCTGAAGATTTTCTTTGAAAAGATGAAGGAAACAGGTTTGTACGAAAATTCCATCTTTGTTTTATATGGGGATCACTATGGAATTTCAGAAAACCATAACGAAGCAATGGGACAATTTTTAAATAAAGAGATTACGCCATTTGAAGAAGTGCAGCTTCAAAAAGTCCCGTTTGTTGTACACATTCCAGGGATCACAGATCAACATCCAAAAGAAATTGACACGGTAGGCGGTCAAGTCGATATCCGTCCAACTATACTCAATCTTTTAGGAATTGATACAAGTAAACAGATTCAATTTGGTCATGATCTTTTATCAAAAGATAAGAATGACTTTACCGTGCTTCGTGATGGCAGCTTTATTACGAAGGACAGTGTTTTCACAGATGGAGTTTGCTACAATAAAGAAACGGGTGAGCCAAGAGATGATGAGACCGTTTGTCAGTCTTATGAAGAGAAGGCAAAGCAAGAGCTCCAATTCTCTGATCAAATCATCTACGGTGATCTCCTTAGATTTTATGACCGGAACAGCCCGGACCATTCTCCATCCAAAAAAGAAGATGAAACGAAGCTGAAAAAGGCGTCCTAACATATGAGAAAACCTCTGCTATTTTTAGATGCAGAGGTTTTCTTTTTTTGTCTGCCGGCTCATATAGTATGAGAGGAGGGATGTAAATGAAGACAACGTCGTTTGGGAAAATTGAATGGCAGCTGGATGAAGCGGGAAAGGATAATGTGGCAAAACAGTTAGGGATAGGGAATGCGGCTTTTCATTTATCCAATCAAACAAGCACTGATCACCTTCTTTTACCGGGATATAGACTTCCGGAAGGCATCCATTCATTTTCTTCCATAGGTGAGCTGCAGAAATTTATTGCGCCTTACAGGCTGCAGCAATCCGATGATTGGATCAATGGAACCTTTGAATATGATAGTGCTCAATTAGAAGAAGAGCTGAGCCGCTTGAAAGCCGCATTTCCTTTTCTTCAAATCAGCATAATAGGTCATTCAGTGCTTGATACACCTATTTATGAAATCCGAACAGAGCCTGTTCAGCATTTACATTCTATTCATTTGAATGCCTCTTTTCATGCAAATGAATGGATCACGACGTCTGTTTTAATAAAATGGCTGAAATCGCTGTGTTTAGCCGCATCTGACCCGGTGCAAGCAAGACATCATGAAGCCGTTCATATTCTGCGAACCACAGCTCTCTCCATCGTGCCAATGGTGAATCCAGATGGCGTAGACCTCGTTCGGAATGGACCTGAGTCACTAGGTCTCAGCAGTGAAGAATTCACATCGCTACATGGTGGATATGCTGATTATCAGGAGTGGAAAGCAAATATTCGAGGGGTGGATTTGAACAATCAATTTCCAGCTTATTGGGAGATCGAATACTACCGTCATGAGCCTAAGGCACCGTCCAATCGGGGTTTTCCAGGGCGCGAGCCGTTAACAGAACCTGAAGCGAAAGCGATGGCAAATCTAGCGTTACGAAAACGCTTTGACCGGCTGATCGCTCTCCATACACAAGGAGAAGAGATATACTGGGGCTTTCTTGGCCACGAACCTGCCATCTCAAAAGAAACGGTCAAACGATTCGAGCAAGTAAGCGGCTATAAACCGGTTCAATATCTTGACAGCTATGCAGGCTATCGCGATTGGTTTATTTATCAATTTCACAATGAGGGCTATACAGTCGAGCTTGGATTAGGGAAAAATCCTCTTTCCATGAATCAATTTGATTCCATCTATGAGAAAACAAAGCGGCTGTTATGGGAAGCATGTAAGTGTTAAAAAGCACCTGTCAGGTGCTTTTTACATTTGAACGTGAATCAATTTCTTATTGTCAATAAAAATAATGTTAGAGCAATTGACGGAGGCCGCCTTGTGAGCTATTGTGAAAAGTACGGATGTAAAAAAAAGGATATGTTTTAGGGAGATGTCGAACATTGAGTGCTCAAAGCCTGTGGAAAAGGAATTTCACTTACTTATTTATTTCTAAAATGTGCAAAATAACAGCTGATAGTTTATCTTTCAACACCATCTTGTGGCTTTTAGTACTAGGCGGGAAAGGGGCAATTGGAACAGCTTTTTTTATTGCGGTCAGCTTTGTTCCGCAAGCCATTGTTGGGCCGCTGATTACCCCAATGATGAAGCCGCATCAATTGAAATTTTGGATGTGTTTTGCTGATTTAACAAGAGGAGCGATAATCCTTGTGATCGTGGTCAGTTACTTTTATGATTTCACGCCATTAGCACTTGTGATTGGCTGTATGCTGCTTCATTCGGCGACTGGTGGCTCCTACGAACCGGCGTCCGTATCAATTATTCCAAAGCTTGTCCATGAGGACCTCATACAAAAAGCGAATGCAACCATCCAATCAGCAAGTCATGTGGTCAGGCTTGTGACGGTAACGATTTGTGGTGTCATGATTGCATTTGTAGGGGTAGGATATACAATGCTTGTGATCATTCCTCTTTATCTCTTGTCCGCTTTATTGGTATTAATGATTACATATGAAACAGAAGTCATCATCGATAAAGCCAAAAAAGGGTTATCATACGGCAAAAGATTAATTCGGGGATTTTCACTTGTTAAAAGGCATCATATTTTGTTTCCATTGGCGATTTTTTGTGTCTGTTCAAACTTCGCTGCAGCACCATGGGAAGCATTGTCTGTTATTTATTTAACAGAGGATTTACATAGTGGACCAGTTATCTATTCATTTATTAAAGTCACAACGGCACTAGGTGCCTTCTTGATGGGGTTTGTTTTGACAAAGGTAAAAGTGAACCGGTATGGGCTGCTGTTTATAGGTGCCGGGATCGTTGATGGAATCTCGTTCTTCATCACAGGCATGAACGCATTTTTACCACTTGTGTTTATATCAGCCTTTGCTTTAGGGGCTGCCATCAGTGCAGTCAACGTGCCTGAACATACAATGATTCAATTGTCAGTAAAAGCAGAGGATCAGCCGCAAGTGTATGCGATTATCAACATGATCTCCTTCTTCATGATTCCGTTAGGCGCTCTCATTGGCGGCTATATGGCGACACTATTTGGGTCTGGGTATGTCATTGCGGCTGGCGGCATCATTGAAGCTGTGTCAGGGATATGCCTGCTTCTATTCACAAAGATTGGGAAGGTAGAGAGGGCGGATTTGACGATAGAACGAGACAAACCTTCTTTAAATGCAACGTGAGCATGGCATGATTGATTGTGAATAGGTTACAATGAGGACGAGAAAACATGAGGATTCAATGGAAAGGGGCAAGAAACATGGCCATAGCAGATGTGACCATCATTCCAATAGGTACTGAAACACCAAGTGTCAGTGCTTATGTAGCAGATGTACAAAGAATTTTAGAAGGCTTTCAAAAAGAAGGGAAAATTAATTATCAATTAACACCAATGAATACGTTAATTGAAGGTGAATTATCTGTTTTATTTGAAGTCATTCAGCGCATTCATGAAGCACCTTTTGAAAAGGGATTGCACCGCGTAGCGACCAATATCCGAATTGATGACAGGCGGGATCAAACCACAACGCTTACAAGTAAAATAGAAAGCGTGAATAAGCACTTGAATCAATAAAAAAAGCCTGCTATTTGCAGGCTTTTTAATGTGCGGTTGGATAACCGCTATAGATGATGGTCATGACAGTAAACCATCCAAAAACCAAAAATGTCGCGCCAGCAAAAGCGATGGCAAGTACGTTCACTTTTTTAAGTGAGCGATAGATCCCGAGTGCAGCTAAAATCGTGACTAGACCAAAAATAATGACGAGCATCATGTGAAAGTCCCCCTTTGTCATCAATCCCCTTGATTTCCTTTCTTTTCATTTTAACCGTTTTCATAAAGCTTGTCGAGTAGATTCCAGTTTACGATTGTTTGAATTTTTATTGTGTAGCCTTCATAATAAAAAAGAATGAATAAAGTAGGTGATGAAAATGAATTGGAGAAGAATGCCACTAGGCTATGTACAAGCGAATGCGTATATTTGGAAAAATGAGCACGGAGAATGCTTAATCTTTGATCCAGGCGGTGAAGCACAAAAGCTGATTTCCTATATAAAAGAAAAACAGCTCACACCGCTTGCTGTCTTACTGACACATGCTCATTTTGATCATATCGGTGCGGCAGATGAGGTGCGTGCAGAGTGGGGAGTGCCACTCTATGTACACGAGAATGAAAAGGAATGGCTGACGAACGCTGAATTAAACGGTTCAGCTCGATTGATTGGGAATGGAATTACGGTCAAAGAAGCAGAAAAATTAATTACGTCAGAAGGAACTCTTCAAATTGGATCGTTTACATTAGAGATGTTCCATACACCTGGGCATTCACCAGGCAGTGTGTCTTACTATTCGGCGGAAGAAGGATTTGTGATTTCTGGTGACACGTTATTCGAAGGTGGCATCGGGAGAACAGATTTAATAGGGGGCAGTCAAGAAGTGCTGCTTCAATCGATTCATAACAAATTGTTGTCATTACCAGAATCAACTCTTATTTTAAGTGGACATGGCGGTGAAACCACTGTACTCACAGAGCAGGAGCAAAATCCGTTTATCAATGGTTTTTCTCTTTAAACACAGGTATGAAAAAAGCATCTCTTTTTAAAGAGACGCTTTTTTCAATTAATGTCCGGTACCGGGAACCATGATGAAGATCGAATAATATGTAAATCCGGCAAAGAAAATCGTCAAGTACGCTCCGAAAATGTAAATATACATTCTTTCGGATAAATTCAAGTAGGATAAAAATACAAAAAGAACGGTTTGACCGAAGAACAGCAACGATGCATCTTTCATATGCCCTAAATAGAACATGACAGCAAAAATACCCGTCCAAAAGCCAAGCACGCGGAACATGCGATTCATTTCTTTCCCTCCCCTTAAAAAAACCCCTTTGATTCATATTATAGCTGATCACCACTTGTTATGTAAACATTTACATTTTTGACACCGTGTGAACATTTATTTTACAATTAGAAAAAATTTTTTTGAAAAAGTGATCAAAACGTGTTTATGCCGAAATACATGAGGGTACTTACTCCATAAGAGAAAAGGTTAACGACCTAAGGAGGAAGACTAATGAGTGACATTACTTTTTATTCATACCCGAGCTGCACGTCTTGCCGCAAAACAAAACATTGGCTAAAGGCGAATCAAATTGATTTTAAAGAGCGTCACCTTTTCAGAGAAACGCCAACCCTAGATGAATTAAAAAAGATTCTTTCCTTAACAACAGAAGGAATGGATGAAATTTTAGCCACACGAAGCCAGGCTTTTAAAAGCTTAAATTTAAATATTAATGATTTAAAAGTAAACGAGGTTCTTCAGCTTCTCATTGAAAAACCAAAACTGCTCCGGAGACCAATTATCATTGATGGAAATAAATTGGTAGTAGGCTATAATCCCGGGGAACTCATGAAAATATCAAAAAAGAAAGCGATTCATCAATCGGTTTCCTAATAAAAAACGAAGATCAGCTGAAACATTCTTCAGCCGTCTTCGTTTTTGTGCTGAACTGGGCTAGCTGGGTTCGAACCAACGATCACGGAGTCAAAGTCCATTGCCTTACCACTTGGCTATAGCCCAATATCAAACGTGTAATGATATTGTTCACCATCTGCGGTCATTTATACATAAAAGTTGTATGTCACTAGTTTTAAGTGAAAAAGGAGCGGAAGAAGTAAATGAAAAATGAAAAATCTAAGCAATTATATGAATTTATCCTAAAAGAAGCCCCTGTCATGACCGAAGAATGGCTGAAAACAAGAACAGAAGAAGGCTCATTATATTCCAAACATGCTTCAGAGGAAACGGAAATGAAGCTGAAGGAACAGAACACAGCGTTTATTCAAACCATTGCAGCAACGCTTGTGACGCTGTCAGACAAAGTAGAAAATCATTTAAAAAAATGGTCTGTTGATATTGCACGTGATCGAGCCGTTCACGAGGTGCCTTTATATGAAATCATTGGACAATTTAAGATATTCCGTCAGATTTTCTGTTCGAGAATCGAGAAATTCATACTAGAAACCGAGCTTGAAGTGACGCTCCAAGATGTGTGCGGGTGGAATCAGCATTTTCATTCCACGTTTGATAATATGATCGAGCGTTTATTAGAAGAATACGACCGTGTGACACTGAGTCAGCTAAATGCACAAAGAGAGATGATTCAGGAACTGAGTGCTCCTGTTATTCCAGTTTCAAAGGAAATTGGGATTTTGCCGCTCATCGGAGAGATTGATACGTACCGGGCCAAAATTATTCTAGAATCCGTACTAGAACAGGCTTCAAGACTGCGTCTAACGCATTTGTTTATTGATATATCAGGCGTACCGGTCGTTGATACGATGGTTGCTTATCAGCTCTTTAAAGTGGTGGATAGTGCGAAGCTTCTAGGAATCGAGACGATTATTTCAGGCATCCGCCCAGAAATTGCTCAAACCGTCGTGAAATTGGGCATTGATTTCTCAAAAGTAAATACTGAACACAGCCTTGCAAAAGCTTTAGAAAAAAGAGGATTTCGTATTTTTGAAGAACAGCCGCAAGAAGCCACATGACCAAAAAACCTGCACTTGTAAAAGTCAGGTTTTTTTATATGCTCTTTTTTAAAAAACCACGTTTTCCATCGCAAGCTGATGATTTTTTCGCATGATTAGTCGTTAAAATGATAAAATGCTCTTTTGTCAGACAGGTTCCTCCAACTTACAATATGGTCAGAGAAGGGAGTGAACCATTTGTATGGTATTGAATATTTGGGACAAGAGCTGCTAGAAGAAGCATGCCGCATGAGAGCATCTGATGTGCATATTGTTCCAAAAGAAAAGGAAGCGTCGGTATCTTTCCGCGTAGACTCAGATTTAATTCAGCAGCGAACCATTGATAAAAAAAGCGGCGAGCGGCTCATTGCTCATTTTAAATTTTTATCATCCATGGATATAGGGGAAAAAAGGAGGCCGCAAAATGGGTCACTAGCTGTGATGCTAAGAAGCGGCCAGGTGTTTATTCGGATGTCTACCTTACCAACTGTAAATGATGAGAGCTTAGTGATTAGAATATTGCCGCAGGATCATGTTCCAAAAATAAAACATCTGTCACTATTTCCGAAAGCCTCCACCAGGTTATTATCATTTTTGAATCATTCGCATGGGCTGATTTTATTTACCGGTCCAACAAATTCAGGGAAAACAACAACCCTTTATTCATTAATCCAGTTTGCAAAAAAGAATTTCAACCGAAATATTATTACACTTGAAGATCCTGTGGAAACAAGAAATGAAGAAGTGTTACAGGTTCAAGTGAATGAAAAAGCCGGCATCACATATGCCGCAGGATTACGTGCTATTTTAAGACATGATCCAGATCTGATTGTGCTAGGAGAAATAAGAGATGCCGAAACGGCCCGAACGGCAATTAGAGCAGCACTGACAGGCCATTTAGTGATGAGTACGCTCCATGCGAAAAATGCAAAAGGAGCCCTTTATCGTATGCTTGAATTTGGTGTCACAATGAATGAACTCGAACAAACGATGGTTGCGATTGCTGCGCAGCGATTAATCGAGCTCACCTGTCCTTTTTGCGGAGAAACATGTCAGCTTTACTGTAAATTAAATCGACCGGTCAGACGAACAAATGTATTTGAACTGCTGTTCGGAAAGGAGCTCGGTGAGTGTATCAAGGAGGCTAAAGGAGAATATGCTCACTCGTCATATGAAACACTGCAAAGATTAATTCGTAAAGGAGTGGCACTAGGCTATTTATCGAAAAACACCTATCATCGCTGGGTTTATGAAGAAGCAAGCCTCTAAAGCATGGTCTAAAAAGGACCAAGCGGAATGTCTATCAAAACTTGCTCAATTGATTCAGGCTGGATATACAGTGATTGAGGCATTAACGATGGTGAATATCCAGTTGTCGAATGAGCAGCAGCAGCAATTAACACCGGGCATTCAGTGGCTGCTTGAAGGGGAGCCTTTTTATGTGGTGCTGGAGAGACTCCAATTTCAGCGGGAAGTCATTGCCATATTAAGTTTCTCCGAAAAGCATGGCAGTCTAGCACAAGCACTTGAACAAAGCGCGCGGTTTTTAGAGAAAAAAATCAAACAGGTAGACACGTTTAAACGCATGTTACGTTACCCGATCTTCCTCATCTTTACGGTTTTGGTCGTGCTCATACTCGTTCAGCAAATGATCATTCCTCAATTTTCTCTCTTGTACTCCTCGATGGATACCCGAATGTCATGGCTGATTCAAGGTATGTTTGGACTTTTTCAATTGCTGCATGTTTCTCTCCTCCTCATCGGCTGTGTGTGTATCTGTTTGACCGGATACTATGCTGTCTTTTTTAGGAAAAAGTCCACCCTTGAGAAGCTGAGGGTGATAAGCAGGTTTCCTTTTTTATATAAAGGAATGCGGCTGTTGCATACGTACCTTTTCTCTCTTCAGTTAAGCGGACTGCTTCAAGCTGGATTATCGATGTACGAGAGCTTGCAAGCTTTTAAACAGCAAAGCTACTTACCCTTTCTTCAAGAAATATCAGAACAGATGATTGAAGAGCTAAGAAAAGGAGAAAGCATGGCACATCAAGTAAGTTCGTCTCCTTTTTTCGAGAAACATTTTGCAGCCGTCATCGAGCATGGTGAAGCGAGCGGGATGCTTGCAAGAGAAATGTACACGTACAGCCAATTTCTATTAGAGAATGCAGAGCTGAAAATTGAAAAATGGATTTCGTGGCTGCAGCCGGTTATCTATGGTGTGTCAGCACTTCTTATACTCATTGTGTATCTATCTATTCTTTTACCAATGTATCAACTCATGGAGCAAGTGTAAGAAGGAGGACAAAGACATGAATGATAAAGGATTTACCCTGTTAGAAATGTTAATTGTCATGCTCGTGATTTCGATTCTTTTACTTATTACCATTCCGAATATCACTCGTCACCACCAAACGATTCAAGCAAAGGGCTGTGAAGGGCTTAAATCAATGGTGAGCACACAGGTGATGGCATATGAATTAGAGCATGATGGCAAGACACCATCTTTAGCTGAATTAGAAAAAGAAGGCTATGTCAAAAAGGGATTAACGTGTCCTAATGGAAAAGCGATTGTCATTCAAAACGGCCATGTGAAGCATGAATAAATTGATTTTTCATGAGAAGGGTTTTACCCTCATTGAACAGCTAATGATCTTACTTGTTCTATCGATTCTATTGTCGATCATAGGAGGAAAAATCCCAAATTTAATAGAAGGCGCTGAAGCCAAAAGACAAGTGAACATCATGAAACAAGATTTTCAATTGGCTGCTTATACTGCATTTATCAAAAAAACACGTGTGTATGTTGAATTCCATCCGCCACATGTATCGTATCAGGTAATCGATCAAAAGGATGGCGAAGCCATTGCTTCTTTTCAGCATCAAAAGGGAAGCATTAAGGCTTCTACATTTCCACAAGGTATCTATTTTAATGTAAACGGACATCCAAGCAGCGGCGGGTCTCTCATCATTCAATTTGGCAGTCAAACGTATAAACTCACGATCTATTTAGGAAGCGGGCGAATCCATGTTCAAAAACAATAGAGGGTTTAGTACGATTGAGGCGCTGTTTGCTTGTCATATCTTCCTATTTGCAGCCCTTGTGCTCATGCCAGCCTATGAAAAAATCATGATAGGGAAAAATGAAGTAAGAGCCAAACTTGAAGCTTACCAAATCTTGCATGAACAGATGAATGAATCGTTCATAGATGGTACAAAACCTTCTGTCAAAAAGAAACGAGGCGACGTCACATATGTATTCAATTGGAGTAAAGAGAAGGGGTGTGTATCATACAAAATACAAAAAAAGCAGACCATATGCTTTCACCATGTTGCTGAACGGTGAACAAGGTTTTACCCTTGTCCAGGCTTTGTGGCAATTACAGCTATTTTTGTTCCTTTCTTTTGGCTGTGTACTAATCTTTTCTACAGCTGAGAAAGCCCGTCCTTTTGAAGAGATTAACCGATTTTCACAAATGGAGTGGAAACAGACTGTCCTGCAATTAGATGAGGAATTAAGCCGTGCAACGGCTGTTAGATCGGTGCAAGGAGGTAAAGCGTTAGAGTATGTATCTGATCAAGGGCGAGTGGTAACGATTGAGCCATATCAAGAGATGCTTCGGAAGCGAATGGATCAAGCAGGCCATCTTCCTTTATTGCAAAAGGTGAAAGAATTTCGTGTCAGAACGAATCAATATAGAGCCATCCTGAAAGTCACAGATGAATCTGGTAAGGTGTATGAAGCCGTTTTTTTCATATATAAAGGGGTGGTTCCTACATCGTGAAAAGAGAAGGAGGATTTATCTATCCGCATGTACTGGCTGCGATTCTATTTTTTCTCTTGATCCTAGGATCAATGACGATAGGGTTTCAAAAAGAGCTGAGAAGTGCAGAGCTGACGATTTCTTTTTATAAAAAACAGCAGCTTTTCAGGGTGGGGGCGAGTGAAGCTGCCCGTACATTACATCGTTTGTGTGAAAAGCAGCATACCCATATTGACACTGAAGAAGGCCGCGTGACATTGAAGCAGATGACATGCGATCAAAAGAAAAAGCGTATCCTCATGTTAGTCAGTGTGAAAACAAAGGATGGTTTATCAGATGAGCGGGAACTGGTGCTGGATTGGAAGACCCGTGAAATCATGAAATGGGCAAACCCTGAATAGCCAGTGTATAAAATGATCCTCTTCTAGGTAACACTTGAAGAAAGAAGAGGTGAATGTGTTGAAAACCAATGACTATGTAAAATATATGACGCAGGAAATCATTAAATATATGAATACACCACGTGACGAACGGAAGGAACATAAACAAGAGAAAATGGAAACGAAACCGCCATTTTCACAGCGTTTATTTGGGGTTCTGCCGTTTGGGTTTTCAATGATGTTAAAAAAACGTCAGCGACATCGACGAAAGTAAAAAGCCGCCAGCAGGCGGTTTTTTTATGCCCCTTTAGCTGTATTCTTCCACAACAATCACTTTATTGACCTTGTTTGAGTAAGGGTTATAAGAAATAGTGACAAATACCCCAAATTCTTTGGTGTGGTCTTTTAACGTAATATGATACTGTTTCACAGATTCCTTCTCACGATGACGGTCCCATACTTTTTGTTTGAATAAGACTTGTGCCAGCGGATATCGTTTCTTTGCTTCTTTGACTGCCCGTGTTTCCCATTGATCTGCGGCGGCAGTGAAACCTTTCGCATCAGCAGGATTGGCGTCGTGTATCATAGGGCTCAACAGTAAACTGAGCATGATTATCATCTTTCCATATTTCACTTCACATCACCTCACCTGTTATTATTCTGACCAAATGCTGCACTTTTATGTAAATTTTTAAGAAGTACAAATGTCACACAAAAAATTATTGAATACGGCGAAAGAATGAGAAAATGGAAGAATTTTCTCGTAATGTTTCTTGTTTACGAACAAAATGGACTAATTTGACGTTTTGGGTTTTATAGGTATTTCCTTATACTGTATGTAATCGTTCTTATTAAAGAACAATCGTTCAAGGAGTTGGAGAATGAATGAAACAGTCGCTCTTTGTACTCTTTTGTGCCATTTGTTTGATTTTCACATCTCTTTTGATCTCAACAACGAACGCTTCTTTTAACAATGTTGAGCACTCAAACTTTGTCATGAAAACATGCGAAAATTTTGAACAGACGGATCAGCATTGTCAGCCTACCAAATGGGATAGAAGTCATTTGGAACTCATCGATCAAACGATGAACAAAGGAACAGTCTGCGCGCCTCAAAAGCTGAGCATGACACTAAAAAATAGTGGACAACCTATTGCACACTCTGAATGGAAATGGGAATTACATAAAGTAAAAAGTGAGCAGAAGCCGTTACAAGATGGTCATATTCTTGAAAAAGGCTCTATACAGTCCCTTCTTTCACAAGAAACAACGACTGTCACGACAGATAAAGCAAAAACGAAGGGAATCTATGCATTTAAAATCTATTATCCTAAAGGTTTTGGTGGATCTGAAGAAGCATTCATATGGTCTAAACATATGCAGCTCGCAAAGTGTCAAGAAAAGGCATCCTAAATGGAGCTGTCTTCTAAAGGAAACAATGATAGGCGAAGGGGAGAAGAGGTCATGAAAAAATGGATGAAGATGTCTGGAAGTATTCTTTATGTGGTGGTGTTCACGGTGATGATTGCATGTATTATTGTCGTATTGTCTTCAAGAACTACTGGGGGAGATCCTCAGATTTTCGGTTATCAATTCAAGCAAGTATTATCTGGATCTATGGAACCGGAATTTTCGACTGGCTCACTCATTGTCGTAAAAGAAGTGACTTCACCGGAGGCGCTTAAAAAAGGAGATATTATCACGTTTCAAACGAAGCAGGACCAGTCTTATGTGACCCACCGAATTGTTGGGGTGAAAGGAAAGGGAGCAAATAAAGCCTTTGAGACGAAAGGTGACCACAATATGTATCAGGACGGCACGCTAGTAAAAGCGGATCAGGTGGCTGCGCAGTATACGGGTGTGAACATTCCTTATGCAGGAAAGCTTATTTCGTATGCAGGGACTTCGGCTGGAACTGCGTTGCTGCTCATTATACCAGGTGTGATGCTGCTCGTTTATTCCACTCTTCATTTTGTGGGCGCTGCAAAACACCGAAGACACACGGCTGATTTACATATGTCAGAGGAACAAGCTTAAATTTTCGTTTGTAACCTAATTAGGTTTCAATAAAACAATTTATTAGGGGGTTCATTCATGGCAAAGAAAAGATCAATTCGTTTAGGTGTATTATCAGGGGCTTTAGGCCTTGCATTAATCGGCGGGGGGACATGGGCGGCGTTTAACGATGTAGAAAAGGCAAACGCGGTCTACTCGACAGGAGAGCTGGATTTATCAGCAAAAGAGAACTCCGGCGCCATCAACCTTGCGAACTTAAAACCTGGTGATCGGATCAAGAAAGAATTTCATTTTGAAAATAAAGGATCGCTTGCGATCAATCAAGTGCTGATGAGTCTTGATTACAGCCAGTTTCAAGACGGAGCTTCCGCGAAGAATGGCGGTAAGAATACAGCTGAAGAATTTCTCAGCCAGTTTCAGGTGAGTGTTCTTACGGTTGGAGCCGAAGGTGGAAATGGTTATCCGAAAAATATTATCTTAGACCATGCAAACCTGCTTGACTTGCATCAACTAACGTCAAAACAGGATCAGACCGCATTTGAAAAGCTTCGTCATGCCGTCGATGAGAAGTTTTTACATGAAAGTGGGAAGATTAATGTAGCAACTGTTGATGGAACAGTGGCTCCAGAGTATGACGGCATTCCAAAGAACCCGTTTGATTACGATAAAATGGAAATGATCATTGAATTTGTCAATGACCAGACGAAGGATAAAGCTGGTCACTATATCCAAAATAAATACCAAGGCGATGCGATTCAAATTGATCTTTCCTTCGAAGCGACTCAGTGGAATGGTTTAACGATCAATCCCAAAAAGCATACGGATGAAAAAGGCTACGTGAAAGAAAACGAAAAAGCACACAGCGAAGATAAAAAATAAAGCCAGTCTTTAGACTGATATCAAGCTCTGCATAGCAATTGGAGGAGTATGCGCTAAAATGTGCGCTTTACTCCTCTTCTTGATTTTTTTTCCAGATTTGATAATCTAAAAATTCACGAAATTGCTTTTTCGAAACCCCTGATGTCATTGCATCTCGAACTAGTTTTTCCCATTCACTATCTAATTGACCATCGTATTCGGTTTCATCTTTTTCGTGTAACAGTGTATGAACCGAGACGTCCAGAACAGCGGAGACTTTTTCAAGAAATTGAATGGAGGGGTTTGTTTGCAAGTTTCTTTCTATTGAGCTTAAATAAGACTTCGCTACCCCAGCCTTTTCGGCCAGTTCTGATAGTGAGTAGCCTTTTTCATTGCGGTATTGTTTAATACGCTGGCCAATCAATGTCATCACCTTCCTTTCGATATTATAGCACATTCAGAAAGGTTTGATAGAATGACTTCTTACCAGAGGGTGAGACTCAGAGGACTTTTCACTTGATTTGAGGAATTGACGGACTTCTTCAACTGTTAGCCCTGCTTTACGAGCTTCAAGTAATAATTGAACCCATTCACTGTCTAATATGTTCGTTTTCTTTTCCATACAAATACCCTCCTAAAATACTGAATCATGTATTTCAGGCACTTAACGCATGAAATGGAAAGACACAGGTGGTAAGACCTCATAGTTTGCTTGCGTCATTTTTCCGCCCAATACAAACAGACAAACGTTGCTTTTGGCTGATCGAAAATTGTATGTCACATGAAAGGGAGGGGACCTATGGGTCAACCTCCTCTTTTTTGCTGTAAGTAAAAAAGTCCGCCATTTTCAATCGTAAGACTGATTTTTGGTTCGTATAAAGTTTTGAGTGCTTGTCTTTCTATTTCATATTCTACAGATGTGTCTGAAGTCCCTTCATAAAATTGGTTTAAAAGTTCAGTGTCTTCTTTCCATTTTTGAACAGCTCTCACCGCCCAATTGTCTGGTTCCTCATGGGCGTAACGCTCCATTAGACTATAGAGCCGTTTGACTCCGCTTTCTGGCTTGATCATTGTACTCATTGTAAAGCAATAATCGGGAATTTGAGATGACAGCTCACGGGTTTCCAGCTTTTCTTGAAATTGTTCAACGACTTCTCCGCGTATTAGATGAAGTCCTAGTGATAAAAGCTTATCCTTCTTTCGATCTGCGAGATAAGAAATTTTCACATTGAGACCAAGCCATGGCTCGAGTGCGATCTGGTTGTTCGTGAGCGGAGTGACTCGTTCATAGAGACGGATAAAACGGCCCTGCTGTTTGACAGCTTCAAATATTTGAAATAAACGAGGGGAGCCGAAGTGGATAAATTCACCCTCAATCGTATCATCCACTTTTTTTTGATCGGTGATGAGGGTCAATTGCCGCGGCTCTGGTACACCACCAGTTTTTTCAAGCCAGTGCCAATAAAAAGGGCGGTTCATAATCAATTTATCCATATCGATGGTTAGTTGTACGGTCATATGTCCTGCACTTTCTTCTAGTATGTCGCATTGATTTGCCTGAAAGAAACGGAGAAGAAAGGTATGTATGTCACGCTGCTCCATTGATCAACTCTCCTTTATGAGCCTTGCTGTCTTTTTTCTAAAAGTGGTGTTTTTGCTTCTGATAAATAGGAAGCAAACTGGGTTAATTTCTTTTTCATGTCTCCGTCTGATTCGTGCTGAAAGAGAATCTGATGTAGTTCTGTTTCGGCATCTTTGATATCTATTCGCGTTAAAATATCATCTAGATCGCCAATGACGTTTTCAAACAGCTGAATTTTTTCATATAAAAGCTTTAAGATATGTTCCTCAACGGTTCCGTTTGTTGCCATATTGTAAATGTGGACATCTCGCTCTTGTCCAAGGCGGTGGATACGTCCAATTCGCTGTTCTAGACGCATCGGGTTCCACGGAAGATCGTAGTTGATGATTTGGTTACAAAACTGAAGGTTGATTCCTTCGCCGCCCGCTTCTGTCGCAATTAACACTTGCGCCCGTTCTCTAAATAAATCTTTCATCCAATCTTTTTTGCCCCGCTTAAAGCCGCCTCGAAAAGGAACGGAGCTGATGCCATTTTGCTGAAGAAACCATTGTAAATAAATTTGTGTCGCGCGGTATTCGGTGAAAATAATGACCTTTTCATTTAACTGCTGAATAAGCTTGACGACTTCAAGCGCCTTTGTGTTTTGCTGAACTTGATTGATTTTCTCCATAATTTGCGCTATAGCAGAGGATCCAAGGATATGTTTTTCATCTTCCTGCATTTTTTTAATTGTCATATAGACCGCCTCGCGGCTTGAACAGCATTCTCGTTCCAAGGTCATGATGGAAAACATGTGCTTTGCATAAGACGGGTTCTCTTTCAGCTTGCAGATTTCATCATATAAAGCTTGTTCCGTTGGAGAGAAATCAATGGAAATCGTTTTGACATGCCGTTTTGTCCACTCGATGCCCGTGTCTCGCCTTCGGTTACGAATCATCACTTTATTCACAAGCTGTTTTAATCGGTCGTGGTCTTCAAGCTGTAAATCCTTTTTGGCAAAGACATCTTTAAACTGATGTTCATTCCCGAGGTGGCCTGGCTTCAGAAGGGAAACGAGATTAAATATTTCTCCGATACGGTTTTGGATAGGTGTCGCTGTCAGCAGCAGGCAGAATTTCTTATTTAGATTTCTCACAAATTCATAGTTTTTCGTTTTATTGTTTTTCAGTTTGTGTGCTTCATCAATAATGACCATATCGTAGGCAATTGATAAAATGGTGTCTCGATGCGGCTGTCTTTTGGCTGTATCAATGGAGGAAACCACGACGTCACACTGCTCCCACACGTAGCTCTTTTTTTGTTCAACAGCATCAATGTAAAATTTCGTCCGCAGCTCCTGTACCCATTGAGACACAAGGGAGGCGGGGACAAGTATGAGAATTTTTTTTGCAAGTCCACGAATCATGTATTCTTTGATAATGAGTCCTGCTTCTACGGTTTTTCCAAGTCCCACTTCATCTGCTAAAATGGCTTTTCCATTCATCTCTTCTACGACTCTTCTGGCTACTTCAAGCTGATGTTTTAAAGGCGTGAATGCAGGCAGGTGCGCGGGAGCTTGCAGTCCTTCAAATGAATCAATGGCTGTGACTTTTTGGACCTGCGTCGCTAAACGGTACATTTCCCAGTTCGCCCAGGGGCCGTCTGCTGCAAGCCGCTGCTGAAATTCACTTGCCCATTCCTGATCAAAAATCGTTTGAATATTCAATGTGATCGCCTGCCTTTCTAATAGGTTAATGATAAAATTGTTCTGTATTTAAACGCTTCATTTTTTAAGAGGTCTTTAAAAGACTAGATATATGAATAAAAGCGAACGATAGTGAATGTTTGTTTAAAAAATGTTAATGATTTTTCTGTTGCTCTTCATCCGTTTCTAATGGTAGGATGTTGGTAAGTGATCTAGAAAATAAGTCACCCATTTTGATAGTATGTCCAATAAATGTGAAGAATATGAGCGGATGATGGTATGGGGAGAGACTTGGCGGTTATTTAGCACTGGCAGGCGCCGAAGGAGCAAGCTGAATCGTTTCAGTGAATCTCTCAGGCAAAAGTACTCTTACCGGACGCAACTCTGGAGAGTGTTTGCTCATCGTTTTTTAGCAAACCACCAAAGGGGAAAACGCACAATGATGTTGTGCTGTAAACTTTCAGGTGCAAGGACAGAGACTTCTTTTTGATAAAAGGGAGCGCTCTGTCCTTTTTTGCTGTGATTTTTTTCTGAAAATTCAGCTTGTGATCTGCACTGAAAGAAAAAAGGGGGAAACGATTGATGTTGAAACGAACACCGCTTTTTCATGCGTATGAAACGTTTGGCGCAAAAACCATTGACTTCGGGGGCTGGGAATTACCTGTCCAATTTTCTTCCATTAAAGAAGAACATGAAGCTGTTCGAACAAAAGCAGGGCTTTTTGATGTGTCTCACATGGGTGAGGTGGAAATCAAAGGTCAAGATGCCCTTCCTTTTTTACAAAGGTTATTAACCAATGATGTGTCTAAGCTGACAGACGGTAAGGCACTATATACAGCCATGTGCTATGAAGATGGCGGGACGGTGGATGATCTGCTCGTCTATCAAAAAGAAAAGAACAATTATCTGCTTGTCATTAATGCATCAAATATTGAAAAAGATGTGGATTGGCTGCTTCAGCACCAAGGTGAGAACGACGTATTGATCCAAAATGTCTCTGATCAAATCGCCTTGCTAGCCCTTCAAGGACCTCTTGCTGCTGACATTATGAAAGATGTGGCGGATGAAGAGGTGACATCTCTCAAGCCATTTACATTTTTATCAAAAGCTGAGGTCGCTCAAAAAGAAGTGCTTGTTTCAAGAACGGGCTACACAGGGGAGGACGGCTTTGAAATCTACTGCCAGTCAGAAGATGCAATCCACATTTGGTCGGCTTTATTAGAAGCAGGCGAGCCAAAAGGGTTAATACCGTGCGGGCTCGGTGCACGTGACACCTTAAGATTTGAAGCAAGACTTCCGCTTTATGGCCAGGAGCTGACAAAGGATATCTCTCCATTAGAAGGCGGGATTGGCTTTGCTGTCAAAACGGATAAAGAAGCCAATTTTATTGGCAAAGAAGCGCTCAAAAAGCAAAAAGAAGAGGGAGCGAAGCGAAAGCTTGTCGGCATTGAAATGATCGATAAAGGGATTCCGCGCACAGACTATCCGGTCTTTTCAGGAGAAAAGCAGATTGGGGTTGTCACAACGGGCACACAATCCCCAACACTAAAGAAAAATGTCGGGCTTGCTTTGATCGAATCTTCTCAGGCGCAGCTTCAGGCAGAGGTGGAAGTACAAGTTCGCAAAAAACGTCTAAAAGCTAAAATCGTCTCGACACCATTTTATAAAAGAGCCAAATAATGAGGGGGAATAGAGGATGAAGCACAGGTATCTGCCGCAAACAGAGCAAGATCAAAAAGAAATGCTGGATGTCATCGGCGTTCAGTCGATTGATGAGCTTTTTTCAGATATCCCAGAAAAAGTGAGATTTAAAGGAGCATACAACATTAAACCAGCCGCATCTGAAACAGAGCTCGTAAGGGAATTATCCCGATTAGCTGCAAAGAATAAAGATACGGTTTCCTATGCATCGTTTCTTGGTGCCGGTGTATATGATCATTACCAGCCTGTTATTGTTGATCATGTCATCTCACGTTCTGAATTTTATACAGCATACACACCTTATCAGCCGGAGATTTCGCAAGGTGAATTACAGGCCATTTTTGAATTTCAAACAATGATTGCTGAGCTGACGGGTATGGATCTTGCTAACTCCTCGATGTATGATGGCGGGACGGCATTAGCTGAAGCGGCGATGCTCGCTGCGGGACATACAAAAAAGAAAAAAGTGGTTGTTTCTGAAACAGTTCATCCTGAATCAAGAGCAGTGCTAAAAACATACGCCAAAGGACAGCACATCGAAGTTGTTGAAGTGCCTGCAAAAAAAGGGCAGACGGATCTAGTAGCATTAGAGAAGGCCGTCTGCGACGATACAGCAGCAGTTCTTGTGCAATATCCAAACTTCTTTGGTGTCGTCGAACCGTTAAAAGACATTGAACCTATTGCGCATAAAGGGAAAAGTCTGTTCATTGTCTCAAGCAATCCGCTTGCACTCGGGTTACTGACGCCGCCAGGAAAACTTGGGGCAGACATTGTCGTTGGTGATGCACAGCCGTTTGGCATTCCAGCAGCGTTTGGCGGACCGCATTGCGGATATTTTGCTGTGACGAAAAAGTTGATGCGAAAAGTGCCAGGTCGTTTAGTCGGGCAGACAGAAGACGAAAATGGTGTTCGTGGGTTTGTGCTGACCCTTCAAGCGCGTGAGCAGCATATTCGGAGAGATAAAGCGACGTCCAATATTTGTTCGAATCAGGCATTAAATGCATTAGCCGCTTCCGTTGCCATGACAGCACTCGGAAAAACAGGCATCAAAGACATCGCCTATCAAAACGTGCAAAAAGCCCACTATGCGAAGAAGCAGGCAGAAGCATATGGACTGCTTGCTGATGTAGAAGGGGCCCATTTTAATGAATTTGTGATCAAATTACAAGAGCCTGTGAAAGAAGCCAATAAACGATTGCTTGAAAAAGGAATCATCGGCGGCTATGACTTAGGGATAGACTACCCAGAGCTTCAACATCACATGCTTGTCGCCGTAACAGAGCTAAGAACGAAAGAAGAAATTGATACGTTCATTAAGGAATTGGGGGATCGCCATGAATAAACAAGATCAGCCGCTTATTTTTGAATTATCCAAAGAAGGAAGAATTGGTTATAGCCTGCCTGATTTAGATGTACCTGAACAGGAGATCCCGTCTTTATTTGATGACACGTATATCCGTCATGAGGATGCTGAGCTTCCAGAAGTATCTGAGCTTGATATCATGCGTCATTATACAGCATTATCAAGACGTAATCATGGGGTCGATTCCGGATTTTATCCTCTTGGCTCTTGTACGATGAAATATAATCCGAAGATTAATGAAAAGGTCGCACGCCTTGCAGGCTTCGCGCAAGTCCATCCACTACAGGAGGCAGGCACTGTGCAAGGTGCATTAGAGTTACTCCACGACCTGGGTGCTCATCTTGAAGAAATTACGGGGATGGACGCTGTGACATTACAGCCTGCGGCAGGAGCACACGGGGAATGGACAGGACTCATGATGATCCGTGCGTACCATGAAGCAAGAGGAGACCATAAGCGAACAAAAGTCATTGTGCCTGATTCTGCCCATGGAACGAACCCGGCATCTGCGACAGTGGCCGGATTTGAAACCATTACCGTCGCATCTGATACGAATGGGCTTGTTGATTTAGAGGACCTGCGCCGTGTTGTCAATGAAGAAACAGCTGCTTTAATGCTGACGAATCCGAATACACTCGGTCTATTCGAAGAAAATATTTTAGAAATGGCTGAAATCGTTCATGGAGCTGGCGGTAAGCTTTATTATGACGGAGCCAACTTGAATGCCGTTTTAAGCAGAGCAAGACCGGGGGATATGGGGTTTGACGTCGTTCACTTAAATCTCCATAAAACCTTTACAGGTCCACATGGAGGCGGAGGCCCTGGTTCAGGTCCTGTAGGCGTCAAAAAGGATTTGATCCCATACTTGCCAAAGCCGGTGCTTGTGAAGAAGGAAGGCCGCTTTTACTTTGATGATGATCGACCAGAATCAATTGGCCGCGTGAAGCCGTTCTATGGCAACTTTGGCATTAACGTCAGAGCATATGCGTACATTCGCTCTATGGGTCCAGACGGCTTAAAGGCTGTAACTGATAATGCCGTGTTAAATGCGAACTATATGATGCGCCGCTTAAGTGCTCATTTCGATTTGCCATTTGACCGTCACTGTAAGCATGAATTTGTTCTTTCAGGTAAACGTCAGAAAAAATTAGGTGTGCGGACACTCGATATTGCCAAACGATTACTTGATTTTGGCTATCATCCGCCAACGATCTACTTCCCGCTCAATGTAGAGGAATGTATCATGATTGAACCAACTGAAACAGAATCAAAAGAAACTCTTGATGCCTTTATCGAAGCGATGATTCAGATTGCCAAAGAAGCAGAAGAGAATCCAGAAGTGGTACAGGAAGCGCCGCATACGACGGTCGTCAAACGAATGGACGAAACAAAGGCCGCGCGGAATCCAGTCCTCGTTTTTGAAAGATAAAGAAAAAAAGACTCAGGGGGATCACGCTCCCAGAGTCTTTTTTGTTAGTTCTTCGTTTTGATGCGGCCGCCCCATTTTTTAAAGCCGCCTTTTAAATTATAAATCTCACGACAGCCGTTTTTACGTAAAGTTTGAGCTGCTTTTCCGCTTCTTAAATTGTTTTGGCAATAGAGATAAACAGGCTTGTCAGGACGAATTTCATTTTTGCGCTGCTTTAGCTGGGAAAGGGGGATGTTTCTTGCCCCTAAAATATGTCCGCCTTCAAACTCATTTGGCTCTCTCACATCAATGAGTTGAGCTTTGCGGTAACCTTTAATAAATTCTGCTTCCGTCAGCGTTTTCATAATGCGCTGCTGATAAATGTAGCTGCCGATGGAATAAAGAACGAAAAGTCCACAAAGTGAGAGGACGATATAGTTGAATATTGACAATACAACTCGACTCCTTCTTGAGCATCAGCACAGTAGCCTGTCTGATGGTACGTTTTAGACAAATACTATTATAGTAAAGCAAAAGAAACTTGTCATCATAAATGGTAAGAATTATTTTCAATTCGTTCCCTATTTGATAGACTGATGAAGAGAGAAAACCGGTGGCCATCACCATCATCTAACATTGACTACGTAAAAGAGAAGGGATTTTTATATGCAAAAAGAGAAATGGTGTTTCATTGATACAGGAAATCAAGACCCTGCCTTTAACATGGCAATGGATGAAGCCTTGCTTTATTGGCATAGTGAGAAGCTCATCCCGCCTGTCATCCGTTTTTATGGATGGAATCCGGCGACATTGTCTGTTGGGTATTTTCAGCATGTTGAAAAGGAAATCAACATGGAAGCAGTCGAGCGCTATGGTCTTGGGTTTGTCCGCAGACCAACTGGAGGGCGGGGGGTTCTTCATGATCAGGAGCTGACCTACAGCGTGATTGTGTCAGAGGAACATCCAGAAATGCCAGCGACGGTGACAGAGGCATACCGCGTCATTTCAGAAGGCATTTTAGAGGGCTTTAAAGAACTGGGACTCGATGCATATTTTGCCATTCCTCGTACAGATAAAGAAAAAGAAAGCTTAAAAAATCCAAGATCGTCTGTATGCTTCGATGCTCCTTCCTGGTATGAGCTTGTCGTAGAAGGCAGAAAGGTAGCAGGCAGTGCTCAAACGAGACAAAAAGGAGTGATCCTCCAGCACGGCTCCATCTTAATTGACCTTGATGAGGACAAATTGTTCGATTTATTTCTTTATCCAAACGACCGTGTGAGAGAGCGGATGCAGCGGAGCTTTAAAAACAAAGCGGTCGCCATCAATGAAATCTCAGACCGAACTTGTACAATAGACGATGCGCGTGTTGCGTTTAAACGAGGATTTGAAAAAGGGTTAAATATTGAGCTTGTGCCTTATGAGCTGACAGATGAAGAATTAGCGTTTGTCCATCATCTCGCCAAAACGAAATATGCCTCAGACGAGTGGAATTACAAGCGTTAAGACAGTGGACACTCCTTGTTTTTTAATGGGCGATGGTGTAGAATTGTTATGATTATTAAGTAAAGGTGCATTATGGAGGGGTTTTATGACTACACCTAGTATGGAAGATTACATTGAACAAATATATATGCTGATAGAAGAAAAAGGATATGCCAGAGTCTCTGATATTGCAGAAGCACTCGCTGTCCATCCCTCCTCTGTAACAAAAATGGTTCAGAAGCTAGATAAAGATGAATACCTCATTTATGAGAAGTATCGTGGTCTAATTTTAACCCCGAAAGGCAAAAAAATTGGAAAACGTCTCGTATACAGACATGAACTGCTAGAGCAATTTTTAAGAATCATTGGTGTAGATGAAGAGAAAATTTATGATGATGTAGAAGGCATTGAACATCATCTCAGCTGGAACAGCATTGACCGCATCGGCGATCTCGTTCAATTCTTTGAAGAAAACGACGAGCGATCTGTTCAGCTGAAAGCGATTCAAAAGAAAAACGAACAAACAAATCAAGAATCTTAAGAAAAAGGACACCCTCAGCAAGGGTGTTCTTTCATATTTTAGCCCTTGGTCTTCTTTTTTTTCAGCGTGACTTGAAAACCTTTGCAGTCTAGGAAGGACGAGTACCGGAGCGGAGCGAATTTGACATTCGTGAGCACCGGAGCGCAGACCTGACAACGAATGCGAGGGTTTGTCTACACGCTGAAAGGACACCCTCAGCATGGGTGTCCTTTTTGATTAAAGTTCTAATTGAAAGCATATGCTCTTACACTATTAATAGCGTGATATCAAAGGGGGCTCCTTGATGAAGATAGATGGTGTGTTCTCAGGTGGAGGCATTAAAGGGGCAGCACTTGCGGGTGCCTATGAAGCGCTTGAAGCGAGAGGATATCAATTTGTCCGTCTTGCTGGTACAAGTGCTGGAGCGATCATTGCTTCACTCATCGCAGCAGGTTTTACAAGTCAGGAGATTCGGGAGCTTTTAGATGAAATGGATGAACATCATTTGCTTGATAGGAGATGCCAATTCATTCCGTTTAAAATGCTCAGGTGGGTATCCATTTACTGGCGCCTCGGTCTGTACAAAGGCGACCGGCTGGAAAAATGGCTGACAGATGTGTTGAAACGAAAAGGGGTCACCGTATTTGGAGATCTCAAAAAAGATTCGCTGAAAATTGTTGCCTCTGATTTAACAAATGGGAAAATCCTCGTGCTGCCAGACGACCTTCCTTCATACGGCTTAAATCCAGAGCGCTTTTCCGTTGCAAGGGCGATTCGGATGAGTTGCAGCCTGCCGTATTTTTTCGAGCCTGTCAAACTAAGGTCATCAAAAGGCATTTGTACCATTGTGGATGGAGGAGTGCTTAGCAATTTTCCAATTTGGTTGTTTGCGGAAGAGAAAAAAAGACCGTTCGTCGGTGTCACATTAACCCCAAACGAAAAAGAACGCCCTCAACACTCCATCCGCAATGCGTTTGAACTGTTTGGCGCTCTTTTTGAAACGATGCGTGGTGCTCATGACGAAAGACACATTGCCACAAAACACGAACGTCATGTTATTTTTATTCCTGTAGAACACGTCATTGCCACTGATTTTCATCTGATGACAGAAAAGAAAAAGGCGCTTGTCGATCTAGGCAGACAGAAAGCCGAGCAATTTTTAAAAAGCTGGACATTTTAAAACAAGGCGCGATTTTTCTTTTTGTTTTTCTTGCCTTCAATCACAGTTAACTGTGTTTGGCTTTTCTTTTTGAGAAGGACGGGCTTAGACTTGTGGTCAGTCGGCACGCTTCGCAAATGAGTGACCCGATTTTTCATCTGGCTTTTCGTTTTTGGTTTAGGCTGCTGGTAGCGACGTTTTGATTGTTTGACTGCTTTACGATAAAGATTGCCCTCTGTTCCAGTTCTTCGATTCATCAGCCATCTAAATAGGAAAAATAGAGCCGCTCCAATGATCACAACTGATAGCAGCATTGTAAAAAGTCTGCCTGGATTCGTTGTGAGTAAATACACAAATCCCAAAATACCTAAAGCGAAAATAATGGTAAAAGCAGGATGTACTCGGCGATTCATAACTGTCCACCTCCGAAGGAATTTACCGGATTTATAAGTTAGATCACTTGATGAGCAGAATCTGACGCTTGTTTCTCAGACGCTTCCTCTAAACGAAGAAGTTCATTAAAACTTGCGATGGCTACCTCGACTTGATCGCCAGAGGGTTCTTTTGTTGTGAGCAATTGCAGCCAAAGGCCAGGATAGCCAAGCACTTTAAGCACAGGCACTTCTCGGAGTTTGTTCGTGAGCTGAAGCACTTCAAATGAAATGCCCAGAACAACCGGAATGAGCGCCAAGCGATTCAGAACTCTCACCCATAAAGGATCTGTCGGTACGAGTAAATAGACGAACATTCCGACAATGACAGTGAATAAAATAAAGCTGCTGCCGCATCGATAATGCAGCCGTGATTGTTTTTGGACATTTTCCACTGTGATGTCAAGATTCTGTTCATAGCAGTTTATGACTTTATGTTCTGCGCCATGATATTGAAATACCCTTTTAATTAAAGGGGTCATGGAAATAAAGTAAATGTAGCCTAATAACAGGACCAGTTTAAAGAATGTTTCCACTGCGATTTGTGCGAAATTCCCTGAAAAGACGGGCCGCACCAGTTCAGCTAAAAAGACAGGTACTAGGGTAAAGACAAATTTACTAAAGAGAAGAGAGAGAACTCCGATTACAGCAATGCCGAAAATCATGGATAATTTCGAGCTTTTTTGTTCTTTTTCAAGAGTATGATCTTCTGAAGGATCTAAGTCATAGCGCTCGCTGGAGAAGTTCAAGTGCTTACTGCCATTTGCGCTTGCTTCAACAAGTGCAGCAACACCCCTGACAAAGGGGATTTTCTTGAGAAAGACGGTTCGTTTATTGGAGGTCCGGGGAAGCTTCAAAAACTCAATGGACTGATCCTTTCGCCGAATCGCTGTCACATAGTTCTTTTTACCTCCGAACATGACACCTTCGACAACTGCCTGCCCTCCATATGCTGGACGTTTTGTTTGATTGGACATATTTCATCAACCTGCCTGTTTCCTGTAATTTACATGCATTTCCTTATACCTTTATTGTACAGGAAATGAGGGGAAATCACTAGCGCACAGGTCGATTATCTACTAGAATTCTATCTACCTCTTTTTAGCCAGTATACCCTGTTATAAAAATTTTACACTCACGGATGGAAATCCTTTTTTTTATGGCATTTTGGACATACTACTTGCTGGAGGTGTTCACAAATGAAACGTGATGAAAAGAAAAACCAAGAAGAAAAAAATCAGTCTGTACAAACGTCATCGCTGTTGGCAAGAGCAGCTGCGACAGGCTTTGTTGGCGGTGTTTTTTGGGGCTTTATCGGGTTTCTGACCCATATGTTTCATTTCTCAGAGGTGAGTCCCAATATGCTCCTTCAGCCATTTGTGCTTGGAGAGTGGAAAAAGGGAGGACTTGGCACTTTTATTAGTATTGTGCTTTTAGGGGTTTTATCGATTGGAGCAGCCTTTATTTATTATGGGGTTTTAAAACGAATCAAAGGCTATTGGATGGGGCTGATATATGGCGCGCTTTTATGGCTGCTCGTTTTTTACGTATTTAATCCGATTTTCCCAGATGTAAAGCAAGTCCAAGATTTGCAGCAAAGCACCATCGTCACGACATTTTGCCTTTATATTTTATATGGCATGTTTGTCGGGTACAGTATTTCGTTTGAATATAATGAATTAACGAGTCAGAAGCTTGCAAGGGCACTCGGGAAAAAGACAGAATAAAGTGTAAATCACCTATTCATATGATAAAATATTTTTGGAAACGAAAGGTTTCTAAGGAAAAAGAAACAGATCTCGATATAGATTGAATTAGGGTGAAGGAGTGGTTGTATGCCTCATTTTCTTGTGCTGAATGGGCCCAATTTAAATAGGCTTGGCAAAAGAGAGCCGGCTGTTTACGGAAGTAAGACGCTGACAGATTTAGAAACGGATTTGTTCCAGTTTGCAGAAAGAGCCAATATCCAGTTAACGTTCTTTCAATCGAATCACGAAGGGGATTTGATTGATGCGCTCCACGAGGCAGAAGATCAGTACGATGGAGTCGTGTTTAACCCGGGTGCTTTTACACACTACAGCTATGCGCTGAGAGATGCCATTGCAAGTATTTCTTTATCCGTCGTCGAAGTACATATCTCAAACGTTCATAAGAGAGAGGAATTCCGCCATCATTCTGTACTTGCTCCAGTATGCCAAGGGCAAATCGTTGGTCTTGGTTTAGAAGGGTATAAATTGGCGATTCGTTATTTAGTGAGTGAAGGGGGAGCAGTATCATGAAACTTGAAAAGTTAAGAACACTTTTATCTGAATTAGAGATCGATGGTCTTGTCATTACGAGCAGCTTTAATTTACAGTACATGACCAGCTTTACTGGCTCAGCCGGTCTTGCAGTTGTTTCAAAGGACCAGGCAGCTTTTATCACGGATTTTCGTTATACAGAGCAAGCGAAGGACCAAGTAAAAGGCTACGACATTATTGAACATAAAGGAAACATCGTGGAAACCGCAGCCCAAACGGCAAAGGAATTTGGGATAAAACGCCTTGGGTTTGAACAACATCATATGACATTTGCCACGTACCAGCAGTATGCAGATAAAGCAGGCGATATAGAGCTTGTTCCGGTCTCAGAATCAGTTGAAAAGTTGCGCTTGATTAAGTCTAGTGAAGAGATTAAGATATTAGAGGAAGCTGCGAAGATTGCAGATCACGCCTTTGATCATATTCTCACTTACATCAAGCCGGGCTTGACGGAAATTGCTGTCATGAACGAGCTTGAATTTTTCATGAGAAAAGAAGGCGCTGAAGGATCTTCATTCGATATGATTGTCGCCTCAGGTGTTCGTTCAAGCCTGCCGCACGGAAGAGCGAGTGAAAAGGTGATTGAATCTGGTGATTTAGTCACACTCGATTTTGGTGCTTACTATAAAGGTTATTGTTCTGATATGACAAGAACGATTGCTGTCGGCACACCAAGCGATAAACTAAAGGAAATTTATCATATCGTATTAGAAGCAGAAAACGCTGGTGTGGATAGAATCAAGCCAGGCTTAACAGGAAAAGAAGCTGATCGCATCACACGTGACATCATTGAAAAGTATGGCTATGGTCAATACTTCGGGCATTCAACTGGCCACGGGCTAGGGATGGAAGTACATGAAGCGCCAGGCCTTTCCTCACGATCAGAGGTCGTCTTAGAAGAAGGAATGGTCGTGACAGTTGAGCCGGGAATTTACTTGCCGGATGTCGGCGGCGTGAGAATTGAGGATGATATTGTCCTGACAGCTGACGGCAATAAACGATTGACCCACTCACCGAAAGAACTTATCATATTATGATGGTGAAATGTAGGAGGATGACAAAATGATTTCAGTAAACGATTTTCGTACAGGCCTGACAATTGAAGTGGACGGCGGTATTTGGCGTGTAGTGGATTTCCAACACGTAAAGCCAGGGAAAGGCGCAGCGTTTGTTCGTTCGAAACTGCGTAACCTGCGTACTGGTGCCATTCAAGAAAAAACATTCCGTGCAGGCGAAAAAGTAGCGAAAGCTCAAATTGAAACAAAAACAATGCAGTACTTGTACGCAAATGGCGACCAGCATGTCTTCATGGATACAAGTTCTTATGAGCAGCTTGAACTAAGTGAAACACAAATTAAAGATGAGCTGAAATATTTGCTAGAAAATATGTCAGTTCAAATTGTGATGTACGGTGCTGAAACACTTGGAGTAGAACTTCCAAACACGGTAGAACTAGAAGTAGTAGAAACAGAGCCTGGTATTAAAGGTGACACAACATCAGGCGGCTCAAAACCTGCAAAAACTGAAACTGGTTTAATCGTCAACGTTCCTTTCTTTGTGAACCAAGGAGATAAACTAGTCATTAATACATCAGACGGTTCATACGTGTCAAGAGCGTAATGAACGAAGAAAGACTGTAAACACGAGGTTTACAGTCTTTTTAGATTGTTGACAAAGGGCTAAAATGACGTTTATTTTAGCCCTTTGTCTTCTTTTCAGCGTGATAGAAAACCTTTGAAGTCTAGGAAGGACGAGCACCGAAGCGGAGCGAATTTGCCATTCGTGAGCATCGGCGCGCAGGACTGACACCGAATGCGAGGGTTTGTCTACACGCTTTGACTGTAAACGTCGTGTTTACAGTCTTTTTTTATTGTAAAACATGTAAGACTCCTCAAAAGGCAGACCTTCTCTCAATTCTCTCATTCATCTCTTTTCCTTTCTGAAAAACAAGACTACTTCCATCTAGACAAGCATATAGTGTAAAAAAAGCTGGAGGTTCTATATGAAACCATTTCTTTTCCCAGGCATCCATCCGTCAGTAGCTGCAATGGCCGGCATGAGGTTCTTATCGGCAGCGATTGAACTGACGGCCGCCATCCTCATTTTAGTCACAAATGACGTTCGAAAAGCGGTTGTCATCAATAGTATATTGGCGATCATTGGGCCGCTCATTTTTATTATCACGATGACGATTGGAATCTATCAAATTGCAGGGCAGTTATCCTATGCCAAGCTCGTCTTTATTTTCATTGGTGTCGTGTTTATTCTTGTTGGGATCTATAAGTGAAACGGCTTGGCATAATTAACGGCTCCCATCATACATTTTAGAGAAGAAAAAAAGGAGGGGAATTCGTTGCGGAGTTTGTTGGATATTCTCCCGCACTCGATTGGACAAGAACTTAGACTGCTAAAAGAAGCAGAATGGGATCAAATAGAAGAAATCCGCATTCGCACGGATCGTCCTATTGAATTGATGCAAAGAGGAAAACCGCGCTTTCTTTCTTATCGCACAACAGGAGAAGATGCGTCTCAGCTATTAGGCAGGCTGAGCAATTACAGCATGTACACACTTGAAGAAGAGCTAAAGCAAGGCTACATCACCATATCTGGCGGACACCGGGTGGGAATTGCAGGAAAGGTGATCGTTGAAAACGGCATTGTCAAAGGATTAAGAGATATCTCTTCATTTAATATCCGCATCGCAAAAGAAAAAATCGGGATTGCGCTTCCCTTTCTTCCTTATTTATATGACGAGCACTGGTGCAATACACTCATCATCGGTCCACCGCAAACAGGGAAAACGACATTATTGCGGGATGTAGCAAGACTGGCTAGTACTGGCACAAAAGCAATTCCTCCTAAAAAAACAGGCATTATAGATGAGCGTTCCGAAATCGCTGGGTGTATAAGAGGGGTGCCGCAGCACCAGTTTGGACACCGGGTTGATGTGCTCGATGCGTGTCCAAAGGCTGAAGGTTTGATGATGATGATTCGATCTATGAGTCCAGAGGTCATGATTGTCGATGAAATCGGAAAAAGCGAGGATGTACAGGCACTTTTAGAAGCGATTCATGCCGGAGTCACCATTATCGTCTCAGTTCATGGCTATTCACTTGAAGATGTGTATAAACGTCCATCATTGAAGCCGTTATGGGAGCTTCGAGTATTTGAACGATATGTTGAATTAAATCGCAAGAATGGTCCCGGCACGATTAGGCGGATATATGACCAAGACGGACAAGAGATGAAATGGAGGCGGGGAGTGGACGTATGTTAAAGCTCATTGGCGCTATCTTGATTGTCGCGGCTACGACTTGGGGAGGGTTCGAGTTTGCCAAACGATATAGCGACCGGCCGAAACAAATTCGGCAGCTCCGGTTTGCGCTCCAGTCTCTTGAAGCTGAAATTATGTATGGCCAAACACCTCTAGCGCGGGCTGCAGAGCAAATTGCGTCGCAAGTAGGTCCTCCTGTGAATCGGTTATTTGAACAATTTGCAGAAAAACTCAAAGTCGGAACTTTTTCGGCACGGCATGCATGGAATGAGAGTCTTGAGGATGTTTGGAAAAAAACCGTTTTGAAAAAAGGCGAATATGAGGCACTGAAACACTTTGGAGAAACACTTGGCCAGCATGATGTCACGTCTCAGCAAAAATATATCAAGCTTGCTTTAGGTCATTTGGAATCGGAGGAGAAGGAAGCTGAAATCGCCCAAGCAAAAAATGAAAAAATGATCAGAAGCCTCGGATTTTTAAGCGGATTACTACTGATTCTTTTATTGATGTGAGAGGAAGGGAGTCGAGAGCATGGGCGTTGATGTAAACGTCATTTTTCAAATTGCGGGAGTAGGCATCGTTGTGGCATTCCTCCATACGATTTTAGATCAAATGGGGAAAAAGGAGTACGCTCAGTGGGTCACGCTGCTTGGGTTTATCTACATTTTGTTTATGGTAGCAACCATTGTAGATGATTTGTTTAAAAAGATTAAAGCCGTATTTCTATTTCAAGGATAGGGGAGGGCTTACAAATCGAAATCATACAAATTGTTGGACTTGGTTTAATCGCTACTTTTTTAGCATTAATCGTCAAAGAACAAAAGCCGACCTTCGCCTTTATGCTTGTTGTTTTTACAGGATGTGTGATTTTTCTTTATTTAATTGATCAAATCTATGCCATTATCTCGATGATTGAAAAAATTGCGGCAAGCGCCGGCGTCAATATGAAGTATGTTGAAACCATTTTAAAAATTATTGGCATTGCCTATATTGCAGAATTCGGCGCCCAGCTGACAAAAGATGCTGGACAAGGCGCCATTGCATCAAAAATAGAGCTTGGCGGCAAAATTCTCATCTTGGTCATGGCAGTCCCTATTTTAACAGTCATCATTGAGACCATCTTAGGTATGATCCCGTCCATGACGTAATTGAAAAGAGGTGATGACAATGAAACGGGTGACAGCTGTTATGGGACTGATGCTTTTCTTCTGGTTGATCGCTCCGCATGCAGGTGCAGAAGAGAAAGTACCTTTATCAAATGAAGAACCAGCAGCAGAGGAAGTGGCGAATGGACAGGCTGATGCATTAGAGCTTCAATCCATCAATGACTTTTGGGAAACCATATTGGACGAGTATGGCGGCTTTCTGCCAGAAAGCCAAAAAGGCACAGTGAAGGAAATGATTGATGGCGATAAAGAGCTGTCTCCCCAAACATGGCTGAAAGCCTTTGTTCATTATCTTTTTCACGAGGTCATAGCAAACGGAAAGCTCCTAGGTACACTGATTTTACTCACCATCTTTTGTTCGCTTTTGCAGCTTTTGCAGAATGCGTTTGAGCAAAGCACCGTCAGTAAAGTCGCATACGCTCTTGTTTATATGGTGCTGATCATTATTGCACTCAACAGCTTTCATGTGGCGATTTCTTATGCAACAGAAGCCATTCAAACGATGACCAGTTTTATTCTTGCTCTTATTCCTCTTTTATTAGCACTTATTGCTTCATCAGGCGGGCTTGTCTCAGCCGGATTCTTTCATCCAGTTATTTTATTTTTGATGAATACGAGCGGCGTTTTTATTCAATATGTCGTTCTTCCCCTTATCTTTTTATCTGCGATATTGAGCATTGTCAGTACGCTGACCGAACAATACAAGGTCACCCAGCTTGCCCAGCTGTTAAGAAATGTGGCGATAGGCGGGTTAGCCGTTTTTTTAACTGTCTTTCTTGGCGTCATTTCTGTGCAAGGTGCATCTGCTGCAATTACGGATGGAATCGCTCTTCGTACAGCCAAATTTATTACCGGAAATTTCATCCCTGTCCTTGGCAGAATGTTTACAGATGCGACGGATACCGTGATCAGTGCCTCTGTGTTACTCAAAAATACGGTCGGACTTGTTGGCGTCGCCATTCTCATTTCAATTGCCGCCTTCCCGGCGATTAAAGTGCTCTCACTAGCCCTTATATATAAGCTTGCCGCAGCCATTCTTCAGCCATTAGGAGGCGGACCGATCATCAGCTGTCTTGATGTCATTTCAAAAAGTGTTCTTTATATCTTTGCCGCACTTGCTGTCGTGTCGCTCATGTTTTTTTTAAGCATTACCGTCATTATCACTGCTGGCAACTTGACCATGATGATGAAGTAAGGAGGGACACCTTTTGAGTTTTCTCACGGAATGGATCACAAGTATTATTCTCTTTATCTTATTTGCGATTGTCATTGATCTTCTGCTTCCCAATTCAAGCATGCAAAAGTATGCCAAAATGGTCGTCAGCCTGCTATTGATTGTGGTGATGCTCAATCCGATCTTTGCTTTATTTCGGGCAGACCCTGATCAAATTTTCTCAGAATTGATGAAGGGGAAGGAAGAAGCACAGTCAGAAGAAATAAAAAATCAGATGAATTTAGAAAAAAAAGAAATACAAGCCTCTCAGCGTGCATATATTTTAAAGCAAATGGCTGTCCAACTAGAAAAAAGCGCAAAGGAGCCACTGGAGAAGGAGAGCTATGAAATGAAACACGTAGAAGTGCTGGCAGATGAGGAGCACCTGGATCAGAATATGGAGGCGGATCAATTTCGCATCAAAGCAGTTCTTTCCCCGCTCACAGGTGATGCTGTAGAAACGGTGGCAAAGGTGGACATTGATCTCTCCACGCAAAAGGAGGAAAGCGCTGAATCTTCTAGCAAAGAGATCACGAGGGTGAAAGAGACACTTGCTGATGTTTGGAATACGAGTCCTGAGCACATTGCGCTGAACATTGAGGGAGGTGACGCAGCAGATCATGAATAACAAGGACTGGAAACAAAAGCTGAAATCATTCTTGCAGCCGCCTGAAAAAGGTGAAGGGAAACCAAAATTAACGAAGCACCATTACTTGCTGCTTGTATTCATCATCGGCGTATCTTTCATGTTAGTCAGTCAGATCTTGTCACCGCCATCAAGCAAAGAACAGGCTGCTGTTCCTGCTTCTAAAAAAACATCCTCACAAGAGCAGGAGGTATTCAAACCGGCATCGTCAAGTAAATCAAAGAATTCGATTGAGGATGTGGAGCAAGAATACGAAAATCAGCTGAAAGAAATTTTAGAGACCATCATTGGCGTTGAGGATGTATCGATTGTGGTCAATGTAGACGCAACTTCTTTAAAAGTGTTTGAAAAAAACAAATCCAATAAAAGCACAACGACCGAGGAAACAGATAAAGAAGGCGGCGTGCGAAGTGTCACTGATCAAACAAAAGAAGAAGAAATCGTCATCATCAAAAATGGCAATGAAGAAACACCTGTAGTGGTTCAAACGAAAAAACCAGATATTCGCGGTGTCCTCGTTGTTGCTCAAGGAGTAGACAACGTTCAAATAAAGAAAACCATCATTGAAGCGGTTACACGAGTGCTTGATGTACCGAGCCATAGAGTGGCTGTTGCCCCTAAAAAAATCAAGGAGGATTCGGAATGATGTTAAAAAAACAAACGGTTTGGCTATTAACGATGCTAAGTTTAGTTGTCGTCTTAAGTGTGTACTATATCATGTCTCCACAAGGTGAAAATGCAGTGACAGTAGAAGATATGAAATCAAAAGGAACGGAAGAGAAAAAGACTGAAACAGAAAAAGGGACGGACAAAGGAACGGAAAAAGGCACTGATGAGAAGTCCACTGACAAAGAAACAAATGGCAAACAAGAGGATATCGAAACAAGCGGTGAAGAAGGAAAGGCTGTGTCGGAGCAAACAGACGATGAGCTTTTTACAACATACAGATTAGAGCTTGAAGATAAACGAAGCAAACAGCGCGAAGAGTTCAACGAAATCGTATCCAGTGATGATGCAACAGCACAAGAAAAAAGTGAAGCGTATGATCAAATGACAGCGCTTAGTGAGGCAGAAGGGACGGAGCGTCAGCTCGAAACCTTAATTAAAACAAAAGGATATAAAGATGCGCTAGTGAGTGCAGAGGGAGATAAAGTGAGCATCACGGTTCGTTCTGACAAAAAATCAAAGTCCCAAGCGGCCGATATTATTGATATGGTCACAAAAGAAATGAGAGGTCTTGATAACGTAGCTGTCACTTTTGAGCCCTCCAATCAATAAAAAATGAACAGGCGCCCTTTGCCGAAAAGGGCGTTTTTTGATGCGGTTTGGCGCCCTCTCCAAGGTGCTTTCGCGAGGCGCTTCGCCACAATAGTAGTTGAATTCATTGAAATCCTCCTGTAAGATGGTTATAGTATGTACTTTTAGTACTAGCCTATAAGAAAAAGATAAATCCATACATAGGGGTGCAAATCCATGTTAAAAATTGAAGAAATTCATGAACTGATTAAATTAATTGACGAATCTACAATTGATGAATTTACGTACGAAAACGAAGGTGCAAAAATCAAACTGAAGAAAAATAAAGAAGTCGTTCAGCAAGTTGCGGCACCAGTGGCTCCTGTCCAAGCAGCTCCAGCTCAACAAGCTCCTAAAGCACAAGCTCCAGCTCAGACCGAAGCCCCTGCACAAGAGGCAGCTGCGTCTGAAAATCTGCATAAAATCACATCCCCAATGGTTGGCACATTTTATGCTTCGTCTTCACCAGAAGCAGGTCCATACGTGACAACAGGTTCTAAGGTGAAGGAAAACACAGTTGTGTGCATCGTAGAAGCGATGAAACTGTTTAATGAAATCGAAGCAGAAGTAAAAGGTGAAATCGTCGAAGTATTAGCTGAGAACGGTCAGCTTGTAGAATTCGGACAACCCCTCTTTCTAGTGAAAGCAGAGTAAGGAGTACGATCATGATTAAAAAGCTATTAATTGCAAACAGAGGAGAAATCGCAGTTAGAATTATCCGCGCTTGTAAAGAGCTTGGAATTGAAACAGTTGCGGTATTTTCTGAAGCGGATCGCGATGCGCTTCATGTTCAAATGGCTGATGAAGCATATTGCATCGGACCGACTGCTTCAAAAGATAGTTATTTAAATGTCACGAATATTGTCAGTGTAGCAAAATTAACAGGGACAGATGCCATCCATCCAGGATACGGCTTCCTTGCTGAAAATGCAGACTTTGCAGAGCTTTGCGAGGAATGCAATGTCATCTTTGTTGGGCCAACTGCGTCAGCGATTTCCAAAATGGGAACGAAAGATGTCGCAAGGGAAACAATGAAAGATGCCGGGGTTCCGATTGTTCCTGGTTCTCAAGGAATTGTAAAAGATCTTGATGATGCTGTTTCAACAGCAGCAAGTATTGGGTATCCTGTCATTATTAAAGCAACTGCCGGCGGCGGCGGTAAAGGAATCCGTGTGGCTCGTACCGAAGAAGAGCTCATTAATGGTGTCACCATCACGCAGCAGGAAGCAGCGCAAAACTTTGGTAACCCTGGCGTCTATTTAGAGAAGTTCATTGAAGACTTTAGACACGTGGAAATCCAGGTGCTTGCAGATCAGCATGGCCATACCATTCACTTAGGAGAGCGTGATTGCTCGATCCAAAGAAGAATGCAAAAGCTTCTTGAAGAAACGCCATCACCAGCGCTGAATGCAGACATCCGTGAGCAAATGGGTGAAGCAGCCGTAAAAGCAGCAGAAGCTGTTGAATACACTGGTGCTGGAACAGTCGAATTCATTTATGATTATAATGAAGAGAAATTCTACTTCATGGAAATGAATACCCGTATTCAAGTAGAGCATCCTGTAACAGAAATGGTCACAGGTGTTGACCTGATCAAAGAACAAATTAAAGTTGCATCAGGTGAAAAACTTTCTCTTACACAAGAGGATGTCGTATATGCAGGATGGGCGATCGAATGCCGTATTAATGCAGAGAACCCAGAGAAAAACTTCATGCCATCAGCTGGTGAAATTAAAATGTATCTTCCGCCAGGCGGTCTAGGAGTACGTGTTGATTCAGCCGCTTATCCGGGCTATGTGATTCCGCCATATTACGATAGTATGATTGCAAAGGTGATCACATATGGTAAGACGAGAGAAGAAGCGATTGCGAGAATGAAACGCGCGCTTCAAGAATTCGTCATTGAAGGAGTCTACACAACGATCCCATTCCATCTAAGATTGCTTGAGCATGAAACATTTGTGAGCGGTAATTTTAATACGAAGTTTTTAGAAACATACCAAATCATGAAATAATCATAGCTTTCGGAGGTGAATGATCGTGTCAGAAAACAATTTGCTTGAAATGAACCTTGATGAAGATCAATTGGGAAAAGTGCAAATTGCACCAGAAGTGATTGAGGTCATTGCTGGGATCGCCGCTTCAGAAGTCGAAGGCATTGCCGAAATGCGCGGCAATTTCGCTGCTGATGTAGCAGAACGCTTTGGTAAGAAAAATCACCGTAAAGGTGTGAAAGTAGATGTCTCTGATGAAGGCATCACAATCGATGTATACTGTGTGGTTCAATTTGGCCTATCCATTCCAAAGGTATCCACTGCTGTCCAAGAAAATATCCGTCAAACTCTTTTGAACATGACTGCCTTGACGATTAATGAAATCAATATTCATGTCGTTGGTATTCAATTTGATACTAAAGCATCTGAGGCTGAAGTAGATCAAGAAATGTAAAAAAAGAGTTCAAGTGAAACCAAGGAGGCATTGCCTCTTTGGTTTTTTAAAGCCCATTTTTGGGTCATTTCCGAATAATAATGATCTCACGCGTTGATTGATTCGTTTTTCGTCACAGCTCGCATGGATCTTGGTGCGACCACGGGCAAAATATGTTATGATCTCTGTATGGCTTAACGACAAGCGGATAAAGTGGTTAAAGGAGTAAATAATGAAAAGAAGAACTGCAAGAGAAAAGGCGCTACAAACATTATTTCAAATTGATGTGAGCAATATTGATCCGAAAGAGGCCATTACACATGCGCTGGATGAACAAGAATCAGATCCTTTTTTCGAGGAACTGGTTTTCGGTGTGCTTGAACAAAAGGACAAGCTCGATGACATGATTTCACAGCATCTAGTGAATTGGAAACTCGATCGTATTGCAAACGTAGACAGAGCCATTTTAAGGCTGTCTGTGTACGAGATGGTGTATCAAGAAGATATCCCGCTTAGTGTTTCGATGAATGAAGCGATTGAACTGGCCAAATTATTCGGTGATGATAAAGCACCGAAATTTGTAAATGGTGTACTTTCAAACATTAAAAACGACCTAAAGCAGCAATAGGAGGATTCGACATGACAGCAACAATCATCGATGGGAAAGAAACAGCAAAAGAAAAGCGTGAGCAATTAGCAAAAGAAGTAGAAGAGCTAAAACAAAAAGGTGTCACACCTGGTCTTGCCGTTATTCTAATCGGTGATGATCCGGCTTCACTTTCTTACGTACGCGGGAAGAAGAAAGCAGCAGAAGCAATGGGGATGCATTTCCAGCTTGATCATTTAGAAGCTTCTTTAACAGAAGAAGAATTACTTCAGCTGATTGATCAGTACAATGCGAACGACCAATTCCACGGGATTCTTGTTCAGCTTCCACTGCCAAAACATATTTCTGAAAAAGCCGTTATTGAACGTATTTCACCTGAAAAAGATGTTGATGGTTTCCATCCATTGAATATCGGGAAAATGCTCCTTGGGGAAGACACATTCCTTCCATGTACACCAGCAGGCATTGTTGAATTACTAAACAAAACGGGTGTTAATCTTTCTGGAAAAGAAGTCGTTGTTGTCGGACGCAGCAATATTGTCGGCAAACCAGTAGGACAATTGCTGTTAAACGAAAACGCAACGGTTACTTATTGCCATTCAAGAACAGTGAATATTTCAGAACATACGTTGAAAGCGGACATTTTAGTTGTTGCCGTCGGTCGAGCAAACTTTATTAAAGCTGACCAAATTAAAGAAGGCGCTATTGTTATTGATGTAGGAGTCAATCGTTTAGATACTGGGAAGCTTGTTGGAGATGTTGATTTTGAAGAGGCAAAAGAAAAAGCTTCTTATATCACACCAGTCCCTGGCGGAGTCGGTCCAATGACGATTACGATGCTTGCACACAATACGGTTAAATCAGCAAAACGTACATTAGCATAAGCTTTATCCATTCATCCACCTGCATGCTGCTGGTGGATGAATGTGCGTTTTTGAAGAGGAGGAATACGTCATGAGTGAAAAAGCCTTTGTGACGGTCACAGCCCTTACAAAATACATAAAAAGAAAATTTGATGTTGATCCGCATTTAGAAGATATTTGGATCAAAGGTGAGCTATCCAATGTAAAGATTCATTCAAGAGGACATGTGTACTTCACCTTAAAAGACGAAAACGCACGCATGCAAGCTGTCATGTTCCAGCGCTCTGCGTCTAAGCTGCCTTTCTCTCCTAAGAGCGGAATGAAGGTGTTTGTACGCGGCGGGATTCAAGTATATGAACCAAGCGGCAACTATCAATTATATGCAAAAGAAATGCAGCCTGATGGTGTTGGTGCTCTTCATCTTGCTTATGAAGAGCTGAAGAAAAAGCTGGCAAGTGAAGGCTTATTTGATGCGCGCTATAAAAAACCAATTCCTGAATATCCAGAGGTTGTTGGTGTGATTACATCTCCAACAGGAGCGGCTGTTCGAGATGTCATTACGACCATCAACCGGCGCTATCAGCAGGCGAAAATCATTGTGCTTCCGGCGCTTGTCCAAGGTGAACATGCGACCCGTTCCATCGTAGAGCGGATCAAGGAAGCGAATGAAAAACAGCTCTGTGATGTCTTGATTGTCGGAAGAGGAGGCGGTTCGATTGAAGAGCTTTGGGCTTTTAATGAAGAAGCTGTCGCAAGGGCCATCTTCGCATCAGACATTCCAATCATATCTGCAGTTGGGCACGAAACAGACTTTACGATCAGTGATTTCACTGCAGACATGAGAGCACCCACACCAACAGGAGCAGCCGAACTTGCTGTTCCAAGCACGACCGATTTAATTGAACGAATCAAATCAATCGATATACGGCTAACAAGAGCCGTAAAGAATCAAACCTCACAAGCGAAAGACCGTCTTGTGGCGCTGCAATCCTCGTATGCCTTCCGTTTTCCAAAACGATTACAGGAGCAAAAAGAGCAGCAATTTGATTTGGTATTTGACCGTTTTCAAAAACAGCTGACGAGACAAATTGAGCAAAAACGCAGTCAACTAGACAGACAAACATACAGGCTGAAGCCGCTTCATCCTAAAGAGCAGCTGCTTCAGGCGAAAAAACGCCACGCCAATGAATCAGAACAGCTCATCCGCAGTATGAATGTGCAAATGAAAACAATTCATTCGCAGTTCCAATCGGTTCTTGGTAAACTAAATGCATTAAATCCACTTCAAGTGATGGAAAGAGGCTACAGCTTAGCCTATAAAGAAGAAGAACTGATAAAAAGTGTGAACCAAGTAGAGACGAACGATCAGCTGACTATCACGATGAAAGATGGACGTCTGATTTGTGAGGTTATTGAGAAGGAGGGGCAATCATCATGACAGAATCCAATAAACAAAAAGAAGAACAAATGACATTTGAAGAGGCGATGAAAGGTCTTGAGGAGATTGTGGGAAAGCTCGAGGAAGGAGATGTACCACTTGAGCAGGCCATTCATTATTTCCAAGAAGGCATGACCCTTTCGAAGCTTTGTCATGAAAAATTACAGCATGTTGAAAAGCAAATGGATTTCATTTTAAAAGAGGACGGTGAGCTGGCTCCCTTCTCAGTGAAGGAGGCAGATGCTGGTGACAAGTAATTTAAATGAATTTTTAACAACACGAAAACAGGCCATTGAAGATTATTTATTTACATATGTTCAGGAATTGACGATTCCAGAAGACCTGAAATCTTCTATGCTCTATTCTCTTAAAGCGGGCGGGAAAAGACTTCGACCTGTTCTCGTTCTTGCTCTATTACATGCCTACGGTAAAAACGAAGAAGACGGTATACCTGTCGGCTGTGCAGTCGAGATGATTCATACGTATTCATTGATACATGACGACCTTCCTTGCATGGATGACGATGACCTTCGCAGAGGAAAGCCGACAAATCATAAAGTGTACGGAGAAGCAACAGCGGTTCTCGCAGGTGATGCCCTTTTAACAGAAAGCTTCCGCCTGATTACATCGCAGCTGTCTAGCAGCGTCTCTGCTGACCAAAAGCTCAGAATTGTAGATGAGCTTGTGAAGTCAGCAGGTGCACTAGGAATGGTTGGCGGTCAATTTGATGACATGGAAGCAGAGCAAAAACAAGTATCGCTTACTGAACTAGAATCCATTCACGCCCGTAAAACAGGAAAGCTTCTCACGTTCAGCGTCGCAGCAGGTGCAATGCTGGCAGGAGCATTAGATGACGATATCGAAAAGCTAAGGGAATTCAGCTATCATATTGGCATTGCGTTTCAAATCCGTGATGACATTTTAGATCTCGAAGGAAGCGAAGAAAAAATCGGCAAACGGGTCGGCTCTGATACAGCAAATGAAAAGTCGACATATCCTTCTTTATTAACGCTTTCAGGAGCAAAAAAAAAGCTGCATGAGCACATCACTCGTGCAAAAGAAATTGTCTCAAATCTTCAATTAGAGCAGCAATTGCTGCATGATTTATGTGATCTGATTGCCTCAAGAGATCATTAAAAACAGCCTAGATTTGAGGGTCCTCGAGCAATTGTGGTAAACTGTAAACAGTTTATCATGATGAGACAACTCTTATTCCCCATTGGTTTTCAAAGGAATAAGGCATTATAGATGTATATAGAAATTTTGTTGAAAGCGAGTTGATCCTAATTGGATCTTTTATCAATAAAAAATCCAACGTTTCTAAAAGGAATGTCAAATGCAGAATTAGAGGAGCTTAGCGCTGACATTCGCATGTTTTTAATTGAGTCCTTAGCTAACTCTGGCGGGCATATCGGTCCGAACCTGGGAGTCGTTGAACTGACTGTTGCGCTTCATAAAGTATTTGACAGCCCAAAAGACAAATTCCTCTGGGATGTTGGACATCAGTCTTACGTTCATAAGCTGTTAACGGGAAGAGGGTCGGAGTTTGATACACTTCGTCAATATAAAGGGCTTTGCGGTTTTCCTAAACGAAATGAAAGCGAGCATGATGTTTGGGAGACAGGTCACAGTTCAACCTCGTTATCTGGTGCGATGGGTATGGCGGCAGCGCGTGATATTAAAGGGACAGATGAATATATCCTGCCGATTATCGGAGACGGTGCACTAACCGGAGGGATGGCGCTTGAAGCTTTGAATCATATCGGTGATGAAAAGAAAGATATGATTGTCATATTAAACGACAATGAAATGAGTATTGCACCAAACGTTGGTGCAATTCATACAATGCTTGGCAGATTACGTACAGCAGGCAAATACCAATGGGTAAAGGACGAGCTCGAATATTTATTCAAGCGCATTCCAGCTGTAGGCGGAAAGCTTGCTGCCACAGCAGAGCGTATCAAAGACAGCCTCAAATATTTACTTGTGTCTGGCATGTTTTTTGAGGAAATGGGATTTACTTACTTAGGTCCTGTAGACGGACATTCGTATGAAGATCTTTTTGAAAATCTTGAATATGCAAAGAAAACAAAAGGTCCAGTTCTTCTGCATGTCATCACGAAAAAAGGAAAAGGCTATCAACCGGCAGAATCCGATAAAATCGGGACTTGGCACGGTACTGGTCCATACAAAATCGATACCGGTGATTTTGTAAAACCGGCAGCAGCAGCTCCGTCTTGGAGTGGTCTCGTCAGTGAAACGGTCAGAAAGCTGGCGCGGGAAGATGAGCGGATTGTTGCGATCACGCCTGCGATGCCTGTTGGTTCAAAGCTTGAAGGCTTTGCGAAGGAATTTCCAGAGCGGATGTTTGATGTAGGAATTGCCGAACAGCATGCAGCCACAATGGCAGCTGGGCTTGCGACGCAGGACATGAAGCCATTTTTAGCGATTTATTCAACGTTCCTGCAAAGAGCCTATGACCAAGTGCTGCACGATATTTGCCGTCAGAACCTCAACGTATTTATTGGCATTGATCGTGCGGGACTTGTCGGTGCAGATGGAGAAACCCATCAAGGTGTGTTTGATATTGCTTTTATGCGTCATATGCCGAATATGGTACTTATGATGCCAAAAGATGAAAATGAAGGACAGCACATGGTCAATACAGCCATTCAGTACGATGACGGTCCTATTGCTATGCGTTTCCCGCGCGGTAATGGGCTGGGTGTCAAAATGGATGAACAGCTGAAAACCATTCCGATTGGGTCCTGGGAGGTTCTTCGTCCAGGGAAGGACGCTGTCATTTTAACATTTGGTACTACGATTAAAATGGCGCTTCAAGCAGCAGAAGAACTTCAAAAAGAAGGGAAATCAATTCGTGTCGTCAATGCTCGTTTTATTAAGCCTCTTGATGAAGCGATGTTAAATGACATTCTTTCTGAAGGTATTCCGATTTTAACGATTGAAGAAGCTGTGCTCCAAGGCGGATTTGGCAGCAGCGTCTTAGAATATATACACGATAAGAAAGCATCTCATATCAAAGTAGAGCGTATGGGCATTCCAGATGAATTTATTGAGCATGGAAGTGTTGATGCCCTGCTTGAAGAAATTGGTCTGACGAAAGCACACGTTGCTGACTCTTTACGTGACCTGCTTCCCGCAGCACCAAGAAAAGGAATTGGATCATGACATCAAAGAAAGAACGACTTGACGTTTTATTAGTCGAACAAGGACTAATGGAAACGAGAGAGAAAGCAAAGCGTGCCATCATGGCAGGGATCGTTTACTCAAATGAAAACCGTTTGGATAAACCAGGAGAGAAAATCGCTCGTGATACTCCGCTCACTGTGAAGGGGAACCCTCTGAAATATGTGAGCCGCGGCGGGTTAAAGCTCGAAAAAGCACTCAAAGAATTCGACTTAACCGTTGAAGGGAAATTGCTAATCGATATTGGTTCATCAACAGGCGGATTTACAGATTGTGCTCTTCAAAATGGAGCGGTCAAATCATATGCTGTTGATGTTGGCTACAATCAGCTTGCGTGGAAATTAAGGCAGGATGACAGGGTAATCGTCATGGAGCGCACCAATTTCCGTCACTCCGTCCCAGCAGATTTTACTGAAGGGTTGCCAGAAGTAGCATCAATTGATGTCTCTTTTATTTCACTTAAACTCATCCTGCCGGCTTTAAAGCACATTCTTGTCCCAGGCGGAGACTGTATTGCACTCGTCAAGCCTCAATTTGAAGCAGGCAGAGAGCTTGTTGGGAAAAAAGGCATTGTGCGAGATCCGTCCGTCCACCTCGGTGTACTGGAAGAGATGAATCAGTTTGCTGCAAAAGAAGGCTATGATGTAAAGGATGTATCATTTTCGCCTATTACTGGTGGAGACGGGAATATTGAGTTCCTTCTTCATTTAGTGCTTCATTCCGAACAAGAAGAGAATGCGGCACTTCCGGCTTCAGAGCTTGAAAAGGTCGTCAAGGAAGCCCATTCTGTATTGAAAGAAAAGAAAAACAGCCCTGAGCCGGCTGACACATGAGATCATCGAAACAAAAGGAATAATAGCTCGCTATTATTCCTTTTTACATGGTCAAAAGACGAGAATTGACCGATTCTCACGTAATGCTTGTTTTTTGAACTGTGGTTCATATAACATAGAACGTAAAGACAAACTGAGATCAAACGCCTAGGGGGGTCAAACATGAATAAAGGTCAAAGGCATATTAAGATTAGGGAAATCATTGCGGGCCAAGAGATTGAAACACAGGATGAACTAGTCGATATTTTAAAAGCCGATGGATATAACATCACACAAGCGACCGTTTCAAGAGATATTAAAGAATTACATTTAGTGAAAGTGCCGACGAACAATGGAACATATAAATACAGTCTTCCTGCGGATCAGCGGTTTAACCCGCTGTCTAAACTGAAGCGATCCTTAATGGATGCATTTATCAAAATGGATGCTGCCAGTCATTTAATCGTCCTCAAAACCATGCCCGGTAATGCTCAGGCCATTGGGGCTTTAATGGATAATTTAGATTGGGAAGAAATCATGGGAACCATTTGCGGAGATGATACCATTTTGATCATTTGCCGCACACCAGATGATACGGAGACAGTTTCGAGCAAAATTTTAGAGCTTCTATAAAGAATCAGGTTTACAAAAAGAGGTGTCAAATGAGTGTTAGCAGAACTAACCATTAAAAACTTTGCAATCATTGAAGAGTTAACGGTTTCGTTTGAAAAAGGACTCACAGTCCTAACAGGGGAAACAGGTGCTGGAAAATCCATCATGATTGACGCAGTCTCACTTCTTGTAGGAGGGAGAGGGTCGTCTGAATTTGTTCGTTATGGTGAAAAAAAGGCAGAACTGGAGGGGCTTTTTCTTGTGCCAGCCGATCACCCTGTATTTGCTTTATGCGAAGAGCAGGGAATTGACGCATCGGATGAAATGATGATTCTTCGCCGTGATATTAACAATAACGGAAAAAGCATCTGCCGCATCAATGGCAAACTTGTCACGATCTCACTTTTACGCGAAGTAGGACGCCTTTTGCTCGATATACATGGGCAGCACGATAACCAGTTATTGATGGAGGATGAAAATCATCTGCATTTGCTCGATCAATTTGGAGCAGAAGAAATTGCACCTGCTTTGTCACAATATCAAGAAGCATATGAGCAATATACAAAGACAGCCCAAAAGCTAAAACAGCTCTCTGAGAATGAGCAAGAGATGGTGCACCGGTTAGATTTACTGCAATTTCAGCTAGAGGAGATTGAAGCGGCACAATTAGAGCCGGGAGAAGATGAGAAGCTTCAAGAAGAGCGCCATCAGATCAGCAACTACGAAAAAATCTTTTCCTCACTCCAAAACGCATATAATGCCTTGCGCAATGAGCAGGGAGGACTTGATTGGGTTGGCATGTCATCAAGCGAGCTTGAGCAGGTTTCTGAGATCAACGACGATCTGAAAAAGCTATCCGAACAAGTGTCGAACTCCTATTACTTATTAGAGGATTCGACGTTCCAAATGCGAAGCATGTTGGATCAATTAGAGTTCGACCCAGCACGTCTTGATTTTATTGAATCTAGGCTGAATGAAATGAAGCAGTTAAAACGAAAATATGGGACAACGGTTGAGGAAATTTTGGAGTATGCGGCGAAGATAGAAGAAGAAATAGATCAAATTCAAAATCGAGACAGCCACCTGCAGACGCTTAAAAACAAACTGGATGCAATGAGCCGTGATGCCCTGCTGGAAGCTCTCAACGTTTCGGAGCTTCGTAAAAAATGGGCCACAAAGCTAGCGAAGCAAATTCAAACGGAACTAAAGGATTTGTATATGGAGAAGTCATCGTTTGACACAGCTTTTTCCATTCGGTATGCGCCTTTTGGCAGTACGGACTATCCGCTGTTAGATGGAAAGCCCGTCCAGCTCGGAAAAAACGGAATCGACCAAGCACAATTTGTTATTTCTACAAATACAGGCGAACCGATGAAATCTTTATCAAAAGTAGCCTCGGGTGGAGAAATTTCACGTGTCATGCTCGCCGTGAAAAGTATTTTCTCAGCCAAACAAGAAGTCACGTCCATTATTTTTGATGAGGTGGATACAGGCGTAAGCGGCAGAGTGGCACAGGCGATTGCCGAAAAAATTTACAAAGTAGCAGCTGGCTCACAAGTGCTCTGCATTACGCACCTCCCGCAAGTAGCAGCAATGGCTGACACGCATCTCTTCATTTCTAAACGCTCTAAAGCTGGCAGAACACTGACGAGCGTCAAACCATTAAGTCATGAAGAAAAAGTGAGTGAAATTGGCAGGATGATTGCGGGTGTGGAAGTCACTGAGCTGACAAAACAGCACGCAAAAGAATTGCTGCATCAAGCAAATGATGTCAAAACAACAGGGTAGCTGAAAAACCAGCTGCCTTTTTTATATTGTGTCAAAATCGCTGTATATACCCGCGAAATCGTCTTTTTCTTTTATCAATTTATCCAATCATTTTCTATAGGTGCCGGTTATAAATCCTAGCGAAGAAGGCAAAAGTAAAGATGTAGCCAAAACATGAGTGTTCTGGTGTGGGTAAGGAGCGAGGAGAGTGAAAAATGAATGCCCGAAAAGATGAGAAAAGCCATTGGTGTGATTCTCCTTGTTTCTTTAATAAGTACAGGGTTTATGAGCATAGTGAAGGAATACATCAGCATTCCAACAAATGTTGCTGTATTTGAAAAACAGAAGCACTCAATTGACACATCAATAGAAGCGTCAGCCAATGCTTCTTCACAAGCCTTTAGTCTTTCAGAGAAAAAGAATCAGCTTGAAGTGACAGGACAAAAGGCGGTAAAAGCCGAAATTGTTTATGATTTTAAAGGATTTCCTATTAAGAAAACAAAAGTCGACGTTCTCCCTGAATTAAAAGTCGTTCCTGGAGGACAATCCATTGGCGTCAAGCTCCACTCAGTAGGAGTTCTCGTTGTAGGTTTTCATCAAATCACAACAGCAGACGGCAAAAAATCACCAGGCGAAGCCGCAGGCATTCAATCAGGGGATATGATCATTGAAATCAATGGTCAAAAGATGGAGAAAATGAATGACCTCACCCCATTTATCCAGAAAGCAGGAAAAACAGGTGAAACGCTTCGTTTACTCATAAAAAGAGACCATAAAACCTTTCAAACAACATTAACACCCGCAAAAGATGCAAGTGAAGGCACCTATCGAATTGGTCTTTACATTCGAGATTCCGCAGCAGGAATCGGCACGATGACCTTCTTTGAACCATCTTCTAAAAAATATGGTGCCCTTGGGCATGTGATTTCTGACATGGATACAAAAAAACCAATCGTTGTCAACAATGGTGAAATTGTCAGATCAACCGTGACATCAATTGAAAAAGGCACAGGAGGCAATCCTGGAGAAAAATTGGCGAGATTCTCTTCCGAACGAAAAACGATAGGGGATATCTCCCGCAACAGCCCATTTGGTATCTTTGGTACGTTAACCGAAAAGCTTGAAAATCATGTATCAGACAAACCGCTTCCAGTCGCTTTATCAAATGAAGTAAAAGAAGGTCCAGCAGAAATTTTAACCGTTGTGGATCATGATAAAGTGGAGAAGTTTGATATTAAAATCGTCAGCACGACACCGCAGAAATTCCCGGCAACAAAAGGGATGGTATTGAAGATAACAGATGAACGTCTTTTAAGTAAAACGGGCGGTATCGTCCAAGGCATGAGCGGAAGCCCCATCATCCAAAACGGAAAGGTCATTGGAGCGGTCACACACGTATTTGTCAATGATCCGACAAGCGGGTACGGCGTACACATTGAATGGATGCTGTCAGAAGCAGGAATCGATCTTTATCAAAAAAACAAAAAAGCAAGCTGATCATCAAACTGCCGCGAATCTCCCGGCAGTTTTTTTCTCCCCTTTCTTTCTCTGCCATCATGTTATAAAATAAGGAAAAAGAGATTTTTCGACAAAATGGAAAATAGTATGTTGTCAAATTGCAATAATCGTCGATTCGTTAAGAAAAACGTAGAAAAAGCTAGATAATGCTCTATTATTCGGAAAATTAAAGTTTTTTAAAGGGGATAGCATGGTTTTGTCGAATTGAACACTCAGAAGAGAAATGCAAAAGACTAAAGGAATCGACATTGGGGAGGAAAGAACGTGGAGAAAATTAAAGTGTGTGTAGCTGATGACAATCGAGAGCTTGTTGGCCTTTTGACAGAGTATATTGAGGGACAGGAAGATATGGAAGTACTTGGCGTGGCGTATAATGGCCAGGAATGTCTGACATTATTTAAAGATAAAGAGCCCGACGTTCTCCTCTTAGATATTATCATGCCTCATTTAGACGGTCTTGCTGTACTGGAGCGCCTCCGTGAAAACAATGACATGACCAAACAGCCAAGTGTGATTATGCTAACGGCGTTCGGTCAAGAAGATGTCACGAAAAAAGCAGTTGATTTGGGCGCATCCTATTTCATCTTAAAGCCATTTGATATGGAAAACCTAGTCGGTCATATTCGGCAAGTCAGTGGAAACGGCACACAAGTCACCCATCGATCTTCATCTATCCAAAACAGTGTCCTTCGGAACAAACCTGAACCGAAACGTAAAAACTTAGATGCGAGCATTACGACGATTATTCATGAGATTGGCGTACCCGCTCATATTAAAGGATATTTATACTTAAGAGAAGCGATTTCGATGGTGTACAATGACATTGAGCTTCTCGGAAGCATCACAAAAGTGTTGTACCCAGACATCGCGAAGAAATTTAACACGACTGCCAGCAGGGTAGAACGAGCGATTCGCCATGCGATTGAAGTTGCTTGGAGCAGAGGAAACATCGATTCCATTTCTTCACTCTTTGGTTATACAGTCAGCATGTCTAAAGCGAAACCAACCAATTCTGAATTTATCGCGATGGTAGCTGATCGTCTGCGCTTAGAGCATAGAGCTAGCTAGTTCATTTTCATAAAAAAACGTTTCTTCAAAGAGGCGTTTTTTTATTTTGAAAAAACATTGTCAAAAATTGGTCGTATTGATACAATCATTTGGACAAACTCGGCTTGCTTTATTTTCGGAATAAAATGAAAAATAAAGCATGAAAGAAATGGGTATGTCATAAATTAGTGATAATCAGCTACGCCAATCAATTGTTTGGTCTTCAAATAGAAGAAGAAAAAGCTCATTCGTAAGGAAAAGGATGAGAGGAAAAGGTCTGATGGATTTGGTAAATAAAGCAAATGAGATCGAAAGTTCTATTTCTATTGACCTGATTGGTTGGCGTTTTAAAGTCACTGGCTTCTTAGAGATTGTGCCATTTGAACTGAATATTCCCATTGTCGAATTTAATAATTTTCACATTCTTTTACTATGCTATAATAATGAGAAGAAGAGGGTGAGGTTATGGGAAAGCTGAAAATCCACTCTGCTGAGGTAGCGAACGAAATTAGCAAGTGGACGAGGGTCATTTCTCAGAATGACCTAGAAAAATCTGCTGTCTATAAAGAGAAAATTCAGAATTTGCTAAAAAATACAGATGAAGACCGTGAAGTTCTCCTTTATTATCAGCTTGTTAATGGCAGACATGAAATGTTACTTGGAAATATTGAAAAAGCCAATCACATTATGAAGAGTGTCGGAACGCTTGATGAGAAAGCAGATGACATTATTAATTTTTATTTTTACTTTTACAAAGGCCAATATGCTGCATATGTGAAAAAGTATGATGAAGCCATCAGTTTTTACAAAATTGCAGAACAGCGCCTAAAACGTGTGAATGAAGACCTTGAAGTAGGAACTTTTCACCATAAGGTTGCTTCAATCTATTACGAACTGAAACAAAATTTCATATCCATTAATCATATCAAAAAAGCCATCGATACGTTCAAAGCGCATGAAGAGTATACAGCGCAGGCGATTGACAGTTTGATTTTACATGCAAGTAATTGTATTGATTTGTTTCAATTTGAAGAAGCAGAAGAAAAATACCAAGAAGCACTTGAGAAAAGTAAACGCATTAACAATGAAGTGCTGATTGGGAAATGCTATCACAATTTAGCCGTTCTTTATTATGCGAAGCCTGATTATGAAAAAAGCGCACAATATGCCAAAAAAGGGATGGGCATTCAAATTCACCGTGACAATAGCCATTATTACATCCAATCTTTATATGTTCTGGCAAATGCCTTGGTTCATCTAGGAGATCAAGAGGCGAAGGAATATATTAAAGAGGGTATTCAGTATAGCTGCGATATCCAAAATAATGAATATATAGTAAAATTTGAAATTTTGGATTTGATGTGCGAAAATAGTGGAGCAGCAGACGTATTCTCTGAAAAATTAGACTACATAGAAAAAAATAGATTATATGTGGAGCTTGAGGATTTGTCTGAACAAATATCGAAATACTTCAAGGAACGAAATGACTATCAAAACGCCATTCGTTTTCTTGAAAAGAAATTCGATGCACAAATACTTCAAAAGAAAGTGGAGGTTATCTTATGAAAAAGTTGTTGTTAGGTGTAACCGTCGTTACAGCAGTCGCAGTTGTTTCTTCCCTTTTTGCTCTTGACGCAGAGACGACAGAGCAAGCCATCAGAGCGATTACGTGATCGAATTTACCTGTGAGCCTCTTCGTACTAATCAGAAGAGGTTTTTTTATGTGCTCAAACTGGAAAAACGAAAAGAGACACGTCATAATGAAAGGAAGCATCATACTTAGAGGTGACCTATGACGAAAATTTTTGCACACAGAGGTTTTAAAGGAATCTACCCTGAAAATACCATGATAGCCTTTGAGCAAGCACTCCATTCTGGAGCTGACGGAATTGAGCTCGATGTTCAGCTGACGAAAGATGGCAAGCTTGCTGTCATTCACGATGAGAAGCTGAACAGAACAACGAATATGAAGGGCTTAGTGAAAGACCATACATATGAAGAGTTAAAAGCAGGAGATGCGAGTCATTCTTTCTATGAAGAAACCGGTGCTGTATCCATTCCTCTTTTAGAGGAAGTATTGGAGCTAGTGACGCAGCAATCATCACTCATCATCAATATTGAACTGAAAAATTCCATTTATCGATATCCTGGTATTGAAGAGAAAGTAAAGGAGCAAATTGAACACTTTCAAATAGAAGATCGTGTACTTGTCTCATCGTTTCATCATGGGAGTTTAGCTCTTTTTCACAAGCTGATGCCGCATGTTGAGCTTGCTGTTCTCACAATGGATGTGATTCATCAGCCGGAGATGTACTTAAAAACAGTACCTGCAAGAGGTTATCATCCGAATATAAAGGGCGCAGGGGTGACAAAAGAAGTCGTGTCGGCTCTCCGTGCCGCTCAGCAAGTGATCAGGCCGTTTACGGTAAACAGTGAAAAGCAGATGAAAAGCATGTTTTCCTTAGGTGTCGATGGAATTTTCACTGATTTTCCTGACAGAGCCGTCAAAATAAGAGAAGAAATGAAATAAAGACCTGCTATCAGAAGCGGGTCTTTTTTCATGTCTATCTCTGCTTAAAGCGGGTGGTCACTTTATTGCGTTTGCGGTCTCTATATAAAATAAAGCCAGCGACTACATAAAGACCTCCTCCTAAAAATAATAACCCTGCAATTCCTTGCAGCCATAAAAATGGAAATGGTGCAATGATGATGCCGAAAACCGTGTCACGCAGCAGCTTAATCCCAAGTGCAGCAAGCGCGCCAGGTATTAAAATAATCACTAATGCAAGTATTCTCCCCATCAAATGTCCCCTTAAACGTCATTTACTTCCATTGTCTAATTCAAAAAATATTTTGTCAAGAAAGGAAAACGTGGTAATATAAGAGTTGTGCAATTTTTTGCAACGGAAAAATATGGTGTGCAAATTTTTTCATATAAAGGGGTAACGGGATGCAGAGAGTCTTGATTGTCGGTGCAGGACACGGTGGATCAATATTGCTTGAAACATTGCTGAAAACAAATATGATTCAAATCGTTGCGATCGCCGACCTTGATCTTGGGGCACCGGGGATGGTAGAAGCGAAAAAGAATGGAATCGATACGACAACGGATTGGAAAGAATACATAAAAGATGACATTGATATCATCATTGAAACAACGGGCAGTTCAGCTGTGCTTAAAGAACTGATGAAAGAAAAACGAGAGCATGCTGTCATTGTTCCGAGTTCGATGGCATACGTCATATCAGAATTAATGTCAGAAAAGCATCAGCTCATTCAAATATTAAAGGAACAAACCTATAAACATGACCGCATTTTTAATGCAACGAACGATGGCATGATTTTTATTAATATGGATGAAGAAGTCGTCCTATTTAATCGGTCGGCTGCCAAAATGGTTGGATGTTCGCAAAAAGATGCGATTGGCCGTCACATACGTGAAGTCATTCCAAACACAAAGCTTCCCGATATTTTAAGATCGAGGGAGCCTGAATTTAATCAAAAACAATTTCTGAATCAGCAAATACAAATTGTCACAACGCGTTTGCCAATTATTGATGACGCAGGAAGAATGCTGGGCGCTTTATCGATCTTCAAAGATATTACAGATGCGGTGGAGCTTGCGGAGGAAGTCACAAACCTCAAAGAAGTGCGGACAATGCTTGAGGCCATTATTCAATCATCGGATGAAGCGATATCCGTCGTAGATGAGCAGGGGAAAGGAATTTTAATCAACCGAGCTTACACGAAAATGACGGGGTTAACAGACAAAGAAGTTGTGGGCAAACCAGCAGGTGCGGATATTTCTGAAGGCGAAAGCATGCATTTGAAGGTGCTTGAAACGAGAAGGCCGGTTCGAGGCGTTAGAATGAAAGTCGGACCAAATAAGAAGGATGTGATCGTCAACGTAGCGCCAGTGATCGTTGATGGCATTCTAAAAGGCAGTGTCGGCGTCATTCATGACGTATCAGAAATTCAATCACTCACCAATGAATTGAATAAAGCAAGACAGCTCATCCGGACACTTGAGGCAAAGTACACATTTGAAGACATTATTGGAGAAAGTGAGCAAATGCTTGTGGCACTTGAGCAGGCAAAGCTAGGGGCAAAAACACCAGCCACCATTTTACTCAGGGGAGAATCAGGTACTGGGAAAGAGCTGTTCGCGCACGCTATACACAATGAAAGTGACCGGAAATATAATCGCTTTGTAAGAGTCAACTGTGCGGCCTTATCGGAAACCCTTTTAGAATCAGAGCTTTTTGGCTACGAGGAAGGAGCGTTTTCTGGTGCAAGGCGCGGCGGTAAAAAAGGGCTATTTGAAGAGGCAAATCACGGCAGTATTTTTTTGGATGAAATTGGTGAAATGACGCCAAGTACACAAGCGAAATTATTACGCGTCATGCAGGAGAAAGAAATTGTCAGAGTAGGCGGAACTAAAGCCATCCCTGTTGATGTACGTGTGATCACCGCAACAAATGTCAATATTGAAAAAGCGATGGCGGAAGGAAAATTCAGAGAGGACTTATATTATCGCATGAACAGATATCCGATCTCTATTCCGCCGCTAAGGCAGCGCCTTGAAGATATTGACTCCTTAAGCAAACGTCTCATCCAGAAGATCAATTTAGACTATGGACGAAATGTGAGCGGCTTAACGGAAGGGGCGCTCGATAGACTTCGATCCTACAGTTGGCCTGGAAACGTAAGAGAACTGGAAAATGTCCTTGGACGAGCCATGATCTTTTTGAACCCGCAAGAAGAATGGATCGATGAAGATCATATTTCCTTCATGGAGTCAGAAGAGCAGGAAGAAAAAGAGCAGCAGGAACTGGCTGTCAGTCAATTTGAGGGAGAGACACTTTCTGATGCTGTTGAGGCATTTGAAGCGCAGCTGATTAAACAAACCCTTGAAAAGCATCAATTCAACCGCACGAAAACAGCGAAAACGTTAGGGATTAGCATTCGAAACCTTTACTATAAAATGGATAAATATCAACTTGCAAAAGATAGCATGCAATAAAATGCATGTTACCTGCAGAAAATTGCATGTATTTCATGCGAAATGTCTTATGTCGCTGCATTTCAAGCTGGCACAGAACTTGCATATGAAAACCATGAACCGAGCATAAGGAAAGGTGGACATATATGAAGCTTGACGATCTGATTATGAAAGCCGCCCAGCTGCAAAATAAAACTGCTGCTGTGGCTCATGCAGAAGACGAAGAAGTGCTTCATGCCATCAAGATGGCAATTGAACGAAAGGTCGCTCGCTTCCTGCTGGTTGGGAACAAACGCAACCTGAAGGAGCTGGTGAAACAGCATGAGATCAATGAGGACTGGATAGATATTATTCATTCGGATTCTCCTGAAGAATCAGCCAAAATTGCCGTGCAGGCAGTGAGTGAGAAGCATGCAGATATATTGATGAAGGGGCATGTCCCGACAGCCGTTCTTTTAAAAGCCGTACTGAATAAAGAGTACGGGCTGCGGACAGCGAGTGTCCTATCACATGTCGCGGCATTCGAAGTGCCGGGCTTTGATCGTTTTATTTATGTCACGGATTCTGCGATGAACATCGCGCCCGATTTAAATATGTTCAAAGAGATCACGATCAATGCTGTTCAAGTAGCACAAGCTGTCGGAAACGACATGCCAAAGGTGGCAGTGTTATCTGCGGTAGAGGTCGTGAACCCGGCAATGGATTCAACTTTGACAGCGGCAAGTCTGGCACAAATGAATAGGCGAGGTCAAATTTCTGGCTGCCTCATTGACGGGCCTCTTGCTTTAGACAATGCCATTTCTCAAACGGCAGCTTCTCATAAAAATATTACAAGTGATGTCGCCGGTCATGCAGATATTTTGCTTGTGCCAACGATTGAAGCAGGGAACATTCTTTATAAATCTCTCATCTACTTTGCACATGCAAAGGTGGGAGCTGTGGTGGCAGGAGCGAAGGCGCCGATTGCCTTAACAAGCCGGTCGGATACAGCCGAAAGTAAGCTTTATTCAATTGCACTTGCCATCTGTACATCAAATTAAGCGGAAGTCATAGGAGGAATAAACAATGGAACTTTTTAAATATATGGAACGATACGATTATGAGCAGCTTGTATTTTGTCAGGATGAACAGTCTGGCTTAAAAGCCATTATTGCTATTCATGATACAACACTTGGGCCAGCACTAGGCGGGACGAGAATGTGGACGTATGAAAACGAAGAAGCAGCGATCGAAGATGCGTTACGTCTAGCAAGAGGGATGACTTATAAAAACGCAGCAGCAGGCCTGAATCTTGGCGGCGGGAAAACAGTCATCATCGGTGACCCGAGAAAAGATAAAAATGAAGAAATGTTCCGTGCGTTTGGACGCTACATTCAAGGATTGAATGGCCGCTATATCACAGCGGAGGATGTCGGTACAACGGTAGAAGACATGGATCTTATTCATGAAGAAACAGACTTTGTGACAGGTATTTCTCCTGCATTTGGTTCTTCCGGAAATCCGTCTCCTGTTACGGCTTACGGTGTATATAAAGGGATGAAAGCTGCTGCCAAAGCTGCATTTGGGACCGATTCATTAGAAGGAAAAACAATTGCTGTCCAAGGTGTTGGGAATGTGGCCTACAATCTGTGTAAACACCTGCACGAAGAAGGCGCACAGCTGATTGTCACAGATATCAACAAAGACTCTGTAAAACGAGCTGTAGAAGACTTTGGTGCAAAAGCAGTAGACCCTGACGATATTTATGATCAAGCATGTGATATTTATGCACCATGTGCACTTGGTGCAACGATTAACGATGTAACGATTCCTAAGTTGAAAGCAAAGGTCATCGCAGGTGCAGCCAATAACCAGCTGAGAGAAACGCATCACGGCGATCTTATCCATGAAATGGGCATTGTCTATGCACCTGATTATGTGATCAATGCAGGCGGCGTGATTAACGTTGCTGATGAGCTTTATGGCTATAATGCAGATCGTGCGATGAAAAAAGTGGAAGGTATTTACCAAAATATTGAACGTGTCATTGAAATTTCAAACCGTGATGCCATTCCAACTTATAAAGCGGCAGACCGATTGGCAGAGGAGCGAATTGAAAGAATGCGCAAATCAAGAAGCCAATTCCTGCAAAATGGTCAACATATTTTAAGTCGTCGCTAATTTGAAGAATGAGTTGAAACGGAGGTTTTGTTTTTGCTGACAAAAGAATGGCGTATTCTCACAATCAATCCTGGCTCTACTTCAACAAAAATCGGTGTGTTTCACAATGAACGATCTATTTTTGAAACGACACTCAGACATACAGATGAGGAATTAAAGCAATTCCCACATATCATTGATCAATTTTCATTTCGTAAAGAAACAATCCTGAAAACGCTGCATGAACAAGGGATGAACATCTCAAAGTTTGATGCAGTGTGCGCACGCGGCGGCCTTCTCCGGCCTATCGAAGGAGGCACATATGAAGTCAATGAGCAAATGGTGGAAGACCTGAAAGAAGGATATGCCGGCCAGCATGCATCAAATCTGGGCGGTATCATTGCACGAGAAATTGCACTTGGCCTGAACATCCCAGCTTTTATTGTCGATCCAGTTGTGGTGGATGAACTAAAACCAATTGCTCGTATTTCAGGGCTGCCAACGATTGAAAGAAAAAGCATCTTCCATGCATTAAATCAAAAAGCAGTCGCAAGAAAAACGGCTGCATCCTTTGGGAAGCGTTACGAAGATTTGAACATGATTATTACGCATATGGGCGGCGGCATCACCATTGGTGTACATGAAAAAGGAAAAGTCATTGATGTCAATAACGGACTGCATGGCGAAGGACCTTTCAGCCCGGAGCGAGCGGGGACCCTGCCAACAGGTGACCTCGTCAATCTTTGCTTTTCTGGTGAGTACAGCCAAGAGGAAATGCTGAAACGCATTATTGGTGAAGGCGGACTTGCGGGCTACCTTGGCACGACAGATGCTGTGAAAGTGGAGCGCATGATTGAAGCAGGCGATGAACGGGCGGCGCTGATTTATGAAGCGATGTGCTATCAAATTGCCAAGGAAATCGGTGCGGCTAGTGCTGTCTTAAAAGGAGCAGTTGATGTCATTGTGTTAACAGGTGGACTTGCGTACAGCAAACAAATTACATCAAGTATTAGAGGATACATTGACTGGATTTCAGATGTTGTCGTGTATCCAGGCGAAAATGAACTGCAATCCTTAGCAGAAGGTGCACTTCGTATTTTAAAAGAAGAAGAATCACCGAAAGAATACCCAAATGATCAACGGATGAAGAAAGGAGTGACAAGTCATGGCAACTGAATATGACCTCGTCATTCTTGGTGGAGGCACAGGCGGCTATGTAGCGGCCATTCGTGCCTCACAGCTTGGATTGAAAACAGCAGTTGTAGAAAAAGAAAAGCTTGGCGGAACATGTCTGCATAAAGGATGCATTCCGTCTAAAGCGCTGCTTAGAAGTGCAGAAGTCTATCAAACCGTCAAAGGTGCTGCTGATTTTGGCGTTGAGGCAAACGGCATTGCCTTGCAATTTGCCAATGTGCAGAAAAGAAAAACAGAGATTGTAGAGAAACTAGCAGGCGGCGTCAAACACTTAATGAAACAAGGAAAAATTGATGTCTATGAAGGGATCGGCCGTATCCTTGGTCCATCTATCTTTTCGCCAATGCCAGGAACCATCTCCGTAGAAATGGCAAATGGAGATGAAAATGAAATGCTCATTCCAAAGCAGGTCATTATTGCGACAGGTTCAAGACCGCGGATGCTGCCTGGGCTTGAAGCAGATGGGACGCACATTCTTTCATCAGATGATGCACTTGAACTGCCAGAGCTTCCACAGTCAATGCTCATTGTCGGCGGCGGGGTGATCGGAATTGAGTGGGCTTCCATGCTCAATGATTTTGGTGTGAAGGTGACTGTGATTGAATTTGCAGATCGCATATTGCCAACAGAGGATCATGACATTTCTAAAGAAATGGAAAAGCTTTTATCTAAAAAAGGCATCACCTTTGTGAAAAATGCGAAAGTACTGCCAGATACCGTCAAAAAGCAGGAGAATCTCGTGACGATTCAAGCAGAAAAGGATGGAGACATTCAGACGTTTGAAGCGGAAAAACTTCTTCTTTCAGTCGGCAGAGTACCAAATATTGAAGGCATTGGTCTTGAAAACACGGACATCCAAACAGAAAAACAAGGCATTGTCGTGAATGAACATTATCAAACGAAAGAATCGCATATTTACGCAATAGGAGATGTCATTGGCGGGCTTCAGCTGGCACATGTGGCTTCACACGAAGGCATGATTGCTGTGGAACATATGGCTGGGAAAGATCCAAAGCCGCTCGATGAAACGCTCGTATCTAAATGTGTCTACTCTCACCCAGAAACCGCTAGTGTTGGACTCACTGAACAGGCGGCAAAAGAGCAAGGCTTCGAAGTGAAAATGGGGAAATTTCCATTTATGGCGATCGGTAAAGCGCTTGTGTACGGGGAATCTGATGGATTCGTCAAAATCATTGCCGATCAAAAGACAGATGATATTTTAGGGATTCATATGATTGGTCCTCATGTAACAGATATGATATCTGAAGCTGGATTAGCCAAAGTACTTGATGCAACGCCGTGGGAAGTGGGGCAAACGATCCACCCGCATCCAACCTTATCAGAGGCGATTGGTGAGGCAGCTCTTGCTGTTGACGGGAAGGCGATCCATTTTTAATCAAGGAGGGAAATAGGATGAGTAACATGCGTCATCAGGAATTAGGATTATCAGATGAACAAGCAATTGATATATATAGAACAATGCTTCTAGCAAGGAAAATTGATGAACGGATGTGGCTTTTAAACCGTTCTGGTAAAATTCCATTCGTGATTTCTTGTCAAGGGCAGGAAGCGCAGCAAGTCGGTGCTGCTTTTGCTCTCAATAGAGAAGAGGATTACGTCTTACCTTACTACCGTGATATGGGGGTTGTCCTCGCATTTGGGATGACAGCCAAAGATTTAATGATGTCTGGTTTCGCAAAACAAGACGATCCAAACTCGGGCGGAAGACAGATGCCAGGTCATTTTGGACAAAAATCAAATCGAATTGTGACGGGATCTTCACCTGTCACAACGCAGGTTCCTCATGCAGTGGGGATTGCACTTGCTGGACGTCTGGAGCAGAAAAACTTTGTCAGCTTTGTCACGTTCGGTGAGGGCTCTTCAAACCAAGGTGATTTCCACGAAGGCGCTAACTTCGCTGCTGTGCATAAGCTGCCTGTTATTTTCATGTGTGAAAACAATAAGTACGCGATTTCCGTGCCGTATGACAAACAAGTGGCATGTGAACGCATTTCAGATCGTGCAATTGGGTACGGAATGCCTGGTGTAACCGTTGATGGCAATGATCCGCTTGAAGTATATGCCGCTGTCAAAGAAGCGAGAGACCGTGCGGCAAGAGGCGAAGGGCCAACGTTGATTGAAACGATCTCTTACCGTTTAACTGCGCATTCAAGTGATGATGATGATTCAAGCTATCGAGAAAAAGAAGAAGTGCTCGAAGCGAGAAAGAAAGATCCGCTCATCCAATATGAAACGTATTTAATCGAAGGAAACGTCATGACTTCTGAAATGAAAGAAGAGATGACAAAAGAAATCATGCAAATCGTAAACGAAGCGACTGATGAAGCGGAAAACGCTGCTTATGCTGATGCAGAAAGCGCACTTCGTTACGTGTATGCGGAGTAAGGGGGAAGAAAAATGCCTGTTATGTCATATATAGACGCCATTACACTGGCGATGAAAGAAGAAATGGAACGAGATCCAAAAGTGTTTGTGCTCGGAGAGGATGTCGGGAAAAAGGGCGGCGTATTTAAAGCGACAGCGGGTCTTTATGAGCAATTCGGAGAGGCGCGCGTCATGGATACACCTCTTGCAGAATCAGCCATTGCTGGTGTAGGTATTGGGGCAGCGATGTATGGAATGCGCCCAATTGCGGAGATGCAATTTGCGGATTTCATTATGCCTGCAATCAACCAAATCATTTCAGAGGCTGCGAAAATCAGATACCGCTCAAATAACGATTGGAGCTGTCCAATGGTCATCCGCGCACCTTACGGGGGCGGTGTACACGGGGCGCTTTATCATTCACAATCGGTTGAAGCGATTTTTGCCAATCAGCCTGGTTTGAAGATTGTCATGCCTTCTACACCTTATGATGTAAAAGGTCTTTTAAAGGCTGCGGTGCGTGATCCAGATCCTGTATTGTTCTTTGAACACAAACGTGCCTACCGTCTCATCAAAGGAGAAGTACCTGAGGAGGATTACACACTCCCTATTGGAAAAGCAGATGTGAAACGTGAAGGCGATGATATCACGGTCATTACATATGGCCTCTGTGTCCATTTTGCGCTGCAAGCAGCAGACCGCCTTGCGAAAGACGGCATTTCTGCGCATATTCTCGATTTGAGAACAGTGTACCCGCTCGATCAGGAAGGCATTATTGAAGCGGCATCAAAAACAGGCAAAGTGCTTCTTCTAACGGAAGATACAAAAGAGGGCAGCATCATGAGTGAGGTAGCGGCGATCATATCAGAGCATTGCTTATTTGATTTAGACGCACCAATCAAACGTCTAGCCGGACCAGAAATCCCGGCAATGCCTTATGCGCCGCCAATGGAAAAATTCTTCATGGTCAATCCAGATAAGGTAGAAGCTGAAATGAGAGAGCTAGCGGCGTTTTAAGAAAGAGGAGGGTTTCAAGTGGCAATTGAACAAATGAAAATGCCTCAGCTAGGTGAAAGTGTAACAGAAGGAACCATTAGCAAATGGCTCGTTTCACCTGGCGATCATGTGAATAAATACGATCCGATTGCGGAAGTCATGACGGATAAAGTGAACGCAGAAGTCCCGTCATCTTTTACAGGAACGATTACAAAACTATCGGCTGAAGAAGGCGATACGCTGCAAGTAGGAGAAGTGTTCTGTGAAATTGAAGTAGAGGGCAGCTCGCAGCAGAGTGCGAAAGAAGAAGCGGCACCTGAGCAAAGTGAAGCACCTAAAGCAGATCAAACAAAAGAGAATCAAAGTCAAAAGAAACGCTACTCTCCAGCAGTCCTTCGTTTAGCAGATGAGCACAGTATTGATTTAGCGGCTGTTCAAGGAACCGGAGCAGGCGGACGAATCACAAGAAAAGATTTACTTCAGCTCATTGAAAACGGCGGCGTACAAGAGAAGGCAGCACCTGTTAATGAACAGGCGGCAAAGCCGGAGCCTGCGCAGCCATCAAAACCAAAAGCGGCCCCTTCCGTCTCTACAATGCCTGGTGATGTTGAACTGCCAGTCACGCCAATTAGGCAGGCGATTGCGGCAAATATGCTGAGAAGCAAACATGAAATTCCGCACGCATGGACGATGATGGAAGTCGATGTGACAAACCTTGTGACAAGAAGAAATCAGCTCAAGGACCAATTTAAAGCAAAAGAAGGCTTTAATTTGACGTTCTTTGCGTTCTTTGTCAAAGCAGTGGCTCAGGGCTTAAAGGAATTCCCAGAAATGAACAGCATGTGGGCTGGAGATAAAATTGTGCAAAAGAAAGCAATCAATGTCTCGATTGCTGTTGCGACTGATGACGCTCTTTTTGTTCCAGTCATTAAGGATGCGGATGAAAAAACGATTAAGGGCATCGCCAAAGAAATTCATGAGCTTGCTTCCAAGGTGAGACAAGGAACGCTGAAGCAAAGTGACATGGAAGGCGGCACCTTCACTGTAAACAACACGGGATCATTTGGTTCTATACAATCCATGGGAATCATTAATTACCCGCAAGCGGCGATTTTACAAGTAGAATCGATCGTGAAGCGTCCAATGATTGTAAATGGCATGATTGCAGCAAGAGACATGGTCAACCTTTGTCTCTCATTAGATCACAGAGTACTTGATGGTCTTGTATGCGGCAGATTCCTTCAACGAATAAAACAAATCCTTGAAGGCATTGACGAGCAGACATCTGTTTACTAAAACAAGAATGTCCCCCTCCCGGTATGGAGAGGGGGATTTCTACATAATGAGAAAGGAGCGGTGATATGTCTGGATTAGACTTTTTTGCGTTTTTAACGGTTGGGCTCATGTTTATCACAGCAATTGCGTTCGCTTTTCTTCGATATATTTCTAAATCACGCAATCATCCTGAAAGATTACTACTCATCATATCAATCGTTTCAATGATTCAAATTGTGTATTGCTTGCTGATTGTCGGTGGATTTAAAGGAGCAGCAAATAGTCTCTTAGGAATTTCTCTTCTTGCCGGGACGCTGCTTGGCTATGCACTTGAATATTTATACAGACGCTATATCAAAAAAACGCCCGAAAAAGAATGATTTCGGGCGTTTTCTTTATTCTGCTGGAACAATAAAGGTCAAATGCTGTTTTAACACTTCTAAAGAAGCAGGGGCTGTCATGTACACTTCGCCATCCGTATCGGCATCCATTTCCTCTTTTGTGTGGATCCGAATACTGGACGCTTGAATGAGGGAGAGATCGCCGGTGAAATCCTCCAGTTCTTCCCGGTTCATAGAAAAGATTTCTTTTAGAGCAGAGAAGCTCGTATTTCTGCAAATGAAGATTTCTGCTTTCCCATCATCAATTGCAGCATTGGGCAAATCAATTTTATTTGTCCCGATGAAATGTCCATTCATGACAAGAACGATGACGGCTTCTTCTTCCCAGCTTTCCTCCTCTGTTTCAATTCGTACGTGAAAAGGATCTGTTTGCTGCAAGGTGCGCAGGGCACTTGTGAAGTAGCTGATTTTGCCGAGTACAGCTTTTTCCTTGTCATTAATATTGTTGGATGTGTCTGTAATCAGCCCGATGCCCCAAAAGTTTAACAAGTATCGATCTTCTGCTTTGATTAAGTCGACCTTCTTTTCTATGCCGTCTACAATTATTTGAGCGGCTTTTTGCATTTGTTGCGGAATACCAAGCGTTCGAGAAAAGTCATTGCATGTCCCGCCTGGTAATATCGCTACAGCCGGCCTTTTTTCTAAACCGCCGATGCCATTCATGCATTCATGCACGGTTCCATCTCCGCCTAATATGATAAGCAATTCTATCGTCTCATCAATTGCACGACAGAATTGATAAGCATCATTTGGCTGTTTTGTTGGTTTAAGAATGAGTTCATCAATATGTAGAGAAAGAAGAGGTACTGTTTGACCGAGAATTTTTTCCATGTTTTTTTGTCCAGCATTTCCATTATAAATGAGCATCGCTTTTTTGAATTGTGCCATCACGCAGTTCTCCCTTTCATCTCTTTATCATCACTTTTCCCCAATTTTGCGGCGTATAAACGATGTTCAGAAAAAGTGGGGAATGAAAAGACAACACATTTGCCCGCAGGCGTTTTCCTTGATATGATGTTGTTAAAATGGTTTTGGCATGCTAAAGGAGTGGACGGACAATGAATATTGATTTTAATTTATTTATGAATGATATTGTGAAACAAGCGAGAGAAGAGATCAAACAGGCAGGCTATACTGAGCTTACATCATCTGAAGAGGTAGATGAAGCACTGTCTAAAAAAGGCACAGCACTTGTGATGGTGAATTCAGTATGCGGATGTGCTGGCGGTATTGCAAGACCAGCTGCAGGCTATTCTGTTCATTACGATAAGCGTCCAGATCAATTGCTGACAGTGTTTGCTGGACAAGACAAAGAGGCAACAGCAAGAGCCCGTGAATACTTTGAAGGCTTCCCGCCATCTTCACCATCCTTTGCATTATTAAAAGATGGAAAGATCATTAAAATGGTCGAACGTCATGAAATTGAAGGACACGAGCCAATGGAAGTCGTGTCAAAGCTTCAAGCTGCATTCGATGAGCATTGCGAAGAAATTTAATGTGTGACGTTTGAATGATGAAATAAAAAGCAGTCCGGTCTTTAGATCGGTCTGCTTTTTGTTTTATAAGACCATTGAATCAAAATAATTTTAGCAAAATACTATTGCATCTTAAAAAGAAAGTGTTTAAAATACATTATAGTGAATAAATATTCAAAACAATACATGATTTTAAATATTGGGAGGCATTATCTTATGAAAAAGTGGTTATTATTACTTATGACAGCTGGTCTTGCAGCTGCACTCGCAGCTTGCGGAACTTCTTCTAATAATTCAAACGCATCAGGAGATGACAAAACACTCGTTATGGCGACATCAGCAGATTATCCGCCATTTGAATCAAAAGACGGAGATGAAATTGTCGGTTTTGATGTCGATCTTGCAACAGCACTAGCGAAAAAGAACGGCTACAAGCTAGAAATTCAAGATATGGATTTTGCAAGCCTTGTATCAGCGCTTAAAACAAATAAAGCTGATATCGTCCTTGCAGGCATGACCCCTACAGAAAAACGAAAAAAACAATTAGATTTCTCTGATGTTTATTACAATGCTAAAAACTTAGTTGTCTCAAAGAAATCTAGCGGAATGAAAACAGAGAAAGACTTAAAAGATAAAACAGTCGGCGTTCAATTAGGTTCAATCCAGCAGGATGAAGCAAACGGTTTGCAAAAGAAATATAACTTAAAAGTGGAAGACCGTAATAAAATCTCTGATATCATTCAAGAAATCAAAGCAGGTCGTTTTGATGCAGCCATTATTGAAGATAAAGTAGCTGCTGGTTATTTGAAAAAAGAAAAAGACTTCCAAGCATTTGGATTGAATAGTTCAAACGAAGGTTCAGCCATTGCATTCAAGAAAAATAGCGACTTAACAGCCAAATTTAATCAATCATTAAAAGAAATGCAAGACAATGGCGAACTTGATAAATTAATTAAAAAATGGTTTGCTGATGAAAAATAAGTCAGGAAAAGGATCAGCGTCATTCATGAAAATTCAGTAGAAAGCGCTGAAAAGTTCAACTTATGTTGAACTTTTTTCCTGTTTTATTTTTTGATTTCGTATGAAGGCATAAAAAAGGAGACTGTCATGTTGGATTTTAAAGATGTAATACCTCAGATGCCCTTTATTTTAGAAGGGCTTAAGGTCACACTTTCTATTGTTGTGGTATCACTTTTTCTTGGATTTATCTTAGGAATTTTATTAACGCTTTGCAAAATTAGTGTATTTAAGCCGCTCATTTGGCTTGCAGATTTTTATACATCCATCTTCCGAGGCACGCCGCTTGTGCTTCAATTGCTCATTATTTATTTTGGTCTGCCTCAGCTTCTCGGGTTTCAAATCGATCAATACTGGGCTGCTGTAGCCGCATTTTCACTAAACTCTGCGGCATACGTATCTGAAATTATTCGTGCTGGTATTAATGCGATTGATAAAGGTCAAAAAGAAGCAGCCGTTGCTTTAGGCATCCCTTATGCTAAAATGATGAAGGACTTATTGCTTCCGCAGGCATTTAAAAATATTTCACCTGCACTTGTGAACGAAACGATTACACTGACAAAAGAATCAGCTATTGTGACAGTCATTGGACTGGGAGATGTCATGAGACGAGCTTACCAAGCAGGTGCCGTCACGTATAATTATCTTGAACCGCTTATTTTTGCAGGTCTCATCTATTATGTCATCGTGCTTGTTCTCACCTTTGTCGGCAAATCGGTGGAAAGGAAGTTAAAATCAAATGATTAACATAGAGAAACTCACAAAATCTTTTGGCAAAAATGAAGTATTAAAAGGGATCGACACCACCATTAAAGAAGGGGAAGTTGTGGCAGTCATTGGACCATCTGGTTCAGGAAAATCGACGTTTCTTCGCTGCATCAACTTGCTTGAAAAGCCGACTTCTGGTGTCATTACAATTCAGGATACTGAAATCACAAACCCAAAAACCAATGCACTAAAAGTGCGTGAGAATATCGGAATGGTGTTTCAGCATTTCCACCTGTTCCCGCATAAAACCGTGCTGGAAAATATCACATATGCGCCAATGAATGTGAAGAATCAATCGAAGGAAGACAGCATCAAACAAGCTGAAGATTTGCTGAAAAAGGTAGGGCTTTTAGAGAAAAAAGATGATTTTCCGAACCGTTTGTCAGGCGGTCAAAAGCAGCGTGTGGCAATTGCACGTGCGCTTGCGATGACTCCAGACATCATGCTGTTTGACGAACCAACTTCTGCACTAGATCCAGAAATGGTCAAGGAAGTCCTAGAGGTCATGAAAGAGCTGGCTCAATCTGGAATGACACTTGTGATCGTCACACATGAAATGGGCTTTGCAAAAGAAGTGGCTGACCGCGTGATCTTTATGGATGATGGGAAAATTGTAGAGGATGCAAACCCTGTGCAATTCTTTGAATCGCCGTCGTCACAGCGCGCGCAAGACTTCTTACAAAAAATATTATAAAGAAAAAAGAGAAGGCGACTTAACATCTCCTTCTTTTTTTGATTATAATGGGGAAAGTAAAAAAAGTTCATCATTTCACAATAGTGAATGGAAACAAGACAGAAAAGAGTGAATCACATCATGTTTAAAATCGGCTACCGAACGCTGAAAACAGCACTAGGAACAGCGATCGCCATTTATATTGCACAACTGCTCGGCCTTCAAAATTATTCCGCTGCCGGGATTATTACGATCCTGTGTATTCAGGTGACGAAGAAACGGTCGCTCCTCGCATCAGGCGCCCGCTTTGCAGCTTGCAGTCTTGCCATTTTATTTTCTTATCTATTTTTCGATCTGATTGGGTATCATCCTTTTGTGATTGGTCTGATGCTGCTTGTCTTTATTCCGACAACCGTTTTGCTCCGCATTAAAGAAGGGATTGTCACAAGTTCAGTCATCATTCTCCATTTATACATGTCCGGCGGGATTACCCTTCACCTCATTTGGAATGAGCTGCTGCTGATAACAATTGGTGTTGGCGTAGCACTTATCATGAACTTGTATATGCCAAGTGTCGATAAAAAGCTCAAACGCTACAGCGAACAGATTGAAGCCAACTTTGCAAAAATCTTTGAGGAAATCGAGCAATACTTAATGACAGGGAAACAAGACTGGACAGGAAAAGAAATACCAGAGACACATCAATTGATCAAAGAAGCGAAAGCTCTCGCATATCGTGATGTTGAAAACCATGTCCTAAGACATGAAAACCTGTATTATCATTATTTTAATATGAGGCAAAAGCAATTCGAAATCATTGAGCGTGTGCTTCCGAAAATCACGTCCATTTCCATCACAACAGAGCATGGGCAAATGATTGCCGAATACGTCAGAGACTTACGCGAACATATTCACCCAGGGAACACGGCGCATAAGTTTTTAAGACGTCTCATTGATATGAAAGAAGAGTTCGATAAGCTTCCGCTGCCGCAAACACGAGAAGAGTTTGAGGCAAGAGCTGCACTTTTTCATTTCCTCGGAGAAATGGAACAATATTTAGTATTGAAAAGCTATTTTAAAGGGATGAAAGAATAGAGACGCATGAGTTCCTCCTTCATTGGTCAATCTAATGAAAAAAGGAGGAGCCTATGCGTCTTTTATTTTATACCGTATTGACCATGTCCCTTTCACCTATCTGGCCGCTCGGACAAAACCCGCTTCCAGGAGACCCGTATGTCATTATTAATAAACAAACAAATGAACTTGCCTATATTGATCAAGGACAAATCCAAAAAATATATCCTGCTTCTACAGGGAAAACAGCCGATTTAACACCAGAAGGGGAATTTACCATTATGATCAAAGCGAAAGATCCCTATTACAGAAAAAAGAATATTGAAGGCGGTGCGAAGAATAACCCTCTTGGCCGAAGGTGGATTGGATTTGATGCACGAGGAACAGATGGCAGAACGTACGGAATTCATGGGACGAGTGACGAAACATCGATTGGGAAATTTATCACGGCAGGCTGTGTGAGACTTCATAATCAAGATGTAGAGCTTCTATTTGACCAGCTTCCGATTGGAACAAAAGTATGGATTACAACATCAAGCGATTCATTTGAAAAGCTTGCCAAAGACAAACAGGCCATTCGTTGATTGAACGAATCACCTGCTTGTCTGCTTTTATTGAAACCTTATAAAAAGGTTGCTGCTCCTGCTAAAAGTGAAGAAATTAACAGCAGGCTGATCATGAGCAATACCATGAATTTCATAAATTTCTGAGACATATCGCACCCCTATAACCGAAGATTTTTTGCGACGAACGCACCTTTCTTTATTCTAGCTGGTTTTTTCAAATGCGACAAGTGATCAACAAAGGAAGTGAACGGATGAATCAAATCGATCATATTGCCATTGCGGTCTTTTCTATTAAACAAACATCTCAACTCCTTCATCAGCTGTTTAACTGGCATTTTTCAGACATACAAGAGGTTCCTGAGCAGGAGATTAAAGCGTCCTTCGCTTCACTTGATCATGTGCACATTGAATTAATTGAACCAATGTCAGACAGCAGTAAACTACATACCTTTTTAACAAAAAGAGGAGAGGGGCTCCATCATATTGCGTTAAAGTCAGGTGACATTCATGCAGATCTTAACCATCTTGATCACCTTGGCGTGCAGCTTCTCCAAAAATCAGCACAGAAGGGCGCAAGCGGCAAGCAGATTGCATTTATTTCACCTAAAGAAACGTCTGGTGTGTTATTCGAATTGTGCGAGCCCTTGAAAGGAGAAAAACATGGCAATGAATGAATCGTTCAATGACTTGTCTAAATGGCGGGAAAAAGCGTTAATGGGCGGCGGTGAAAAACGAGCAGCCGCGCACAGAAACAAAGGAAAGCTATCGGTTCGCCAGCGGCTGCATGAACTTCTTGACGTGGGCAGTTTCATGGAAATTCAGAGGTTTGCAACAGGCCGCATGTCAGAGCATGTCGGTGATGGCGTCGTCATTGGAACGGGACTTATTCATGGAAAGCCAGTATGTGTTTATGCACAAGATGCAACAGTGCATGGGGGCTCTTTAGGCGAAATACATGCCAAAAAAATTGCTTCTCTAATGGATCTCGCTGCTAAAAATCAGATGCCGGTCATCGGTCTAAAAGACTCAGGTGGTGCGAGAATTCAAGAGGGTGTGGTATCATTAGAAGGATACGGACAGATTTTTAAACGGAATGTGCTGTACTCTGGTCAAATCCCGCAAATATCCGTTATTTTAGGCTCATGTGCTGGAGGTGCAGTCTATTCTCCTGCTTTGACTGATTTTGTCTTCATGACAGAACAAACAGCTCATATGTTTTTAACAGGTCCGAAAGTAATAGAAAAGGCAACAGGAGAAACGGTCTGTCCTGACCGTCTTGGCGGTGCAAGTGTTCAGCATCAGACAAGCGGGAATGTGCACTATACTGGGAAAGATGAGCAGGACGTGTTAAAGGCGGTTCGAACACTTTTAACGTACATACCAACGACTAAACAGCCTGACATGCACACTGAAGTGCAAAAGCATGACGCCGTTGATCCAGGCAAAATCTTGCCAAAGGATCCATCACGCACCTATGATGTCAAACAAGTGGTGACAGCGATCATCGATCCAGGCTCATTCTTTGAGACCCAGCCTTGTTTCTCAAAAAATATCGTCACAGGGTTTGCCAGATTAAAAGGGGCTCCAATTGGCGTAGTTGCCAATCAGCCAAAGGTGTTGGCAGGAAGCCTTGACCTTGACGCTGCCGATAAAGCGGCCAGGTTTATTCGATTTTGCGATGCGTTTCATATTCCGATCTTAACGCTTGTCGACGTCCCTGGTTTTTTACCAGGGGAGAAAGCCGAGCATGCGGGAATTATCCGTCACGGCGCAAAGCTTTTATATGCGTACGCTGAAGCGACCGTTCCAAAAATCACGGTGATTTTAAGAAAGGCGTTTGGCGGTGCATATGTCGCGATGAATAGCAAGGGCTTAGGCGCTGACTTTGTTTATGCATGGCCAGCGGCAGAAATTGATGTCATGGGGAAAACGTTCGCAGACGAAATCGTTCATCCTGCTTCGCGCGAGGTTGAGACGGAACCAAGTGTATTAAAAGCGGCTCAGGCAGGGCTGATAGACGATATTTTCATGCCGGATGAAACGAGAGAGCGATTGATTCGCTCGTTTGATTTGCTTCGCAGTAAGGAAGAAGATAGACCGTTAAAAAAGCATGGCAACATGCCGCTATAAGAGGAGGAGCATCATCATGATCAATGAAAAACGTTTACTAGACGAATTTTTAGAACTGGTTCAGATCGATTCGGAAACAAAACACGAAGAGAAAATTGTGGAAGTCTTAAAAGAAAAATTCTCGCAGCTTGGTCTTAAAGTGGTGGAAGATGACTCAAAAGCGAAAACTGGCCACGGTGCAGGCAACCTCATCTGTACACTGGAAGGCAATCAAGAGGCTGATACTATCTATTTCACTTCTCATATGGACACAGTTGTTCCCGGCAATGGCGTAAAACCAGTCATTGAAGACGGCTATGTGAAGACAGATGGAACAACCATTCTTGGTGCTGACGATAAAACAGGGCTTGCGGCTATGTTTGAAGCCATCCGCGTGCTGAAAGAGAAGAAATTACCGCATGGAACGATTGAATTTGTCATCACAGCAGGTGAGGAATCAGGACTTGTTGGAGCAAAAGCGTTAGATCCAAAATTGATGACAGCAGCATACGGCTATGCCCTTGATTCAGATGGCAAGGTCGGGACAATTATCGTAGCTGCGCCAACACAGGCGAAAGTACGCGCAACCATTTACGGAAAAACAGCTCACGCAGGTGTGGCACCTGAAAAAGGCGTGTCTGCGATTACCATTGCATCAAAAGCCATTGCCAGCATGCCGCTTGGCCGAATTGATGAAGAAACAACGGCGAATATCGGGCGTTTTGAAGGTGGAACGCAAACGAATATTGTGTGCGATCAAGTCGATATCCTTGCTGAAGCACGCTCTTTAGAACCTGCAAAAATGGAAGCACAAGTAGCGAAGATGAAAGAAGCCTTTGAAAAAACCGCTAAAGAAATGGGCGGAAGTGCCGATGTACAAATTGACATCATGTATCCAGGCTTCAAATTCTCTCACGGCGATCAAGTCGTAGAAGTGGCGAAAAAAGCGGCTGCGAAAATTGGCCGTCAATCAGAACTACAGACGAGCGGCGGAGGCAGTGATGCAAACGTCATTGCAGGAAACGGCGTCCCAACTGTCAACCTAGCTGTTGGATATGAAGATATTCATACGAAAAATGAGAAAATGCCGATTGAAGAATTAGTCAAAACAGCTGAAATGGTTCTCGCCATTATCGAAGAAACGACAAATCTATCGTAAAGGCAGGAGACTCTGTGAGCACGCAAAAGATCATTATTTTCCAAGTGGGGCAAGAGGATTTTGGCATCAGTGTAGAGCATATTCGTTCGATTGAGAAGGTCCCTTATTTACAAGAAGTATCGAACCTTCCAAAAGAAATTAAAGGACTGATGTCATTAAGAGGAGAAGTCATCCCTGTCAGTGACACAGGCGTGATGCTTCACGGAAAGCCTCTTGATGTGAACGAACAGTCCAAGGTGTTGCTATTTGAATTAAACGATCAAATGATTGGCTGTCTTGTCTCAGATGCAAAAGATATTATCGATATCGAGCTAAGCGAGATCAAGCCATTTCATATGAACACGAAAGCCTCCGAATATTTCTTCGGCGTTGTGGAGAGAGAGAACAAAATGATTTTACAAGTGGACCCTAATAAGTTCCTTGGGAGAATTGATGACCTCGATCAACTGCCAGAGCGGTTAAAAGAAGAGTTGGCATAAAGAAAATCCCCCTATCTGATGATAAGGGGATTATTTTTATTCAGCAGCTGGGCTAGCTTGGTCGTTTGCCTCAGCTTTCGATTTTGATTTTTGGTACATGACATTCAAAATAATTGTTTGGATTGTGAGTAGTAATCCGCTTGTCATCCAGTATAAAGGAAGGGCAGCGGGTGCATTGATTGAAATAAACAGCATCATGATTGGGAAAATCATGCCCATGACTTTGGCTTGCTTCAGCGCAGCTTCTGTCTGGGTGCCTGATTGCTTCGCAAATCTTTGCGTAACATAAAATTGCAAGAAATACATGGCGCCTGCAAAGATCGCGACCAATAGATCGGTTTGTCCTAAGTTAAACCATAGGAACGAATGTGTTGCGATCTCAGGTGTTGAGCGGATCGCTGAGTAAAAGCCAAGAACAATTGGAATTTGAATCAGCATAGGCAGACAGCCCATTGCCAGCGGGTTCACATTGTTCTCTTTGTATACTTTCATCATGTCCATTTGTAGTTCTTTTTGTTTTTCAGGTTCTTTCGTTTTCTTCAATTTGCTTTGAATTTGGTCAATTTGAGGCTTCACCAGTGCCATTTTCTCCTGCATGACTCTTTGTTTCTTAAATTGGTTCGCAAAAAGAGGGAAAATCAGCAGGCGGACGATCAAGGTCACGAACATAATCGATAAACCATAATCATCATGGAAGAAGTTCGCAAGCCAAATGATCAGCTCCGAAAAAGGCTGGACAAAATAATGATGGAAAAACCCATCAGAGCTCGCATTCGTTTGCCCACTCGCTGCAAAAGCAGGTGAGGCAATCATCATTAAACATAAAGTCGTACAAATCGTCAATAAACGTTTCAATTCGTTTCCTCCTCATTTTTTAAAAAATTAATTAGAGAGAGGAAGCGAATGGTCTTCATCATCATTTGATGATCGTTTCATTCGAATGACTTTACTAATCCAAGTTGTAATGCGATCATATATGATAAACAGAAAGTCTGTTCGGTTCAATAAAGATGCGTCCAACTCTTCCAAACGATGTCCACCGAGGTGTTCGTTCATACGGCAGTCTTTTAATAAAAACGCAATGCCGATAGCCGTCAGCGCTGGAAGAATAATCGTAAAGAATTCAACAAGGAAAAAGACTTCATTGAATGTATCAATAATCATGATTATCACATCCATTTCATTACTCACAGTGTACTATACACTATATGAAATGTCTATTGGAACAAACATGAAGTAACAAGAGTCAATAAATGTAGGAGGCAGGCAAATGGGTGATTCTCAAAGGAAGGGTCGAATTATTTTTCATATTGATATGAATAGTTTTTATGCATCTGTCGAAATGGCGTATGATCCTTCTTTGAGAGGGAAACCTTTAGCCATTAGCGGAAATGCGAAAGAGCGTAAAGGGATTGTTGTGACGTGCAGCTACGAGGCAAGAGCACTAGGTGTAAAGCCCCCGATGCCGTTATGGGAAGCGAAGCGGCTTTGTCCGGGGCTGATTGTCCGTACACCTAACTTTGACCGGTACCGCAGCTCCTCACAAGAGATGTTTACGATACTAAGAGAATACAGCGATTTAGTCGAACCCGTATCCATTGACGAGGGCTATATTGATTTAACGCATACGCCTTATGCCGAGCACGCGGTGAAAACGGCTCATGATATTCAAACGAGGCTTGTAGAGGAGCTCATGCTTCCTTCAAGTATTGGCATTGCACCGAATAAATTTTTAGCGAAAATGGCGTCTAATTGGAAAAAACCAATGGGCATCACCATTTTACGTAAACGAGATGTGCCCCAAATGCTCTGGCCGCTGCCAGCGGGTGACATGCACGGAGTTGGACAGAAAACGGCAGATAAATTGAAAACGATTGGCATTCATACCATTGAAGATTTAGCGAAAGCAAATGAGTATACGCTAAAGGAATTACTGGGCATCAATGGACCGAGATTAAAGCAAAAGGCGAATGGTGAACATGACAGTATCGTGGACCCAGAAAGGATATACGAATTTAAATCCGTCGGTAATTCGTCAACCCTTCCTCATGATTCTGACGATCCAGATGAACTTGTCACGTTAATTGATAAGCTGTCACAATCTGTGAGTGCAAGATTAAGGAGAAAAGAAGTGATGGCAAATCGGCTTCTCATCATGATACGGTACGCAAGCTGGAAAAATATCACGCGAAGTGTCACACTCACGAATCCAACGGATCGAAAGGAAGACTTATTTGAGGCAGCAAAGCAGTTATTCCTTAAACATTGGAATGACCAGCCCGTGAGGCTCTTAGGTGTGACGGGGACAGACCTTGTAGAACGAAAAGCAGCTGTTAAACAGCTTGATTTATTTTCCTATACAGAAGATGCAAAAGAAGAGCCTCTCCAAACCGTTTTAGAAGGGCTGAAAGAAAAATATGGCAAATCACTCATTCAAAGAGGAATGACTATCAAGGAAAAAGAGAGCAAAACAAGCGGAACAAGTTTTAATAAAGACTTTTTTCAGGACGAAAAAGGAAATGACTAGCCTGAAAACTTGATAAAAGAGGTGGTGTTGTGGTAATTTCAAAGGGTACATCATTTCAGCAGTAATCAATATAGTGTGTTAGAAGGGACGTCAGAATTATGTCAAAACAACAAATCGGTGTGGTTGGACTAGCCGTTATGGGGAAAAACCTTGCCCTTAATATTGAAAGCCGCGGTTTCTCCGTGTCCGTTTATAACAGATCTAGCAGCAAAACGGAAGAGTTTCTCGAAGAATCAAAAGGAAAAAACGTTGTAGGCACATACAGCATTGAAGAATTTGTTCAGTCGCTTGAAACACCGCGTAAAATTCTTTTAATGGTAAAAGCTGGTGCAGCAACGGATGCAACCATTCAATCATTACTTCCTCACCTAGAGAAAGGTGACATCTTAATTGATGGTGGAAATACATATTACAAGGATACGCAAAGACGTAATCAAGAGCTTGCGGAAAGTGGTATCCACTTCATTGGTACAGGTGTTTCTGGCGGTGAAGAAGGTGCACTAAAAGGTCCATCTATCATGCCAGGCGGTCAAAAAGAAGCGCATGAGCTAGTGAAACCAATTTTAGAAGCGATCTCTGCGAAAGTAGATGGCGAGCCATGTACAACGTATATTGGCCCAGATGGAGCAGGACATTATGTCAAAATGGTCCATAACGGCATCGAGTACGGAGACATGCAATTGATCTCTGAATCATACTTTATCTTGAAGCATGTGGCTGGCTTGTCAGCAGAGGAGCTTCATGAAGTATTCTCAGAGTGGAATAAAGGCGAGCTTGACAGCTATTTAATCGAAATTACAGCGGATATTTTCACAAAAGTGGATGAAGAAACAAACCAGCCGCTTGTGGATGTCATCTTAGATAAAGCTGGACAAAAAGGAACTGGAAAATGGACGAGCCAAAGTTCTCTTGATCTAGGTGTCCCGCTTCCAATCATTACTGAGTCTGTTTTTGCGCGCTACATTTCAGCAATGAAAGATGAGCGTGTAGAAGCAAGCCAATTAATCGAAGGTCCTAAGCCAGCGCAATCAGCAGAGAATAAACAAGAGCTGATCGAAGCGGTTAGAAAAGCCCTATTCATGAGTAAAATCTGCTCTTATGCACAAGGTTTTGCGCAAATGAAAGCAGCATCTGATGAGTATAACTGGGATTTAAAATACGGTGAAATTGCGATGATCTTCCGCGGTGGATGTATCATTCGTGCAGCCTTCTTACAACAAATTAAAGAAGCATATGACCGTAACCCTGAACTGAAAAACCTATTGCTAGATCCTTACTTTAAGGATATTGCTCAAAGCTATCAATCATCACTTCGTAAAGTCATTTCACTTGCAGTGGAGCAAGGAGTTCCTGTTCCTTCATTCTCAAGTGCACTTGCTTACTTTGATAGCTATCGCACAGCTGTCCTGCCAGCGAACTTAATTCAAGCGCAGCGTGACTATTTCGGTGCACATACGTATGAGCGCACAGATAAAGAAGGCGTCTTCCATACGGAATGGATGAAATAAAATAGAACGTCAGAAAAACCTTACCATTGGATTGGTAAGGTTTTTTTGTGTTTGCATCTTTTCGGCTAAAAATGCGAAAAAGAGGGATGCTATGTAAAAAAGAAAAGAAAGTAGGGATAGAAGTGGGCATCTTATATGCACTTCTCCCAGCAATATTTTGGGGAAGTATTGTTCTGATCAGTGTCAAACTTGGCGGGAATGCATACCAGCAAACGCTCGGCATTACGCTTGGCGCATTTTTATTTTCAATTGCAGCCTTCTTCATCAAAATGCCAGAGCTGACACCACTTATTTTTGCGGTTTCCGTGATTTCAGGCATCTTTTGGAGCATTGGACAAATGAATCAGCTTTCAAGTGTTGCATTTCTCGGAGTCTCGAAGGCGGTTCCTTTGTCAACGGGCATGCAGCTTGTGAGCACTACTTTATTTGGTGTCATGGTCTTCAAGGAATGGCAAACGATGACAGTCATACTCATTGGTTCATGCGCCATTTTACTGATTATTGCAGGTGTTGTGATGACATCGCTCGGTCAAAAGAAGAATGGCGGCGGGAATGGTGGAGGCAATTTCAAAAAAGGGATCATTATTCTGCTCATCTCAACGGTTGGCTATGTCGGATATGTCGTCATTTTAAGATGGTTTCATATTGATGGGTGGTCTGCCCTCGTTCCGCAATCGGTCGGTATGCTGCTTTCATCCTTGGCGATTAGTCTAAAGCAGAACCCGTTTAGTAAATATACGTTTAAAAATATCATTGCCGGTTTGGTTTGGTCGACAGGAAATCTTGGACTTCTTTTGGCCATTCCGCTCATTGGCGTAGCCGTAAGTTTTTCGATGTCACAGACAGGGATTGTCATCTCAACATTAGGCGGCATTTACTTATTAAAAGAGAAAGCATCCAGAACAAGCTTTGTCATTGCAGGCTGCTTGATGATCATTGCAGGCGGCGTGCTGCTAGGCTTTACAAAATAGGAGGGTAAACGAATGTATCCAGATTTAGAAGGAAAAACAGTCCTGATTACAGGAGCCGGTACAGGAATAGGGCAAGCGATGGCACGCCGATTTGGACAAGAAAAAGCCAATGTGGTGATCAATTATTTCTCAGATCAAGAAAATCCGGATGACACCATTGCGGATATTCAAAAAAATGGCGGCCAGGCTGTGAAAATCAAGGGAGATGTATCAAAGGAAGAGGATATGCGGGCAATGATTGATAAAGCCATTCATACGTACGGCAGCCTTGATGTCATGATCAATAACGCAGGTATTGAAAACGAAGTGCCTTCCACAGAAATGACGCTGGATAATTGGAACAAAGTCATGTCGACCAATTTAACAGGTATGTTTCTCGGCTGCCGTGATGCACTGAAGTATATGACAGATCACGGGATAGAAGGATCGATCATCAATATGTCGTCGGTTCACCAGCAAATCCCTTGGCCTCATTTCGTTCATTATGCAGCAAGTAAAGGGGGCGCCAAGCTGCTGACAGAAACGCTGGCACTAGAATACGCCCCTAAAAAAATCCGTGTAAACAGCATTGCACCAGGCGCCATCGATACCCCGATCAATGCGGAAAAATTCGATGATCCCGCATTGAAAAAAGGCGTGATTGAATTGATCCCCATTGGTTATATTGGAAAGCCGGAAGAAGTGGCAGCATGTGCTGTCTGGCTGGCGTCAAAAGAGGCAAGCTATGTCACAGGCCTGACGCTCTATGTGGACGGCGGCATGACAAAGTATCCTGGCTTCCAGGCAGGAAAAGGATAGGGAGAAAGTCAAAGAGCGTACACACATGACGCTCTTTTTTTATATAAAATACAGACAAATAAAATGAAATGTCTAGACATTTAAAAATAAAAATATATAATATTAAATGGAAGCGCTTTTATTACAACAATGGGGTGAGAGAAATGAAACGTATTTTATTAGCATGCAGTTCAGGAATGTCTACGAGTTTACTAGTTACAAAGATGAAGGCTCATGCCGACTCAATAGGGGACGAGGCAGAAATTTGGGCAGTTGGGCAAGATCAAGCGAGAAAAGAAATGGCGAATGCGGATGTTGTGTTAATTGGACCGCAAATGAGCTTTTTAAAAGGGGATCTTCAAAAAGAAGCAACAAAATACGGGATTGCAGTAGAGGTCATAGATATGCAGGCGTACGGGCTTGCCGATGGACAAAAAGCGTATGAACAAGCCGTTACATTGATGGAGGAATCGTAAAGAATGGAAAAGAAAACACTCGAAGGGCTCACGGAGGAACAAGTCAGTTTTCAATTGATCTTACACAGTGGAAATGCACGCAGCAAATTGCTTCAATCTCTTAAACAATTTCGAGAAGGTCAAGAAGATGAGGCATTTGGTCTCATGAAAGAAGCGGAAGAAGATTTACGTCATGCACATGGTATCCATTTTCAACTCGTGCAGCAAGAGGCAGGCGGGGAGAAAACGCCTTTCTCCTTATTGCTCATGCACGCCGAAGATCACTTAATGTCCACCATTACGATCAAGGAGCTTGTGGGAGAGCTCCTGCCGATTTTCCAATCGCTAAAACAATAAAGGGTGTAAACAAGGGGGGAAACCAATGTTTGATAAAATAAGTGCCATTTTGGTTCCGATTGCTGGGAGATTGAACAACAACCGCTATTTAGGCGTATTACGGGATGCTTTTATGCTTGCGTTCCCGCTCACCATTTTTGGTTCCATTATGGTTGTGCTAATGAATTTGCCATTTTTAGATAAAATCATGAGTCAAACCGCACTGGAAGGCGTCCAGTCTGCACTGAATATCGCGCCAAGTGCGACCATCAGCATTATGAGCGTGTTTGTTGTATTTGGGATTGGCTACTATTTATCGAAAAGCTATGATGTGGAAGCTGTATTTGGCGGCGTGATTGCTTTAGCCTCTTTCTTGCTTCTGACGCCATTTTTACTAGAACAAGAAGGCGGTGCATCTATTGCAGGTGTGATCCCAGTCGATCGTTTAGGAGCAAAGGGGATGTTCCTAGGAATGATCACAGGCTTTTTGTCTGCTGAAATTTATCGTTATTTTGTCCAAAAGAAATTTGTCATCAATATGCCGCAAGGGGTTCCGCCAGCTGTTTCAAAGTCTTTTGCTGCACTGATCCCGGCTACTTTGACACTCACAACCTTTTTACTGATCAATATCATCATTACACAAGGCTTCAAAACAAACATGCATGACCTGATTTATCATGCCATTCAGGCGCCGCTTGTTGGACTTGGAAGCGGTATCATACCGACCTTGATCGCTGTTTTCTTTATACAAATTCTTTGGTTCTTTGGGCTCCACGGCCAAATTATTATCAACTCTGTCATGGACCCGATTTGGAATACATTGTCCATTCAAAATCTAGAGAGCTACACAAAAACTGGTGAGGTTCCGAATATCATCAGCAAGCAGTTTATCGAAATCTATACGGTTGGCATGGGCGGAACCGGTATGACGCTGGCTGTTGTGTTTACGATTTTAATTTTCCTGAAAAGTAAGCAATTAAAACAAGTAGCAAAGCTCGGCTTAGGACCAGGATTATTTAACGTCAATGAACCGATTATTTTCGGTTTACCGATTGTCATGAATCCACTTATTCTCATTCCATGGATTTTGGCGCCAATGGTCATTACATGTATTTCTTATTTTGCGATGGCAACAGGCATTGTACCGCCGCCGACAGGCGTGAATATTCCATGGACGGTGCCGATCTTTATTAGCGGAATAATGGCAACAAATTCACTAGCGGGCGGTCTGCTTCAGCTGTTTAATCTGATGATTGTGTTTGTCATTTGGTTCCCGTTCCTGAAGTTTATTGACCGTATGAATGTGAAGAATGAAAAAATAACCCCAACGGAAAAAACGAAGACAACAAACATCAAAGGCGAAGGAGACTCAATACATGTCGATGGAAAATAACAAGCAATCATATATATTTCCAGAAGGTTTCTGGTGGGGATCTTCTGCCTCAGAAGGCAGTGTCCCTGGAGATGGTAAGGGACCGAATATTTGGGATCATTGGTTTGAACAAGAGCCGACTCGTTTTTTTGATGGTGTAGGCCCAAACGTGACATCCCAATTTTATCGAAAATATAAAGAGGATATCCGTCTGATGAAAGAAATTGGGCACAATTCATTTCGGCTGTCCATTTCATGGTCACGTCTTTTACCTGAAGGGAAAGGTGTGGTCAATGAAGAAGCAGTATCTTTTTACAATGATGTGATCAATGAACTGATTGCACATGATATTGAGCCGTTTGTGAACCTGTACCATTTCGATATGCCAATGGCGCTGCAGGAAAAAGGCGGATGGGTGAACAGACAGGTAGTAGATGATTATGTCAGCTATGCGGAATTGTGCTTTCAATTATTTGGCGACCGGGTGAAAAAATGGTTTACCCATAATGAACCGATAGTTCCTGTAGAGGGCGGGTATATGTATAGCTTTCATTATCCAAACGAAGTCGATTTCCAAAAGGCTGTACAGGTCGGTTTTCATGAACTTTTATCAAATGCTAAGGCGATTGCGGCTTATAAAAAGCTGCAGCAAGGCGGGAAGATTGGCATCATCCTAAATCTAACCCCATCTTATCCGAGAAGCCAGAATCCGTGCGATGTAGAAGCAGCAGAGATGGCTGATGCTTTCTTTAACCGTTCCTTCCTAGATCCTGCGGTGAAGGGACATTTCCCAGAAAAACTAGTAGAGGTCTTAAAGAAAGAAGGCTTTATGCCAAGTATTGAAGAAGGAGACCTTGAGCTCATTCAAGAGAATACCGTCGACCTCCTTGGGATCAACTATTATCAGCCAAGAAGAGTGAAAGCGAAAGAGCATATGCCGCATCCGAAAGCACCATTTATGCCAAATCATTATTTTGATGCGTTTGAAATGCCGGGAAGAAAAATGAATGTGTATCGAGGCTGGGAAATCTATGAAAAAGGTATTTATGATATATTGAAAAAAGTTCAAACAGACTATGATAATATTGAATGCTTTATTTCTGAAAATGGAATGGGTGTCGAAGGAGAAGAGCGGTTTAAGGATGAAGAAGGAATGATTCATGACGATTACCGCATTGACTTTATTTCTGAGCATCTCAAATGGGTGCATCAAGCCATTCAAGAAGGAAGTAATGTAAAAGGCTATCATCTGTGGACGTTTATGGATAACTGGTCATGGTCGAATGCCTATAAAAATCGTTATGGATTTGTCTCAGTTGATCTTCAAGAAGACGGGAAACGAACCATCAAGAAAAGCGGATACTGGTTTCAATCGGTATCAGAGAATAACGGTTTTTAATCAAGATACTTGCTCTTTCTTTGAAAAGGGCAAGTATTTTTCTTATGTGACGGTAAGTGGATGAAACAAAAATGGCTGGTACCTTTTAAGCTTACTAGGCTTAGTGTAGAATGAGAGGAAGCTATGAAAAAACAAGTCAGTTGGTGGTGTGAGATGAAAAAGTACGAACTCATTTCAGAAGAAATCAGAAAACGAATAGGAACAGCATATTATCCAGAAGATCAACCCATTCCAGATGAAAACTCGCTTGCCGCTGAATTTCAATGCAGCCGAATGACGATGAAGCGTGCGCTCGATCTTCTCGTAGCAGAAGGTCTGCTCTTTAGAAAAAGAGGACACGGCACATTTATTGTGAAGGCAGCGTTAAACCAAGGGGCTATCAATGTATCTGGTCATGAAAATAAAGGATTCACGAAAGTCATGGCGGACAAAAACGTCACGAGCCAAATCATTCGCTTTGATGTCCATTTTCCAAGCGAAGAAGTGGCAGCCCACCTATCCATTGACTTAACCACACCCGTTTATGACATCATCCGGCTCCGCCTCGTGGATGAGGAGCCATATGTATTAGAAAAAACGTTTATGCCGGTCAATGTCATTAAGGGCATAGATGAAGAGGTTTTATTGGGATCGATCTATGACTACATATCAAATGAACTCCATTTAAAAGTGGCAGGAGCGCACAAGAAAATTAGAGCGGCTAAATCAGATGAGCTGGACCAGCAATATTTAGGCTGTGACCCAACGGATCCTGTGCTCGAAGTCGAGCAGGTTGCTTATTTAAACACAGGCCGGCCGTTTGAGTACTCCTTTAGTCATCACCGCTATGATAAGTTCGACTTTTCAACGGTTGAAATTACGAAAACAGGACGTTAAAAAAAGAGCAGAACCCCCGAGGGAGACTGCTCTTTTTTTATTTCATTTTATATATTCCACCAATGATATCCGTCTTTTTCTAGAAGCTGATCGGCTTCTTTTGGTCCCATTGAACCAGCAGGATAATTTGGTTTTAATGTTTTGTTTTCTGCCCATTTTTCAGAAATCGGATCAACAAAGTTCCAAGAAAGCGCCACTTCATCCCAGTGAGCAAAGTTCGTTGCATCGCCTAGCAAGCAGTCATGAATCAGCTTTTCATATGCTTCTGGTGTATTCATGATGTCGTTATAGTTTGTTTGGTAGTCGAGCTTAATCGGTTTCGCATACGTACCGCCATCAAGCTTGCGAGCGTTCAGGTGAAGGGTAATGCCTTCATCTGGCTGAATGTGAATGACGAGTAAGTTTGGATGCATGGAATTTCCGTTTCCATAGTACAGGTTCATTGGAATGTCTTTAAATTGAACAACGATTTGAGTAGATTTCTTTTCTAATCGTTTTCCTGTACGAATGTAAAATGGCACCCCGGCCCATCTAAAGTTATCAATGAGCAGCTTCCCTGCAACGAAGGTTTCTGTGTTTGAGTTCGGGTCTACATTTTGCTCTTCAAGATAGGAAGGAACCATGCTGCCATCAACCGTACCAGCATCATACTGTCCGCGGACAAAGAATTGATCGACCTCATCTTTAGAGAAAGGACGAAGAGCGCGTAATGCTTTCCGTTTTTCGCTGCGGATCTCCTCTGTATTCAGCTTAATTGGCGGCTCCATTGCTAAAAGTGCCACCATTTGAAGCATATGGTTTTGGACCATATCTCTTAGTGCACCTGAACTTTCGTAATAGCGAGCCCGGTCTTCAACCCCTAATGATTCACTAGATGTAATTTGAATGTTTGAGATATATCGGTTTGTCCAAAGTGGTTCAAAGATGGCATTCGCAAAACGGATGACCTCAATGTTTTGAACCATTTGTTTACCGAGATAGTGGTCAATACGATAAATTTGATCTTCAGAGAATGCATCTCGAATTTCTTCATTTAATGTTTTGGCACTTGGCAGGTCATGGCCAAATGGTTTTTCAATGACAAGTCTTGACCAGCCGGTTGTTTTTGATACGCCTTCACTTTTTAGGAACTTCGCAATCGTTCCGAAGAATTCCGGTGCCATCGCTAAATAGAACATCCGGTTATTTGGGATACTGTACGTATCTTCAAGGCCTGCTAAAAGTGTGTTAAGCGATTGATAGGAAGCAGGGCTTGATACGTCAAAGTCGTGATAATAAAAATGCGAACTGAATTCCTCTATTTTCGCTTCTGCATCATCAGAAGAAACAGATTCTTTCACCACAGCTCTGAGATCCTCATGAGACCACGGACGGCGTCCAACACCGACGACGGCGAATTGATCACCAAGCTTTCCGCTATGAAAAAGTCTATGTATAGAAGGGTAGAGCTTGCGTTTGGCAAGATCTCCTGTTGCGCCAAAAATGACAATGACTGCTTTTGGATTGTTAGTTTCTGTATTCACGAAAAGTACCTCACTTTATTCGTAGCATTGTTGTAAAAACCGAGATTGTATGTACATTTTCTTTATTTTAAAGGTTCATTGTTCGTAAAGCAAACATTTGATTCGACTTTTTCTGCTCTCGTTTGACTTTTTTCGAAAATTCCGCTGAATTCACATTTACCTTGTCTTCATGTATTCTATATGAATGAAGATATTGTATACCGGCTTTAGGAGGAAAAGTAATGGAACTGCTCTTTTTAGGAACAGGTGCAGGCATTCCTGCAAAAACTAGAAACGTCACTTGCACAGCGCTAAAGCTTTTAGAAGAAAGAAAAGCAGTGTGGCTTTTTGATTGCGGAGAAGCGACGCAGCATCAAATATTACATACAACGATTAAACCGAGAAAGATCGAGAAAATATTTATCACTCATATGCATGGTGATCATGTATACGGTCTCCCAGGACTGCTTGGCAGCAGATCCTTTCAAGGCGGAGAGGATGAACTAACGATCTATGGGCCTAAGGGCATCAAAGCGTTTGTGAACGCAGCACTTTCAGCTACACAAACGCATTTGACATATCCGCTGCATATCATAGAGATAGATGAAGGGATCATATTTGAAGATGATACCTTTCAAGTAGAAGCAAGACGAGTATCTCACGGTATTCCAGCTTACGGCTATCGGGTAGTGGAAAAAGATGTACCAGGTGCATTAAAAGCCGAAGACCTGAAAGAAATCGGTGTAAAACCTGGACCTTTGTATCAGAAGTTAAAAAATGGGGAAACCGTGACACTCGAAGATGGAAGAATCATTGATGGAACCGATTATTTGGAACCCCCTAAAAAAGGGAGAATCGTTGCATTTTCAGGAGATACCCGTTTATGCGAGAATATAACAAGGCTTGCCAAAGATGCGGATGTGTTAGTCCATGAAGCAACATTCGGTAAAGAAGATGCTGATCTAGCCTACAATTATTATCACAGCACGACAGAACAAGCAGCGAAAACGGCGCAGGAAGCAGGCGCAAAAAGATTAATTTTGACCCATATTAGTGCACGTTACCAAGGAGAAGAGGCACTGAAACAACTATTGAAAGAAGCCCGCGATATATTCCCGCTGACAGAAGCTGCACATGATTTCTTTTCTTTTTCCATTGACCGCACGCTGTAAAAATTGGATGAATCGTCAAAAAAAGTTGTGTGATTTTTTTGATATTTATAATGACTCTCTTTTTCAGGTAGTGGTAAAATGGTGAAGAAAAAACAAATGATGAATGAAACTATGAAGAATACGGGAGGCACAATCAAAGATGAGCGGTTTTACAGCGTTAAGTGAAGCAGAATTAAATGACCTATATGCAGCACTACAAAATGAGTACGAAACTTATAAAAGTAAAAACTTACACTTAGACATGTCTAGAGGAAAACCTTCACCAAAACAGCTCGATTTGTCTATGGGCATGCTCGATGTTGTGACATCAAAGGATGCGATGACAGCTGAGGATGGCACAGATGTGCGAAACTATGGCGGCTTGACAGGGCTTCCTGAAACGAAGACATTTTTTGCAGATGTACTCAATCTGAAGCCAGAACAAATCATCATCGGCGGTAATTCCAGCCTTAATATGATGCACGATACCATTGCCCGTGCCATGACTCACGGCGTATATGACAGCAAAACACCTTGGGGAAAGCTGCCAAAAGTAAAATTCCTTGCACCAAGCCCAGGATATGACCGTCACTTTGCCATTTGTGAGCTATTTAACATAGAGATGATCACAGTCGATATGAAGGCTGATGGACCTGATATGGATCAGGTAGAAAAATTGGTCGCAGAAGATGAAGCGATTAAAGGCATTTGGTGTGTACCAAAATATAGCAACCCAGATGGCATTACGTATTCAGATGAGGTTGTTGACCGCCTCGCTTCTATGAAAACAAAAGCAGACGACTTCCGCATTTTTTGGGATGATGCATACGCAGTCCATCATCTAACTGATACGCCTGATACGTTAAAAGATATTTTTCAAGCAGTAGAGGAAGCAGGGCACCCAAATCGTGTGTTTATGTTTGCGTCTACTTCTAAAATTACATTCCCAGGATCAGGTATTGCACTGATGGCGTCTAGCCCGGACAATGTAAGCTTCACTCAAAAGCAATTATCGGTTCAAACGATCGGACCAGACAAAATCAATCAATTAAGACATCTTCGTTTCTTCAAGAATCCAGAAGGCTTGAAGGAACATATGAAAAAACATGCAGCGATCATTAAGCCAAAGTTTGACCTCGTTCTTTCCATTCTTGATGAAACACTTGGCGGGAAAGACATTGCTGAATGGCACAAGCCAAATGGCGGATATTTCATTAGTTTAAATACGCTCGATCATTGTGCAAAAGCTGTTGTGCAAAAGGCAAAAGAAGCAGGTGTTACAATGACAGGTGCAGGCGCGACATATCCTTATGGAAAAGACCCGCTTGATCGTAACATTCGCATTGCGCCAACGTTCCCAACACTTGAAGAACTAGAGCAAGCGATTGACATCTTTACATTATGTGTTCAGCTTGTCAGCATTGAAAAGCTGCTTTCTAAAAAAAGTCAGTCTGCTCCAACGGCATAAAGAAAAGAAAACTCCTTGACTGATAACTAGTCAAGGAGTTTTTGTTTTTAATTGGCTGTTTGATAATAGGAAACAGGTTGTTTGGCTGCGCACCATACATCATAGATCGCAAGCTGCACAATATGCGGTTCATCATGATGAATATAGTGCGAGCTGTTCTGCGCCTGAATCCATCCGCTTTGGGATGACAAAGACAGCATCCGTTTATGAAGTCTGAGCCAAGCTTCATGCGCTGGATGAAACAATCGGCTCTTACCTGATGAAATGACAAGGAGCGGCATCATCCCATAATGGGTTTGCTCCTCTTTCATTGTACTTAGCATTTGCTGAAAGTCCTCATGCGTACATTCTGCTGTGAATTGCGCCATATATGAGGTGCGTTCTTCCTTTGATAAAAGCGGCAGGATGACCTGTTCTTGCTCCTCACTTGCTGGGTCTAACATCACCATGCCAATGACGTCATCTCCTCTGCGGCTTGCCCATAACCGGCTGACAAGAGAGCCAAATGAGTGAGCCACAATGAGAAAGGGCGGCTGAATATTGGCTTCTTCTAGCAGCGCATCTAAATCATCTGCAAGATCATGCAATGTTCTTCCTTCACTGCTGTCACTGCTCTTTCCATTTCCTAATCGATCGTATAAGAAAACCCCAAGCTCAGGATCAATATCGCGGACCATATTCGACCACGTATCACCCGAAATGCCGTAGCCTGCTTCAAAGATAATGGTGGCTTGCCTTTTGCCTTGACGATGTTTTGTATAAAAATGATGTCCATCTATATGATACATTCTTTCAATCATTGCCGAGTTCATTCTTCCATCTCCTCTAAGTGGTTCTTTAGCTAAAAGACGGCACAAAAGGCTGATATGTTTCTCTTAAAAACAAAAAAGATGCCTATTTCAAAAAATAGACACCTTTTTTCTATGAGCTTTTACCAAGCGCGATCATATTGACGCGGGCCTTCGATAGATGTACGAAGTTCTTGAGCAGCTGTTTTTGGAAAGTATGGATCCCGTAAAAATTCTCTGCCTATAAAGATTAAGTCTGCACGCTGATTTCGTAAAATTTCCTCTGCCTGTACACCAGATGTGATCAGGCCGACTGCCCCTGTTTGAATACCGGCACCTTCTTTTATTTTTTCTGCGAAGGTCACTTGGTAGCCAGGGAATGTGTTGATTTTCGCCTGTACGACAGCGCCTGAGCTGACATCGATTAAGTCGACACCTTGTTCCTTCAGCCATGCAGCAATGCCAATGTAATCTGCAATATCAAGTCCTTTTGTCGTGTAATCAGAAGCAGACACACGGACAAATAATGGTCCGTCCCATACTTCATTGACTGCATCGATGACTTCTCTTAAGAAACGATAACGGTTCTCTGGTGAACCGCCATAGTCATCTGTTCGATGATTTGCCAGCGGTGAAAGAAATTCATTGATCAAATAGCCATGCGCCCCATGAATTTCAATGATGTCAAAGCCAGCCTTTTTTGCTCGGACAGCTGCATCCTGAAACGCCTGAACGGTATCTTTGATTTGATCGACAGACATCTCGGCAGGGGTTTTAGACTGTTCATCAAATGGAATGCTTGATGGTGCCAGGATGTCACCACCTAGTTCAGCCTTACGCCCTGCATGAGCCAGCTGGATAGCTGTCTTGGTTCCGTATGCTTTGATTTGTTCGTTTAATGAAGCAAATCCTTCAATGTGCTCATCACTCCAAATACCGAGGTCTTGATCACTAATTCTTCCCTCGGGAGAAACAGCACTTGCCTCCACCATGATCAGGCCAGCCTGACCTTGGGCACGGGAAATATAATGTGTAAAGTGGAAAGGCTGTAATTTCCCATCATGGTCATAGGATGAATACATACACATCGGGGACATCACGATGCGGTTTTTCAGTGTAACACCTTTTAATGTCCAAGGTGAAAAGAGTTTTGTTTTCAAATACCTTCGCCTCCTCATGGAATTGTATAGCCGATTATAACAGCCATTCAAACTTTCGTCATAAAAGGTGCTCAAAGAATATAGCTTTTATACGCGTTTTTGTATAATGGAGAGATAGAGACAACAAAGGGGGAAAAGGGATGAAATGGCAAACAGAGAGTGAACTAAAGGAACTGCTCACAGCTCTTATGCAGTATGAAAGCATATCGGGTACAACTGGAGAAGTTGCGTTAGCTGAATATTTATATTATTTGCTGAGGGAGCGGCCTTATTTCAAGCAGAACCCTGATCATTTGGCTTTGCATCCGATGAAAGATGGCCGGTATTATTTAACGGCGCTTGTAAAGCGCAGCACGCTGCCACGTACCGTTTTGCTGCTTAGTCATTTCGATGTCGTCGATACAGAAGATTACGGTGAATTTCAAAACATGGCATGCAAACCAGAAGAGTTAATGGCGTCATTTTCTCAAAAAAGTGCGCTTCTCCCAAAAAGAGCAAGAGAAGATCTTGCTTCAGGTGACTGGTTGTTTGGAAGAGGTGCCATGGATATGAAAGCAGGTCTTACTGTACAGCTTTCTATGCTGGAAAGAGCGATGACAGAAACCTTTCATGGAAATGTCCTGCTCGTCACAGTCCCTGATGAAGAAGTGAATTCTCAAGGAATGCTTGAAGCTGTTCCGAAACTAAAGGAGCTTAAGGAAAAGCATGACCTTGACTATACCGCGTGCTTAAACAGTGAGCCCATGTTTGAAAAATATCCAGGTGATGAACACAAATATATGTATACAGGCAGTATAGGGAAGGTGCTGGCCGGATTTTTCTGCAAAGGAATTGAAACGCATGTAGGAGAGCCATTCTCAGGCTTAAATGCGAATTTTATGGTATCTGAATTAAACCGGCTGTTAGAGCTGAATAGTGATTATTGTGAGGAAGTAGACGGTGAAGTCACGCCGCCGCCCACCAACTTGATGCAAAAGGACTTAAAAGAAGCCTATTCCGTTCAAACACCTCACACAGCTGTTTCTTTATTTAATGTGCTGATGATGAATCGTTCAAGTGAAGAACTGCACGGGCTTCTCTATGACACTGCGAAACAAGCAGCAGACGAAATCGAGGCCAATCTCAAACAGAAAACAGCTGAGTTTCAGCGCTTTAAACCTTTTACACCGATTGATACGAAGATTACGGTTCTCACGTATCATGAGCTGTATCAAAAAGCTGCAGAACGCTCAGGTAAACAGGAGGTTGAACGCATTGTTAACTATGCGTTCGCCAATCGAGGTGAGCTTGGAGATCGTGATTTTTCAACCAAAATCATCTCTGAGCTGACGACACTTTGTAAGGAAGAAGGGCCGCTGATTGTTCTATTTTATAGTCCGCCATTTTATCCTGCGGTTTCTTCAACGGAAGATCCGCATATCCAAGCAACCTTAAAGAGGATTCAAATAGAGGCAAAAAAGAGTTATGGACTTGAAATAGAAGAAGTGAAATATTTCCCCGGATTGTCTGATTTAAGTTACTTACAGCTCGAAAAACAGGACGTAGGTCATTACACGACCAATATGCCGCTTTATCAAAAAGGCTATTCTTTACCGGAAGGAGAAAAGGGAGCACTTTACGTTCCAGTTATCAACGTGGGGCCATTAGGAAAGGACCCGCACAAATGGACAGAGCGGCTGCACATCCCGTTCTCATTCGGCATTTTGCCAGAATTACTAGAATCAGCGATTCATGCTTTGTTAGAGAAACATTGAGTATGTGTGAAGAGCCCTATCGTGATAGGGCTTTTATTTTTAAATAGACGATCCATCGACTTAGATAGAGTATGATAAAGAATAAGACTTACACTTATTTGAAGGGAGATTGTGAGGATGAAATGGAAACTGGAAAATTAACAAAAACAGACATCATTACATCGCTTCAGGAAAGTATCCGTGAACTAGAAAAGCTAGTGGAAATATGTGATGAGCACACACTAGATCAATCTTTGGGAGAGGGCAAGTGGTCGATCAAGCAAATCGCAGGGCATTTGTATGATACAGAAGAAGTCTGGTCAGAGCGGATAGAGCAGGCGATATCAGATGAACAGACGCCTTTTCAATCGTATGATCCTGAAATATATGTGAAGGAAAGAGGCTATGAAAGGTATAACGAACAGGAGATCAAAGCACTGTTCAAACGATTGAAAGAGAGAAGAAGCAAGACACTTCATCTATTAGAAAAGGATACATGGGAGCAATCGGGTGTGCATCCGGAAGAAGGGGTGATGACAGTGCAGATATTAGCTGAAACCATCGCTTTACATGAACAACATCATCTTGATCAAATCAAAGCCATCATGTCAAAGAGTGAACGATAGCAGTATGTAAAAAAGCACCTGTCATCAAAACAGGTGCTTTTCTCTATCATTTATACGTGCTTGCTGAAAACATTTCGTTTAATTCTGCTGCGCGTTTTGTTGCGGTTTTGACACAATCGACAACGGCTTCTTCAAATTGATAGGCAGCAAGTGTGTTCAGGCCGGCTTCTGTCGTTCCGCCTTCACTTGTGATTTCTTTGCGCAATTCAGCAGGTTCTTTACCGCTGCTTTGAAGCATGTTGGCGGCGCCCGCAATCATCTGGCAAATGAGTAACTTCGCTGTTGCTTGGTCCATCCCGAGTTCCGAGGCGCCTCGCTCCATTCCTTCAATCAAATGATAAATGAAGGCAGGGCCGCTTCCTGCAATAGCTGTAACAGCATTCAGCTGTGATTCATCCAATACCGTCACATGACCGATCGTTTCAAACAGCTCGATTGCTTTATTCTTTTGATCCTCTGTCACTTCTTGACTTACGGCAATGCCTGTTGCTGATTGCTGAATCGCCGCTGATGTATTTGGCATTGCGCGAACCACCGCAGTCTTCTCGCCAGCATAGTGCTGAATCGTTTCGATGGAGATGCCAGCTAAAATCGAAATGATCAACTGTCCTTGTAAATGAGGCCGCACATCAGATATCCCGCTTTCCGCATCTTTCGGTTTTAAAGCAAATACGAGAATATCCGCTTCTTCATAAATAAAAGAACGAGAGAAATCCGTTTTGACCCCATAACGCACCTTTAATTCTTCTAGACGTTTTTCATTCGTTTTGTTTGTGACAATAATATCTTCATTTGACATGATGCCGCTTTTTAATAAACCTTTTATCATCGACTCTGCCATCGAGCCTGCACCAATAAATCCAATTTTACTCATAAGCTGCTCCTCCTTGTAGAAAATAAAAAAACCTCTCGCCTGAAAAGGACGAAAGGTTTTTCGCGGTACCACCCTCAATTAGCATGCAGACATGCATACTCAGCTCTAGTCCCTTAACGCGGGAAACGTTTAGGTTTGCCTAACAGCTCAAAGGGCAGGTTCAGCAAATAAGAGGACGGTGAGGCCTTACAGCCGGCGGACCTCACTCTCTTTCATCATTATTTTGCTTACTAATCCTTGTCATCGCGCATCTTATATTTGTTGTTCATTATGCAACGATGGACAAGTTTGTGTCAATAGGGACAGATAAAAAAATTGACCGCCTAAACCGCATGACAGTCTGCCTTTTGCAAGATACAATGAATAAAGAAGACAGAGTTACAATGAACCATGAGTCAAAAAGCAGGAGATGACATATAAAAGTGAAAGAAGACATCATTCAATTATCCATCCCTACACCGTTTGCTGTTGGGGATGTACATGCATATATATTAAAAGGAGAAGCCGTGACCTTAGTGGACTGCGGGCCGATGACAGAAGAGGCGGAGCACGCCTTTGTCGCGCAATTACAAGAGCATCGTTTATCGATAGACGATATTGATCAAGTGGTGTTGACCCATCATCATGCAGATCATGTCGGTCTTTTAAATCTGATGAAACCTCATGTCCGTGTGATCGGACACGAGTTAAATGAGCCGTATATTAGCCAGGACCCTGTGTTTAAAGAGCGTCAAATTGCTTTTATGGAACGCTTTTTTCAGCAGTTAGGTGTGCCGCTTCGTCAAGGTGAGTGTGAAAGAATCGTGAAGCAATCTTATACATATTCCTGTACTGCACATGTAGATGACGTCATCAAAGAAGGCGATCGGTTGAAAGGGCATGAACACTTCTTCGTGATGGAAACACCGGGACATGCACAATCTCATCTTTCCTTTCTAGATGAAACAACGGGCCATTTCATTGGTGGAGACCTGCTTTTGACGACCATTTCCTCAAACCCGTTAATGGAAGCGCCGTTTGAAGGGGAGGAACGCCAAAAATCGCTGCTTCAATATAAAGCATCACTCAATCGATTATTGCATCTGCCAATCAAGACGATTTATCCAGGACACGGTGAGCTCATTACCTCTCATCATGAATTGATCGAAGAAAGATTTAAGAAACAAGAGAAACGGGCAAATACGATGTATCAGCTGCTTAAACGAAAAGAAATGACTGCCTTTCATCTTTGCCGCAAGCTATTTCCAGTGCTGTATGAAGAGGCCTTATTTTTAACGATGTCGGAGACAGTTGGGCAGCTGGATGTCCTCTTAGAAGCCGGGCAAATTGAAGAAGTGCAAAAAGACGGAATTCTCTATTACAGGGCAAACTAAGGAGTGAAACGCATGGGGCGATTAACAGGAAAGAGGATATGGATTACAGGCGCATCTGGGGGCATTGGTGAAAAAATGGCGTACTTGGCAGCAGAAGAAGGCGCAGAAATCATTATTTCAGCAAGACGAATCGAAAAGCTGACGGGTGTAAAAGAAAAGATTATGAGTGCTGGCGGGGTGTGTCACATCGTGGAGTTAGATGTCAGTCACCTTGAGGACATTGATCGCGCATATCAAGAAGTGGGGGCTGTTGATATTTTGGTTAACAATGCCGGTTTTGGTGCGTTTGATCTCGTTGAAGATGCTTCCATTGAGGAAATGGTGTCGATGTTTGAAGTAAACGTGTTTGGCTTAATCGCCTGCACGAAAAAGGTCATTCCAGAGATGAAACAAAGAGGACAGGGACATATTATCAATATTGCTTCTCAGGCAGGAAAGATTGCCACTCCGAAATCAGCCATTTATTCGGCATCAAAGCATGCCGTCCTTGGATTTTCAAACAGCCTTAGAATGGAGCTGGCAGACCTCGGCATTCACGTCACCACGGTGAATCCAGGACCGATCGCCACTGACTTCTTTACCATCGCCGATCGCAGCGGTGAATATGTGAAGAATGTTGAATTCATGATGCTTAGTGCGACAAGGTGGCTGGGAAGGTCGTATCCGCTATGATGACGAAAAAAAGAGAGATTAATCTGCCCGGATGGATGAACGCTGGCAGTAAATTGTATCAATTATTCCCGTTTTTATTTGAAAAAGCAGCACGCAAAGCGATGATGAAAAAATAACAAAAAAGAAACCGGTCGTGAGCTGGTTTCTTTTTTTGAGATAAGACGCCATTGTGACCGTCTTTTTATCTCCGCCTTGCCGCTTGCTGAAGCGGGTCCCACACACTGTTAAAAGGCGGGGCATAGCTAATATCTAAATCTTCTAGATCTGTTATGGTCAGCTGTTGGTAAAGGGCAGTTGCCATCACATCGATCCGTTTATCTACACCGTTTCTTCCGATGATTTGGGCACCGAGCAAGGTGTAGTCATCACTTCTGTAAATCAGTTTGACTTTCATTTTCTGCGCATCTGGATAATATCCAGCGTGATCCGTACTGTCAATGGTGATGGTGGAATAAGGAATGTCAGCTGCTTGTGCTTCCTTTTCTGATAAGCCCGTTCGTCCCGCTGTCATGCTCATAAATTTCATCACTGCTGTTCCAGTCACGCCTTGAAACGCCCGGTTTGTTCCCGTCATATGAAAACCAGCGATTCTTCCTTGTTTATTCGCCGTTGTGCCGAGCGGAATATAATCTAGTGATTGTTTGATGCGGTGATAAGTTGCTGCGCAATCCCCGGCAGCATAGATGTCTTTTACACTGGTTTGCATGTATTCGTTTACAACAATGGCGCCATTTGGAAGCTGCTTGATTCCTGTTTTGTCTAAAAAGGATGTTTGCGGTGTGACGCCGATGGCCATGATGACCATATCCGTTTTAATGGTTTGTTTGTCTGTTTGAACAGCTGTTACATGTGACTCGCCCTCTAATGTCTGCACGGTTTCCCCGAGTGTCACGTGAATGCCTTGGGCATCCGCCTCTTCTTTCAGGTGCTTTGCCATATCGGGGTCAAAGCCTGGACCTAGTGTTGAACCCCGCTGAATGATATGTACTTTTTTCCCCAGCGCTTTTAAATTCTCAGCCATTTCTAAGCCAATATACCCGCCGCCAATGATGGTGACATGTGTGATGTTTTGTTTTAAATGGTCTAAAATGAAGAGCGCATGCGGAATGGTTTTTAATACGTGTACGCCTTCTAGCGACTGATTGTTTAAATTCAGTGTGACGGGGCTTGCTCCTGTCGCAATTAAGAGGCGGTCATAACTTTCGGTAAATGGTTCTTTTGTTTTCGTATGATGACCTGACACCGTTTTTTGCTTTGGGTCAATGGAGGTCACGTCGTGTAAGCATCTAGCATCAATTCCATATTTGTCGCGAAAGGTTTCAGCGCTGCGTGCAATCAGCTTGCTGTGATGATCAATGAGACCGCCGATCAAGTAGGGAAGGCCGCACTGTCCATATGAGAAAATCTCTCCTTTTTCAAAAGCGACAATATGTGCCTCTGGATCCTCTCTATATATTTGCATAGCACAGCTCATTCCTGCTGCATCTCCGCCAATCATCACATATTTCATTTGGTGTGCTCCCTTCTATCTATCGAACTGAATACTCTTATTTACCCTCATTTTCCTTTTTTTAATGCTTTTTTTCGCAAAAGAAGCAAACTTTAGTTGAAAAATAAAGACAGCGCCTTCATTTTAAGCTACAATCGGATTATCGTCTTTTTGGTTACGAGTTTAGTGAAGATTGGTGGGAAAGACTTTGAGTGACACGCGACTAGATTTTAATACTTTATATACACGCCATACAAGAGAGGCTTGGTCTGCTCTTGGGGAATATATGCCGGTATCTGTTTCAGAAGAGGAAGCGAGAGCACTTCAAGGATTAAATGACTATTTATCGCTTGAAGAAGTTCAAGATATTTACATACCACTTATTCGTTTTCTGACATTGCATGTCTTTGCAGAAAAACAAAAAAATCAGCATGTAAATGCCTTTTTAAACTACCCGCATCATGCGAAAATCCCTTTTTTAATTGGGATTGCTGGAAGTGTGGCTGTCGGGAAAAGTACAACGGCTCGTATCATTGAAGCGCTTTTATCGAGACTTGGAGATGGGCTGAAAGTGAGTCTTGTGACAACAGATGGCTTTTTGTATCCTCAAAAAGAATTAAAGGATCGAGGACTCATGGAAAAGAAAGGCTTCCCGGAAAGCTATGATGTCAAAGCCTTGTTATCTTTTTTAAACGAATTAAAATCAGGCAAACAAACTGTTCATGCCCCGGTATATTCGCATCTGACTTATGACCGGCTTGAAGGGGTGTATGAAACAGTGGAGGATGCCGATATTGTCATCATTGAAGGAATCAATGTGCTGCAATCACCAGCGCTGGATGATCTGAAGGATGAACCGCGTGTGTTTGTATCAGATTTCTTTGATTTTTCAATTTATGTAGATGCTGCTGAAACGCAAATTCAATCATGGTATAAAGAACGGTTCCGTTTGCTAAGGGAAACAGCTTTCCAAGACCCTGAATCCTTCTTTCATCAATACAAAGATTTGACGGATGAAGAGGCAGATCACATGGCAAGCACGATTTGGAATACCGTCAATCGCCCTAATTTATATCAAAATATTTTACCGACAAAATATCGAGCTGATCTCATTTTGAAAAAAGGTGATCAGCATAAGGTGGAAGAGATTGCTATCCGCCGAGTATAAAGAAAAACCGCTCAACGAGAGCGGTTTTTTTAATGATCTCCACTGACTTTAACAGCGACCGCAGCTGCGGATCGCTTTTTCAGGCGGTAGTATCCAATGAGTAAGAACGGGACACCTGCGATGGTGACCATCGACAAGACTGAAAAAATGGAGAAGGGATGGGCTGCGCCAAAATAGTCAATGCACAGTCCGCCGACAAATGGTCCGATGACGCTGCCGAGCTGAGAAAATCCCATCGCACCAAAGTACGATCCCTTTACTTCTGGCTTTGCCACATTGTCTACAAAAAGATCCATCATCGCAAACAGCAGAACCTCTCCAATTGTAAACACGACAATGATGAAAGCAAGCATGCCGAGACTCTGTGAAAAAGCAATGGCAAACAAACTGCCGGCAAGAAGAATATTCCCAGTGGTCAGCGACAATATGGTGGAGTAGCGCTTGGCGATCATGATGAGCGGATATTGTACGACAATGACAACAACTGCATTTAAAGATAAAAGGTATCCAAACAGTTTCGGACCATCCTCAATAATAGGCGAAGCGGATAAATATTGAGGCAGCGTTGAGCTCAAATGCGAATAACCGAACGAACATAAGGTCACGCCGATAAGGATAATGCTAAAGACCGTATCTTTTTGGATAATGGAAAGGGCTTTTTTGACACCAATTTGTTTCGTGCTTTCTGGAGCAGCAACTGGATGTTTCTGAAATTGCCAGACCAGCGTTAATCCGTATAACAAGTAAATGAAGGCAGCAACGAGAAATGGGAACGTTGTTTTCGATGACCCGAGATATAAGCCAAGCAGAGGACCGAAGATGACCCCTATGTTAATGGCTGTATACCGTAAATTAAACACAAACAACCGAATACTTGATGGGGTGACATCAGATAAGAGCGCCTTAGATGTTGGTTCAAACAGTGCCCGGCACAGTCCGTTTAAAGCGTTCATGATAAAGAAGACCCAAATGGCATCTGCAAATGCAAAGCCAACAAAGACAAGTGACCAACCGAAGATCGATAGAAGCATGACCTTTTTTCTGCCGATACGATCAGAAATATATCCGCCGTAAAAACTCGCAACGATCCCAATCAGAGAGCTAACGGCAATGATTAATCCAGCAGAAGACGCTGAGGCGCCTTTGACTTGTGTCAAATAAACGGCCAAAAAAGGAATGCTCATGGACGTCGCCATTCGGCCAAATATGGTGCCGATGATGATCGTCCAACTAAGCGGATGTAACGTACGTAAGTTATTTTTCATGCTGTTTCTCCCCTGAGTTTGTAAGATGTTCCAATCATACATGAAAAATTGTGCAAATTAAATACACAATTTGATGGAGGAGACATCTGCCATATGGCAAAGAAGCAAGATTGGCTCGCCATTTGGAGGTTTGCTTTTTGCTGCCAGTGCTTCTATGTCACTGATTCGCGCGGTCATTTGGCGAAAATTTAATCAAGGTCGATCGCGACGATTTGCTGCAAGGACAGGTTGAGAACATCCTCATCATTGACGATTTTTATGCGCTGCGTTTCATAATGAATGGCTTTTACCCAGCCCCAAAACTGCTCTTTCATACCTGCTGCGGCATATGTCACGTAAATCGCTTGATCCTCGGTAATCGACTGTGTGATCAAAAAATTCATTTCCTCCAGTTGATCGGTGCTCAGCGGGGGAGGGGTGTACTCTTTTTTCTTCCGTTTTTGAGCAAGCAGCTGCTCCCGGTGCTCTGGAAGCATCATTCGGCTTGATTCCCACATGAGGTTGTATCCAGGTGTTAATTTATTGGGATTCATGGCTGTTCGCCTCCGTTATTTGTAATGTCCGCCAATTTTTTCGGCGCGGTGATACGCCTGCCCTGCGCTTGTCAGTGACGAAGCGTGCAGCAGGGCAGCAGGTCCATACTTCATGTGGATCGCATCAAATACTTTGCTGAGTTTGTCTTTTTGAACATGGTGATCAAATAAAGTCAGCTGATATTGGCTGTCAGACTGCAGCTGTGAGAGAGTAATACCCACACTGCGAATGGGCTGGCCATCCCAGTGCTGCTGGCATAGCTGAATGGCTGCGTCTGCAATATCTGTCCCGTACTGTGTAGGTGAATGAAGCTTGATTTGTCTATGAAATCCAGTCGGATGAGAAAAATCAGCGCCTCTCACGCCAACAGACACTGTTTGCCCAAGATAATGCTTAAAGCGTGCACGTCTTGCCACTTCTTCACTCAATTCAAGAAGAGCGACTTTGATATCCTCAAAAGACGCATAATCATGGGGAAGAGTCATATGATGTCCAACCGCTTTTTGCTGATCATGTGTGTGAATGGTGACCGGAGAGGGATCATGCCCTAAAGCTGTTCGCTGCAAAAGCTCTCCGTTGATTCCCCAGCGTTTTTTAAGCCGGTCTAACGGATAAGCAGCAAGCGTCCCAATGGTACTGATGCCCATTCGTTTTAAATGGTGCTCCATTCGTTTGCCGACGCCAAATAATTTTCCAATCGGAAGCGGCCATAAATCAGCCGCAACACTGTCTGTACGAAGTTCATAGATACCAGATGTGTTTTTTTTAGCAAAATGGTCACAGGCCATTTTAGCGAGCACTTTATTAGGACCGATGCCAACACGTGCGTAAATGCCAGTCTGGTTCATAATGGTTGTTTGTATATTTTGAGCGATCTCGCGGGGAGAACCGAGTAGTGTCAGACTGCCTGTAATATCAAGAAATTGTTCATCAATTGAATAGGGTTCGACAAGATCTGTGTATTGTTCGAGCAGCTCTGTTATCATGACAGAGATATCAAGATAGCGCTGCATACGGGGGCGTACGACGACAGCTTCGGGGCATTTCTCCTGCGCTTCCCATAATCTTGATGCATTTTGTACGCCTCGTTTTTTAGCGAGCGGGCAGGCGGCAAGTACGACCCCGCTCCGCCGCTCAGGATCTCCAGAGACGATGAGCGGTACATCCTTCAAGTGGGGAGCCTCCACTTTTTCGACTGACGCATAAAACGATTGCATATCCACAAGCAGAATGGCTCGTTCATTCATTATTTTCACCTCTTAGAACATATGTTCCGTTTTATATTGTAACCGTCAGGAGGCGAAATTGATACTGGTAAATCATTCAAAGAAAAGAGCGTAAATCCATACAAAAAAGACGAAGTGTCTTCCACTTCGTCTCATTTGATGCAACATATTTTAAGCATGTGCCAAGTTGTGGGATGTTTGGAGCGGCTCAGAACGCAAACGATAGGCCGTCAATTTTTTCTTAGGCTTATGTGTAAACTGCCGCACCACATCCACGTGGTCATCGTAATGATACAGATAAAGGGTCACATCATGTTTGCCAAGCTTTGTTTGCATGGTAAGCGGTGCCGGCCCTTCCTGCGGATGAAGAAAACGCTCTTCATCACCAGGATAAATATAATAGCGTTCAATAAAGATCGCATCATTAAAATGTTGAATAATTTCAGATACTTGCTGATCATTGAGCGGACGATCTTCAAACATGATCGTTGTTTGATCACTTGTTACTTTTGCATGCACCGCATAACGACTAAAAAGGCGTTCCACAACACCAGAAGGCAGCGAAGTGACAAGAAGCTTTAAAAGACTAAACACAACAAGTGAAGTAACAATCCAAACCAATATCATCATCTCCAATAAACATTTGTTACATTTCCTATATGAACCATCTTAACATACCAAAAGAATGAAACTTTCGCACAAAAAGTGAACTTTTTGAAATAAGTGTGAAGATTTAAAAGGAGATGACGGCGAAAGAACGAAGAATCAACAAAGCTGAAAGGAAAAAAGGCTGACACGTGATCTTTACAAACAATTAATCGAACAGGTAGACTATTGAAACAACAGTTTTTTTAAAAAAAGAGAGCGGTAAGCCAAAAATGAAAAGGGGCGAGGTCATCATGATACGTCAAGTGAAGCCGTCAGATTTTTACGCCGTCACATCCGTCATCCAAAGCTGGTGGGGAGGCAGAGATTTGCGCGCAAAATTGCCGAAGCTATTTTTTGAACATTTTCAGCAAACAAGTTTTGTCGTCGTTGAAAAAGGTGAACTGATTGGCTTTTTAGTCGGTTTTTTATCGCAATCTCATTCAGATGAAGCGTATATTCATTTTGTAGGTGTACATCCAGACCATCGGAAATTAAAGATAGGAAAAATCCTATATCAAGCCTTTTATGATGTGGCAAAACAGGAAGGAAGAACAACCATTAAAGCGGTAACAGCACCTGTAAATAAAGTATCGATTGCCTATCATGCAAAATTGGGCTTTCAAATTGAAAAAGGGGACAAAACTGTAGAAGGAATCTCCGTGTTTTCAGACTATGATGGAATAAATGAAGATCGTGTTTTATTTGTGAAAAAATTAGAGGCAATGCAATGATTGTCAATTTAGATCAAACAATAAGTGATGTAGCAAAGCAGATCTTACATATTCAACTAGCTGCATACCAACAAGAAGCTGAACAAATTGGCTATGCCGATCTCCCACCATTAAAAGAGACCATTCAAGATGTAATGAAAGCAAAAGAGCAATTTATTGGTTTTGAGCAAAAGGGAATCTTACTAGGCGTTGCCTCTTATGAAGAGCAGAAAGATTATTTGATCATTAGTCGATTGGCTGTACATCCAAAAGCGCTAAAGCAGGGTATTGGAACAAAACTTATGTCCACAATTATGGAGAAAAATGTCCCTATAGAACTGACCACAGGGCAAAAAAATACCCCTGCAAAAAGGCTATACGAAAAGTTAGGATTTCTTGAAACAGATGTGATTCATGTTGCAAAAGAGCTCACCTTATCAAAAATGAAATGGAGACCAAGGCGAAAGGTTGAGGTTGTCGAATTCAAAAAAGAGTGGCATGAAGAATTCCATCAAGAAAAGCAGCAACTCAAGCAAATCATTCAAAAGAACTGGATAGAAGGACATCATATTGGTAGTACGTCAGTTGAAGGGCTTGTTGCCAAACCAATTATTGATATCTTAATAGAAGTAAGTCATATAAAAGAGATCGATAGAAAAAGAGAGAGCTTTGAACATCTTGGATATCAAGCTCTAGGTGAAAATGGCATAAAAGGGAGACGTTTTTTTCAAAAGGGTGGCTTGAATCGTACGCATCATGTCCATGTTTATGAGAGAAATCACCCTGATGTGAAAAGGCATTTATTGTTTCGAGATTACTTAAGGGCACATCCAGAACGAGCTGAAGAGTATGCGTCTGTCAAGGAACAATTAGCAAATCAGTATCCGGAAGATATACAAAGCTATATGGCAGGAAAGAATGAAATCATAAAAGAAATAGAAAATGAGGCATATCACTGGGATAGAGAAGGAAGAGAGGAAGCTCTTAAATAAGCTACCTCTTTTCCTCGTTAATTAGGAAGCTGAACATTGCCTTTTACAATATAGGCCTGTGAAGCAGCAGTAGATGGAAGAGCGGGTAATTTATCCTTTACTATGACCCCGCGAATATCTGTGATTCGAACAGGAAGAGATTTAGACCCCATATTAAATCCAAGGAAATGGTTGTAGTCTGTCTTTTCCATGTTCACCCATTGTCCATCTTTGTAATATTCCATTTTCATAATCGGATATTTATGATTGCGCACTTGAATCGCAGCCCACCACTCACTGCTGCCTTCTTTTATTCTGTAAGCTACATTTCCGCTAATCGGTGCTTTTACAATTTTCCAACTAATTGGGATTTTTCCATCTGCCATATTACCGATTTTGGCAAAGGCATTAGGAGAAAGATCAAGAGCTCCTTTTGCTCCTTCTGGATATTTATCGGTTACATACACAACGGTTTTTCCTTTTGGACCCTTTACTTCAAGGTAAGCACCTGCAAGTGCCGCATTTACCCCTTTATAGTTATAGTCATGAGGATTTAAAGCCGTAATTTTCATGTCAGATGGAATAGGATCTAATAATGCGGAGCCCCCTGAGTAACCAGATCCCGTATAAGTCGCATAGCTTTCTCGTACTTCATCAAGGACAGATGCCGCTTTCATGTTTGGCACAGCGAAACTCAACATAAATATCAGTGCCCCGATGAAGCAGAGAGATAATCTTTTTTTCACGATCTAAAACCTCCTGTTTATTCTTTTAAAATTGGTAGCGTCATAAGTATAATTCTAAAAAACAAGAAGCGAAAAGAGCCAATAGATAGATATAATCCTAGTGAGAAGAGCGTGTATTTCAAAGAATATGACTTTCGGATTTAGTCGTGTGTCATGTTTTATGGTGTTTTATGTGTTACAATGTAAGCATCAATTTAAAAAGGATGTTCGCCATGTATATTCACATCACAGAACTGGCTAAAACATATATAGAAAAACAGCAAATAGGAAACGAAACTAAGGAATTACTGCTTCGCTACGATTCAGAAGGTTGTGGCTGTGCAGTGAGTGGCGTACCAATGCTTTGGTTAACAAGTGAAAGAACAGGTGAATGGGAACAACTGAATAATAGCCAACATTTAAAACTATATATACACATTGCACAGAAGGTATTTTTTGATGAGGAAATGACCATCGATTTTAATGAAAAAGCTAATACATTGATGCTGAAAAGTCCTCAGCAAATACTCAGTCCAAGAATGGGCATACTTGTAAAGTAAGGTGGAAACGTAGTGGATCAGAAGCTTAGAGTGATACAAAACACGGCACAAAATAAAACATGGGTGTCGTTTTTAAATAACAATCATCCCTATACCCTTTTGCACTGGTCAATAGGTGGAATGGATTCGGTGAAAAAGGACGTTTGGCTTCTTCAAGATGAAGTCACATTTGAAACGGAAGAATTTCCAACGCTCGAATTAGCTGTCAATTGGATCAAAGAGAATATGGAACAGGTAACAGATGTATTATAAAAGCCCTTTTTTGACAAAAGGGTTTTTTTCGTGCCTTCATCATCTCATCAAACAGCAGGGATGTCTAATCTGAAAAATGATCTTTTAAAACGCAAAAAAACCGTTTTATAACAACCAATTCGACAAAATGAGAAAAATAGAAATGAAAAAACCGTGGTTATAAATGCCGAAAAATAGGCAATGAAAGCGTTTATTGCGGGATACCGAAAACTTTGCGAAAAATGACATTTCATATTTCTTCCATTCGAGGGAATGTGATAGAATACAACATGTATCGTATATGAGAAGGGAGGTGCTAAAGTGAATTGAAGCTCAAGCTGTCATCGCCTCAGGTTGGAATCAAAATAAACGAATGGTATAGGCAGATTTGCGGATTTCATGTCATGAAAGCAGAGAAGCTGAAGGCCGAGATCGAGCAGGAAATTCTGGAGATGGAACAGGATCAAAACTTGTTGCTGTTTTACCAGCTGATGGATTTTCGCCATAAGGTGATGCTTGAATATTTTGAACCGGCAAAGAAAGCCTCAAATGATGAAGAAATTAAGAACCTGCTAAAAACGATCGAACATTCGCAAACGAAATTAACGGACATGCTTGAATACTATGTTCATTTTTTCACAGGAATGTTTGAGTTTGAACAGCAAAACTATTTAAGTGCCATTGCTTATTACCGTTCAGCAGAAAAAAAGCTCAATCTTATATCAGATGATATAGAAAGAGCAGAATTTTACTTTAAATTAGCTGAAATATACTACCACATGAAACAAACCCACTTTTCGATGCACTATGCCTTGCAAGCGTTAGATACGTACTCTGCCTACAGAACGTACACGCTGAGAATCATCCACTGTGAATTTGTCATCGGTGCAAACTATGATGATTTGAAATGCTATGAACATGCATTACCCTACTTTAAAAATGCTCTAAATCGAGCACGCTCAATTGGAAACCCTCGAGTCATAGGTTCGGCCCTTTTCAACTTAGGTAACTGTTATTACCAAATGAACGATCTTGCGGAAGCAAGCCGTTATCTGAAAGACTCTCTTGAAGTGTTTGAAAAGGAGAATTTAACCCATCTTAATCGCTCTCTAGACCCACTATTTATGCTGACCCAAATCCTGTTTAAACAAAAACAAATAGAAGAGTCGTTAACTCTCTATCAACAAGGTATTATGAAAGCCTGTGAATTAGAAGATGAAATTTACATCTGCAAATTTCAGTTCTTAAAAGCATTATACGTTGATGCAGAAATAACGATCATAGACGATACATTAGACCTGCTCGAGGACAAGCGCTTATACCCAGATATTGAGGAATTGGCACTTGATGCAGCTCATTATTACAATGAGCTTGGACTGTATGAAGCATCTACACGGTTTTACGAAAGGAAGATTCAAGCCATATCAAAAATTCAAAATGGGGGTCATTTATATGAAAACGAGTTTGATAGTTCTTTTATTGGCAGCAACTGCAGGATTATCGGTCATGAGTCAGCAGCAATCGGAAGAGAGTCATATGGAGCTGGCGGGCAGACATCATACAACAGTGGTGACTATCGCATAAGTTAGCTCAAAAAGAGGAGACGAACCGCTGTTCATTCTCCTCTTTTATCTTCATTCGATTCAAATTGTTGAAGAAATCCTTGAACTTCTTGTTCATAAGCTGCCTTATTTTCGCTAAAAGACATCGCATGTGCCCCGTGCGGCGCTATAAATAGCTGTTTATCACCTTTTTTTCGAGCATATAGCTGCTGACTCTGCTCGCATGAAATATAGTCATCATGAAGACTATGGATAAAAAGCACAGGTTCTTTCACCTGATCGATCACATCCAGCGGTGAAACTTGCCGAATGCTGTATCCATCCCGCCATTTTAACACTCGATCACTTAGTGGAAGAATCCATTGCCCTGAAAGACGAAAATCTGTTTTTAATCGATAGAGAAGCTGATCCTCAAAAGAAGCAAAAGGACAGTCAGCTATGTAAAAATTGGCGCTTGCTTCCGGCTTTGCAGCATATAACAAAGTCGTGACTGCACCCATTGATTCTCCATGTATGCCGATAATGGCATTTTCCCCGAGTCTTTGTCTGAGCCACTTCACGACCTGCGCTAAATCTTCTTTTTCGTAGTATCCATAACTCGTGGTTTTCCCGCCGCTCATTCCATGTCTTCTATGATCATAAAGCATCACATTCCATCCGAGCTTTTGGAATAATTTCATATACTTAACGGAATTAATCAAACTGACTGTGACGCCATGACAAAGTACGATGGTGCGTGTTGTATGTGGATGTGGGTGCGGCACAAAATAGCCATGAAGATCATAACCAAATGCTGAAGGAATACACACTTTCTCTTTTTTAAGCTGTTGAAACTCTTCGTGATGATAGTGTCCTTCATCTGATTCTCTTTTGATGAGCTCTTCATCTGTTAATTTTCGAATATACATCATTTTATTGGTGAAAAAAATGCCGATTGCAGCGAGCGGACATAATATCAAGGCAAGTATAGCGATCCATTTCTTCATCCAGCTGATTCTTCCTTTCCGAAGTTTTTCCTATGACGATCATACCACATGTTGGGAGATTGGCGTGACTCTTGCTCAGCAAATAAAACGGATGATACACTTAGGACAAAAGGAGAGAGGCACGATGAAAAAGACCAATCAAGAACAAGCGAAATTAAAGGACGGTATAAACGAGGATCTCAAACAGCAGCTTCTTCAAATGAAGCAGAACCTTGCCGCCCAGACAGAAAAAAGAGAAGAACAAAAACGACAAGACCTCCTTAGGCAGCAGAAAGAAAAAGAAAAAAATAAAAGCTTCTCCGAGCTGCTAGATGAAAGTCATTTGGACTGGAGAAAATATAAAAGCTAAAAAAAGGGAGCTCTGATGCTCCTTTTTTTCATGTCATCATTGAGATTGATCAACACGAAATGAACTTGTTCAAAACATAGGTGATTTGAGAGCAGACTCATCTGACTCCTTCGAATTTCACTTCATTTCAGCTTCGTGAAAATATGATTTAAAACTAAATCCCATCACCTATTTTATACGTGATCAAAATAGAAGAAACGGGAGTATTGATTTATTGAAATTCCTTTTTATTACAAATATAGTAATTAAGACCCTTTTAATAGAGGAGCATTCTTCTTATAATGAAGATGAATTGAAAAATTTGGAAATGGAGATGATTCACATGAAATTGAGAAGAACAATGACTGGAGTTGCTTTATCTTTAGGATTGCTTTTACCTGTTTCTGGACAAGCTCTTGCTACAAATGATTTAACGAATGCGGATTTGCGTACAAAGGCTACTTCAATTGTAGATTGTTCTGTAACTCCTTTTAAAGGCGCAAGTAATCGATTATGTATGTATTCGGATAATGGTTCTTTTGCAAATAGTTTCAGTCGTTTTGGTACGATATTTTATCTTAAAGGTAAATCTGGAAATTATGCATATTATGAAAGTGCAAGATAAGACAACGGGGCTTTTAGTCCCTTCTCTCTTTTTAAGAGAGAAAAAATCCACTTTTTCGGTGAACTGATCGAAGAAATGATAGATACTACAATCAGTTCCAGAAAAAATGTGCATAAACGAAGCTGTGCAGCAAGGCTTCTCCACTGCCTGTTGAACATGAAAAAGAGTTCATACATACGATAAAATAAAAAATTGTAGAAAAACATAAGTTTCTCTACAATCCAAGAGATCACATGATGTGATCTCTTTTTATCTTATTTAAACCGGTGCGCCTCATACACAGATGGTTTTGTATAGTAAGTCAATGCTTTTACTTCTTGGTCACTTAAAGAACGTGCATTTGCCGCTGCAACATTTTCTTTTAACTGTTCCACCGAGCTTGCGCCAAATACAACGGAACTGACCGCAGAATGTTTAAGCAAATATTGAATGGACAGCTCTGTGAGTGATAGGTCATAAGCGACTTTCTTTAAAGAAGGAATGACCTGCTGGAGATCGTCAAATGAATATTGAAGATAGCCGTTTTTTTGAATCGCTGCACTTGCTTGCGAAAGTGGTTTTTCAGTTAAAAGCCCTTTTGCTAAAGGTCCTCTTGCGACGACACTAATGCCTTGTTCTTCAAGAAGAGAGAACCATTCCTCTGGACGGCGGTCGAGTAAACTATATTGCATCATCACACTGACGATGTTCGATTTTTTGGCGTATTCTTTAATGACGTTTGGACGGATAGAAGAGATGCCATAATAGCGAATAACGCCTTCTTCCACTAATTCTTCAAAAGCCTCAATCGTCTCATCGATAGGATCATCTATCGTGCCTCCGTGCAGTTGGTATAAATCAATATAATCTGTTTGCAGCCGCTTGAGGCTTTGTTTCACGGCCTTTTTTATGTACGCCTTTGAAGGGTCCCAGTCCCAGCCAGATTTGCCTTTTTCAAAGCGGTTGCCGCCTTTTGTGGCCAAAATCAAATCTTGCCGCCTGTTTTTAATAGCCTCTCCGACAATTTCTTCATTTGTCCCAAAATCATATAAATCGGCTGTATCCAAATAATTAATTCCAAGGTCTATAGCCTCATCTAATAAAGAGAGCGCTTTTCCTTTTTCCGTTCCAAGGGACATACATCCTAGTGCTGCCTCACTCACCAAAAGATCCGAGGTACCAATTCGTCTTTTTTTCAATTCCATCACACTCCTATCCCTTCACATTAAGTGAAAAAAATCTGGAATTCAAGCTAGGTGATTTCAAGTGGCGCATTGAAGCAAGCGTTCGCATTTCGCTTCTCCTAAATCATCTATGTTAAAATGAATGAAGTAAAAAGTGAAAGTAGAACGAGGAGCTGACAAAATTGAAGGACTTTGAAGAAAAAACATTATCGACTAAAGAATTATATAACGGAAAAATCATTGATTTGGTTCTTGAAGATGTAGAATTGCCAAACGGAAAACAAGGCAAACGCGAAATCATCAAACATCCTGGTGCAGTAGCCGTCATTGCTCGTACAGACGAAAATAAAATCATCTTGGTCAAGCAATACCGTAAAGCACTAGAGAGAGCCATCGTTGAAATTCCGGCTGGAAAATTAGAGCCAGGAGAAGAGCCGGCACATACAGCACTGCGAGAATTAGAAGAAGAAACAGGGTACACCACTCAGCAGCTCCAAAAGCTGACGGCCTTTTATACATCACCTGGTTTCGCAGATGAAATCGTCCACATTTATCTTGCAGATCAGCTGGTTCCGCTTGAAGAAAAAAGAGAGCTGGATGAAGATGAATTTGTTGAAGTGATGGAAGTTTCATTAGAAGAAGCCTTGCACCTCATTGAAAAGCAGCACATTTATGATGCAAAAACAGCCTATGCCATTCAGTACTTACAATTGCAAGAGGTACTTAAGTCAACAAAATGAGGGAGTTTTTTGCAGACATCCATATTCATATTGGCAGAACAAGAACAGGCAGAGCTGTTAAAATTACAGGTGCAAGGTCACTGACAATTGACCAAATTCTCATTGAAGCAACGCAAAGTAAAGGGATGGGGATGATTGGTGTGATTGATGCACAATCTCCAGAAGTCCTAGAAGAATTAATAGAGGGTGTAGAGGAAGGCAAGTACACTGAACTAAATGATGGCGGTCTATCATTTGGACAGACTGTGCTGCTTTTAGGCAGTGAATTAGAAATTAACGATAACCATTCAAAAGGTCCAATTCACGTGCTTGCATTTATGCCCACACTTCACAAAATGTCTGAGTTCTCCGCATGGCTCGCGCTTCATATGAAAAATGTGCATTTGAGTTCACAGCGCCTCTATGTTGATGGGAAAACACTTCAGCGCAAGGTCAAGGAGCTAGGAGGCTTGTTTATTCCTGCTCATATTTTCACGCCGCATAAAAGCTTATTTGGCAAAGGAGTCAACACGTCTTTAACGGAAGTATTCGACCCAGACCTCATTGATGCTGTTGAACTAGGACTTAGCTGCGATACGTCAATGGCGTCCCAGATAAGTGAACTGAATCGTTATCCCTTTTTAACGAATTCAGACGCTCATTCTTTAGGAAAAATTGCGCGAGAATATACAAAAATCCGAATGGATCATGCCTCTTTTGCCGAATTCAAACTAGCCCTTGAAGGGAAAGAGGGCAGAGCCATTACAGGAAATTATGGACTCGCTCCGCGGCTTGGGAAGTACTATCATACAACCTGCGAGAAGTGCGGAGTAAGACCTCGCGCGCTAGATCAAGAAAAGTGCCACGCATGCGGACATACCCGGATGACAAAAGGGGTGAGTGAGCGTTTAAAGGAGCTAGCTGACCAAGAAAGTGACAAAGGAACAAGACCTCCTTATGTTCATCAGCTCCCGCTTCAATTTATTCCGGGTGTCGGAGCCAAAACGCTGGAGAAGCTAAAAGCCGTGTTTCACACAGAGATGAATATCCTTCATCAAGCAACAGAACAAGAACTAAAAGCTGTCCTGCCAGAAAAAACAGCCAATTACATCATCAAAGCAAGAAAAGGTGAAGTCGAACTGATCGCTGGCGGGGGCGGAGTGTACGGTAAGGTGGATATCAATCATGAATCAAGTTAACTGGACATGTCAAACGTTTGACCAATTAACAAAAGAGGATCTTTATCTGATTTTAAAGGAAAGAGTCAATGTGTTTGTTGTCGAACAAACATGCCCTTACCCTGAAATTGATCACCGGGACCAAGAAGCGCTTCATCTGTCTGCTAAAGAGGACGGCACGATTGTGGCTTATTGCCGAATTTTTCAAAGCGGAATCATGTACGAAGTGGCGTCCATTGGCCGCGTTCTTGTGACGCAGGCAGGCCGAAAAAAAGGCTATGGAAAAATGCTGCTCAGCAAGGCTTTGGAAAAGCTGAGTGAATTAGGTGAAACAAGTGTCAAAATTCAGGCGCAGGCCTACTTGAAGTCGTTTTACGAATCATTTGGTTTTAAGGCCGTTTCAGATTGTTATGATGAAGATGGAATTCCGCATCTTGATATGGTGAAAACAGAAAGATAGGCGTGTATACGTCTATCTTTTTTATGTCACATCGTGTATCATAACGTCAACGAAAGGGGTTTTGCCAAATGGGAAAAAGCAATGCAAAGAAAAAACGAGAACATATTGAAAGGCAGCACAGCCGAAACCCGGAACTGTCGAGAGGAAACATGCCGCACTTTAGCACACATGAAAGAAAGACAAAAACAAAACAAGAAGCCTTGCAGCACATGATGAAAAAACATAAAAGAAGGAATGCTTATGACCACTATCAAGAGGATCATAAGCATTTTTATTTTGCTTTTTTGTGACAACTAGTTCAAATAAATGGAAAAATTTTAAAAAATAGGACAAACGGTCGTTTCTTTTTGTCTGAAAATGTAGTTAAATGACAAAAAGATGAAAGGGAGAGTGAGTATTGTGAACGTCAAGTCAATTGGAGCAAGGCTTTGTATGGCAAGTATGATGCTGGCATCGGTCACGTTCGGCGCCTCACATATTTCTGCAAAGGAGCAAGCAAAAAAAGAGTACATGATCGGCTTTTCTTCTTCCGTTCAAGATCATACACAAAAACAGCTTGTCGAAGAAGCTGGTGGGCATGTAAAAGAATCCATAGAGCAAATAGATATGATGAAAGTTTCCTTGAATGAGGCATCGAAAGAGAAACTGAATCAGGTAAAAGAAGTGACCTTCATTGAGGAGGACCAAAAGGCAAAAACAAGCGGTCAAACGATCCCATATGGCATCAAAAGCATCAAAGCACAAAAGGTACATAAACGGGGATACGCCGGACAGAATGTCAAAGTAGCCGTTCTTGACAGCGGCATCGATGGCAAACATGAAGATTTACATGTCACCGGCGGAGTCAGCTTTGTTCCAACAAAGTCAGATCCGCTTGTTGACCCGCATGAACACGGAACGCATGTGGCAGGCACAATTGCAGCGTTAGATAATAAGGTAGGTGTCGTTGGTGTTGCGCCAAAGGCTTCTATCTATGCGGTCAAGGTGGCAGATGAAAATGGTGACGGCTACTATAGCTGGATCATTAAAGGAATTGAATGGGCCATTGAGAATGACATGGATGTCATCAATATTAGTATGGGAGGAGCAAGTGAATCTGAAGCGCTGAAAGAAGCGGTAGATCGAGCATACGACAAAGGGATTCTCATTGTGGCTTCTGCTGGGAATGCAGGAAGTTATGGCTCTCTCAACACGGTTGACTATCCAGCTAAGTACGCCTCAGTGATGGCGGTTGCCTCTGTTGACGAAAGAAAACAAAGAGCCTTTGATTCATCTGTCGGCGAAGAAGTGGAAGTCTCAGCACCGGGCGTTTCAACGCTCAGCACCATTCCTCATAATGAATATGGCTATAAGAGTGGAACATCCATGGCATCACCGCATGTAGCGGGCGCTGCGGCTGTCATTCTATCAAAACATCCGAATTTGACAAACGATGAAGTGCGCGAGAGACTTTCAAAAACGGCTGCAAAGCTTGGAGATCCTTTTTATTATGGTGCCGGGCTTGTGAACGTACAAAAAGCCGCCCGATAAATGATAAGAGAGAGCAGTGTTTAGGCTGCTTTCTCTTTTTTCTTTCAATAAAACTGTCATGTTTCGTAATCTCTCTCATAGAATCTAGTAACCTTTACTATTTGGGAGGAAGACGCATGCGGAAAAAGTCTTGGAAGGAACATCTTCTTCAGCACGTAAAAGACCATCTATCGATTTATTTGTTTGTCTCTGTACTCTTTTTAATGGGCGTGATCTTTGGGGCCATCATCGTTAATAGTATGACAATTAGTCAGAAAGAGGATTTATTCTATTATTTAAATCAATTTTTTGGTCAGCTGACGAATGAGAAAGCAGCAGAATCAAAAGAAATGTTTTTGCAAAGCTTTTTGCATCATATGAAATATTTAGGTCTTATGTGGATACTAGGAATATCTATCATTGGCCTGCCGCTCATCTTTCTCATGATCTTTTTAAAAGGAATTGTCGTTGGGTTTACAGTTGGTTTTCTAGTAAATCAAATGGGGCTAAGTGGTTTTTTCCTTTCGTTCGTATCGGTTCTTCCGCAAAACATATTGCTTATTCCAGCCTATTTAGTGATTGGTACATGTGCGATTGCGTTTTCCATCCGTCTCATTGGGCAGCTGTTCATGAAAAAAACCATCAGTCAAGCACCTGTTCAGTGGTTCGCCCGGTATGCATCTGTTTTGCTGATGATTTTAACGCTTGCTGCACTTTCGTCCTTTTTTGAATCTTACGTATCTTTCATGCTCATGAAAAAGCTGGCAGGTGTTCTTTTTTCATAATTTTATAATCATTATTAAATAATAATCAATTTATTTATCAATTTAAAATGATTATAGTTGGCTCTCAGCACATCATTTGATATAATGATCAAGTAATGTGGCGTAGGAGGGAAAGTCAATGGAAAATCGGATTGATCGAATTAAGAAACAGCTTCATTCTTCCAGCTATAAGCTCACGCCACAGCGTGAAGCAACAGTAAGAGTACTGCTTGAGAATGAAGAAGACCATTTAAGTGCAGAAGATGTATACCTCCTCGTAAAAGAGAAGTCTCCTGAAATTGGTCTTGCTACTGTTTATCGAACGTTAGAATTGCTAACTGAACTGAAAGTTGTTGATAAAATTAACTTTGGAGACGGCGTTTCGCGATATGATCTTCGCAAAGAAGGAGCCGCTCACTTCCATCATCATCTTGTCTGCATGGAATGCGGGACAGTCGATGAGATAGAAGATGATTTATTAGAAGACGTTGAAGAGATTATTGAACGTGACTGGAAATTTAAAATTAAGGATCATAGATTGACATTCCATGGTATTTGCCACCGGTGTCATGATGATGAATCCGGCAAATAATCCGAATTGGAACCTTTTCATTTAAGATGAAGAGGTTTTTTGCATTTTCGCTGTATATTCCTTGTCCCACCTGGCATATGCTGAAGTAATGAGAAGCTTGAGAAAGGACATGAAAATCATGCGAAAATGGCTCAAAACAACAGGTGAAGTGATGAAAGTATTCATCTTGTTCACTGGTTTTACCGTCTTGTTCTATTATGCTATGATATGGATAAATTCAGAATATGAAAGCTACCATCGTTATGATAAACCAGAGGGTGCAGCAATTAAAGTGATGGAAATGGATCAGCCGAATCAAGACAACTGGCAAGACCGATTGATTTATTTTTATCAAAACGGGGAGTAGAAATCATTGAACGATCAATTATCCGACTTTATTCATTTTATGACAGTAGAGAGAGGACTCTCTGAAAATACCATTGTTTCTTATAAACGAGATTTACAGAACTACTTGTCTTTTTTAATGACACATGAGCAGCTGACGGATATCAAAGATGTCACGCGCCTGCATATCATTCATTATTTAAAGCAGCTAAAGGAGGAAGGGAAATCGAGCAAAACGTCAGTGCGGCATCTATCCTCGATCCGTTCCTTCCATCAATTTCTGCTCCGGGAAAAAGTGACAACAGATGATCCGTCGTGGAACATTGAAACGCAAAAAACAGAGCGGAAACTACCGAAAGTTCTATCACTAGGGGAAGTCGAAAAGCTGCTTGATACACCAAATCAGCACACTCCGTTTGACTACCGTGACAAAGCGATGCTCGAGCTCTTATATGCAACAGGCATTCGCGTCAGTGAAATGCTGGATCTGACTCTTGCTGATGTTCACCTCACAATGGGCTTTATCCGTTGTTTTGGAAAAGGAAGAAAAGAGCGGATTGTGCCAATTGGTGAAGCTGCTGCAAGTGCGATTGAAGAATATATCGAAAAGGGAAGAAGCAAGCTGTTAAAAAAACAGCCGGCAGATGCCTTATTTCTCAATCATCACGGAAAAAAAATGTCGCGGCAAGGTTTCTGGAAGAATTTGAAAAAAAGAACCATCGAAGCAGGGATTCAAAAGGAACTCACACCCCATACACTCAGGCATTCATTTGCAACACATCTGCTTGAAAACGGTGCAGACCTAAGAGCCGTGCAGGAGATGCTCGGACATGCCGATATCTCAACAACACAAATTTATACACATGTGACGAAAACAAGACTGAAAGATGTGTATCACAAATTCCATCCAAGGGCATAAGTAAAGCATGACACAGTGAACGTGTGTCATGCTTTTTCATGTTTGCACCGTTTATGGTTGTCAACCGGCTTGTAAACGGTTTATACTTGAGATGTCAGACCTCTCTTTTTGAAAGGTCAAAAGACAAGAATATTGAAGGAGGCGCTTTTTAATGCCTGATTATCAGTATAAACGCATTTTCCTCGTCGTAATGGATTCAGTAGGAATTGGGGAAGCACCCGATGCTGCTGATTTTAATGATGTAGGTGCAGATACACTAGGACATATTGCTGAAAAAATGAACGGGCTTCATATGCCGAATATGGCGAAGCTTGGGCTGAGTCATATTAAAGAAATCAAAGGAATTCCAGCGGATGAAAAACCGCTTGCGTATTATGGAAAAATGCAAGAAGCATCAAATGGTAAAGACACAATGACAGGACACTGGGAAATCATGGGTCTTTACATAGACACACCGTTCAAAGTCTTTCCAGACGGATTCCCAGATGAACTATTAAATGAACTAAAAGAAAAAACAGGCAGAGGCATTATTGGAAATAAACCTGCGTCTGGTACTGAAATTTTAGACGAGCTTGGCGAAGAGCACATGAAAACAGGCGATCTAATCGTCTATACATCTGCGGATTCTGTGCTGCAAATTGCTGCGCACGAAGAAGTGGTGCCATTAGATGAACTTTACCGTATTTGTGAAATTGCACGTGAACTCACATTAGATGAAAAGTATATGGTTGGACGTATTATCGCTCGTCCGTTTGTCGGGGAGCCTGGCGCATTTGTCAGAACACCAAACCGCCATGACTATGCTTTAAAACCATTTGACCGTACAGTGATGAATGAGCTGAAAGATGATGGGCTCGATGTGATTGCGATCGGCAAAATCTCTGATATTTATGATGGCGAAGGAATCACATCTTCTCTTAGAACAAAATCGAACATGGATGGAATGGACAAGCTGGTCGATACACTTAAAACAGACTTTACAGGACTCAGCTTTTTAAACCTTGTTGATTTTGACGCTCTTTACGGACATAGAAGAGATCCAGAGGGCTACGGAAAAGCATTAGAGGAATTTGACGCACGACTTCCTGAAGTGTTTGACCTGTTGAAAGAGGATGATCTCCTTGTGATCACAGCAGATCATGGAAATGACCCTGTTCATCACGGAACAGATCATACAAGAGAATACGTTCCGCTCATTGCTTACAGCAAAAAGCATCAGGGAGCAAATGAACTGCCAACAGCAAAAACCTTTGCTGATCTTGGAGCAACAGTTGCAGACAATTTCAAGTCAGCCATGCCAAAATACGGCACAAGCTTTTTATCTAAACTCAAATAGGGGGAAATCTCGTGGGAGCACAGTTTTCAGAAGCGGCGGCATACATTAAACAAGCATCAACAAACGTACCAACAGTTGGATTGATCTTAGGTTCAGGGCTTGGCATTTTAGCAGATGAGATTGAAAATCCAATCAAATTGAAATATGAAGATATTCCTGGATTCCCTGTTTCAACAGTAGAGGGTCATGCAGGACAGCTCGTCATCGGGACGCTGAAAGGCACTGTCGTATGTGCTATGCAAGGACGTTTTCACTTCTATGAAGGATATGATATGAAGCAAGTGACGTTTCCAGTCCGTGTGATGAAAGAAATTGGCATTGAGACATGCATTGTGACAAATGCAGCCGGCGGTGTGAATACATCCTTCCATCCAGGCGATCTCATGCTGATTACAGATCATATCAATATGATGGGGACCAATCCATTAATTGGACCAAATGACAGTCAAGGTGTTCGTTTCCCTGATATGTCTGCCCCATACGATAAAGATTTGCTGGCACTTGCAAAAGAAACAGCTCAGCGCTTAGGTATATCTGTACAGCATGGTGTTTATGCAGGGATGACAGGTCCTTCATATGAAACACCGGCTGAAGTTCGTTTCCTCAGAACACTTGGAGCAGATGCTGTAGGCATGTCAACTGTTCCAGAGGTGATTGTTGCGCGTCATGCAGGAATCAAAGTGCTTGGTATTTCATGCATTTCTAATGCGGCATCAGGTATTTTAGATCAGCCGCTGTCTCATGATGAAGTCATTGAAGTAACGGAAAAAGTGAAAGCGAGTTTCCTTGATTTAGTAAAAGATATAGTCAAACAACTCTCATAGCATGTTTCAAGAAGCCTTCTGTTTTATCGACAGAAGGTTTTTTTATGGCAATCATACGATCTCTGAATAAAACAGCCTGTATGAGGAAAAAATAGAAAGGATTACGATAATGGAGGTCTGCCACTTGAAACGTCATATATGTGCATTGTTTATTTTAATGATCCTTATCTCAATGGTTTCACCATCAGCGATAGCAAAAGAAAAGATTGAAAAACCAGGAGAAAAACAAACATCAGAATTGGTGCACGAAGCCAAATCAGCGATCTTAATAGAACGTGACACGGGAAAAGTGCTTTACAACAAAAACAGCGATGAAAAGCTTGCACCCGCAAGTATGACCAAAATCATGACGATGCTTCTCATCATGGAAGCCATTGATCAAGGAAAACTGAAAATGACTGACAAGGTTAGAACAAGTGACTATGCAGCATCAATGGGAGGGTCACAAATCTTCCTTGAGCCTGGAGAAGAAATGACCGTGAAAGAAATGATGAAAGGCATTGCGATTGCGTCAGGAAATGATGCTTCAGTTGCCATGGCAGAGCATATTGCAGGGTCTGAAGAACAGTTTGTGGAGCAAATGAACAAAAAGGCAAAAGAACTCGGCCTCACCTCTACGGTCTTTCAAAACCCAACAGGACTTCCTGAAAAAGACCATTACAGTACAGCTCATGATATGGCAAAAATGGCAAAAGAGCTGTTGAAATATGAACAAATCACTAAATTCACAGGGGTCTACGAAGACTATCTCCGTCAAAACACGGATAAAAAATTCTGGCTTGTGAATACGAACCGATTGATTAAATTTTATCCAGGTGTCGATGGGTTGAAAACAGGTTTTACAGGCGAAGCCAAATACTGTTTGACTGCATCCGCTAAAAAAGGCAACATGCGCGTCATTGCAGTTGTCTTCGGCGCAAGTACACCGAAAGACAGAAACGCTCAAGTGGTCAAAATGTTAGACTATGCATTTAGTCAATACACCACTCACCCGCTTTACAAACGAGGACAAGATGTAGCGGAGATCCAGGTAAGCAAAGGGAAAAAGAAAAAAATTCAGCTTGTCACCTCTGAGCCAATCTCCCTTTTAACGAAAAAAGGCGAAAATGTGGATCAGATTAAAAAAGAAATCAAATTGTCTCAGGATGTCACGGCCCCATTCTCAAAAGGAACGGAACTAGGTACAATTGTCTTGAAAAAAGACGGAAAAGTGCTGCATGAAAGCCCTGTAGAAGCTAAAGAAGGAATGGAAAAAGCAGGCGTTTGGACTTTCTTGAAACGAGCGATGGCGGAATTTGTGAAATGGAAATAAAATGTGAAAGGCTGCTGTAATTGGCAGTCTTTTTGCTATGAGTAAGAAGAAAAGAACATCTAAATGTGACGAATGGTCACTAGTTTTGTCATGGTGAAGGATTTACTTGATAAAAAAGAGAAACAATCTTTATCCGAAATTAGAGCAAGGAGGAATAAAAAGATGAGCCTTGAAATTGATTTTCAAGTAAAAGAGAGCGTACTTTGCATTCGGTTAACAGGAGAGCTTGATCATCACTCCGCAGAAACATTGAGACAAAAGGTGACGAATTATTTGGAAACAGAGGACATTCGCCACATCGTGCTGAATTTGGCTGATTTAACGTTTATGGACAGCTCAGGTCTCGGAGTGATTTTAGGAAGATATAAAGAAATTAAGCAGCTTGGCGGAGAAATGGTCGTCTGTGCTATCTCGCCAGCAGTGAACCGATTATTTGATATGTCTGGCTTATTTAAAATCATCCGTATGGAGCCTTCAGAGCAAACGGCATTGCAAACATTGGGGGTGGCATCATGAGGAATGAAATGAACCTGACCTTCTCTGCTTTAAGTCAAAATGAATCCTTTGCGAGGGTGACAGTCGCAGCGTTTATCGCCCAGCTTGATCCGACATTAGATGAATTAACAGAAATCAAAACCGTTGTGTCAGAGGCGGTGACAAACTCCATTATCCATGGCTATGATGGAAATCCAGATGGCAAGGTGCATATCCATGTCACACTTGATGACCATGTTGTGTACCTCACCATCCGTGACGAAGGCATGGGCATTACAGATCTTGAAGAAGCAAGACAGCCGCTATTCACCACAAAACCAGACTTAGAACGCTCTGGAATGGGCTTTACCATCATGGAGAATTTTATGGATGATGTCATGATAGACTCATCTCCAGAAATGGGCACGACCATCCGTTTAACAAAGCATCTATCAAAAAGCAAAGCGCTTTGTAATTAAAGGAGCTGCTCATATGGATGTGGAGGTAAAAAAGCAAGCAAAAAAAGCCCAGCTGTCAAATGATGAAGTCAAAGAGCTCATCAAAAAAAGCCAAGACGGTGATCAGCAAGCAAGAGACCTCCTCGTAGAAAAAAACATGCGTCTTGTTTGGTCCGTTGTTCAGCGCTTTTTAAATAGAGGATATGAACCAGATGATTTGTTTCAGATTGGCTGTATTGGACTGCTGAAATCTGTTGATAAATTTGATTTGTCATATGATGTGAAGTTTTCGACCTACGCTGTTCCAATGATCATTGGTGAAATCCAGCGATTCATTCGTGATGATGGAACAGTCAAAGTGAGCCGGTCACTAAAAGAACTTGGAAATAAAATTCGGCGGGCAAGAGATGAATTGTCTAAGTCTCACGGAAGAATGCCCACTGTCCAGGAAATTGCCGAATATCTTGATATCACACCAGAGGATGTCGTCCTCGCCCAAGAAGCGGTCCGCTCACCGACATCGATTCATGAAACCGTGTATGAAAATGACGGAGACCCGATTACATTGCTTGATCAAATTGCGGATCATTCAGAAGAAAGATGGTTTGATAAAATCGCTCTGAAAGAAGCGATCAAGGAATTAGAAGAACGAGAAAAACTCATTGTGTACTTAAGATATTATAAAGACCAAACACAATCTGAGGTAGCAGAGAGGCTCGGTATTTCACAAGTACAAGTCTCGCGGCTTGAAAAGAAAATTTTAAAACAAATCCAAATGCAAATGGATCAAAAAGACAGCTAGCCAATTAGGCTGGCTTTTTTTGTGTGGTAATTACCGGTAAATCAAGTTCTATCAGTATGAGAACCATTTTTCACCACATACTATTTTTAACCCATCGTATAGGAAGTGACTTGGATGGACGGACAAATCTTTCTTCGGCTGCGCCATCGAATCAAGACCGGTAATGATCAGCTTGTTTATTTAGAAGATATCGCCCAAATCACTGGTGATGAGTTTGCTGTGCAAAAGCTTAGCAAAATGCCGATATATCATGTCAGTAAAAAGGATCGTCACATCGCCGTTCTTGATATCATGCATGTGGTCAAAACGATCAAAAAAACATGGCCAGACATCGACATTCAAACCGTTGGAGGCGCTGAGGCCATTGTCGAAATTGATACAGGCAAACGCCAGCTTTCTCCCGTTTTATTTGTGTTTGTATGGCTCCTGTTATTTGTCGGAGCGGCGCTTGCCATTATGAATTTCCACGAGGATGTCAGTATGCGGCTCGTTCATATCCGCCTATATGAAATGATCACAGGAAAAACGGTTGAGCATCCTTATTTATTGCAAATTCCATATAGCTTCGGACTAGGCTTCGGCATGATTTTATTTTTCAATCATGTATTTAAAAAGCGTTTAAATGAAGAACCAAGTCCGCTTGAAGTGGAAATGTTTAAATATCAGCTCGATCTCGATCATTATGTCGCCCTCAAAGAAAATAAAGAGACAATGAAAGACATTCATGATCGGTAAGTGGCTTTTTGTCGTGCTTGTTGGACTTGGCGGCGGTTTAACGGTAGGAGCAGGGTTTGTGGCATTTCTCACAGTGCTGGGCATCATCCCTCGTTTAATGCAATTAACCAAAACGCAGCGCTTCATACAAGGGTACGAGGCGGCTGTCATCAGCGGGGCGGTCGTTGGCGGCTGGGCAACCTTAAGTCCAATACATTTGCATTTATCCAAATGGCTGGCACTTCCGATCGGTCTTTTAGCGGGCATCTTCGTCGGCATGCTTGCAGCTGCGCTGACTGAAGTATTAAATGTACTTCCTATATTAACGAAAAGAATTGGAATGGACGGGAAAATTGTTTTGCTTCTCATGGCCATTGTCTTAGGAAAGGTATTTGGTTCACTATTTCATTGGCTAATTTATATTTAAGAATTTGGAGGGAACAACACGTGTCGAGTTTAAAAGAGAACTATCCATCTAAGGTGAAAACGTATCAGCCTAAACCTCCTTATGTCCTCAACTGCATCAAGGCTTTTCTTGTTGGTGGATTGATCTGTGCCATAGGCGAGGGGCTGCAAAATTTCTATATTCACTTTTTTGATTTTAATGAAAAGACAGCAGGGAACCCAACCGTAGCGACCCTCATTTTAATTTCTTCTATATTAACTGGTATCGGTATTTACGATAGAATCGGCCAGTTTGCTGGAGCGGGATCCGCTGTCCCGGTGACAGGGTTTGCAAACAGCATGACAAGTGCTGCTCTTGAACATAGAAGTGAAGGGCTTGTGTTAGGTGTAGCCACGAACATGTTTAAGCTTGCTGGGAACGTCATTGTTTTTGGTGTCGTCTCGGCATATGTCGTAGGGATCATTCGATACATCTTGGAAAAGGCGTTTTCGTAGGAGGAATGAAACGTGAAACTAACAGGTAAACAATCTTGGGTATTTGAGCACAAGCTTTATGTCAATGCAGAAGGAACAGCTGCAGGACCGAAAGAAAAAGAAGGCCCGATCGGTCATCTAATTGATAAAACATACGACGAAATGCATTGTTATCAAAAGAACTGGGAAATGGCTGAAAGGCAGCTCATGGATGATGCGATATCAACCGCTTTATCAAAAGCAAATTTGCAAAAAAGCGATGTTGATCTTTTGCTGGCAGGAGACTTACTGAATCAAAACGTCACAGCAAACTATGTGGCAAGAGAACTTAAAATCCCGTTTCTTTGTTTATTTGGAGCATGCTCCACATCAATGGAATCGGTCGCCATTGCTTCGGCATTAGTAGATGGTGGTTTTGCAAAAAGAGCCATTGCTGCGACAAGCAGTCATAATGCGACGGCAGAACGCCAATTTCGTAATCCGACAGAATACGGCGGACAAAAACCAGACACAGCGACAAGTACAGTGACTGGGAGCGGGGCCGTTATTATCAGCCAAGAGCCCTCCCAAATTCAAATTACAAGCGCAACTGTGGGACGAGTTATGGATCTTGGGATTACAGACCCATTTGACATGGGGTCGGCAATGGCACCGGCAGCAGCAGATACCATCAAGCAGCATTTAGAGGATCTAGGGAGAACGGTTGACGATTACGATCTTATTTTAACAGGTGATCTATCTGGCATTGGCTCACCGATCTTAAAGGATCTGCTCAAAGAAGACGGCATTCAGCTCGGCCAAAAGCACGATGATTGCGGATTAATCATCTATACACCCGATCAAAACGTGTTCGCTGGAGGCAGCGGCTGTGCGTGTTCAGCTGTTGTGACATTCAGTCACATCTTTCAAGAAATGAAGGCAGGGAATTTGCAAAGAGTACTGGTTGTCGCAACCGGGGCACTTCTCAGCCCGACGATGGTCCAGCAAAAAGAGACCATTCCAACCATTGCGCACGGTGTCGTATTTGAGCGTGCAGGAGGAGAGAGCTAATGGATTATCTTATCGCTTTTGTTGCAGGCGGACTTATTTGCGTCATTGGCCAGCTTTTACTAGACGTACTCAAACTTACGCCTGCACATGTCATGACCACCTTTGTTGTGGCGGGTACCATATTAGACGGTTTCGGTATTTATGATAAATTTATTGAATTTGCTGGTGCGGGCGCAACCGTACCAATCGTCAGCTTTGGTCATAGCTTGCTTCATGGGGCGATGCATCAGGCAGATGTACACGGGTTCATCGGAATCGGGATCGGTATTTTTGAATTAACTTCTGCTGGAATATCAGCTGCGATTTTATTCTCATTTATTATCGCTCTTATCTTTAAACCGAAAGGATAACCTAATATGGGGCAAAGACGGAAAGTCATTTTAGTGACAGACGGAGATATATATGCTGCCAAAACCATTGAGCTTGCTGCTAAAAAAGTCGGTGGACGATGTATTTCCAGCTCAAAAGGAAATCCAAGCAAACGGACAGGGCCTGAACTTGTACAGATGATTTTAAAAACGCCGTATGATCCAGTGTTTGTCATGTTTGATGACTCTGGCCTGACAGGTGAAGGAACAGGAGAGACAGCGATGAAGCATGTGGCGCGTCACCCTGAAATTGAAGTCATAGGAGCGATCGCCGTTGCATCCAAAACGCATCAAGCTGAATGGACAAAAGTTCATGTTTCCATTGACCGGGAGGGTGAACTGACAGAATACGGTGTCGACAAGCATGGTCTTCCTGAAATGGAGCCTCATAAAATGAGCGGGGATACAGTGTATTGTCTTGACTCGCTCCATCTTCCGTTTGTTGTTGGGATTGGAGATATTGGCAAAATGGGACGTAAAGATGATCTGAGCAAGGGATCTCCGATCACAATGAAAGCAGTTGAATTAATTTTAGAAAGGAGTGGTTTCCATGAAGAAAGACAAGGTAAACGTGTACCGAGACCCGAAGAAAAATGAAGATTACTTCAAGGAAAATGTCGGAATGGGTCTCAGCTTTGACCTTGGCGTGCGGAAAATTTATATACACGATCAGGAAATCCAACTTTACTATGTAAACGGACTGTGTGATACACAGTATGTCATCTACTTATTAAAAGAGCTAATTGAAATCAATGACAACGAACCTGAATCAGATGATCTGGCACGTGTGGTCGAGAACCGTCTAGTCAATCAGCAGGTCTCAAAGGTTGAAACGCTCGATGAAGCGGTAGACCAAGTACTGTCGGGGCTTGTGGCAGTTGTAGTAGAAGGTGAAAACTACGCATTTATCATTGATGTCAGAAGCTATCCTGGCAGAATGCCAGAGGAGCCGGATACAGAAAAGGTTGTCCGGGGCGCAAGAGACGGCTTTGTTGAAAACATTATTGTCAATACAGCGCTCATACGAAGACGGGTGCGAGATGAAAAACTGAGATACAAAATGCTCAAAGTAGGCGAACGTTCGAAAGCGGATGTATGTGTTTGCTACATTGAAGATATTGCGGACCCAGATCTTGTCGATATTATAGAGAAAGAAGTATCAGGAATCAAAGTCGATGGGCTGACGATGTCTGATAAAACGATTGAAGAATTCATTATTAAACAAGGATACAATCCCTTTCCCCTTGTACGCTACACCGAGCGTCCAGATGTCGCCGCTAACCATATACTAGAAGGTCATGTCATCATCATTACGGATACATCTCCTAGTGTCATCATTACGCCAACCACCATTTTTCACCACGTTCAGCACGCAGAAGAATACCGCCAGGCACCTGCAGTTGGTACGTTCCTAAGATGGGTACGCTTTTTAGGCATTTTATGTTCAACGTTTCTTTTACCGATTTGGTTTCTGTTTATCCTCGAACCAAGTCTTCTGCCGGATCATTTAAGCTATATTGGCTTTAATAAACCTTCTCATATCCCGGTCATATTACAAGTATTCCTTGCTGATTTTGGGGTGGAATTTTTAAGGATGGCAGCGATTCATACGCCAACCGCTTTGTCGACCGCCATGGGGCTGATTGCGGCTGTTTTAATTGGACAAATCGCCATTGATGTCGGTTTATTTACGCCAGAGGTCATCTTATACGTCTCACTAGCGGCTATCGGGACATTTACAACGCCAAGCTATGAGCTGAGTGTCGCCAATAAGATTGTACGACTCATCATACTAGCACTCGTGGCGATCTTTAAGCTGAATGGACTCATCATTGGTTTTACGTTGTTAATCATATATTTAACATCCATACGTTCATTGCAGACGCCTTATATGTGGCCCTTTCTTCCTTTTAATGGGAAAGCTTTATGGCAAGTGTTAATTCGGACGTCTGTTCCTGGCTCAAAAGTAAGGCCAAGCATCGTTCACCCTCAAAACAGATCAAAAATTCCGCCAAATTCTTAACGCTCATTGAAAGTGGCTGAAGATTGTGATATTGTATTTTTAACTTTGAGAAACGGCAAAAGGCAGCTCACGCAGCTGTCTTTTTTCAGCCGAGGCGGAGAAAGAGGGAATGACATTGTATTTACACGGCACTTGCAGACAAAATGAACTCGGTCATTTAGAAATTGGTGGTGTTGATGCCGTTTCTTTAGCTGAAACGTATGGGACACCACTTTATGTATATGATGTGGCTTTAATACGGGAGCGTGCAAAAAGCTTTCAAAAAGCATTTATAGAAGAAGAGTTAACAGCGCAGGTAGCATATGCGAGTAAAGCATTTTCCTCCATCGCCATGTTTCAGCTTGCCAAGGAAGAAGGATTATCTCTTGATGTCGTATCAGGAGGGGAGCTTCACACAGCCATTTGCGCCGGGTTTCCGGTAGAAAAAATTCATTTCCATGGCAACAATAAAAGCAGGGAAGAATTGAAAATGGCGTTAGAGCACGAGATCGGCTGTATTGTCGTAGATAATTTCTACGAAATGAAGCTCATTGAAGAGCTTGGTCAAGAGCTGTCAAAACAGGTGAAAGTGCTGCTCCGTATTACACCAGGTGTCGAAGCGCATACACATGATTACATTACAACAGGCCAAGAGGATTCCAAATTTGGCTTTGACCTTCACAATGGACAAGCAGATGAAGCGGTGAAACAAGTGCTTGGATCAGAAGTGATCGAGCTTTTAGGCGTTCATTGCCATATCGGTTCACAAATTTTTGATACGGCTGGTTTTGTCCTTGCAGCAGATAAAATCTTTTTGAAGCTAGATGAATGGAGAGAATCATTTGGTTTTATTTCGACCGTGTTAAACTTAGGCGGCGGCTTTGGTATCCGTTATACAGAAGAAGATGAACCACTTCCTGCGACAGAATACGTCGAGAAAATTATCCAAGCTGTAAAAGAGAACGTAGCCCGCTATGAGTTTGATATGCCGGAAATTTGGATTGAGCCAGGCCGCTCTCTCGTTGGAGATGCAGGGACAACGCTTTATACGATCGGCTCATCAAAACATGTACCTGGCATTCGCGATTATATTGCGGTAGATGGGGGAATGAGTGACAACATTCGTCCAGCTTTATATCAAGCGAAATATGAAGCGGCAAGTGCCAACAAAATGAGCCAAACGCATGATCAAACGGTTTCCATTGCAGGGAAATGCTGTGAAAGCGGAGATATGCTCATTTGGGATATCGATTTGCCAGAGTTATCACAAGGAGATTTATTAGCTGTCTTTTGTACCGGAGCTTACGGCTACAGTATGTCAAACAACTATAACCGCATCCCGCGCCCGGCTGTTGTATTTGTAGAAGACGGGGAAGCGCAGCTTGTCGTTGAACGCGAAACATATGCGGATATTGTCAAACTTGATTTACCGTATCAATCAAAAGTGAAATCATCTACGTAAAAAAGCTGCCTGTACATCAGGCAGCTTTTTATAATGACTTATTTTCCTCCAGTAAATACAGAGACGATTGCGTTCCAAATGGAGACAAAGAAATCCCAAATCTTTTGAAGAAGGTTTTTCCCTTCATCTGATTCTATGAATTTCGTAATCTTGTCTTTTGCTTTATCGATTTGAGATCCTACTTGGTTCCAATCGATATTAATGTTCTTCATTTTATCGAATAGTGAAACAAGCTGATCCTTTTGATCTTGCGTTAGATTTAAGTTTAAATCAGAAGCAGCCTGATCCACTTTTTCTTCGACTTCTTTTGTTGTTTTAGGGACACCATTTTTCGCAATGTCATCCTTGATTTTTGCAATAAGGGCAGAAGCATTGTCTTTCCCGATGGAGTCACCCAATTTAGAAGTTGTCACAAGCTCTTCGTTTGCTACCTGTTTCACATCTTCTGGAATCGCTTTGTCGCTTGACACTTCATAGGCTTTTAATAGACCCGTCAGTGCGGCTGTACCAGAAACTTCAAACGGCGCAGTCACGACAACCTTGGCATCCTTGACACCGGCTGTCATTAAAGCATTTAAATACATCTCATCTGTAATAGTCTTGATGTTATGTGTATCCACAGTCAGACCAGTACCTGATTTTTCAATGGTGATAGATGAAGATGATAATGCTCTCGTCCCGATAGAAGAACGAGGGATATACTTTCCTAAATATTCATGCTCTTCTTTATTGGTTACTTCAATTTTTGTCGCATTTTCAGGTGGATTCAACTCGTCAAGCACCTTCTGGCGATCAGCCGGAGTTAAGTCTTGCCCAAGTGTGACGATGACATCGCCGACAGCTGCATCCGCTAAGCTGACTTTTGGCGCACCAATGAGGAAAAGGAGCGCTGCCATCATACCAAGCATTGATTTTTTTAACATGTTGACCTCCTTCAAGTCGAAAGGGTTCCTCTTTCAAGAGAAACTCATCTTTTGAGCACACGTAAAGAAATGCACTCCATCATATAGACGTAACAAATCGATTCGACGTTTCAATTTTCTTTTTAAGATGTTTTCCTTTTCCAATATAATGAAGACATGTTGCACAGTCTGTCATTAATTTAATAGGAAAAAAGGATCAAGCTCTTCTATTGTATCAATCCTAAGAAAAGAGGTAAATCACAATCAAAGAGCAGGGGATGTTTAACATCACCGAAAATGTGCTATAATGAGCGTTGTTTAACCTGAAAGGAGAATGTGAAAAATGGCGAAAAAAGGATACATACAACTAACGAATGGTAAGAAAATTGAGTTTGAACTATACCCAGAGGCTGCTCCAGGTACAGTAGCAAACTTTGAAAAATTAGCGAATGAAGGCTTCTACGATGGATTGAAATTCCACCGCGTCATCCCAGGCTTCGTAAGCCAAGGCGGCGATCCAAACGGTAATGGAACTGGTGGTCCTGGTTACACAATTAAATGTGAAACAGAAGGGAATCCACATCAACACGAAAGAGGTTCATTATCAATGGCGCATGCTGGTAAAGATACAGGCGGCAGCCAATTCTTTATCGTACATGACCCTCAGCCGCATTTAAACGGTGTTCACACTGTTTTTGGCAAAGTAACATCTGGTATCGAGGCTGTTCTAGATATGGAACAAGGCCAAGGTATGGAAAAAGTCGAAGTTGTCGATGCTTAATCCAAAACACCGCTTAATCGCGGTGTCAGGCTGTCGAGAAAATCTCGACAGCTTTATTTTTTCCTTAAACTTTCCATCTCCTCATTTTATAATAGAGAAAAACCCACTTAAGGAAGGTGTTTTTCTCATGTTCCACACTAGAAATTCTTCTCAGCACGAAGCCGAATTTGTATTGCTAGATCAACTGGTCGAAGAGGATCACCTGCTTCGTAAAATTGATCAGTACATTGATTTTTCATTTATCGT